>DASRFB010000021.1:0-2308 GCA_035651815.1 Burkholderiales bacterium | reverse complement strand
CGCGCCCGCTGCCGGACTGGGCCGCGCTCGACCGCGAGCTGCGCAGCAAGAAGAACGTCACGCTCGCGCTCCTGCACCTGGAGTACAAGGAGCAGCACCCCGACGGATACCAGTACAGCCAGTTCTGCCGCCACTACCACGCCTGGCGCCGAACGCTCGATCTCGTCATGCGCCAGGAGCACAGGGCCGGCGAGCGGTGCTTTGTCGACTGGGCCGGACAGACCGTGCCGATCATCGATCCCACAAGCGGCGAGGTCGCGTTCGACGCGCAGATCTTCGTCGCGGTACTCGGCGCCTCGAACCACACGTACGCCGAGGCCTTCCGCTCGCAGGAGCTCGAACACTGGATCAGCGGGCACATCGATGCCTTCGAGAGCTGGGGTGGGGTGACGCGCATCGTGGTCCCCGACAACCCGCGCACCGGCGTCACCAAGGCCCACCGCTACGAGCCCATCCTCAACGCGACGTACGCCGAGATGGCCGCCCACTACGGCGTGGCGGTGATCCCCGCTCGGCCGCGGCGCCCGAGGGATAAGGCTTATGCAACCGACTGCACCTCATTCCTTCGATCTGAGGGGAGAGCGTCTTGGATCGCCTCCCTCGTGGCCCTCTTGCGGCTGTTGTATGCCGCGAGGCAGCAGCGCTGGCTGCACCACTTCTTGCCGCGGCGGAGGGCCGGACGGGCAGGGATGGGATGGCCGCACCACTGGCAGGGCCGGTGCAAGCGGGCGGGCCGCTCGAAGAGCCGCTGGCCTTTGTCGTTGTACACCTGCGAGGGGATGTGACCCCGGAGCGCCCAGACCTTGACCGTGCTCGGATCGGCCCCCAGGAGACGGGAGATCTCCGCGAGGGTGAGCATCCCCCGTCGGCGCAGGCGGGTGAAGCGGTCCTCGAGGCGGTACGCGTGCCGCATCGCGGCCACGATGCTGAGGCTGAAGCGATCGGCGACGCCCGGACGCAGGCCGCGGGCGTTGAGCAGCTCGGCGATCTCGCCATCGGTGTGATCGTCGATGAGGCGGTCGATCTCGCGCACGACCACCGGGTCGATCTTGCGCAGCTGCGCCGCGCCGAGCGGCAGCGGCAGCTCGAGCGTGCGCGTCGCGCCACCCTTGAAGCGGACCTGCACGAGGATCCGCTCGGTGCGCGTCAAGGTCACGTCCTCGACGATGAGGCGGAGAAGACGCTTGCGCTCGCGCTGCGGCGTCCGCTCATCGCGCCACAGGCGCGGCAGGTCTGTCGCGAGAGCCAGGATCTCGGCACGGGCCGATGAGCCGACGCCAAGGCCGTCGGCGGCGCGCTGGTGCCCGTACTCTTCCTGTGCCGCCGCGAGCGCGCGCAGCTTGGCGTTCCACTCGGCCTCGAGAGAATCGGCGACCAGGCGGTTGTCGGGGTCGACGCGCAGATAGCGCCGTTGCGCGAGCTCCGCCCCGTACCGCGCGCGCTCGACCTGCTGACGACGGAGACGATCGGCCTCTTCGGCGCGGCTGCGCAGCTCCTCTTGGACCGCGAGGGTCACCTCGAGCGCGAGCGGGGTGACGGAGGAGATCACGAGCTCACCGATGGACCGGTCGATGCCGCCGCCGACGATGCGCTGGCAGAGCGGCCGGGCGTGCTCGACGCCGTCGCGCTGGCAGACGTACTCGGGAGTGATCTCGCCGCGCACCTGGTGATAGCGCACGCTCATCCGGGTGCCGCAGCGCCCGCAGATGACCAGGCCCTGCAGGAGGGCGGGGCCCTCGCGCGGCGGGCTCTTGCGCCGGTCGGCGCCCATGGCCTGGGCGTTCTCGTGGAGACGCCCAAGGTTCCGCTCGTACTCGCTCCAGCTGATGTACCCGGGTTAACCGGCTAATCTCGACCGGGACGTCCGCCGCTTCGGCTCGAGACTGCGAAGCCGCTCGTCGTGGCGACGGACCTTGGTCGCGATCGCCTCGACCGAGGTGCGCAGACCTTCGACCTGGCTGGCAAGACCGCTGAGGGTGTGGGCATCGCCTGCGCGCTGGCGGTATTCGTTCACAAGAGCCCGCAACGTCGGGTCGCGATAGAGCGTGGCGCGACCGACGCCGGCCCGCTCGGCGACGGCGACGAAGGTGATCGGCTCGCGCGCGCGCGCGAGCTGGGCGCAGGCGCGCTCGACCCGCGCCCGGGTCTCGACGTTCATCCGGTCTGAGCCCGCGCGATGTGCAGATCGAGCCGCTCGATGAGCCGGCGGTGGCGCTCCGCCTCACTCGTCCAGCCGCGCGCCGCGGCGTCGGCAGCAAGACGCTCGGCATCGATCCGCTGCGCCGCGAGCACCGGCAGGTAGGTCGCG
>DASRFB010000020.1:0-12376 GCA_035651815.1 Burkholderiales bacterium | reverse complement strand
GCCTCGGCCACGCACGCCTCGACGTTGTTCATCGGCATCGACGCGATGAACGTGGGGAAGCGCTCGGGATGCTTCGCGCACAGGTCGGCGAGCCCGTCGTTCGCGATGCGCGCGAGCTCGGGCGTCTTGTCGGCCGTGCCGAGCATCTCGATCGGCGGATTGGCGAGCGAGATCACGTGCTGGAGATCGCCGAACTCGTCCATCATCCTCAGGCGCGCGTCGACGTTCCACAGCGTCGGCAATTCGGGAAACGCGGAAAGCGCGACGTGCCCGGGGACGAGCTGCGCGAGCCGGTCGAAGATCGACTTCGGCATGAAATGGTTGAAGACGTCGAGGATCATGATGCGTTTCTCCGGCTTGTCATCCTGAGCGCAGCGAAGGATCTGCTTTTGATCTTCGATTTTCGCAAAAAGCAGATTCTTCGTCGCTGCGCTCCTCAGAATGACAGCTAGTCGATGGTGATGTTCATCTCGCGGATCGCCTTCGACCACTTGGCGATGTCGCTGCGCAGGAAGGCGGCGAACGCCTCGGGGGTCGAGGAGCCGAGCTCGATTCCCTGGCTGCGCGTCTTTTCCTTCAGGTCGGGGAGCGCGAGGATGCGCACGGTCTCTGCGTTCAGCTTCGCGATCGCCTCCCTCGGCGTCCCCGCGGGCGCGACCAGCCCGTACCAGGTGTCGATGTCGATGGGGTAGCCGAGCTCGGCCATCGTCGGCAGGGTCGGCGCGAGCGGCGAGCGATGCGAGCTCGCGACCGCGAGCCCGTTGAGCCGCCCCGACTGCACGTACGGCAGCGGCAGCAGGATGATGTTGAACGCGATCGACACCTCGCCCGCGAGCAGCGCCTGCGCGGTGGGCGCCGCGCCCTTGTACGGCACGTGCACGAGGTCGATGCCGGCCATGCGCTTCAGGAGCTCCGCGGCGAGGTGCTGCGGGCTGCCGTTGCCGTTCGAGCCGTACGCGACCTTGCCGGGATTGGCCTTCGCGTACTTCACCAGCTCGGCCACCGATTTCACCGGGAGCTTCCCCGGGTTCGCGGCGAGCAGGTTGGGCTGCGTCGCGACGCGCGAGACGGCGTCGAAGTCCTTCGCCGGATCGTAGGGCAGCTTCGGGTACAGGCCGACGTTGAGCGCGAGCGGGCTGTTGCCGCCCATCAGCAGGGTATAGCCGTCCGCCGGGCTCTTCGCGACGAAATCGGTGCCGATGTTCCCGTTCGCGCCCGACTTGTTCTCGACCACGACCGGCTGGCCGAAGGTCTTCGTCATCTCGGCGGCGAGCAGGCGCGAGAGGAAGTCGTAGCCGCCGCCCGCGGGGAAAGGCGCGACGATGTGGATGGGGCGGTTCGGATACTGCGCCGTCGCGGGCGGGGACAGCAGCGCCAAGGCGAGGCAGGCCAGTCGCAGTTTCACTCGGGGTCTCCGGTCGGCTAACATCGGGGCTACTTCGATCGCAGGGGCAAGACTATGACGCAATTTCGCGCGTTTGTCAGCGCGCTGCTCGCGCTCGCCGCCTCCGGTGCTTCGGCCCAGGGCTGGCCCTCGCGCCCGGTGCACGTCGTCGTTCCGTATCCCGCCGGCGGCCCGAACGACATCATCGTGCGCATGGTCGGCAAGCGCCTGGGCGAGACGCTCGGCGAGCCGATCGTGGTCGAGAACCGCCCCGGCGCGGGCGGCAACATCGGCACCGACTCGGTCGCGAAGAGCGCGCCCGACGGCTACACGCTGGTCTCGGTCGGGCCGGGCGCGCTGATCATCAACCCCCTGCTCGGCAAGGTGCCCTACGACACGATGCGCGATTTCGCGCCGGTCACGATCATGGCGGTCGCGCCGAACGCGCTGGTCGCGCATCCGTCATTCCCCGCGAAATCGGTGAAGGACCTGGTCGCGCTCGCGAAGCAGAAGCCCGGCGCGATCAACTACGCCTCGGGCGGCACGGGCAGCACGCCGCACCTCGCCGCGGCGCTGTTCGCGGTGATGGCGGGCGTGCAGCTCACGCACGTCCCCTACAAGGGCACGGGACCCGCGACCGCGGACCTCGTCGGCGGCCAGGTGCAGATAGCCTTCCTCGGGATCCCGACCGTGCTGCCGCACATCCGCTCGGGCAAGCTGCGCGCGCTCGCCGTCACGGGCGCGCGGCGCTCGCCCGAGCTGCCCGACGTGCCGACCGTCGCCGAGGCCGGCGTTCCGGGATACGAGCTCTCGCCGTGGTACGGCCTGCTCGCGCCCGCGGGAACGCCGAGCGCCGTGGTGGCGCGGCTCGCGGCCGAGGCGACGAAGATCGTGCGCGAGCCCGCGATGCGCGAGCAGCTCGTCGCGCAGGGCGCCGAGCCCGCGGGCGGAACGCCCGAGGAGTTCGCGCGCACGCTGCGCTCGGACGCCGCGCTGTGGAAGAAGGTCGTGAAGGACGCCGGGATCCGCGCCGACTGAACGCGCGCGTCGACGCGTCAGCGTCCCGGCTCGAGCGAAGTTTCCTCGAGCCGGTTTTCGCCCGCGTACGGCGCGATCGAGACCGTCGCCGCATCCGGGGGCGCCGCGTCCCCCTCGGCGCGCGCGGGCGCGAGGCTCGCTTTCGCGAGGCGCGCGAGCCCGGCGGCGATGTTCTCGCGCGCCGCGCCCTCGATGGCCATGCGCAGCCGCGCCTTGCCGTCGAGCGTGTCGGACGGCTGGGACGTCGACTCGGAGCGCACGGTCGCCTGCCACACCGCCGCGCGCGTGCCGGCGCGCCGTAGCGTCCAGGCCGCCTCCATGCGCACCGTCGGCGCGAGGTTGATGTTGAACCGGCTCTCCGGGACCTCGAGCCGGTTCACCGTCACCGAGAGGACGTAAGGCCCCGACGGAGCGACGCGCGAGAACACGCGCGACATCGTCACCGCGTCGGCGAGCGCCTGGCGGAACGCGGGACCGGGGATGCGGCCGCCGTCCTTCACCTCGATCGCGACCGCCTCGGGATGCACGGGCCCGCGCACGCCGCGCACGGTGAAGGCCGGGATCATGCCTTCCTCGGTCGGCGTGGTGCTGGCGCAGCCGGCGAGCAGGGCGGCGAGGGCGAGGGCGAGGGCGCGAAGCATGGTTTTCCTCCTCGGGACGGTGCACCTTGTTTACGCCCCGAAGATGACAGGCGTGCGGCGGGGGAGGAGACTTTCCCACCCCAAAGCGGGTATGCTTGCGCCCGGCTGGCCGAACTTTTCGGTCCAAACGGCACCCAAAGACAGCGTGCAAAAACCGGGGATCCATATTGAGCAGTGACGCGGTCCAGGGCGCGCGCGCGCCCGACCACGATGCCGCCGACGCCGCGGCCGGCGACGACCGGCCCGACCTCGTCCGCCGCCTGAAGGTCTCGCTCGCCGCCGCGGCCGTCGTCCCGACGCTGTTCTTCGCCGGCGCGGCGTGGATCTTCGCGGCGCGTCACCCGGAGGCGACAGCCGCGGAATGGCGCGGCGAGCTCGCGGCGCTCGCCCTCATCACGCTCGCGATCGCCGCCGGCCTCGTGAGCCTCGCCTGGGTGGCCCTGCAGCGCGCGAAGCGCGCGTTCGCGCACGCCCGGACGGCGAGCGCGGAATCGGCGCGGCGCATGCGCGCCGAGCACGCCCTGCTGCAGCAGCAGAAGCTCGAGGCGCTCGGCCGGCTCACCGGCGGCGTGGCGCACGACTTCAACAACCTGCTCATGATCATCAACAACAACGCCTACCTGCTCCGCCGCGGCGACCCGACGGCGCCGATCGCGCCGCGCATCGCGGCGATCGAGCGCGCGGTCGAGTCGGGCACCAAGCTCACGCGCCAGCTGCTCGCGTTCTCGCGCCGGCAGGCGGTGAACCCGGAGCTGATCCGGCTCCAGGACGAGCTGCCGCAGCTCGTCGAGCTGATGAAGCCCGCGCTCGGATCGAGGATCTCGGTGAAGCAGGACGTCGACGCGGGCACCGCGCCGGTGCGCGTCGATCGCGCGGGCCTCGAGCTCGCGCTGCTCAACCTCGCGGTCAACGCGGGCGACGCGATGACCGAGCGCGGCGAGCTGTACGTGACGGCGAGGAACGCGAAGCGCGGCGAGGCTCCGGGCCTGGAAGGCGACTTCGTCGTGCTGTCGGTCGCGGACACGGGCACCGGCATCCCCGAGGACGTGCGCGAGCGCGTGTTCGAGCCGTTCTTCTCGACCAAGCCCATCGGCAAGGGCACGGGCCTCGGCCTGTCGCAGGTGTACGGGTTCTGCCAGCAGTCGGGCGGCACGGTCACGATCGAGAGCCAGCAGGGCGTCGGCACGACCGTGCGCCTGTATCTCGAGGCGAGCGGCGAGCCGGTGAAGGAGAAGGACGCCGAGCCGCGGCTGCCCGCGGGCGAGGATCTGCGCCACCGCGTGCTCATCGTCGAGGACAACGACGACGTCGCCGAGACGACGCGCCAGCTGCTCGAGTTCCTCGGCTGCGAGGTGCGCCGCGTCGAGTCGGGCAACGCCGCGGTGCTGCGCCTGGAGCGCGACGCGCGCAACTTCGACCTCGTGCTCACCGACATCGTGATGCCCGGCGGTCTCTCGGGCATCGAGGTGCTCGGCTACGTGCGCGACCGCCATCCGCACCTGCCGGTCGTGCTCATGACCGGCTACTCGAACGAGCTGCAGAAGCTCGCCTCCGACGAGGTCGTGCTGCTCAAGCCGTTCTCGCCGCACGAGCTGGCCGACGCCCTGCGCAAGGCCCTGGCCCGGCGCGAGGGCGCGACCACCTAGCCCCCGCCGGCGGCTGTCGGTGTCCCGCCGCTTGTGTCGCCGGCCGGCGACGCGCGCGGGCCTTTGCCGGGCAATATTTCACGCCCGTCCGGTGTAAACGCGATGTAAGCCCCTTTCCGGCCCCATGGCACGGCCGTTGCTGGGTAGCCCTGCAACAAGTCGGCGGAGAGCCATCGTGAAGCTGCTCGATCTAGCGTCCTGGCGCCTGGGCTGGACGGCCCTGGGCCCGGGCTCGCACGCGGTGCGGCTCTCGAGCCATTTCCAGGCGATCTTCAGCGCCTCCGAGCGCCGCCCGATCGGCTACGAGGCGCTGATCCGCGCGACCCGCGAGGACGGCCTCGCGATCGAGCCGATCCAGCTGTTCACGAGCGTCCCCGAGGGCGCGGCGCGCGCCGACCTCGACCGCCGCTGCCGCACCATCCAGATCGAGAAATTCATGAAGCTCGGCGAGGAGCGCTCCAGCCTGTTCCTCAACCTCGACCCGTGCCGCGTGATCGAGCCGCGCTTCGCCGGCGTGTTCGCCGAGGTGCTCGAGTCGTGCGGGCTCGACACCGGGCGCGTCGCGGTCGAGCTCACCGAGTGGCCCGGGCCGTGCGAGGAGCGCCTCGCGGAAGCGGCCGCCTTCTACCGTGACATCGGGTGCCGTATCGTGGTCGACGACTTCGGCGCCGGCCAGTCGAACTTCGACCGCGTCTGGCGCCTGAAGCCCGACATCGTCAAGATCGACCGCGAGATGACGCGGCGCCTGTCCACCAACGGCGTCGCGCGGCGCATGCTCGCGGGCATCGTCGAGGTGCTGCAGGACAGCGGGGCCAGCGTCTGCGTCGAGGGCATCGAGACCGAGGACCAGGCGCTGTGCGCGATCGACGCGGGCGCCGACCTCCTGCAGGGCTTCTACTTCTCGCGTCCCGCCGAGGCGCTGCCCGCGCCCGAGGCCTGCCGCGACGTGTTCGATCACCTGCGCGACGTCTCGGCGCGGCGCCACGCGGCCGGGGCGGCGACCGAGGCTTCGCACCGGTTGCACTCGGTCGCGCGCCGCTCGCGCAACCTGCTGCGCCACGCGCGCGTCACCGGAAACGTCATCCGCCTGCGCCGCCGCCTCACCGTGGGCGAGGACGCGGCCTAGGCCTTGTCCCCGAGCAGCTTCTCGAAGCGCGGGTCCGGGGCGAGCCAGATCGCCGCGACCAGCACGTAGATTCCGCACGAGATCATCGGCTGCACGAACGCGAGCGGCACCGCGCACAGGTACAGCGCGAGCGACATCCAGCCTTTCGCGTCGCGCCCGAGCGCGCGCGCGAGCAGCGACTCGCGGTCGTGGACCGAGAGCAGCGCGCGCGTGAGGATGGTATAGGCGATCGCCGCGCCGAGCAGCACCACCCCGTAGGCCGCGACCGGCAGCGCGGCGAAGTGGTTCTCGTCCATCCACCCGGTCACGAAGGGCACGAGCGAGAGCCAGAACAGCAGGTGCAGGTTCGCCCACAGGATCGAGCCCTTCACCCGGTGCACCGCGTGGAACAGGTGATGGTGGTTGGCCCAGTAGATGCCGACGAAGACGAACGAGAGCACGTAGCTCGCGAACACCGGCGCGAGCGGCGCGAGCGCGCCCGGACCGGCGTCGTGCGGGACCTTCATCTCGAGCACGAGGACGGTGATGATGACGGCGATGACGCCGTCCGTGAACGCTTCCAGCCTGGCCTTGTTCATGGCATGCCTCCGTGAATTCCGCCGCATCTTACGCCGGGCCGCCGCCGCGGCCCGGCGACCCAAGCGGCCGCCGACGGCGTAAGATCACGGCACAAGAAAAGCCATCCAGGGAGGCGCATGAAGCGCTCGCTGCTCGTCGCGGTCCTGTCGCTGTCGCTCGCGGCTTCGTTCGCCTTCGCACAAGGGAAGAGCGGCGGGGCGCACGGCGGTCCTCCCGGATCGGGCGGCTCGCCCTTCCCGTCGCCCACGCCCACGCCGTCGCCGTCGCCCGCGCCCTCGGGCGCTCCGGCCCCCGGGGCTTCCTCGACCCCGATCCTGTCGACCCCGATCGGCGGCGGCGCCGGCGGGTCGAGCTTGGGCACGCCGGCGCCGGCGGTCGATCCGCTGTCGGGCCCGGCCACGCCGATGGCTCCCGCCGCGGGCAGCGCGCCGCCGCCCGACCGCTTCCGCGAGCTGCACGGCCATGCGCACGCGCACCTGTGCAAGGCGAAGGGTTGCGAGCAGTATTGCGACGGCCGCGAGCGCGCGGTCGGCGCCGGCAAGCGCGACACCTTCGTCCTGCAGTGCCGCGCGTATTGCATGGAAAAGTGCTGAACATGGTCACCGGGGAGAAACGCATGCGCATCGTTCGTCGCTACGCCCTCACGCTGGTCCTCGCCGCGGTCACACCCGCCGCCGTGGCCCAGAACATCGATTGGTCGAAGTGGTACGCGGGCGCCGGTCTCGGCCTCGGCATCAACGCGCACTACCGCCAGGACGGCCGCACGCTCAACTTCGACGAGGGCATGCCGGGCGCGACCGACAAGTCGGTGCTCGGCGCCTACCGCGTCGAGGGCGGCGTGCAGCTCGACCCGAAGACGCTGGTCGGCCTCTCGGTGTCGGGCGTCGGCAAGACCGCGAAGATCAACGGCAACGACGCGAACACGAACATCGACAACGTCCTCGCGACGCTGACGTGGCTCCCGGCCGAGCGCGGCTTCTTCGTGCGCGCCGGCCTCGGCTACTCGGGCATGGTCGTGGACGACGGCGTCGACAAGCGCCACGCCGGCGGCCTCGGCGTCCTCGCGGGCCTGGGCTGGATGTGGAACGTCGTGTCGGAGCACTACGTGACGCTCTCGGTCGACCAGTCGTTCCAGTTCTACCACTCGAACAACGACCACCGGCCGACGCGCTCGGAGTTCTCCGCGGCGTACCTCGGCTACATGTACCGGCACTAGGGCGCGCGCCGTGAAGCCGCTCGTCGCCGCGCTCCTGGTCTGCGCCGCCGCGGCCCACGCGGCGCCCGGCGATCGCACCGCCGACACGATCTTCGTGAACGGCAGGATCGTCACGCTCGATGCGAAGTCCTCGGTGCGCAAGGCGATGGCGGTGAAGGACGGGCGCGTCGTCGCGCTCTCCGACTCCGCCGGGGCTCCCGACCTGAAGGACTGGGAAGGCCGGAACACGCGCATCGTCGACCTCAAGGGTCGCACGGCGGTGCCCGGGCTGATCGACTCGCACATCCACGCGATCCGCGCGGCGCTCTCGTTCGCGACCGAGGTGAACTGGATCGGCGCGAGGAGCCTCGACGAGGCGCTCGGACGGCTGCGCGCGGCGGCGGCGGTCGCGCGGCCCGGCGACTGGCTGATCGTCGCGGGCGGCTGGACGCCCGAGCAGTTCCGCGAGAAGCGCCGGCCGAGCCAGGCCGAGCTCGCGGCCGCGGCGCCCGGGAACCCGGTCTACGTGCAGCTCCTGTACGACTGGGCGATCCTCACGCCGAAGGGCCTGCAGGCGCTCGGGATCGCCGAGGACAAGGACGTCCCGGCGAACGGGCGCCTCGAGCGCGACGCCGCGGGCAGGCCGACGGGCGGCGTCGCCGGCTCGCCCGGCACGATCGTCGCGCTGTTCGCGAAGCTCCCGAAGCCGACGCTCGAGCAGCAGGTCGAGGGCACGAAGAAGTTCTTCGCCGAGCTGAACCGGCTGGGTCTCACCGGCGTGATCGACCCGGGCGGCTTCGGGATGTATCCCGCCGCGTACCAGGCCTTGTTCAAGGTCTGGCGCGAAGGGGGACTCACGCTGCGCGTCGCGTACTCGTACTTCGCGCAGGACCGGGGGCGCGAGCTCGACGACTTCAAGGCGATGACGCAGCTCATGCCGATGGGCCTCGGCGACGAGTGGCTGCGCTTCAACGGGCTCGGCGAGAACGTGTTCTGGGGCGCGTACAACGTCGACGCGCCCGACGACGCCGCGCGCGAGCGCCTGTTCGAGATCCTGCGCTGGGCGGCGCAGAACCGCATGAGCGTGAACTTGCACTGGAACAACGACCGCTCGGTGGGCGTGCTGCTCGACGCCTTCGAGCGGGTCGACCGCGAGACGCCGATCGCGCCGCTGCGCTGGGCCATCGCGCACCTGAACGACGCCTCGCCCGAGTCGCTCGGGCGGATGAAGTCGCTCGGCGTCGCCTGGGCGGTGCAGGACGCGACGATGTACTACGAGGGCGAGCGCCAGCTGAAGGAGAAAGGCGCCGACGCGGTCCGGCGCATGCCGCCGCTGGTCACTGCGAAGAAGATCGGCGTGCGCATCGGCGCGGGCACCGACGCGCACCGCGTCTCGAGCTACAACCCCTGGGCCGCGCTGCAGTGGATGCAGGACGGCAAGACCGTCGGCGGCGTCGCGCTGCGCGACGCGTCGGAGACGCCCTCGCGCGAGGACGCGCTGCGCATGTATACGCTCGGGAGCGCGTGGCTTGCGCACGCGGAGCGCGAGCGCGGCTCGCTCGAGGTCGGCAAGCTCGCCGACTTCGCGGTGCTGTCGAAGGACTACCTCACGGTGCCTGTCGGCGAGATCGGAACCATCGAGTCGGTGATGACGGTGGTGGGCGGCAGGATCGTCTACCCGCCGCAGCGCTAAGGCGCCGGCTCCACGCCCTCGTCGGCGACGTAGTCGCGGATCACGGTGTCGACGTCGGGGTCGGCCTTGAAGCCCATCGCGATCGCGCGCGGCGTGGCGAAGCGCACCGGCCAGGTGCGCACGATGGCGTCGATGCGCGGGTCGACCCGGAAGCTGACGCGCTTCGCGGGCGCGGGACCGGCGATGCGCGTCATCGCCTCGATCATCTCGGCGACCGTCGCCGTGATCCCGGGCAGGTTCACCACGCGGCCTTCGCGCCACGCCGAAGGCGCGAGCTCGAGCGCGTGGACGAAGGCGTCGACCGCGCGGCGCGGCGAGAGCAGCCACACCGCGGTCTCGGGCGGCAGCGGGCACTCGTAGGGCACGCCGTTCAGCGGCTCGCGCACGACCGCGCTCGCGAACGACGACGCGGCCGCGTTCGGCTTTCCCGGGCGCACGACGATGGTCGGCAGGCGCAGCGAGCGCCCGTCGAGGAGTCCCTTGCGCGAGTAGTCGGAGACCAGGTGCTCGCCGATCACCTTCTGCGTGCCGTAGGAGGTCTGCGGCGTCGGCGCCGTCGCGTCGTCGAGCACGTCGGGCAGCTCGCCGCCGAATGCGGCGACCGAGCTCGCGAACACGAGCCGCGGGGGCGAGGCGCACTTGCGCGCCTGCTCGAGCACGGCGCGCGTGCCGCCGAGGTTCACGCGCATGCCGAGGTCGAAGTCGGCCTCGGCCGCGCCCGAGACGACCGCGGCGAGGTGGAAGATCGCGCGCGTGTCGGGCGTGATCGCGCGCGCCACGAACGCCGGGTCGGACACGTCGCCCGCGAGCTTCTCGAGCCTCGGGTCTTTCGGCAGATCCGGAAACGCCTGGTCGGCGAGGACGACGCGGTCGATCTTCCCGGCGGCGAGCGCGCCGCGCGCGAGCAGCGCTCGCGCGAGCTTCGCGCCCAGGAACCCGCCGCCTCCCGTGATCACGACTTTCATCAGTACGTCGCCCTTCCTCCGGAGATGTCGAACACCGCCCCGGTCGAGAACGAGCACTCCTCGGACGCGAGCCAGCACACGAGCGCCGCGATCTCGTCGACCGCGACGAAGCGTCCCATGGGGATCTTCGAGAGCATGTAGTCGACGTGCTGCGGCGTCATCTGCTCGAGGATCGCGGTCTTCGCCGCGGCGGGCGCGACGCAGTTCACGAGGACGCCCGTCCGCGCGAGCTCCTTGCCCATCGACTTGGTCAGCGCGATCACGCCGGCCTTCGACGCGGAGTACGCGGCGGCGTTCGGGTTGCCTTCCTTGCCCGCGACCGAGGCGATGTTGACGATGCGGCCGTAGCCGGCGTCGACCATGCGCGGAGCGAGCGCGCGCGAGCAGAGGAAGGTCCCGGTGAGGTTGACGCGCAGAACGCGCTCCCAGTCCTCGACGGGATAGTCCACGGTCGGCCGGTTCGGCCCGGAAATGCCGGCGTTGTTGACGAGGATGTCGATGCGGCCGAAGTCGGCGAGCGCGCTCCTCGTCGCGCGCTCGACCGACGCCGGGTCGGCGACGTCGACCGCGGGCGACCCGCCCGTGTCCCAGACGCGCACCGCCGCGCCCTGCGCCTCGAGGCGCTTCGCGATCGCCGCGCCGATGCCCTGCGCGCCGCCGGTGACGATCGCGGTCCGCTCTTCGAAGTCGAGGCTCATTCCCGCGTTTACTCCTTGACCGCGCCCGTCATCCCGGAGACGTAGTACTCGACGAAAAAGGAATAGAGGACCGCGACCGGCAGCGACCCGAGCAGCGCCCCCGCCATGAGCGCGCCCCAGTGATAGACGTCGCCCTCGACCAGCTCGGTGACGACCCCGACCGGCACGGTCTTCACCTCCGACGAGGAGACGAACGTCAGCGCGTAGATGAACTCGTTCCACGAGAGCGTGAACGCGAAGATCCCCGCCGAGATCAGCCCCGGCACCGCGAGCGGCAGCATGATGCGCGTCAGGATCTGCCAGCGCGTCGCGCCGTCGATCAGCGCGCATTCCTCGAGCTCGTAGGGGATGGAGCGGAAGTAGCCCATCAGGAGCCAGGTGCAGAACGGGATCAGGAACGTGGGGTAGGTGAGGATCAGCGCCCAGCGCGTGTCGAAGAGGCCCAGCTTGAACACGATCGCCGCGAGCGGGATGAACAGGATCGACGGCGGCACGAGATACGCGAGGAAGATCGCGAGGCCGACGGGGCGCGCGCCGCGGAAGCGCAGCCGCTCGATCGCGTAGGCGGCGAGCACGCTCGCGGCGAGCGAGACGAACGTCGACACCACGGTCACGATCACCGTGTTCCACATCCACTCGGGGTAGGAGGTGTGAAACAGCAGCTTCTCGAAGTGCGCGAGCGTCGGCCCGCGCACCCAGAACGGGTTCGCCTCGCGGCTGATCAGCTCGGCGTCGGGCTTGAACGCCGTCATCGTCATCCAGTAGAACGGGAAGAGCAGCACGAACAGGAACACCGCGAGCGGGGCGTACAGCGTCACCCAGCGCCGCGGCAGCGACTCGAGATAGGTCATCCCCTGATGATCGTCTGTCATTCTGAGGAGCCGAAGGCGACGAAGAATCTGCTTTTTGCGAACGGCAAAAGCAGATCCTTCGCGGAGTTTACCCTCGAGCGCAGCGAAGGGCTCAGGATGACAATGAAGATCATCGTCCCCCCTGCTGCCACGCGCGCCGCTGCAGCCCGAAGTACGAGAACAGGATCGCGGCGAGCAGGAACGGGATCATCGCGGTGGCGAGCGCGGCGCCTTCGCCGAGGTTCCCGCCGGGGATCGCGCGCTGGAACGAGAGCGTCGCCATGAGGTGCGTGGCGTTGAGCGGGCCGCCGCGCGTCAGCACGTAGATGAGCTGGAAATCCGTGAACGTGAAGAGCACGCTGAAGGTCATGACTACGGCGATGATCGGCGTAAGCATCGGCAGCGTGATGCGCCAGAACTGCTGCCACGGCGTCGCGCCGTCGATGGCCGACGCCTCGTAGAGCGAAGGCGAAATCGTCTGCAGGCCGGCGAGCAGGGAGATCGCCACGAACGGCACGCCGCGCCAGACGTTCGCGGCGATCGTCGAGAGCCGGGCGTTC
>DASRFB010000019.1:0-24903 GCA_035651815.1 Burkholderiales bacterium | reverse complement strand
GATCGGATCGAGGTAGCCGACGGCGGGCTGGCTCATGGTGGTCAGCACGCGCGGATGGATCTCGGTGGGCCCGGGGCCCATGAGCGTGCGCTGCGGCGGGTGGAACGAGCTGATGCGTTTGGCGGGAGCGAAATCGTCCATGGTTTTCCCCGAAAGAGGCGACCCGAACAGCACGTCGTCGGGCCGCGATTTGACCTTCACCGGCTTCTTCGCCGAAGCCTCGTTCAGCACCTCGACCGCGGAGATGCCGCCGTTCGTGACGCGCTCGACTTCGGTCGCCCAGCGCGCGGGAACGTAGCCGCACTTCACCCAGTGGCTGACGACCGCGCGGTCCAGCTGGAACGCCCGGGCGACCTCGGCCTGGCTTCCGAAAATCTGGACGAGGCGTGAAGCGCAATTCATAGCCAATAACCTATCATGTCAAAATGATTTTGACAAGACAGTTTGACAAATCCGCTATTGCCGACTACTCCACCCGCACTCCGATGCGCTTGATGAGCGCACCCAGCCGCCCGCGCTCCTCGTTCAGCAGCTTCCGGTACTGCTCGGGCGTCGTTCCGACCGGCTCCATCCCGATGCCGGCCATGCGCTCCACGACGTCGGGCGACTTCACCGCGTCGTTCACCGCGTGGTTCAACCTCGTGATCACCGTGCCCGGCGTGCGCCCGGGAACGAACACGCCGAGCGGAGCCGCCATGTCGAACCCGGGAGCGACCGTCTCGGCCACCGTCGGTACGCCGGGTGTGAGGCTCGAGCGGTGCGCCATGCTGAACGCGAGCACGCGCAGCCGGCCCGTCTTGATCGCGCTCGCCGCCGCCGGGTAGCCGATGAAGCCGAGCTTCACGTCGCCCGCGATCATCGCCGGCACCGACTGCCCGGCGCCTTTGAACGGCACGTGCGTGAAGTTGACGCCGGTGTCGGCCTTGAACAGCTCCATCGTGATGTGGTGGATCGAGCCGTTGCCCGAGGACGCGTAGGGCATCGGCTGGGGCTGGGACTTGGCGAGCTTCACCAGCTCGGCGACGGTGTTCGCGGGCACCGACGGGTGAACGACCAGCCACATCGGCACGACCACCGCGAGCGACACCGGCGCCAGGTCCTTCATCGGATCGTAGGGCAGCGACTTGTACATGTGCGGGGCCATGGTCACCACGCTCGAGTCGCTGATCAGGACCGTGTAGCCGTCGGGCGCCGATTTTGCCGCCATGTCGGCCGCGACCGTGCTGCCCGCGCCGGGCCGGTTCTCGACCACGAACTGCTGGCCGAGCTGGTTGGTCCACTTCGCCGCCAGCATGCGCGCCAGCGTATCGGGATTGCCTCCGGGCGCGAGGCCGACCAGGACGCGCACGGGCTTCTGCGGCCAGGCTTGACCGAGCGCCTGCGTCGCGCCGAGCGCGAGCAGGGCGGCGAGCACGATGCGTTTCATTTCACCTCCGGCGCCGCTCGCGAGCCGTGATTGCCCCGTGCCGGCCCCAGCCGGCCCACCATCGGCAGCTTGAGCGACGGGTCGAAGGGATTCACGCCGAAAGTCAGCCCGAGCAGGTTCACCTCGAGTCCCTCGACGCCGCTCGCCGTCATCCCGGCGAGGCCGAAGAGCGAGAGCTGCACGCCGCGGCCGCTCGGCGCGGACCCGACGAGCCGCGTGCCCATGTAGTCCTTGCCGATCGCGGTGGGCGGCAGATCGACGCCGAGCTCGGGCACCGAGCGCAGCACCCACGCGGTGAAGGTGTTCGAGTTGGGGCCGGGCCACAGCGTGTATTCGTCCGCCCACGGGTACGCCCTTGCCGCGGCGTCGATGCGGGCGATGAGCGCGTCCACGCCGGGTCCGCGCCGCTCGGCGATCAGCTCGGGCTCGGCCCCGAACCAGCGCGCATCGGGCGCGCGCTCGCGCACCGCGAGCGCGGAGTCCGCCCAGCGCAGCCGCCAGCCGATCACCTCGTACACCGTGTAAGGCTTGTGCACCCCGCCCGACTTGACCGCGATCCAGGTGTGCACGCCGAACGCGCTCTTCCAGCCGACGGTGCGCGCGGCGTAGACCTGGACGACCGCGTCGGCGGTCGTGTCCGGATCGGGCGCGAGCCCGACCGGCGCCTGGCTCGCGGTGCGCCAGTCCCGGGACGGCGCGCAGCCCGCCGCGATGCCGAGCAGCGCGGCGAGCGCGGTGACGGCGATCGCGAGCGTACGGCGTGTTTTCATTGCGCGCTTCTCCACCGGCCTCACTCGACTTTGATGTGCGCCTCCCGGATGACGCGTCCCCAGCGCTCGTACTCGCGCTGCACGAACGCCCGGAAGTCCTTCTCGCTCATCGGAAACGCTTCGGCGCCCTGCTTGATGAAGAGCTGCTTAACGTCGTCGCGCGCCAGGATCTTGGCGATCTCCTGCCGCAGCTTCGCGAGCACGGCGTCGGGCGTCCCGGCGGGCGCGAACAGCCCGTTCCACAGCAGCGCCTCGACGTCCGGATAACCGGCCTCGACCATCGTCGGGATCTCGGGCGCGAACACCGAGCGCCGCGGTCCGGTCACCGCCATCCCGAGCACCTTCCCCGAGTGGATCTGCGGCGCGACCGCGGGCACCGACGCGAACATCGAGCCGACCGCTCCGGAGAGCACGTCGTTCACGCCGAGCGTCCCGCCCTTGTAGGGCACGTGCACGAGCGAGATCCCCGCGGAGAGCTTGAACAGCTCGCCCGCGAGGTGCGCGAGCGAACCGCTGCCGGCCGAGGCGTAGTAGACCTTGCCCGGATTCGCCGTGGCGTACGCGACGAACTCCTTCACGTTCTTGACCGGCACGACGCTCGGATTGACGAAAAGGATCATCGACGTCACGGTGAGCATCGACACCGGAACGAGGTCCTTCATCGGGTTGAACGTGAGCTTGCGCATGTGCGGGTTGATCGTGATGTTCGGGTTGGTGCCGACCACCAGCGTGTAGCCGTCGGGCTCGGACTGCGCGACCATCTGCGTGCCGATGGTGCCGTTCGCGCCCAAGCGATTCTCGACGACGACCGGCTGCCCCAGCGCATCGGAGAGCTTCTGCCCGGCGACGCGCGCGGCGAGGTCCGATGCGCCCCCCGGCGTGAAGGTCACCACGATCTTGATGGGTCGGGTCGGATAATCCTGCGCGCGGACGGGAAGCGCCAGCGCGAGCGCGGCGATGACGGCCCACCGCGCGGTCGATGCGAGAAACATTTCTCCTCCTCGGGAATCGCTAATTGTTGCCGGCCTCGAGATGCGAGTCCCGGCGCCGGTACAGCTCGTCGTCGGCGTACCCCATGGTCTCGGGGCGCGGCTTGCCGAGCATCACCTGGAAGTACACCGGCTGCAGGCTCTCGTTCACGTAGCCGTGGATGACGCCGGGCGGACAGGCGATGCACTCCCACGGCCCGAGGCGGATATCGACGCGCTTGCCGCTCTCGTCCTCGATGAACGCGGTGAGGTAGCCCTGCAGCACGAAGAATACTTCCTCGGCCTCGTGCGTGTGCGCGGCGTTGCCCTGGCCCGGCTCGACGTACATGATCGACAGCGTGAAGCCGCGCGGCGGGATGACGCTCGCATCCGCGTGCTTGCCCGAGCCGCCCGCGCCGATGAAGCGGTGCTGCGCCCGCCTGTAGCCCTCGATCTTCGCGTCTTCGAACGCGGCCCAGTCGGCCTTGCGATCGCGGAAGCGCGCGACGTACCGTCTGGCGATCTCCTCGAGCGGCACGCCGGCCAGCTCGGCCGGCCGCGGATGGCGGGCGGTGCTCATTCGGCGGCTCCCTTCGGTGCGATGGCGGCAAAGTCGAAGAGCTTGCGGTCCATCAGGTGAGAAGGAATCACGTCCGACAGCGCGCGGAACATCGACTCGATGCGCCCCGGGTGGCGCTTCTCCCACTCGCGCAGCATCTGCTTCACCTGCTTGCGCTGCAGCGTCTCCTGCGATCCGCACAGGTCGCACGGGATGATCGGGAACTCGCGCAGCTTCGCCCAGGCCTCGAGGTCCGTCTCGGGCACGTACGCGAGCGGGCGGATCACGACGTGCGCGCCGTCGTCGCTCCTCAGCTTCGGCGACATCGCCTTCATCGTGCCGCCGAAGAAGAGATTCAGGAAGAACGTCTCGAGGATGTCGTCGCGGTGGTGACCGAGCGCGATCTTGGTCGCCCCGATCTCGCGCGCGACGCGGTAGAGCACGCCGCGGCGCAGCCGCGAGCACAGGCCGCACATGGTGTCGCCCTCGGGGACGACGCGCTTCACGATCGAATAGGTGTCCTGCACCTCGATGCGGTAGGGCACGCCGCGCGACTCGAGGTACTTCGGCAGCACGTCCTCGGGATACCCCGGGTGGCGCTGGTCGAGGTTCACCGCGACCAGGTCGAACCCGACCGGGGCGCGCGCGCGCAGCTCGAGCAGCACGTCGAGCAGGCCGTAGCTGTCCTTGCCGCCGGAGAGGCAGACCATCACGCGGTCGCCCGCCTGGACCATCTCGTAATCGGCGATCGCCTCGCCCGCGTGGCGCAGCAGACGTTTCCTCAGCTTGTTCGCCTCGAACTCGTCCTTGCGCGAGAGCTCGGCGAACCGGATCGGTGCGTTCATAGATTGATGCTCCTGCCGCCGTCGACCGCGATGATCTGACCGGTCACGTAGGGCGCTTCCGCGATGAGATAGTGCACCGCCCGCGCGATGTCGTCGGGGTCGCCGGTGCGCTTGAGCAGCGTGTTCGAGATCGTGCGCTGGCGCGTCACCTCGTCCCAGGAGCCGTCCTCGGGCCACAGGATCGGTCCGGGCGCGACGCCGTTCACGCGCACCTCGGGCGCGAGCTCGCGCGCGAGCGAGCGCGTGAGGCCGGCGAGCCCCGCCTTCGCGACGGTGTACACGACGTAGCTCTTCAGCGGCCGCTCGGCGTGGATGTCGGTGATGTTGACGATCGACCCGCCCGTTTTCCTCAGGTGCGGCGCCGCGGCCTGCGCGAGGAACAGCGGCGCGCGCAGGTTCGTCCCCATGAGGTTGTCCCAGCTCGCCTGCGCGATCTCGCCGACCGGAGTCGGGAAGAAGCTCGAGGCGTTGTTGACGAGCGCGTCGATCCGCTCGAAGCGCGAGAGCGTGTTCCTCACGATCTCGGGCAGGCCCGCGACGTCGAGCAGGTCGGCCTGGACGAGCGCGACTGAATTGCGGCGCGCCGCGTTCAGCTCGGCCTGCAGCGCGTGCGCATCGCGCTCCGATGCGCGGTAGTGCAGCATGAGCTGCGCCCCGTCGCGGTGGAGCCGGCGCGCGATGGCCGCGCCGACCCGCTTGACCGCGCCGGTGATGAGCACAACTTTCCCGGAAAGGGCGTCGTCCATGCCCTAGAATGATACCGGAACTGCCCGACGCCTCCTCCCGCATGGCACTGCCCGAGCCCTCCGCCGAAGCGCGCGCGCACAGCGACGCCGTCGTGAAGCGCATCCGCGACGAGATCGACGCGGGCGCGGGATGGCTGCCGTTCTCGCGCTACATGGAGCTCGCGCTCTACGCGCCGGGACTCGGCTACTACAGCGCGGGCGCGAGGAAGCTCGGGCGCGACGGCGATTTCGTCACCGCGCCCGAGATCTCGCCGCTCTTCGGGCGCACGCTCGCGCGCCAAGTCGCGCAGGGCCTGGACGCGGGACTCGAGCAGGTGCTCGAGGTCGGAGCGGGCAGCGGCGCGCTCGCCGCGACCCTGCTCGATGAGCTCGAGCGCCTCGAGAAGCTCCCGGAGCGCTACCTCATCCTCGAGCTCTCCGCCGATCTGCGCGAGCGCAGCCGCGACATGCTCGCCGCGCGCGTGCCGCACCTGCTCGAGCGGGTCGCCTGGCTCGCGAGCCTGCCGCCGGGATTCTCGGGCGTCATCCTCGGCAACGAGGTGCTCGACGCCATGCCGGCCGACGTGATCCGCGCGCGCGCGGGCGCGATCGAGCAGGCCGGCGTCACGGTCGACCGCGGCCGCCTCGGATGGTCCTGGCGTCCGGCGCCCGAGGCGCTCGCGAAAGAGGCGCTCGCGCTGCACCTGCCCGAGGGCTACCGCACCGAGCTGCAGCGCGCCGCCTGCGCCTTCGTGCGCTCGGTCGGGGATATCCTCGAGCGCGGCGTCGCGCTCTTCGTCGACTACGGCTTTCCCGCGCGCGAGTACTACCATCCGCAGCGCGGCGACGGCACGCTGATGTGCCACTACCGCCACCACGCCCACGAAGACCCGTTCTTCCTCCCGGGGCTGCAGGACATCACCACGCACGTCGATTTCAGCGCGATCGCGCGCGCCGCGGGCGACGCGGGTCTCGACGTCTGCGGCTACACGAGCCAGGCGCAGTTCCTGATCAACTGCGGCATCACCGAGGTCCTGGCGCAGGCGCCCTCGGACAAGGCCGCCGCGTACCTGCCGCTCGCCTCGCAGGTGAACCGGCTGACGAGCCCGGCCGAGATGGGCGAGCTGTTCAAGGTCATTGCGCTTTGCCGCGGGCACGCGGCGCCTCTGCTCGGCTTCGCGACCGGCGACCGCCGGCACACGCTCTAGCATGCGTGCCGCCCGGGCGCTCGCGGCCGCGCTGCTCCTGGCCGCCCTCTCCGCCGCGGCGGACGACCCGGAGCAGCTCGTCGAGCAGGCGCGCCAGCGCTGGCAGGACAGCCCGCACGGCCCGATGCTCGAGCGCATCCTGCCGCCGACGTTCGAGCCGCGCGAGCTTCCCGAGCCCGGCTCGCCGGGCGCGAGCCTCGTGCTGCGCTACTGCGTGCAGTGCCACAACCTGCCGAACCCGGCGATGCACGAGCGCGCGAAATGGCCGGCCGTGTTCAAGCGCATGGTGCTGCGCATGCGCGGCGGCGGAAACATGGGAGCGCTCATGAAGGACATGATGGCCGGCGTATCCGCGCCCACGGTCGAGGAGGCGCAGACGCTGCTCGCGTACCTGCAGAGGCACGCGCAGCGCCCGCTCGATCCGCGCCGCACGCCGCTCGACGCGCCCGAGGCGCAGTCCTTCAAGCTCGCGTGCCAGCAGTGCCACGTGCTGCCCGATCCGCGCCGGCACACGGCGTCGGAATGGCCCGCCGTGGTCGCGCGCATGCAGCAGAACATGGAATGGATGAACCGAGTCGTCGGCAACCGCCATCCCCCGGACGAGCCGCAGCTGCGCGTCGAGGAGATCGAGTCGTACCTGAAGCGCTACGCGCGCCGCGACTGAACGGCGCTCACCCCGGGACCGCCATGCCGCGCTTCACCGCGGCCCGCGCGCCGATCGCGTCGAACCAGCGCTTCACGTTCCGATGAGCGCCGAGGTCGGTCTTGTGCCAATCGTGCCGCGCGACCCAGGGATAGGTCGCGACGTCGGCGATCGAGTATTCGCCCGCCAGGTACTCGGTCTCGCCGAGGCGACGGTCGAGCACGCCGTACAGCCGGTCCTTCTCCTTCGTGTAGCGCTCGAGCGCGTAAGGCACCGGCTCCTTCGCCGCGCGCAGGAAGTGGTGCACCTGGCCGAACATCGGCCCCACCGAGCCCATCTGGAACATGAGCCACTCGAGCGCCTTGTACCGGCCGCGGTCGTCCTTCGGCAGCAGGCGGCCGGTCTTCGCCGCGAGGTAGACGAGGATCGCGCCGGACTCCATCATCGCGATCGGCGCGCCGCCGGGTCCCTCGGGATCCACGATCGAGGGTATCTTGCCGTTGGGATTGATGCGAAGATAGTCGGGACGGAACTGCTCGCCCGCGCCGATATCGACCTTATGCACGTCGTACTCCAGCCCGCACTCTTCCAGCATGACCGAGACCTTCCGGCCGTTGGGCGTTCCCCAGGTATAGAGCTCGATCATCGTCCGCCTCGGGTCTATTCGAAAATGCGTTCGCTCTTGCGCGAAACGCGGGCGAGTTTAGCCCCATGCTGAAATGGGCGCTGGCGCTGGTCGTCGCGCTGGTCGTGCTCACCGCGATCTCGCCCTGGCTCGCGAAGCGCGGGCTCGGCCGGCTTCCGGGAGACGTCGTCGTGCACTACCGCGGGCGGCGCTACTACCTGCCGTTCACGAGCACGATCCTGCTGTCGCTCGCGCTCACTTTGCTGACGCGGCTCGTCTGACCGCGGCGCGGCGCGCGTCGAGCCAGGCGTGCGCCTCCTCGATCGTGATGCGGCCGTCGCCGTCGGCGTCGACGCGCTCGAATTTTCGCGCCAGGCGCGGCAGCGCCGCGTGCGCCTCCGCGCGCGAGAGCATGCCGTCGCCGTCAGCGTCGGCTCGGCGGAACAGCGCGTCGAAGCGCGCCCGGCGTCCCGGCTCGCGATCGCCGCGCGCGCGGCCCGACCGGCGCCAGGCGCGGATCTCCGCCGCCGTGACGCGGCCGTCGCCGTCCGCGTCGATCGCGTCGAAATGACGCGCGAGGCGCGGCGAGCGCCGCTCGAGCTCCGCGCGCGACAGCGCGCCGTCCCCGGCGGCCGCGGCGCCGCACGCCGCGAAGAGCAGCGTGCAGCACAGCAGGGACGCCGGGGACCGCATTCCCCGAGCAACGGGGATTCAGCGGCCTCCGTTGACCGACCGGATCGCGTCGACGCGCGCCCGGCGCAGGCGCTCGGCGATGTCGCGGCCCGCGGCGCGCCGGGCGATGTCGGCGGCGTCGACGCCCGAGGCGGCGGCGAGCGCGGCGTGCAGCGCGACGCGCGGCGGATACGGCGACTCGACCCAGCCGCGCTCGCCGAAGCGCCGGAACTCGCACACCCGCAGCAGCGCCGCGAGGCGCTCGGGCCGGCGGAAGGCGTCGGCGCCTTCGAGCGTTGCGAGCCGCGCGGCGGCGTCGGCGGCGGGCGCCTCGATTGCCGCGCGGCCCTGGCGGTGCCACAGCACCGCGAGGTCGCGGCACTCGGTCGGCGCGCGCAGGCGCTCCGACACGGCCGTTGCCGCGTCGGCGTCGCGCGCGTCCGCGAGCACCAGAGCGTAGCGCTCGGCGAGCGACGCGCCGCCCGCAGCGGAACGATCCAGGGCGCGCACGAGGATCCGCGACGCGTCGTTCGCGGGCTCGCCGTCCCGGTACGCGAGCGGCACCTCGGGCAGGAGCCTCGCGAGCAGGCCGCAGCGCGCGAGCACGCCGAACATGGCGCGCGCCCCGCGCTCCATCAGTCCCTTGGAGAATTCCTGCCACACGCGCTCGGGGACGAGCGCGTCGGCCTCGCCGTTCTCGACCATCCGGCGCATGAGCGCGAGCGTCTCCGGCGCCACCGAGAAGCCGAAGCGCGCGGCGAAGCGCGCGACGCGCAGGATGCGCACCGGGTCCTCGACGAACGCCGGGCTCACGTGCCGCAGCAGGCGGCGCTCGAGATCGCGCGCCCCGCCGAAGGGATCGACCAGCGCGCCGCGCTCGTCGCGCGCCATGGCGTTGATGGTGAGGTCGCGGCGCTCGAGGTCCTGCTCGAGCGTCACGTCGGGCGCGGCGTAGACGGTGAATCCCTTGTAGCCGCGGCCGACCTTGCGCTCGGTGCGCGCGAGCGCGTGCTCCTCGTGCGTCTCGGGGTGCAGGAACACCGGGAAATCCCTGCCGACGGGCTTGAACCCGAGCGCGATCATCTGCTCGGGCGTCGCGCCGACCACGACGAAGTCGCGGTCGGCGACCGGGAGGCCGAGCAGCTCGTCGCGCACCGCGCCGCCGACCGCGTACGTCTTCACGGCGAGCGGCGGGCGTCGGCGCGCGGCACGCGGTCCTTCAGCGGCCCGCGGTATACCGGTAGCTGCTGAAGCGCGCCTCGGGGCCGGCGCCCGCGAGGTAGGCCGCGCCCGCTTCGAGCGTGGTCGGCTTGACGCCGAACGGGAGCGGCGCCGCGCTCACCGCGTCGACCTGCAGCGAGCGGAAATTGTCGCGCGACATCGGCTTGCCGGGCGCCCATTCGAGCATCCACGCCTGCAGGTAGGAAAGCTTGTCGCCGAGGCCGACGAGCGGCCGCTCGTGCCCCGAGAGCCGGCCCGCGATGCGCCAGAGCTCGCGCATCGTATACACCTTCGGGCCGCACAGATCGTAGCGCTTGCCGAAGCTCGCGCGATCGCCGAGCGCGAGCATCAGGCAGCGCACGACGTCGCCCACGTACACCGGCTGCAAGCGCGCCCGCGGACAGGGCACCATCACCAACGGCAGCCAGCGCTGCCAGCGAGCGAACTCGTTCAGGAATCGGTCCTCGGGCCCGAACACGACCGAGGGCCGGAACGCGGTCACGCCGATGCCGTCCTGCGCCGCGAGCACGAGCGCCTCGCCCTCGCCCTTGGAGCGCAGGTACTCGCTCGGGCCGTCGCGGCTCGCGTTCAGCGCGGAGAGGTGCAGCACGCGCCGCACGCGGGCGCGGCGGCAGGCGTCGATCAGCTTGCGCGGCAGCTCGACGTGCGCGCGCGCGAAATCGGGCCCGTACGGCGAGCCCGGCCGGCTGTGCAGGATGCCGACAAGGTTGATCACCGACTCGCTGCCCGCGAGGAGCCGGGCGAGCGTCTCCTCGTCGTGGACGTCGGCCTCGACGACGTCGACCGTGGGCAGCATGATGAGGTGCTTGGAGCGCTCGCGCCGGCGCGTCGGCACGACCACGCCATGGCCCTGCTCGACCAGCGCCTCGACCAGATGGCGGCCGATGAATCCGCTGCCGCCGAGCACGAGAATTCGGGCCACGATTTCGGATGAGGAATGAGTGGAAAGCCGACCGGCATAGTTTAACCGGCCGGGGAGCGGGGCGCGCGCGTCCCGCGATCGTCAAACGCCGGTCAGAGGCCGCCCGTCAGACGTCGGAAGGGTCGTGCACCGCCATCACGCCCGGGCTCGCGGGGCGCGGCGCGATGGTGCCGAGCCGCTCCTTCAGCGAGCGCGTCTCGCCCGAGAGCACCGCGGCGTAGTAGACGGTGTTCAGCATCACCTTCTTCACGTACTCGCGCGTCTCCGCGAGGGGAATGGTCTCGGCGTAGATCGCCCCCTCGATCGGCTTGGTGTCGCGCCACTTGCGCGCGCGTTTCGGGCCGGCGTTGTACGCGGCCGCGGCGAGCACCGGGTTGCCCTCGAGGTCCTTGAGCACCTGCTTCAGATAGTAGGTCCCGAGGGTCACGTTGAGGGTCGGCTCCCTGACCTTCGAGCTCGAGAGCTTGATCCCGAGCTGGCGCGCGACCCAGCGCGCGGTCGAGGGCATCAGCTGCATCAGCCCGTTCGCCCCAGCGGGCGATTTGGCGTCGGCGATGAAGCGGCTCTCCTGGCGCACGACGCCGAGCACCCACGGCTCCTCGAGCTTCCAGCGCGTCGAGTGCTGCGCGAAGACCTCGCGGAAGGGCACGACGTAGCGCGCGGTGAAGTCGTGGTCGGCGACGGTCTTGTCCGCGGTGTTGATGGCGCGGTCCCACATCTGGTGGCGGCGCGCGAGCTCCGCCGCGGCGAGCAGCGTGCGGTCGTCCATGCCGCGCACGCCGTAGATCCATTCCTGCGTGCCTTCGGTGCGCAGGCCCATCCGGTACAGCGCGAGCGCGCGCTCGAGCGCGGGCACTTCGGCCACCCGCTCGAGCTCCTCGGGCGTCGGCGGCGCGACCTGCGGCGGGATCTCGAACGCGTGCCCGAGCTCCTCGGCGGCGAGCCGGCCGTAGAAGTGGTACTCGTCGGCGAGTTTCTCGTAGAGCGCCTTCGCCTCGTCGGGCTTGCCGAGCGCGGCCTGGGCGCGTCCGAGCCAATAGGTCCACGCCGGCTCCTTGCGCGCGCTCGACGACATGCGCTCGATCGATCCCTTGACCTCGGCCCAGTTCAGCTCGCGCAGGGCGATGCGCGCGCGCCACGCGAGCTGGTCGTCCGAGAGCCGCATGTCGCCCGCCTTCACGAACCAGTCGAGGCTCTCGGGCAGATGGTTGCGCGCCCCGTGGGTGGCGAGCATCGCCCACACGTAGCCGTGGTCCTCGTCGGGGAAGCGCGCGAGCAGGTCGTCCTGCCACAAGGCCGCGGCCGCCTGCGGGTCGTTGCGCGCGAGGCGCGAGATCGCGACGATCGCGAGCTCCCGCCCGAGCGGCGTGCCGACGTCGACGCTCGGCTTCTCGAGATACTTCATCGGCGCGTTCAGGATGTGCGAGAAGCGCGCCGCATCGAGGGTCTGGTCGCGCGGCAGCCACGCGAGCAGCTTCTTCGACGACTTCAGCATGCCGCGCTCTTCGAGCAGCCGGATGCGCTCCCAGACCTGGCGCGTCGTCAGCCGCCCCGAGAGCATCAGGCTCTCGGCGAGCGGCACGCACGAGGCGGGCAGCTCCTTGGCGGCGTTCCACTGCGCCTGGAATTCGGTGTACGCGGTGTCGTCGCCTTCGCGCCAGCGGCCGAGCAGCGAGTAGCAGGCGACGTCGGGATCGGGATCGTCCGCCGCCGGCGCGCGGTAATCCTGGCGGAACAGGTCCCAGCGCTCGCGCTTCGCGAGCAACCGCAGCCATTCCTTGCGCATCTCGTCGCCGACGACGGTCTTGTCGTTGCGCGCGAGGAACTCGTGGACCTCCTCGGCGCTGGCGCTGTCCAAGCGCAGGCGCAGCTGCCAGAAGTCGCCGTAGGGCTCGAGCGGCGTGCCCTTGAGCTTTTCCGCCGCCTTGGCGAGCTTCGGCTTGTTGTGCGCCTGGTAGGCGTCGCGAGCGTTGAAGAACGCGATGTCCTCCGCCGACGACGACTTGGCCGTGGCGGCGACCGGGGCGACGAGCAGCAGCCCCGCGAGGATGGCGCGAACCGGTGTTATAGTGCCTCCCTGAAACCGAGCGAAAAGCATAGCACAGCCATCACGCATTTCCGCCGGAAACTGAAAGGCTTCCGCGCATTTCTTGAGCTTGCATCGCACATGACTCCGTCCGAGGTCTACGCCTGGCGCAAAGGCGAGCGGCGCCGGCTCCTCGCCGCCCGGGAAGCCGTCGCTCCCGAGCAGCAGGAAGAGTGGCGCGCGCGCATCGATGCTCACCTACAACGTTTGTTCGGCGACTCGGTGCACGGCGTCGTCGCGTTCTGCTGGCCCTATCGCGGCGAATACGACGTGCGCCACTTCGCGGCCCAGCTTCGGCGCCTCGGCGCGACCACCGCGCTGCCCGTGGTCGTCGCGCCGGGTCGGCCGCTCGCCTTCCGCAAATGGTATCCGGGGGTCAAGATGGCCCATGGTCCGCTTGGCATCCCCTATCCGGAGCATTCGGAAGCGCTCACTCCGGACCACGTCCTGCTGCCGATGGTGGGATGGGACGCAGGCGGCTACCGGCTCGGCTACGGCGGGGGCTTCTTCGATCGCACCCTGGCTGCGCTCGAGCGGCGGCCGCGGGTGATCGGGCTCGCGTACGAGCTGCAGTACCTCCCGACGATCCATCCCCAGCCGCACGACATCCCGCTCGACTACGTCGTCACCGAGCGCGGCGTGCACCGCCGCGAGGGCGATCAGCTGCGCTTCGTCGACTCGGGAGGCCTCGCCTCGCCCGTCTGCTACGCGGGCGAGGTCGCGCCGGGGTATTTCGGAGAGGAACCGGGCAAGGTCTAGCCGAGGAACAGCCGGTACGCCGGATTGCGGCTCTCGTCGACGTACGGGTAGCCGAGGGTCGCGAGGAAATTCCGGAACTCGCGCATCTCGCCGCGCGGCACCTGCATGCCGACCAGCACGCGCCCGTAGTCGGCGCCCTGGTTGCGGTAGTGGAACAGGCTGATGTTCCAGTCGGTGCGCATGCTGGAGAGGAACTTCATGAGCGCGCCGGGGCGCTCGGGGAACTCGAAGCGGTAGAGCAGTTCGCCGGCCGCGTCCTTCGCGCCTTTTCCGGTCCCGGCAGGCGCATGGCCGCCGACCATGTGCCGCAGGTGCAGCTTCGCCATCTCGTCGTCGGAGAGGTCGAGCGTCTTGAGCTCGTGGCGCTTCAGGCTCTTCACGATCTTGGCCGTCTCGGCGCGCCCGTGCACCTCGATGCCGACGAAGACGTGCGCCTCGCGCGCGTCGGCGATGCGGTAATTGAACTCGGTGATGCTGCGCCCGCCCAGCGTCGCGCAGAACTTCCTGAAGCTGCCCGGGCGCTCGGGGATCGTCACGGCGAGGATCGCCTCGCGATGCTCGCCCGACTCCGCCCGCTCTGCGACGAAGCGCAGCCGGTCGAAGTTGGTGTTGGCCCCGGAGGCGATCGCGACCAGCTTCTTCCCGCGGACGCCCGAGCGCTCGACGTACGCCTTGGCGCCGGCGATCGCGAGCGCCCCGGCGGGCTCGAGGATCGAGCGCGTGTCCTCGAACACGTCTTTGATCGCGGCGCAGATCTCGTCGGTGTCGACGCGGATCACCCCGTCGACGAGCTCGCGGCATAGGCGGAAAGTCTCCGCGCCGACCTTCTTCACCGCGACGCCGTCGGCGAACAGGCCGACGTGGTCGAGCGCGACCACGCGGCCCGCCGCGAGCGAGCGCGCCATGGCGTCGGCGTCGACCGGCTCGACGCCGTAGACCTTCACCTCGGGCGCGAGGCGCTTCACGTACGCCGCGATGCCCGCGATCAGTCCGCCGCCGCCGATCGGGACGAACACGGCATGGATCGGCCGCGCGGTCTGCCGCAGGATCTCCATGCCGATCGTGCCCTGCCCTGCGATGACGTCCGGGTCGTCGTACGGGTGCACGAAGGCGAGCTTGCGCGCGCGCTCCAGTCGCCGCGCCTCGGCGTAGGCCTCGTCGTAAGTGTCGCCCTGGAGCACGACCTCGCCGCCTCGCGCTCGCACGGCGTCGACCTTGATCTTGGGCGTCGTCACCGGCATCACTATCAAGGCACGGCAGGCGAGCTTGCGCGCGGCGAGCGCGACGCCCTGCGCATGGTTCCCCGCGGACGCGGCGATGACGCCGCGCCCGAGGACGGCGGGCTTGAGCCGCACCATCTTGTTGTACGCGCCGCGGCACTTGAACGAGAACACGGGCTGCATGTCCTCGCGCTTCAGCAGCAGCCGGTTGCCGAGCCGTGCCGACAGGTTGGGCGCGAGCTCGAGCGGCGTCTCGACCGCGACGTCGTAGACGCGGGCCTTCAGGATGCGTTCGAGGTAGTCGTTGCGCATTATTTCGAAAAAAAAGAGACCCCCTCCGAGGGGGGGTCCCAAATACTGTACACGAGTCGCGGTTTTCTCTCTATTCTGTTCGCCGTGGAAGCCTTCTTCTCCGCCGAAGCGAGCCTGGCCTCGCTGCTGATCGCGACCTTCCTCGCCTCGACGCTGATCCCGCTGTCGTCCGAGCTGGTGCTGCTCGGCGTGCTGAAGCTCCACCCGGATGTCGCCTGGCTCGCGCTCGTCGTCGCGACCGCGGGCAACACCCTCGGCGGCATGACCTCGTACCTGATCGGGCGCTACTTCGGGGCGAAGAAGCCCCTGAGACATATCGAGCGCGTGCGGCGCTGGGGCGCGCCGGCGCTGTTCTTCGCGTGGCTGCCTTTCGTCGGCGACGCGCTGTGCATCGCCGCGGGCTGGCTCAAGCTCGACTGGCGCGCGGCGACGGCATACCAGGCGGCGGGGCGCTTCGCGCGCTACTCCGCGCTCGCGTTCGCCTTCGGCCTGACCGGTTAGAATTCTCACCGGGAGGTCGTCATGGCCAAGCGCGCGAAGACGAGGAAGCAAAGGCCGTTCTGGGAGCGCGGCTTCCAGGCGCACGGCTACTGGCTCGGGAAGGAACGGCTGGGCCGCGTGATGCTCGGCCCGCGCGGCGAATGGGACGGCGTCTACCGCTGGCAGGCCGGCAGCCGCGAAGGACAAGCGAAGACACTGAAGGAAGCCAAACAGGCGGTCGAGCAGGCCGTCCTCATCGGCGCGAGCCAGCTGCAGCTGTTCGAGCAGTAGCCGGCCGCTACGCCGGGGTGAGCTTCGCGTATTCGAGCGCGAGCCATTTCATGCCCTGGCGCCCGAAGTTCACCTGCAGCCGCGCGTCGGCCCCCGAGCCCTCGGCGCTGACGATCACGCCGTGCCCGAACTTCGGGTGCATCACCGCCTGGCCGATGCGGAAGCCGTGGTCGGGTCTGTGCACCGGGGCGGGCCGCTCCTCGGCCGGCGTCCACGCCGCGCTCTCGCGACCGAGCGGCCGGAAGCGCGGCGTCAGCCAGCGCACCGCGTCCTTCGGGATCTCGTCGAGGAAGCGCGAGGCGACGTTGTAGCGCGTCTGCCCGTGCAGCAGCCGCGTCTGCGCGAACGCGAGGTAGAGGCGCGTCCGCGCGCGCGTGATCGCCACGTACATCAGGCGCCGCTCTTCCTCGAGGCCGTCGTCCTCCATGATGCTCTGCTCGTGCGGGAACAGGCCCTCTTCGAGGCCGGTGATGAACACGGCGTGGAACTCGAGGCCCTTGGCGGAATGCACGGTCATCATCTGCAGCGCGTCGACGCCGGCGGCCGCCTGGTTCTCGCCGGACTCGAGCGCCGCGTGCGCGAGGAACGCAGTGAGCGGGTCGTTCGGCGCCGCGGCCGGCTCCGCCCCCGCCGGGCTTTCGGCGTCCGGGACATCGACGACGCGCTCCTCCTGGGTGAACGCGGCGGCGGCGTTCACCAGCTCGTTCAGGTTCTCGACGCGATCGGCGCCGTCCTTTTCGCTCTGATAGTGAGCGACCAAGCCGCTGCGCGCGAGCATGGCGTCGACCGTCTCGGAGAGCGGCAGCCCCTGCGTCTCCGCGCGCAGCGCGTCGATCATCTGAACGAAGGCGCCGGACTTGCCGCCGGTCGCCTTCGCCGCCTGGATCAGGCTGCCGCCCGCGGCCTTCACCACGTCCTGAAGCTGCTCGAGCGTGCGCGCGCCGATGCCCCGAGCCGGGAAGTTCACCACGCGCAGGAACGCCGCGTCGTCGTCCGGGTTCGCGACGAGCCGCAGGTAGGCGAGCGCGTGCTTGATCTCCATGCGCTCGAAGAAGCGCAGCCCGCCGTAGACGCGGTACGGAATGCCTTGCGAGAACAGCGCGTGCTCGAGGATCCGCGACTGCGCGTTCGAGCGGTATAGCACCGCGATCTCCGATAGCCGCAGGCCCGAACGCGCGAGCGCCTGCACCTCCTCGACCACCCAGTTGGCCTCGTAGCCGTCGGTCTGCGCCTCGTACACGCGCACCGGCTCGCCTTCGCCCGCGGCGGTCCACAGGTTCTTGCCGAGGCGCTTCTTGTTGTGCGCGATGAGCGCGTTCGCCGCCGCCAGGATGTGGCCGTGCGAGCGGTAGTTCTGCTCGAGGCGTATCAGGTTCTCGACCCGGAAGTCGTGCTCGAACTGCGCCATGTTGCCGACGTTCGCGCCGCGGAAGGCGTAGATCGACTGGTCGTCGTCGCCGACGGCGAATACCGCGCTGCCCTTCGCACCCAGGAGCTTGAGCCACCGGTACTGCAGGCGGTTGGTGTCCTGGAACTCGTCGACCAGGATGTGGCGGAAGCGCTTCTGGTAGTGCTCGCGGAGGATCTCGTTGCGCGACAGCAGCTCGAAGGTCCGCAGCAGCAGCTCGGCGAAGTCGACCGAGCCCTCGCGCTGGCATTGCTCGTCGTAGGCGGCGTAGATCTCGGCGTAGCGGCCGGCGAGCTCGTCGCCCGTCTCGACCGCGCCCGCGCGCAGGCCTTCCTCTTTCGCGTCGTTGATGAAGTACTGCACCTCGCGCGGCGGGAAGCGGTCCTCGTCGACGTTCATCGCCTTCATCGCGCGCTTGATCGCCGCGAGCTGGTCCTGCGAGTCCATGATCTGGAACGCCTGCGGCAGGCCGGCGTCGCGGTAGTGCGCGCGCAGGAAGCGGTTGCACAGGCCGTGGAAGGTGCCGATCCACATGCCGCGCGTGTTGATCGGCAGCATCGCCGAGATGCGCGTCGTCATCTCGCGCGCCGCCTTGTTCGTGAACGTGACGGCGAGGATCTGGCCGGGGCTCGCGCTGCCGGTCTGGATCAGCCAGGCGATGCGCGTCGTGAGGACGCGCGTCTTGCCGCTGCCCGCGCCCGCGAGGATCAGCGCGGACTGGGCGGGCAGCGTGACGGCGGCGAGCTGCTCGGGATTGAGGTGTTCGAGGAGCGACATCGGGGCTGCGGCAAAGCCCCGATTTTACAAAACGCGCGGATCAGCCGGCGACTTTATAGTCGCGCAGCTTCCCCTGGTCCTTCAGGCTCTTCGCGGCCGCGTCGGCGTCGGCCTTGCTCGCGAAGCTCGTGAGCTGCACGATGTAGACGCGCTTGTCGTTGACCTTGGTCGGCTGCAGCTCGGCGGCGTAGCCGGCCGAGCGGATGTCCTCGTAGGTCTTCAGCGCCGCGCCGGCCGATTTCGACGACACGACGATCTTCCACTTGCCGCCGCGGCGCGCGACGCCTTTGCCCGCCTCGGTCTCGGTCTCGGCCGCCCAGACCTTCAGCTGCTCGGGCGGAACCGGCGCGACCGGCTGCGACTGGTCCTTCTCGCGGACGTAGAACGACAGCGGCTGGTCCATCGCGATCGCCGCCTCGCCGGGCGGCGTGAGATCGATCTTGCCCTCGATCAGGCAGACGATCTGCTTGTCGGCGGCGGACTTGCCCCAGAGGTCGGTGCCGCGGATGCCGGCGGTCACCGTGCCGATCGTGACGGCGACGTCGCGCTTGCCGCGGAACTTCGCGAGCGCCTCGGTCGTGAACCGGAACGCGCCCTGGATCACCTTGAGCGCCGCGTGGAAGGTGCGGTCCTTGCCGAGCATCGCGCGCTCGAGCGCGACCGTGCCGTTCTCGCCCATCTTGACCACGCTGCCGTCGGGCGTGCCGACCCACAGGCGCGCGTTCGCGCCCGTGTGCAGCTCGTCGTTCTGCTTGAGGGACATCCCGGGCGCCGCGGGGATCTTGCCGCCGTCGCGCTCGATCCAGGCCGGCGCCTGGACCGCCTGCACGACCGAGCCGCGCGGCGGCGCCGCCTTGGCTGCTTTCGGCGCGGGCTTCGCCGCGGGCGCCGCGGCCGAAGGCGGAGTTGCTTCGGGCGCCTTCGCCGCGTCGGCCGGCGGGTTGCCTTGCGCGAACGCCGCGCCGGCGAGCGCGAGCGAAGCGGCGGCGACATGGGCTTGGATGCTGGTCATCGAGTCCTCCCGTTCTTCTTGATCGACTTCGCTACCCCGACGCGCCGCGGGTCGCCCGCGACGCGGCGGTTATAATTCACGTTTTCGGTTTTGCTGTATACAACAGGCCGATCCCCGATGCAGCCCCTGTATCACCCCGAGGAAATCGAGCGCGAGGCGCAGGACCATTGGGAGCGCACCGGCGCTTTCCGCGCGGTCGAGGACGGCAGCCGAGCGAAGTTCTACTGCCTGTCGATGTTCCCGTATCCGTCCGGCAAGCTGCACATGGGTCACGTGCGCAACTATACCATCGGCGACGTGATGACCCGCTACCACCGCATGCGCGGCGAGAACGTGCTGCAGCCGATGGGGTGGGACGCGTTCGGCCTGCCCGCCGAGAACGCCGCGATGGCGAACGGCGTGCCGCCCGCGAAGTGGACCTACGACAACATCGCGTACATGAAGAAGCAGCTCCGGTCGCTCGGCTTCGCGATCGACTGGGCGCGCGAGGTCACGACCTGCTCGCCCGAGTACTACCGCTGGAACCAGTGGCTGTTCCTGCGCATGCTGGAGAAGGGCCTCGCGTACAAGACGACCGGCATCGTCAACTGGGACCCGGTCGACCAGACCGTGCTCGCGAACGAGCAGGTGATCGACGGCCGCGGCTGGCGCACCGGCGCCCTGGTCGAGAAGCGCGAGATCCCCATGTACTACCTGCGGATCACCGTGTACGCCGAGGAGCTGCTCGCCTCGCTCGAGCGGCTGCCCGGCTGGCCCGAGCGCGTGAAGACGATGCAGGCCAACTGGATCGGCAAGAGCCAGGGCGTGAACATCGGCTTTCCCTACGAGCTCGCGGGCGAGAAGAAGGTCCTGCGCGTGTTCACCACGCGCGCCGACACGCTGATGGGCGCGACCTTCTGCGCCGTCGCCGCCGAGCACCCGCTCGCCGCGCACGCGGCGAAATCGGATCCGAAGCTCGCGGCGTTCGTCGACGAGTGCAAGCGCGGCACGGTGATGGAGGCCGAGCTCGCGCAGCTCGACAAGAAGGGCATGCCGACGGGACTGTCCGCGACGCACCCGATCTCCGGGGAGAGCATCCCGGTGTGGGTCGGCAACTACGTGCTGATGACGTACGGCGAGGGCGCGGTGATGGGCGTGCCGGCGCACGACGAGCGCGACTTCGCGTTCGCGAAGAAATACGGGCTGCCGATCCGGCAGGTGATCGACGTCGACGGCAAGCCCTACTCGAGCGACGCGTGGCATCCGTGGTACGCGGATTACGGGCGCTGCGTCAATTCCGGCAAGTACGACGGCCTCGACTACGCGGCGGCGGTCGACGCCGTCGCCGCCGGCCTGAAGGCGAAGCGCCTGGGCGACAAGCAGGTGACCTGGCGCCTTCGCGACTGGGGCATCTCGCGCCAGCGCTACTGGGGTACGCCGATCCCGATCGTGCACTGCCCCGCGTGCGGCGACGTCCCCGTGCCCGACGAGCAGCTGCCGGTGAGGCTGCCCGAGGATCTCGTCCCGGACGGCACCGGCAACCCGCTCGCGAAGACGCCCTCGTTCGTGAACTGCGACTGCCCCAAGTGCGGCAAGCCGGCGAAGCGCGAGACCGACACGATGGACACCTTCGTCGACTCGTCCTGGTACTTCATCCGCTACGCCTGCCCCGACCAGGCGAAGGCCATGGTCGACCAACGGGAGAAGTACTGGATGCCGGTCGACCAGTACATCGGCGGCATCGAGCACGCCATCCTGCATCTGCTCTACTCGCGCTTCTGGACCAAGGTCATGCGCGACCTGAAGCTCGTCGCGGTGGACGAGCCCTTCACGCGCCTGCTCACGCAAGGCATGGTGCTGAACGAGATCTTCTACCGCAAGGGCGGCGAAGGTCGGATCGCGTACTACAACCCCGCCGATGTCGACGTGAAAACCGACGACCAGGGCCGGCGCACGAGCGCCGTGCTGCGCTCGGACGGCAAGCCGGTCGAGTCCGACGGCATCGGCACGATGTCGAAGTCGAAGAACAACGGCGTCGATCCGCAGCAGCTGATCGAGGAGTACGGGGCGGACACGGCGCGGTTCTTCATCATGGCGACGAGCCCGCCGGAGTTCACGCTGCTGTGGTCCGATGCCGGCGTCGAAGGCGCGTCGCGGTTTCTGCGCCGCCTCTGGACGTTCGCTCATCGCTTTTCGGAGGAATTGCAGGGCCGCGTCGCCGAAGTTCCGGACGCCGGCTCGGCGACGCTTTCGCCGGCGTTGACCGAGGTGCGGCGCCAGGTGCACCTGCAGCTCAGGCAGGCCACCTTCGACATGGAGCGCAACCAGTTCAACACGGTCGCCTCCGCCTGCATCAAGATCCTGAACGCGCTGGACGACGCCGCGCCGGGCAAGGCCGACGGAGATGCGCGCTCCCGCCACGCCGTGTACAAGGAGGGGCTCTCCATACTGCTTCGAGTCCTGTCTCCGATCGCGCCGCACATCTGCCACACGCTGTGGCGTGAATTCGCCCTCGGCGAAGATGTGCTCCGGGCCCCCTGGCCGCAGCCCGACGCAAAGGCGCTGGAGCAGGACGAGATCGAGCTCGTCCTGCAGGTGAACGGCAAGCTGCGCGGCCACCTGCGCGCTCCCAAGTCCGCCGGGCGCGAGGAGCTCGAGAAGATGGCGCTCGCGCACGACGCGGTCGCGCGCCACGCGAACGGGCAGCCGGTGCGCAAGGTCGTCGTCGTCCCCGGCCGCCTCGTGAACGTGGTGGTGTGATGAGGCGCATCGTCGCGACCGCGCTCGCGCTGCTCCTCTGCGGCTGCGGCTTCCACCTGCGCGGCCAGCAGCAGCTGCCTTTCAAGACGCTGTACGTGCCCGGCGGATCCGGGCTCTCGCTCGATCTGAAGCGCAACCTCGCCGCGCAGGCGAAGAGCACCGAGGTGGTCGACGACCCGAAGAAGGCCGACGCGGTGCTCAGCTTCACCATCGAGACGCGCGAGAAGGTGATCCTGTCGTTCGACACGACCGGCCGCGTGCGCGAGTACCAGCTGCGCTACACCGTGGGTTTCCGGCTGACCGACGCCAAGGGGCTCGTCTACATCCCGACGAACACGATCCGGCTGACGCGCGACATCTCGTTCAACGACGCGCAGGTCCTCGCGAAGGAGGCCGAGGAGGCGCAGCTCTACCGCGACATGCAGTCGGACATGGTACAGCAGCTCCTGCGTCGCATCGCGGCGGCGAAGACCGCCAAACCCGACCTCGAATGACGTGACGCAGATCCGCCTGGATCAGCTCGACGCGCAGCTCCAGCGGCCCCCGGGAGCGCTGTGGGCGATCCACGGCGACGAGCCGCTGCTCTCGCTCGAGGCCGCGGACGCGATACGCCGGGCGGCGCGCAAGGCGGGCTACACGCAGCGCGAGGTGCTCGCCGCCGAGCGCGGGTTCGACTGGCGCGCGCTCGCGGACGCCGCCGCGTCGCTCTCGCTCTTCGGCGACCGGCGCATCATCGAGCTGCGCATGCCCGGCAAGCCGGGCGCCGACGGTGGCAAGGCGATCGAGGCCTACTGCGCGCGGCTGCCCGACGACACGGTGAGCATCGTCTCGCTCCCGCGCGTCGACCGCGCGGCGCAGTCGTCGCCCTGGTTCACGGCGCTCGAGCGCGCCGGCGTCCTCGTCAACGTCTACCCGGTCGAACGCGCCCGGCTGCCCGCGTGGATCGCGCAGCGCCTCAAGCGCCAGAACCAGAGCGCCGGCGCGCAGGCGCTGCAGTTTCTCGCCGACAGCGTCGAAGGCAACCTCCTCGCCGCTCACCAGGAGATCCAGAAGCTCGCGCTCCTCGCCCCCGAGGGCGAGCTCTCCTTCGAGACCGTGCGCGACTGCGTGCTCAATGTCGCGCGCTACGACGCGGGCGACCTCGCCGCGGCCATGCTCTCGGGCGAGCGCGCACGGCTCGCGCGCGTGCTCGACGGCCTGCGCGGCGAAGGCGAGGCCGAGGCGCGCCTCGTGTGGATCCTCGCCGAGGAGATCCGCGCCGTCGCGCGGGTGCAGGAGGGACTGGGTGCGGGGCGCGACCTCGCGGCGCTGCTCGGCGAGAACCGGATCTGGGGCGACGCGCGCAAGGCCGCCGTCGGCGGCTCGGCGCGCAAGCACAAGCGCAAGGCGCTCGAGGCCGCGCTCGCGCACGCCGCGCGCATCGACCGCATCGTGAAGGGCGTCGCGCAAGGGGACGCGTGGGACGAGCTGCTGCAGCTCGGACTGCGGTTCGCGGGCTGACCGGTCCCCCATGGCCGACGCCTTCAACCTCCGCCGCTTCGTCCTCGCGCAGGACCCGGACTACGATGCGATCCTGCGCGAGCTGCGCGCCGGCCGCAAGCGCGGCCACTGGATCTGGTACGTGTTCCCGCAGGTGCGCGGCCTCGGCGGGAGCGCGATGTCGCGCCAGTACGCGATCTCCGGAGCCGAGGAGGCGCGCGCCTACGCCGAGCACCGCGTCCTCGGCCCGCGGCTGAGCGAGTGCACTGACATCGTGCTCGGCCTCGAGGGCCGCACGGCGCAGGATATCTTTCCCCATCCCGACGACCTCAAGTTCCGCTCCTCGATGACGCTGTTCGAGCGATGCGCGCCGGATCCGGAGCCCTTCCGCGCCGCGCTCGCAAAGTATTTCGCCGGCAAAGGCGACCCGCTCACGCTCGAGAGCCTCGAGAAGAGCAAGCGATGACGCGCAGCCTGGTGCTGCTCGCGGCCCTCGGGGCGTTCGCGATGCCGCCCGCCCGCGCCGCCACGCACAGCTTCGAGTTCGTCGCCGAGCACTTCGCCGAGGTCGGCATGGACGACCGCTACGCCACGCTCCCGATCTGGCCGGGCGCGGACGCGGCCGGCGCGCGCGGATTCACGCTGCAGGCGGGCGGGCAGCGCCTCGGGAGCGGCGGCCTGAAGTCGCAGGGGCCGATGTTCTCCGCCGCCGCGCGCCGGCCGCTCGCGGGCGGCTGGTCGGCGAGCGTCTTCGGCTTCGTCGACGAGATGCGCTTCTCCGGGAGCGACCAGCGCCCGCTCGACACGGCGATCACGCGCACGCCGCTCGCGCTGCCCGCGGACGCGCAGTTCACCGGCCTCGGCGGCAAGTACCGGAACACGGGCGCGGGCATCGCGTTCGACGTCGGTGAAAGCGGCGGCTGGCTCGGCGAGCGCCGCTGGGTCGCCGGCGCGCTCTACCAGCGCGTCGAGCTGCGCGACTTCCGCGCTGCATACCGCGTCCTCGACGGGCCCTCGGCGGGCGCGACCGGCATCGACGACTACAGCGGCGAGTACAGGCATTTCACGCCCTTCGCGGGCCTCGCGCTGCCGCGCGAAGCCGGCGCGTGGACGCTCACGCCGCGCGTGCTGCTCGCCGTGCCGCTGCCGCACCGGGCGTTCCAGGGGCGCATCACGGGCCCCGGGTTCGACCAGAGCGGCGACACCGCGCAGGCGGGCAACGGCAAGCACTTCGGCGACCTCTCGGTGACCTTCGGGCTCGACGCGACCTACAAGCCCTGGGGTTTGACGCTCGAGCTCGGCAGCCTCGTGTCGCAGGCGCTGATCGAGCGCGTCGCACACAAGGGCATCGACAAGACCTGGCTCGTGTCGGCGTCGATCCGGTTCTGATCTGAAAATGCCTCGCGAAGACACGGTGCCCGACTGGATCCTGGAAGCGGCTCGTGCCCGCGGACCGATCGCGCCGGAGGGCTATCGCGTGGTCGTCGTCGAGCCGGGCGGCAGCCTTTCGACCGCCGACTTCCAGGATCGAGCCACGGCCGAGCGGTACGCGAACGACGCCGCCTCCGAGACGGAAGTCCTGACTCCGCTCGCCTACGTCCTCGGCGACGGATTCCGGCTCGTCGCCCGCGGACGCCATTATTAGGCCGGCCGACGTAGAATTCGCTTATGAACGCCCCTTCCGACGCCCGGTCCGACCTGCGCAGCGCCCTGCTCGCCGTGGGCGCGCGCGCGC
>DASRFB010000018.1:0-160449 GCA_035651815.1 Burkholderiales bacterium | reverse complement strand
TCGTCGACAACGGCGTGGTGAAGAAGCTGAACGTCGAGGCGCCGGGCAAGTTCGAGGTCAGCAGCGCGGAGACGATGATCTCCCAGCTCTGACGCGCGCGGCTGCGCAAAGAAAAACGCCCGGCGATGCCGGGCGTTTTCTATTCGGGCTCCCTGCTCAGAAGCCGATCGTCAGACCGATGCCGAGCACCGGGTAATACTTGTACTTCTTGACCTTGTCCTCGAGGGCGCGCTGCTCGGCCTCGACGTCGGACTGCAGCTGCGCGCACTGCGTCGCGCTCAGCCCGGAGCCGCAGGTCGCGCTCAGCGACGCCTTCGGCGAGCCCATGTACGCCACACCGAGGTCGGCGTAGAAGTTCACGCCCGCCCCCGCGACGTTGCCCCACCCGATGCCGAGATAAGGCGCGACGCTGTTCCCGAGCTTGAGCCGCCCCGACAGGTTGCCGACCTGGCTCGCCTGGAACGTCTGCCCGTTGATCGTGAACGTATTGTTGTTCGGCGTGCCGGTCACGTCGATCTTGTTGTTGTTGCCGATGACGCCGACCGTGAAGTGGAACGGCCCGATCGGGCTGAAGTCGAACAGCAGCGGCGCGTTCGAGAGCTTCAGCTTGCCGTCGTAGTGGACGTCCGTGTTGCTGATGCTCGTATTGTGCGAGTACATCGAGTAGCCGAGACGCGCGTTCAGCCCCGGCGCGATGTGCCAGCCGAAGTCGCCGCCGTAGCCGAGCGTGCCGATGCGCAGCCCGATGCCTTCCTCGGCGTGCGCGGCGCCGGCCGCGGCGAAGACCGCAATCAGAGAAACGATCTTTCCGATCTTCATGAGGGCTCCCTTGGGGTTAAGAGCGGGGACATTATGGAGTGTACGAGGACCGTGCTGCCGGTATTCCATCGGCATCCGTGATGTGAGTCTCATTCCCCCACGGCGGCGCCCTCCCGCCGGGGGTCCGCTCCTCCGAGCCATCCTCCCGGGACCCGCTGTATACCATGCAGCCCGCTGGTCTCGGGCCGGACGCGCACGACGTGCTGCATCGCGCGCAGCTGCGGAACCAATCGCTCCAGCGGAGTGCCGCGCTCCAGGTCCGTCGGGCCGTTGCGGCTGCCGAAATTCGGCAGCGAGATCGCGTCCTGCACGTCGAGACCCCAGCCGAGCACCCCGACCAGCGTCTTCGCGACGTAATTGATGATCGAATGCCCGCCCGGCGATCCGATGGCGAGCACGAGGCGGCCGTCGGCGTCGAACACGAGCGTCGGCGCCATCGAGCTGCGCGGGCGCTTGCCCGGCCCGACCCGGTTCGCGACCGGCTTGCCGTCCACCTCGGGCAGCCAGGAGAAATCGGTGAGCTCGTTGTTCAGCATGAAGCCGCGCACCATCTGACGGTTTCCGAAAGCCGATTCGATGCTGGCGGTGACGCTCACCGCGTCGCCCTCGGCGTCGACGATCGACACGTGGCTGGTCGAAGGAAGCTCGAGCGCCTCCGCCGTGCCGACGACCGGGACGCCGGGCGGTGATCCCGGCCGCGCGCGCCCCATCGAGCGCGAGCGGTCGACCCGGCGCGCCCGGCTGTCGAGATAGCGCGGGTCGAGGAGCGGCGCGAGCGGCGTCGGAACGAACGCCGGATCGGCGATGTACGTGTCGCGGTCCGCGTACGCGAGGCGCCCCGCCTCGGAGAAGAGATGCACCGCCTCGAGCGACGCCGGACGGGCGCGCTCGATGCCGAGCCGCTCCAGGATGCCGAGCATCTGCAGCACGGCGAAACCGCCCGAGCTGGGCGGCGGCATGCCGCAGATCTTCCACGTGCGGTAAGGCCCGCACAGCGGCTTGCGCTCGATCGCGGCGTATCCGGAAAGATCGGCCTCGACGAGATCCCCGGGCGAGCGCGGGTGCGCCCGAGCCTTCGCGACGATCGCGCGCGCGACGTCGCCGCGGTAGAACGCGTCGGCGCCGCGCGCGGCGACCGAGCGCAGCACGGCGGCGAGCTCGGGATTCCGGATCATGGTGCCCGCCGCCTTGGCCCGGCCGTCGAGCGCGTAGAAGTATCGGCGCGCGTCCGCGTCCTGCGCGAGATAGGAGTCGGCCGCGACCAGCGCGTGCAGCCGCGGCGACATCGGAAATCCCGACTCGGCCAGGTGGATCGCGGGCTCGAACAGCGTCGCCCACGGCAGCCTCCCGTGCCGGCGGTGCGCGAGCTCGAGCATGCGCAGCAGCCCCGGCACGCCGACCGACCGTCCGCTCACGATCGCGTCGGGCCAGGACAACGGCTTGCCGTCGGCGTCGAGGAAGCGGCCCGGCGTCGCGGCTGCGGGCGCGGTCTCGCGTCCGTCGTACGCCGAGACGCTGCGGTCCTTCTGCGACCAGTACAGCAGGAACCCGCCGCCGCCGATCCCCGACGACTGCGGCTCGACCAGGTTGAGCACCATGAGCGTCGCGATGGCAGCGTCGATCGCGTTGCCGCCGCGCGCGAGGGTGTCGGCGCCCGCGCGTGCCGCGAGCGGATGCGCGGCGACGACCAGGAAGCGCTTCGCGTGAACCGCGGCCTTCGGCTGAAAGCCCGTGTCCGCCTCGGGCGGGCGGTCGGCCGCGGGCTGAGCGCGGACCGCGAGCGGAGCGAAGGCGAGCAGCGCGGCGGCGATCGCGCCGCGCCAGCGGGTACCGGGCGTCATTGCGTCCGGTACGATACGGGGTCAGCTACCGGGCGTCCAGAGCTTCGGCCCGGACGAGCCCGCGAGCTCGAGCATCAGCTCGTTCGAGCGCCTGACGAAGCCCGCCGGATCCTCGAGCTGACCGCCCTCGGCGAGCAGGGCCTGGTCGAACAGGACGTGCGCCCAGTCGCCGAAGCGGTCTTGCTCCTGCTTCAGCCGCTGCACGATCGGATGTCCCGGGTTGATCTCCAGGATGGGCTTCGCCGTCGGCACCGTCTGCCCCACGGACTTGAGGATGCGGCTGAGGTTGCCGCCGAGGTCGTGCTCGTCGGCGACCAGGCACGAGGGCGACCCGGTGAGGCGCGACGTGACGCGCACGTCCTTCACCCGATCGCCGAGCGCGGTCTTGAGCTTGTCGACCACGTCGCGCAGATCGCCGGCGAGCCGCTCCTCTTCCTGCTTTTCCTCGTCGGTGCGGATCTTGCCCAGGTCGAGCTCCCCGCGCGCGACCGAGACGAACGGCTTGCCTTCGTGCTCGGGCAGGTTGGCCACGAGCCACTCGTCGACGCGCTCGTGCAGCAGGAGCACCTCGATCCCGCGCTTGCGGAAGATCTCGAGGTGTGGGCTGTTCTTCGCGGCGGCGAAGGTGTCGGCGGTGACGTAGTAGATGCCGCCCTGGCCTTCCTTCATGCGCGAGACGTAATCCGCGAGCGACACGCCCTGCTCCTCGGAGTCCGAATGCGTCGACGCGAAACGCAGCAGCTTCGCCAGGCGCTCCTTGTTCGCCGCATCCTCGCCGACGCCTTCCTTCAGGACGCGGCCGAACTCCTTCCAGAACGCGGCGTACTTCTCCTTCCGGTTCTCGGCCAGGTCCTCGAGCAGCGCTAGCACGCGCTTGGTGCAGCCCGAGCGGATCGCGTCGATGTCTTTGCTCTCCTGCAGGATCTCGCGCGACACGTTGAGCGGGAGGTCGTTCGAGTCGACCACGCCGCGCACGAAGCGCAGATACGCGGGCAGCAACTGCTCGGCGTCGTCCATGATGAAGACGCGGCGCACGTAGAGCTTCAGGCCGCGACGCTGGTTGCGGTCCCAGAGGTCGAACGGCGCGCGCGCCGGGACGTAGAGGAGCTGTGTGTATTCCTGCCGGCCCTCGACGCGATTGTGCGTCCACGCGAGCGGCGCCTCGAAGTCGTGCGCCACGTGCTTGTAGAACTCGACGTACTGCTCGTCCGTGACCTCGCTCTTCGGACGCGCCCACAGGGCGCTCGCCTGGTTGACGGTCTCGTCCTCGTCCGTCGGGACGTAGTCGTTCTTGTCCTTGTCCCAGCGGGCCTTCTTCATCACGATGGGAATCGCGATGTGATCGGAGTACTTGCGGATGATGGTCTTGAGCCGCAGGTCGGAGAGCAGCTCGTCCTCGCCTTCGCGCAGGTGCAGCACGACGTCCGTGCCGCGCCCCGGTTTCTCGATGCTCTCGATCGTGTACTCTCCCGCGCCGTCGGACTCCCAGCGCACCGCCTGGCCGGCCGCGGCCCCCGCCCGTCGCGTGACCAGCGTGACGCGGTCCGCGACGATGAACGACGAGTAGAAGCCGACGCCGAACTGACCGATCATCTGGAGCTGTCTCGCGGGGTCTCCTCGCATTTCCTCCTTGTTGATCGACTGGAAGAACTCGCGCGTGCCCGACTTCGCGATCGTGCCGATGTTCCGGATCACCTCGTCGCGCGACATGCCGATGCCGTTGTCGGAGACGGTGATCGTGCGCGCCGACTTGTCGAACGACACGCGGATCTTGAGATCGGCGTCGGAGCCGTACAGCGAGTTTTCCGACAGCGCCTCGAAGCGCAGCTTGTCCGCGGCGTCGGACGCGTTCGAGATCAGCTCGCGCAGGAAGATCTCCTTGTTGCTGTACAAGGAGTGGATCATCAGGTTGAGGAGCTGCTTCACCTCGGCCTGGAAGCCGAGCGTCTCCTTCGCGGTGGTCGTCGTCATGCCGTGCTCCGTGGGGTTGCCGGGCGGCCGGATCGTGTAACAGGTTGTAAAGGATCCGCCCCCCGCCGAGCCAGAATGAGGCTCTACGCCGCAAATTTCAACCCCGTCCGGCCGGAGGCACCGATCGCGGCGCCAATGACGCTACAATCGGGATTCTGAAACACCCTTCCCCATTCGTCTCATGCTCGTGAAGCTCGCTTCGCTCGCCCTGCTGCTCGTGGGGCTCGCGCCCGCGGTCGCCGCCCCGGCCGGCCCCGCGGCCGCCGCCCGCGTCGCGACCCCGCAGTCCCGGATCGCGCAAGCGCCTTCGGAGGTCGTCTCGATCGAAGGCGTCACCGAATACCGTCTCGCCAACGGGCTGAAGCTGCTGCTCGTGCCGGATCCCTCGATCGACACCATCACGGTGCACATCACCTACCTCGTGGGGTCTCGCAACGAGGGCTACGGCGAGGCCGGGATGGCGCACCTGCTCGAGCACATGCTGTTCCGGGGCACACCCCGCTATCCCAACGTAAAGGGCGAGTTCCTGAAGCACGGCGCGCGCTTCAACGGCACGACCTCGTACGACCGCACCAACTATTTCGAAACCTTCACCGCCGACGACAAGAACCTCGAGTGGGCGCTCGACATCGAGGCCGACCGCATGCGCAACGCGCGCGTGTCGCGCAAAGACCTCGACGCCGAGATGACCGTCGTGCGCAACGAGTTCGAGTCGGGCGAGAACAGTCCTTACGCGGTGCTGCGCGAGCGCGTCGCCTCGGCGGCCTACGTGTGGCACAACTACGGCAGGGCGATCATCGGCGCGCGTTCCGACATCGAGAACGTCCCGATCGAGCGGCTGCAGGCCTTCTACCGCGAGTTCTACCAGCCCGACAACGCCGTGCTGATCGTCTCGGGACGGTTCGACCAGTCGACCGCGCTGCGGCTCGTGCAGAAGCATTTCGGACCTCTTCCCCGGCCGACGCGCGCGCTGCGCAAGACCTACACGGTCGAGCCGACGCAGGACGGCGAGCGCACCGTGACGCTGCGCCGCGTCGGCGACGCGCCGCTCGTGTCGGTGCTGTACCACCTGCCGCCGGGCACGCACGCCGACTACGCGGCGGTCGACGTGCTGGTCGCCATGCTCAACCACGTGCCCTCGGGGCGGCTGCACAAGGCGCTGGTCGAGACCGGCAAGGCGAGCTATGTCTTCGGCAGCGAGCGCCAGCAGCGCGAGGCCGGCTACGGCTATTTCGGCGCCGGGCTCCCGCCCGGCGGCTCGCTCGACGAGGCGCGCGACGTGCTGCTCGCGACCCTCGAGGACGTCGGGCGCAACCGCCCATCGGACGAGGAGGTCGAGCGCGCACGCACGCGCCTCCTCAACGATTTCGAGCTCACGATCGCGGACTCGCGCCAGCTCACGGGCACGCTCTCGGAGTACGCGGCAATCGGCGACTGGCGCATGCTGTACCTGCATCGCGACCGGCTGCGCAAGGTCACCGCCGACGATGTGCAGCGCGTCGCCGCGCATTACCTGAAAGCGTCGAACCGTACCGTGGGCCTGTTCATCCCGACCAAGGAGCTCGACCGCGCCGACATCCCGGCCGTGCCCGACGTCGCCGCGGCGCTGAAGGACTACAAGGGCTCGGGGATGGTCGCTCAGGGCGAGGCGTTCGATCCGACGCCGGCGAACATCGAGGCGCGCACCATCCGCCGGACGCTGCCCGGCGGGCTGAAGCTCGCGCTGCTGCCGAAGCGCACGCGCGGCCACACGGTCGTGGCGCAGATCAGCCTGCGCTGGGGTACCCAGCAGAGCAAGGCCGGACGCAGCGCCGCGTGCGGAGCGGCGAGCGCGATGCTCGTGCGCGGTACGCAGAAGAAGACGCGCGAGCAGATCCGCAACGAGTTCGACCGGCTCAAGGCCAACGTCGGCATCGGCGCCGAAGGCGGCTCGATCGAGACCGTGCGCGCGAGCCTCCCCGACGTGCTGCGCCAGGTCGCCGAGGTGCTGCGCGAGCCGTCCTTCCCGGAGAGCGAGTTCGAGCAGTTCCGGCGAGCGGCGATCACCAGCATCGACACGCAACGCAGCGACCCGGGCGCGCTCGCGGGGATCGCGATCTCGCGGCACCTGAACCCCTACCCGCCCGGGCACTGGCTCTACAACATGACGCTCGAGGAGCGCGCCGAGAAGCTCAAGGACCTGAGCCTCGAGGACGTGAAGCGCTGCTACACCGACCTCGTCGGCGCCTCGAACGGCGAGGTCGCGGTCGTCGGCGACTTCGATCCCGACGAGGTGTCGCGGCTCCTGGGCCAGCTCCTCGGCGACTGGAAGAGCCCCAGCCCCTACTCGCGCATCGCGCATCCCTTCCAGGACGTGTCGGCGATCAACGAGGCGATCCTTACCCCCGACAAGGCGAACGCGGTCTACCGCGCCGGGATGAACCTCAAGATCCGCGACGACAGTCCCGACTTCCCCGCGTTGCTGCTCGGCAACTACCTGCTCGGCGGCGGCTCGGACTCGCGGCTGCTGCGCCGCGTGCGCGAGCAGGAAGGACTCTCGTACAGCGTGGGCTCGTACGTCTCGGCCGACAGCCTGGACCAGCGCGGCGCGTTCGGCGTGTACGCGATCTACGCGCCGCAGAACCGGGCGCGGGTCGAGGCGCTGATTATGGAAGAGCTGCGCAAAGCGCTCGACCAGGGGTTCGGTGCGGAGGAGGTCGAGAACGCGAAGCGCGGCCTGCTCCAGGCGCGCAAGGTCGCGCGCACGCAGGACGACGCGCTCGCGAGCCGTCTCGCGTCGTACCTGTTCGTCGGCAGGACCTTCGACTGGGACGCGCAGCTCGAGCGGCGCGTCGCCGCCCTTACGCCCGCGGAAGTGCAGGCGGCGCTGCGCCGCTACCTGGATCCGGCGAAGCTCTCGGTCGTGAAGGCGGGAGATTTCCCGAAGGTCGCTGGAGCCGACCAGCCCGCCCCCGCCAACTGAGCGCTAGCGCAGCTCCTCGTAGCGCACCTCGAGGATCTCGAGCTCCTCGGCTCCGGACGGCGTGTTGACGGTGACGACGTCGCCTTCGCGCGCCTTCAGCAGCGCCTTCGCGATCGGCGAGATCCAGGAGACGCGTCGGTGCGCGGGGTCGACCTCGTCGATGCCGACGACGCTCACCGTCTGCTCCTCCCCCTTGCCGTCCCGATAGACCACCGTCGCCCCGAAGAACACCCGGTCCTGCTCCTGGTCGCGCGGGTCCACCACCTCGGCGATCTCCAGGCGCTTGATCAGGTAACGGATCCGCCGCTCGATCTCGCGGAGCCGGCGTTTGCCGTAGATATAGTCGGCGTTCTCGGAGCGGTCGCCGTTCGAGGCCGCCCAGGCCACGGTTTTCACCAGCTCGGGGCGCTCGACCTCGACCAGCGCCTTCAGCTCGGATTTCAGGCGCGCGTGCCCGGCGGGCGTGATGTAGTTCTTCGCGCCCTGCGGCTGCTGCGCGTCGAGCTCGGGCCCGTCTTCGAGCGCGTCGTCGTCTTCGCGGGTAAAAGCCTTGCTCATGAGTCGATTCCGGCGTCGCGGCGCGCGACAGGACAATTATAATAGGCGCAAAGACACGGTCGGGGACGGGGCATGCCCGGACGCCCGGCCCGGGGAGCGCCGATGGGCAAGATCAAGAATCTGCGCGAGTGGACGCTGTTCCTGCTGGTCGGGGGCACGGCTCTGCTCGCGAACCTGCCGGAGGACTGGCTCGCGGCGCTCGGCGTCGAGCGCAACGTCCTGCTCGCCCTGCTCGCGCTGATCGTCTTCATCGCGCTGTTCCTGTACCTGAAGTTCCAGTTCTTCTTCCTGGTCGTGCTGCTCGCGGTCGCGGCCAACATGCCCGCCGACGTCGCGGACAAGCTCGGCGTCGCGACCGCGCCCCTCGTGATCGCGATGATCGCGATGGTGGGCATCTCGCTCATCAACTACGTAGTCGGTATCCTGCCGACCGGCCTGGAGACCAAGCCCAAGGAAAGGAGCGTCGAGGGCATCAAGGCCATCTTCTACGCGATCGAGAAGGGCAACCTGGTCTACGCCCAGAAGCTGCTGTCGAAGAACTTCGACCCCAACCTGCGCGCCGAGAACGGCTACACGCCGCTCATGTACGCGACCCTGCGCGGGGACGCGAAGATGGTCGAGCTGCTGCTGCGCAACGGCGCCGACGTGAGCCTCGTGAGCAAGAGCGGCGACACGGCGATCGAGCTCGCGCTGAGCGGCGGGTTCCCGGAGTGCGCCAACATCCTCAAGCAGGCCCGCGCGGAGCAGCTTGCCCGCGAAGAGGCGCTGCGCGCGCGGCAGGCCGCCGCGACCTGATTCTCCCCCGCCGCCGGTGGCCCATGCGGGGCGCCGCGGTAACGCCGCTGTAAGCTTCTGTATCCCTGCCGCTTTCGCACGGAACTCGCCGGGCCGCGCAGTGCCCAAGGAAAGACCCCAAGAAGGAGACCCGCATGGTGAACAGCAAGCTGCCGATCGTCGTTGCCGCCTGTCTCGGCGCGGCCGCGCTCCTCGGCTACGCGGGCGGGCGGCTGGCGCCGATCACGGCGTCGCCCGCAGCCACCGCGCAGCAGAGGCAGGAAGCGCAGCAGACGCAGCAGCCGCCGGTCAGCCAGGCCACCCGGCCGCTGCCGGATTTCAGCACGCTGGTCGAGCAGTACGGACCGGCGGTCGTCAACATCAGCACCACGCAGAAGGTGAGCGCGCAGGACCGGCTGCAGGGGATGGACCCGAACGATCCCCTCTACGAGTTCTTCAAGCGCTTCAACATCCCGATCCCCGAGGGCAACTCCGTTCGGCAGGGGCTGGGATCCGGGTTCATCGTCAGCCACGACGGCTACATCCTGACCAACGCGCACGTGGTCGCGGACGCCTCGCAGGTGACGGTGAAGCTCACCGACAAGCGCGAGTTCAAGGCTAAAGTCATCGGCGTCGACAAGCGCAGCGACGTCGGTCTGGTCAAGATCGACGCGAGCGACCTGCCCGTCGTGCGCATCGGCGACGTGTCGAAGACGAAGGTCGGGGAATGGGTTGCCGCCATCGGTTCGCCGTTCGGCCTCGACAATTCGGTGACCGCCGGCATCATCTCCGCCAAGGCGCGCTCGCTGCCCGACGAGAGCTACGTGCCGTTCCTGCAGACCGACGTCGCGATCAATCCCGGAAATTCGGGCGGGCCCTTGTTCAACCTGAACGGCGAGGTCATCGGGATCAATTCCCAGATCTACAGCCGCACCGGCGGGTACATGGGACTGTCCTTCGCCGTGCCCATCGACCTCGCGATGAAGGTCAAGGAGGACCTGCAGAAATACGGCCGCGTCGAACGCGGCCGTCTGGGCGTCACCGTTCAGCCCATGACCAAGGAGCTCGCGCAGGCCTTCGGGATCAGGCAGACCGAGGGCGCGCTCGTGAGCTCGGTCGAGCCCGGCAGCCCGGCCGCCAAGGCGGGGTTCCAGGCGGGCGACGTGATCACCAAGGTGAACGACAAGCCGGTCGAGCAATCGAGCGACCTGCCCCGGGTGATCGGCGAAACCAAGCCCGGGACGAGCATCACGCTTTCGATCCTGCGCCAGGGTCAGCCGCACGACCTGCACGTCCAGGTGGGACGCGCGCCCGACGAGGAGAAGGTCGCAAAAGCGGACACGCAAGAGAAGGAGCAAGCCAAGCCCCAGGGCAAGCTCGGCGTCGCGGTGCGTCCGCTGACCGGCGAGGAGCGCAAGCAGCTCGGCACCGAATCCGGGCTCGTCGTGGAGAATGCCACCGGCCCCGCCGCGAAGGCCGGGATCCAGCCGGGCGACGTGATCCTCGGCGTGAACAACCAGCCGGTGAAGAACATCGATCAGCTGCGACAGCTGGTCGACCGCGCGAAGGGCAACGTCGCGCTGCTCGTGCAGCGGGAGAACGCGCGCGTGTACGTGCCCGTGCCGCTCGGCTGACGCGCGCCTCGAGCGTTCGACGAAGAAGACCGCGCCTCCGGGCGCGGTCTTTTTTGGGCGGCTCGCGCCGCTGCTAGAATCGGCCGGCATCCCGAGGAGAACGCCATGGCCGCTCCGCGCCCCCTGCAGTTCGACACGCTCACCCTGCACGCAGGCCAGCAGCCGGACCCGGTCACGGGCGCGCGCGCGACGCCCATCTACTTCACGACCTCGTTCGTGTTCCGCGACGCCGATCACGCCGCCGCGCTCTTCGACATGGAGCGCGCAGGCCACGTGTATTCGCGCATCTCGAACCCGACGAACGCGGTCCTCGAGGAGCGCGTCGCGGCGCTCGAGGGCGGCGTCGGCGCGATCGCCACGGCGAGCGGCCAGGCCGCCCTGCACCTTGCGATCGCGACGCTGACGGGCGCGGGCTCGCACATCGTCGCCTCGCGCTCGCTCTACGGCGGCTCGCACAACCTGCTCTCGTATACGCTGCCGCGGTTCGGCATCGAGACGACCTTCGTCGATCCGCGCGACCTCGCCGCCTGGAGCGACGCCGTGCGCCCGAACACCCGGCTGTTCTTCGGCGAGACGCTCGGCAACCCCGGGCTCGACGTGCTCGACGTTTCGGCGGTGGCCGAGCTCGCGCACGCGGTCAAGGTGCCGCTCGTCGTCGACTCCACGTTCACCACGCCTTATCTCCTGCGGCCCTTCGATCACGGCGCCGACCTGGTGGTTCACTCGGCGACGAAGTTCCTCGGCGGCCACGGCGTCGCGATCGGCGGCGTGCTGGTGGACGGAGGAAGTTTCGACTGGGACGCCTCGGGAAAATTTCCCGAGCTGACCGAGCCTTATGGCGGGTTCCACGGCATGGATTTCACCGAGGAATCGACGGTGGCCGCGTTCCTGCTGCGCGCGCGGCGCGAGGGCCTGCGCGATTTCGGCGCCTGCATGAGCCCGGCGACCGCGTTCCAAATCCTGCAGGGCGTCGAGACGCTGCCGCTGCGCATGCAGCGCCACGTCGAGAACACGCGCAAGGTGATCGCCTTCCTGTCGGGCCACCCGGCGGTCGCGAGCATCGCGTATCCCGAGCTGCCCTCGCACCCCGATCACGCGCTCGCGAAGCGGCTGCTGCCCCGCGGCTGCGGCGCGGTGTTCAGCTTCAACCTCGAGGGCGACCGCGCGGCCGGCCGCCGCTTCATCGAGTCGCTGCGGGTCTTCTCCCACCTTGCGAACGTCGGCGACGCGAAGTCGCTCGTGATCCATCCCGCGAGCACCACGCACTTCCGCATGGACGCCGAAGCGCTGCGCGGCGCGGGCATCGCGGAGGGCACGGTCCGCCTTTCGATCGGGCTCGAGGACCCGGAAGATCTCGTCGAGGACCTGGACCGCGGGCTCGCCGCAGCGGCGAAGACCTGATGGACTTCAGCGTTCACGGCGGGCGCGCGTACGCGTACACGGGCGGCGTGCCGTTCGATGCGTCCCTGCGCACGGTTGTCTTCATCCACGGCGGTGCGCTAGATCACAGCGTCTGGGGATTGCAGGCGCGCTACTTCTCGCATCACGGCCGCGCCGTGCTCGCGCCCGACCTTCCGGGGCACGGCCGCAGCGAGGGTCCCGCTCTGCGCCGGATCGAGGACATGGCGGCATGGCTGATCGCGCTGCTCGACGCCGCCCGCGTCGTGAGGACCGCCCTCGTCGGCCACAGCATGGGATCCCTGGTCGCGCTGGACTGCGCCGCGCGGCTTCCCGAGCGCGTCGAGGCGATCGCGCTGATCGGCTCGGCCGTCCCGATGCGCGTGAGCCCCGAGCTGCTCGAAGCCGCGCGCAGCGACGAGCCGCGCGCGCGCGCCATGATCAATGTCTGGTCGCACGGCGCCTACGCCCAGTTTCCCGGGAACCCCGGGCCGGGCTCCTGGGTGATCGGCGCGAACCTCAAGCTGATGCAGCGCGCGAAGCCGGGCGTGCTGCACGCCGACTTCTCGGCGTGCAACGATTACGCCGCGGGGCTCGAGCGGGCGGCGCAGGTGCGCTGCCCGGCGCTGCTCGTGTCCGGGCGCCGCGACCAGATGACGCCCGCGCGCGGCGCTCGCGCGCTGGCGTCCGCGATCCCGGGCGCCGAGTGGGTCGAGCTCGACGGCAGCGGGCACAACGTCATGGCCGAGAAGCCCGACGAGCTGCTCGACCGGCTGGTTCGGTTCCTCGCCCGCTAGTCGCGCAACACCAGCAGGACCGGCTGGTGGTCCGACGCGTCGGTGGTCGCGTCGACCGCGACCTGCTCCACCCGGGGCGCGAGGTCCTCGGTGACGAAGATGAAATCGCAGCAGAACGGTGGCTCGGGCCATTGCTCCTTGTCGAAAAGTCCGAGCGTCGGATCGTGCGGCCTTCCGGGATGGCGCACCTCCCACGCGTCGCGATACGCCGGCACGCCGGGACCTATCGCCGCCTGCATGCGCGCGTGCAGGGGATCCTCTGGACGAAAGTTGAAGTCGCCCGTGAGGATTCCGGACGCGGGCCGCGGCGCCGGCGCGAATGGGCTGCCTTGCTTCTCCGGCCGGATCGGCTCGTTCGCGTGGCCCGCCGCCTCGGCCTGCAGCTCGCGCAGCCGCTCGACCTGGGCGGCGCGCTGCTTCATCGAGTAGTACTCCAGGTGCGTGGTCGTCACTCGCAGCGGCCCGGAGCGCGCCTGCACCACCGCCTCGACCGCGGATCGCTGCATGTTGGGCACGCTCGCGTCGGCTGGCCACGGCAGCAGGTGGCGAAAGACCTGCAGCACCGGCAATCGCGTGAAGATGGCGTTGCCGAACTGACGCCACCCGCCGCCCGGCGCCGAAACCTGGATTGCCGGCGCGCGGATCGACGAGTAGCCCGGCAACAGCTCGCCGAGGATCGCGAACTGGTCCTCGCCCGCGCTCCCCGCGAGGCCGGGGAAGTTGCACGCGACCTCCTGCATGCACAGCACGTCGAAATCCGCGAGCGAGCGCGCCGCCTTCACGATGCGGGCCGGATCGACGCGGCCGTCGCAGCCGCGCGCCCACTGCGTGTTCCAGGTGACGAGCTTCACCGCGCGAGGAGGCCCGTTAGCCGCGCGCGCCGCCCGTGAAAGTCAGGCGAATGCAATTGCGCTCGCGCTCGCGCCGATAGCTGATATCGGTGGCGAGCTTGCGGATCAGCTTGACGCCCAGCCCGCCGACGGGCTGCTCGTTCAGCATGACCGAGGTCTTCATCGGCGTGAACGAGCCCAGGGGATCGTGCGCCGGGGCCTCGTCCTCGTAGCTCAGCATCAGGCCGGCCGCGACCGGCTCGAGCGACATCCACACGGGCGCATCGCTGTCGCCGCCGTAGCCGTGCATGACCGTGTTCGTGAAAAGCTCCTCGACGATGAGGAGCAGCTTGAGGACGTCTTCGCGTGCGAGCCCGGCGTTCGTCCCGGCGTCTTCCACGAACTCGCGGATCTCGCGCATCGAGTCCATGCGGGCCGAGAAGCGCCGGTGCGGTGAATCGACCATGGATCACGCCAGGAAGGGTCGAATTGGCTATTATAGGAACAAACATCCAGGGAGATTCGATCATCATGCGACCCGCCCGCGCCGCTTGCTGGCGCGGACTTCTCATCGCGCTCCTGTGCCTCGCGCCCTTTCTGGCGCAGGCGGCGGAGGACATCGCGCAGATCAAGGTCGCCAAGGGCGCGGTGTTCATCGAGCGCGGCGGCAAGCGCTTGCCCGCGAAGGTCGGGACGCCGGTGCGGGCCACCGACACGATCATCACCGGCGCCGACGGCTCGGTCGGCATCTCCTTCGTGGACAACTCGCTGCTCTCGATGGGGCCGAACAGCGAGCTCGCCATCGACCGGTTCGCTTTCAACTCGACGACTCACGAGGGAACGTTCAACACGTCGCTGCGCAAAGGGACGCTCGCCGTCGTATCGGGCAAGATCGCCAAGCAATCGCCGACCGCGATGAAGGTGAAGCTGCCGGCGTCGATCCTGGGCGTGCGCGGCACCGTGTTCCTGGTGCGGGTGGAGGACTGACACATGGGATTCGCCGCTGCAATCGCTCTGTGGGTCGCCCTGGTCGTCGGGTACCCCCGCGGCGGCCAGGAGATGGTCGTGCTCCTGCCGGACGCCGAGGGCAAGGTCGGCACCATCGTGGTCGAGACCGAGAAGGGCGAGCAGGTCGTGCTCAACAGCGCCTACGCCACCGCCCGCTCCGACCGGGCCGGAACCGTCAAGCGGGAAACCGCCAAGGAAGAGGAAGTCCGGCAGACGTTCCAGTCGGCGCTTGCCGCGCAGCCGCGCAAGCCCGCCTCGTTCACCATTTATTTCGACACGGGCAGCGACGAGCTGCCCGATGCGATGAAGCCGGAGATCGAGCGCGTGCTCGCCGAGATGAAGAGCCGGGAGAGCCCCGAAATCACGGTGATCGGGCACACCGACCTCGTCGGCGCCAACGAGGACAACGACGATCTGTCTGTGAAGCGCGCCGAGCGGGTGCGCGACGTCCTGATTCGCTCCGGCGTCCCGGCCGATCGCATCACGGTCGCGGGGCGCGGCAAGCGCGAGCCGGCCGTGCGTACCTCGCAGGGCATCGACGAGCCGCGCAACCGGCGCGTGGTGATCGACGTCCGCTAGGGGCCGTTCCAGCGCAGCACGAGCAGCGTCAGGTCGTCCGCGGGCTCCGCGGCGCCGACGAAGCGAGCGACATCCTCCAGGACCGCCTGCCCCACGGCGTCCACGGACGGAGCGCCGCGCGTGCGCTCGAGCACGGCGCTCAGGCGCTCGCGGCCGTAGAGCTCTCCCGCCGTGCTCATCGCCTCGGTGATGCCGTCGGTGAACAAGCAAAGGATGTCGCCGCGCCGGAGCGCGTGCCCGGCGGCGGTGTACCGGTGCCCGTCGACCACGCACAGCGGCGGGCCGCCCGCCTGATCGAGCCGCTCGGCGCCGCCGTGATGCGGCGACACCAGATACGGAGCGTCGTGCCCGGCGCTCGCGTACGTCAGCACGCCCGTGTTCGCGTCCAGGACCGCGGCGAAGGCGGTGACGAACAGCGCCTCGGGGTTCTCGCGCGCGATCTCCGCGCCGACGCGCGTCAGGGTCTCGTCCACGCCGCGCGTGAGCCGCAGCGCCGCGCGCTTGCACAAGGCCTTGCTCACCGCCATGAAGATGCTCGCCGGCAGGCCTTTGCCCGAGACGTCGCCGATGAGGAGGAACAGGCGATCACGGTCGCGCATGAAGAAGTCGTACAGGTCGCCGCCGACCTCGCGCGCGGGCTGCATGCGCGCGAACAGCTGGAACCGCCGCTCGCCCGGGAACGCGGTCTCGGGCCTCGGGAGCATGCCGACCTGGATGCGGCGGGCCGCGTCCAGCTCGCCGGCGATCTGGGCGGCCGCCTCGCGCTCGCGCTGCAGCCGTTCGCGCAGCAGGCGCCGCTGCGCGTTGGCCTGCGCGAGCGTCGCAGCGAGCATCGCGGCGAAGAGCAACGCCAGCGCCGCGGCGGGGACGAGCGCGTCGATAAGGAGCCCCGCGCTCTTGTAGCCGACGAAGCCCGCGCCCATGAGCGCGGCGAGCACCGCCGCGAGCAGGACGCCTGAGCGGCGCGGCGTCAGACGCGGGACGGCATACGCGAGCAGCAGCCCGAAGACGAGAAACGCCGCGCCCTCCGCCCACGGCGCCCAGCGCGGGCGCGAGAGCAGCTTGCCGTCGAAAATGTTCTCGAGGACCTGCGCGTGGATCTCGACGCCCGGCATGCGCTCGCCGAGCGGCGTGGTCTGATAGTCGATCAGGCCGAGCGCGCTCAGGCCCACGAGCACCAGCATGCCGCCGAGATCGGAGTTGTCGACCGTGCCCGCGAGGACGTCGGCCGCCGAGACATAGCGCGCCGTGTTGTGCGGCGTGTAGTGCACCCAGATATGGCCGTCGCGCTGCGTCGGGATGTTCACGCCGCCGACGCCGATCGAGCGCACGCCGGTGGCGTCGCTGTTGACGGTGAACACCGGGTCGCCGCTCGCCACGCGCAAAGTCTCGATGCTGAAACCGAGCACCGGCGTGTTGCCGACCGCGGCGACGACGGGCATGCGCCGCACGACGCCGCCCTCGGTATCGACGCTGAGAAGCCCGTGCCCTTGCGCGGACTTGTCGATCCCCGGAATGCTGCGCAGCGTTTCGGCGTAGCGGCGCAGGAACGGCGTCGCGTCGCCCCCCTTCTGGAACGACGGCGTGAACTGGGCCGTACCCGGGCTGCTCGTCGCCATCTCGAGGCCCGCGATGCCGAGAACGGTCGGCGCCGCCTTGATCGAGTGCGCCAGCAGAACGTCGTGCGACGGCAGCTTCGCGAGGCCGGCCGCGAGCGCGGCGTTGTATCCCGCGAGCGTCGGCGCCAGCTGCTCGGGCGAGAGACGGTCCGCGTTCGGAAACAGCAGGTCGACGCCGATCGCGGCGGGCCCGGCGGCGCGGATGCGATCGAGCAGCTTCGCGACCAGGTCGCGCGGCCAAGGCCATTGACCGTATCGCTCCAGGCTCTTCTCGTCGATCGCCACGATGACCGCGGGCGCCGAGCGGCGCTCGCGCGGCGACAGCGCCTGGTAGAAATCGAGCCAGGCGAGGCGCATCGCGTTCACGACGGGCATATCGGTCCAGACCACCGGAACCAGCAGCAGGGCGAGCAGCACGACCGAGCGGAGCGCGCGCCACGGAATCGCCGACCGCGGCGCGATCATCAGCCGATCGGTCGTGGTCCCCGCCGGGACGTTGCTCGGCGGCGAGCTCAGAGCTCGATCTCCAGGCCGTCGTAGGCCGCCGAGACGCGCAGCGGCACGCCGTTGCGCGTGATCTCCTCGAAGCGCACCGTCTCGCGCCATATCGAGGCGATCTTGTCGTCGCTGTTCGCGGGCTCGTGGTGGAAGAGCACCAGGTGCTTCGCCCGGGCGAGCTGGCACAGCTCGACGCCGACGACGTTGCTCGAATGACCCCAGTCCTCCTTCACCGAGACGCTGTCGGCCAGCGAATACATCGCGTCGAAGATGACGAGGTCGGCTTCGCGGAAGAACGCCGTCGCCGCCTGCGCGTCGGCGGCGTTGTCGAGCTTGTATTCCGAGTCGGTCGAGTAGACGATCGAGCGGCGGTCGCGCTCGAAACGGTATCCGTACGAGTCGCCCGAGTGATCCTGGCGCCGCGGCGTGACGCTCCACCCGGCGATGTCGTACGGGCGCCCCGGCGCGAGCGTCACGAACTCGATGCGCGCGCCGAGCCGCTCGAAGGGTACGGGGAAGGACGGCGCGGCGTGCTGCCGGCGGAACGCGTGCTCGAGGTCGCGGTGGCAGCCGTAGATCACGATGCGGTTCCCGGGCAGGTACGCGGGCGTGAAGAACGGGAACCCCATGATGTGGTCCCAATGCAGGTGCGACATGAAGACGTGGAACACCTGCGGGCTCGCGGGACCGTGGCGCTGCAGCACCCGGTTCGCGAAGACGCGCGCGCCGGTGCCGAGATCGCAGAGCACGTATTCCGCGGCGCCGGCCTCGAGCTGAACGCAGGGAGAGTCGCCGCCGAACGTGTGGCCGAGCGCCGAACCCGGCCCGCGCTCGAGCCAGGCGCGCGCCTTCTCGATCGTGCCGACATCGTGGCCCGAGGCCGCCACGAGCGCGCTCGCGAGCCGCTCCTTGAGCGCAGCGGCATCGAGCGCGACCGGAATGGAGCCGCGGGTGCCCCAGAACTTGACGCGCACCGCCGGCATTCGGTCAGCCGGGCGTGCGGGCGTCGTACGCCGCCAGCGCGCTGGGCGATATCTTCGCCAGCGCCTCGCGCACGGTGGAAAAGCAATCGAACACCATGGTGAAACGGCTGATCTCGAAAATCTCCCGGACCACCGGCTGCAGCGCCGCCATCACGATGGTGCCGCCCTGCTCGCGCGACTGCCTCGCCGCCAGCATGAGCGCCCGCAGGCCGACGCTGCTGATGTAGTCGACGCCGGAGAAATCGAGCACGAGCCGGTCGCCTCCCGCGCGGCACTCCGCGACGTGCGCGCCGAGACCGGTCTTGAACGAGTCCGACGTCCCGTTGTCGATGCGACCGCTCAAGGTCAGGACCTTGGCGTTCGCGTACCGCTTCTGGGAAATCAGCATGAAACCTCGGCTCCCGTGGGCCGTGCTCCCTTGTTTCTCGGCTGCATTATGATGGAGCCCGGCCACTGTGATTCTGCCATGAAACTCCCGTCCCTGAGCCGCCTGTCGGCGCCCTGCGTTGCATTGTTCGTTGTTCTCGCGAGCGCCGGTCCCGCCCTGGCCCAGCGGCTGCCTATCGACACGATCAAGCTGCCGCCGGGGTTCCGGATCAGCGTCTTCACCGACAAAGTCCCGGAGGCCCGCTCCATGTCGCTCGGACCCGACGGCGTGCTCTTCGTCGGGACCCGCGGTGACCGGGTCTACGCCGTGCGCTACCGCGGCGACAAGGTGACCGGCGTCACGACCGTCGCGTCCGGCCTGAACCTCCCCAACGGCGTCGCTTTCCGCGACGGCGCGCTCTACGTCGCCGAGGTCGATCGCATTCTGCGCTTCGACGACATCGTCGCGAAGCTCGATTCGCCGCCCAAGCCGGTGGTGGTGACGGACCGTTATCCGGGAGACCGCGCCCACGGAGCGAGGCTGGTGCGCTTCGGGCCCGACGGCCTGCTGTACGTGCCGGTCGGCATGCCCTGCAATGTCTGCGAGCGCAATCCCGACCGCTACGGCGTCATCTCGCGCATCCGGCCCGACGGCTCGGGCTACGAGGTTGTCGCGCGCGGCGTTCGCAACAGCGTCGGCTTCGACTGGGATCCGCGCACGAAGGAGCTTTGGTTCACCGACAACGGGCGCGACATGATGGGCGACGACCTGCCTTCGGACGAGCTGAACCACGCGCCCAAGCCCGGGATGAATTTCGGCTTCCCCTATTGCCACCAGGGCGACACGCCCGATCCCGAGTTCCGCAGGCACGGGTGCGCCGAATTTACCCCGCCCGTGGTCAAGCTCGGGGCGCACGTGGCCGCCCTCGGGATGCGGTTCTATACCGGCGACGCGTTTCCCGCCGGGTACCGCAACAACATCTTCGTCGCCGAGCACGGCTCGTGGAACCGCTCGACCAAGATCGGCTACCGCGTCGCGCGGGTGGTCGTCGAGGGCGGCCGGGCTGTGAAGCACGAGGTCTTCGCCGAAGGCTGGCTGCAGGGACGCTCGGCCTGGGGCCGTCCGGTCGACGTGCAGCCCACCCCGGACGGCGCGCTGCTCGTCTCGGACGACGAGAACGGGGCGATCTATCGCATCTCGTACCACAATTAGTTGTGGTTTTGGCGTGATATGGCTCAATATATGGTTTCCAGCGGCGCGGTATCGTGGGCGCCCGTGATCACGGCGCTGGATCGAGACGGAAGGACATCATGAGCGAGACGGCAACCCGGGTTACCACCCTCCCCGAGCAGGAGATCTGCCGGGAGGCGCTGATCGAGAAGTACGCGAAGGGCAAGGAGCAGTCGATCGACGAGGTGCGCCGGCGCATCGCGCGCGCGCTCGCGGCGGCCGAGCCTCAGGACCGCCGCGCGCATTGGGAGCGCCGCTTCGCCGAGGCGATGGAAGCCGGCTTCATCCCGGCCGGGCGCATCAGCTCGGCGGCCGGCATCCAGATGCAGGCGACGCTCATCAACTGCTTCGTGCAGCCCGTGGGCGACTCGATCTCGGAGATCGTCGACGGCCGGCCCGGCATCTACACCGCGCTGCAGGAGGCGGCGGAGACGATGCGCCGCGGCGGCGGCGTCGGCTACGACTTCTCCTCCATCCGGCCGCGGGGCGCCGAGGTCAAGGGCACGCATTCCCGGGCGAGCGGTCCGGTCTCGTACATGCGCGTGTTCGACCGGTCGTGCGAGACCGTCGAGTCCGCGGGCGCCCGGCGCGGAGCGCAGATGGGCGTGCTGCGCTGCGACCACCCGGACCTCGAGGACTTCATCCACGCCAAGGACAAGGGCGACCTGTCGAACTTCAACATCTCGGTCGGCGTCACCGACGCCTTCATGACCGCGGTGGAGCACGACCTCGAGGTGGAGCTCGTCCACAAGGCGAAACCGCACCCGGAAGCGATCGCCGCGGGCGCCTATCAGCGCGACGACGGACTGTGGGTCTACCGGAAGCTGCGCGCCCGCGACCTGTGGGACCAGATCATGCGCTCGACCTACGATCACGCCGAGCCGGGAATCCTGTTTCTCGACCACATCAACCGCGACAACAACCTCAACTACTGCGAGGCGATCGAGGCGACGAATCCCTGCGCCGAGCAGCCGCTGCCGCCCTACGGCTGCTGCTGCCTCGGCTCGATCAACCTGACCCGCTTCGTGAATGAGCCGTTCGGCGAGAAGGCGGCTTTCGATTTCGAGAGCTTCGCGAGGATCGTCGAAGTGTCGGTGCGCATGCTCGACAACGTGCTCGACGTCACGGTCTGGCCGCTGAAGGCCCAGCACGACGAAGCCATGAACAAGCGCCGGGTGGGCCTCGGGTTCACCGGTCTCGGCGATGCGCTGATCATGCTGCGCCTGCGCTACGACACCGAGGAAGCGCGGCGCATGGCCGCGCACATCTCCGAGTCGATGCGCGACGCCGCGTACCGCGCGTCGAGCGAGCTCGCCCGCGAGCGTGGCGCGTTCCCGCTGTTCAACGCCGACATGTATCTCTCGGGCACGAGCTTCGCCGCGCGGCTGCCGCAGGAGATCAAAGCGCTGATCCGCAAGCAGGGAATCCGCAACAGCCACCTGCTCTCGATCGCGCCGACCGGCACGATCAGCCTCGCGTTCGCCGACAACGCCTCGAACGGCATCGAGCCGCCGTTCTCGTGGACCTACACGCGCAAGAAGCGCATGGCCGACGGCACCCTCAAGGAGTTCCCGGTCGAGGACTACGCCTGGCGTTTTTACAAGCACCTCGGGGGCGAGGTGAAGGCGCTGCCGCCCTACTTCGTCACGGCACTCGAGCTCACGGCCGGGGCGCACAAGGACATGGTCGCCGCGGTCGCGCCTTGCATCGACACGAGCATCTCGAAGACGGTCAACGTGCCGGAGAACTATCCATATTCGGATTTCCAGGACCTGTATTTCGAGGCGTGGAAGTCGGGCCTGAAGGGCCTTGCCACGTACCGCCCGAACAGCGTCATCGGCTCGGTGCTCTCGGTCGAGGCGCAGACCCGGCCGCAGGATTTCGTGCAGAACGACGTCAACCGGCGCATCGAGATCAAGGCCGTGCCCGAGCCGGTGCTCGCGAGCCTGCGCTGGCCCGGCCGGCCGAAGCTCGCGTCGGGCAACCCGGCGTGGACGTACATGATCGAGCATCCGCACGGCGACTTCGCGCTCTTCGTCGGGCACGTCGAGAACGCGCGCACGCATCCGTTCGAGGCGTGGGTAAACGGCAGCGAGCAGCCGCGCGGGCTCGGCGCGGTGGCGAAGACGCTGTCGATGGACATGCGCGCGGACGACCCGGCGTGGCTGCGCGTGAAGCTCGATACGCTCGCCAAGACCGCGGGTGACGACGCTTTCGACATGCCGTTCCCGCCGCTGGGCGAGAAGAAGCGCATGCCGAGCGTCTGCTCGGCGGTGGCGCAGCTCGTGCGCTTCCGCTGCGAGCAGCTCGGGGCGCTGCCCGACGCCGCGCACGGGTCGGTGATCGACGCGATGTTCAGCCACAAGGAGCCGAAGACCGGCACCGACGGCACGATGTCCTGGACGATCGACATCCACAACCCGGCGGCGCGCGACGACTTCGTGCTCGGGCTCAAGGAAATTACGCTGCCCGACGGCGTGACGCGTCCCTATTCCGTGTGGCTCTCGGGCGAATACCCGCGCGCGCTCGACGGCCTGTGCAAGCTGCTCTCGCTCGACATGCGCATCATCGATCCCGCGTGGATCGGCATGAAGCTGCGCAAGCTGCTCGACTACCCGGAGCCGCTCGGCGATTTCATGGCGTTCACGCCAGGCAGCCGCAAGCAGCAGAACTGGCCGTCGACCGTTTCGTACGTCGCGCGGCTCATCATCCACCGCTACGCCATGCTGGGGATCCTCGACGAGGACGGCATGCCGGTGCAGCAGATGGGCGTGCTCGAGGCGCCGGCGCCCGGAACCGCGCCGAAGATGAAGGGGCTGCGCTGCACCGAGTGCGGCAACCATGCCGTCATCCGCAAGGACGGCTGCGATTTCTGCAGCGCCTGCGGCTGGGTCGGCGTGTGCGGCTGAGGACGGCTAGAAGTCCTTCCGCGCCTTGGCGAAGGATCTCCTGAGCTCGTCGTAGCTCTTCGCGAAGCCGCTCTTCACCTCGTCCCAGGCGTCGGAGGAGCCGTGCTTCAGCTCGCCGTACCACTCGGCGAGCTGGTTGCGCTCGCGGCGCATCGCCTCGCGCGTGGCGCGCGCACGCTGGCGCGCGGCCGCGTCCATCTTGTCCCAGTCGCCGTCCAGCTTGCGCTCGAGGCGGCGCATCCTCGCATCGGCGTCGTCGAGCGCCGCCTTGGCCTGCTTCACCGCTTCGTCGCGCTGGGCGACGCTGTAGTCCTTGATCGCGCGGTCCGTGGCCTTGACGTTCCGGGAGACGTCTTTCGCGGCGGGCTTCTCGGCGGGATTCTCTGCGGCAAGGCACGGAATCGTCGCGCCGAGCAACACCGGGAGAGCGAGCCAACGGCAGCGACGCACGAGAGCGGACGACTTCACGGTTCGTTCCCTCCACAAATCCCTGCCATTGAGCAGCCGACCAAAGAAAAAAGGCCGCGAAGGGTTCGCGGCCTCGGGATTTCGAGAGCAGCCGGCTCAGCTCTTGAAGATGCCGTCCAGGTGCTCGATGTCGTTGATGACCTTCCACTCCGACGCGCCGGCGGCCTCGACGCGCTTCTGCCAGGCCTCGATCCGCCCGAGGTAGCGGCGCGGGTCGATGTTGTCGGTCTTGAGCTTGGTGACGTTCACCGCGATCACCCGGATGTTCTTCAGGTTGATCGCGAAGTTGCGCACGGTCGCCTTGTCGAGCTCCTCCTGCATGTCGGAAAAGATCAGGATGGTCTTCAGGCCCGCCCCGGTCTCGTTCAGGAACTCGGCGCCCTGGATCAGTCCACCGGTGATGTCGGTATACGCGGTCCCCCTCACGCCCCGGAAGTAGCCATCCATCTTGTCCTTGAACGCCCGCTTCTGCATGTTGGCCTGGGAAGGCCTCGTGTCGAAGCGCGCCTTGGCGATGATGTCCTTCTCGCTGAAGCTGCGACTCTCGACTCGCGCGATGGCGAGCGAGTCGCCCGGCTGCAGCGTCCCGAGCAGGTAATTGACGATGACCTGCGCCTTGTTCGCCTCCCGGGCGTAGGTGCCCGACGTATCGACCAGCATATAGACCGCGTGCGTATGGCTTCGCGGGTCGGCGCAGCCGGACAATGCGACGGCGGCGGCGAGGAAGGACAGGAACGCGAGAACGTTGCGCTTGGTCATGGTCGTCTCCCGATCGGAAACGCGCCTCAGGCGCTCATCGAACGCGATTTCACCGGCACGCCGACCCGCCCGCCTCTCACGAGGTGCTCGATCAGCAGCGGCAGCATCACCACCACGTCGTAGAGCGTGATGAGTACCCGGCTCGAATGACGCGCCAGGTTGCCCAGGACCCGCAGCACGAAGGCGAGCGCGTGCAGGAGCGCGACCACCGCCACTCCGAGCACCGTGCGCGAGGAATGGATGAACGACTCGAGCGGGATCGCGACGAACGCCAGCGCGAAGGGCAGGATGAAGCCGAGCAGCATCTGGCCCGCGGTCGGAATGCGGCCGACCCAGCCCTCGCTCACCGCCGTCTGCTGCTGGGACGCGAGCGTCTGGAGGAGCGCCTGCTTGTCTGCGATCAGCATGTCGCGCATCAGAGCGAGCGCCGCCTCGATGCCCGCGAGGATCACGAGCAGCGTGAGCGAGATGTAGAGGATGCGGTGGCGCATCTTCTCGTTCAGGTTGGCGATGGGCGGGAACAGGTGCGTGATGCGCAGCGACTCCATCAGGAACAGGCCCATCGACGCCTCGACCAGGATGATCACCAGCGCGGCCACCTCCGAAGTGCGCAGCGACTGGGTGATGTAGTCCCCGGCGCCGACCATCTCGGACATCGGCAGCGCGATCAGCTTGAAGTTGACGAAGGCGCCGCCCATGGCGACGCACATGACGATGGTCGCGATGGCGAACTGGGTGAAGCCCGAGGTGGCGAGCTGGTGCTCGGCCTTGTCGGTTTTCTTGTTGATCTCCTCGTACTTCGTCATATGCGCGTCGACCGAGCCGGCGGTCTCCTGGATGCCGGACAGCTTCTTGTCGACCTGCGTCATCGTCTTGTCGACGGAGCGCCAGAACGGGAGGAAGCCCTCCAGGATCTTGTGGCGCGACTCGTAGGCGCGGCGGTACTCGCCGATCGTCTTGTCGTGCATCTTGCTGATCGACGCATTGATCTCTTCGAGGATCTTCTGGACGATCTCGTTCCCGGTCGCCTTGACCTTGGCGACCGCGGTGACCGCTTCGACCCACTCCGGCGGCGGCGGCGGCACCTCGCCGCACTTCTTGTAGTCCTCCTCGATCCGGGTGATCTCGTCGAGCAGCTTGCGCTGCATGGCCGGATAGCCCTGCAGATCGCGCGTCACGATCGCGCCGATCCGCTCGAACTCGCGCTCGATCCGCTGGCCGACCTCGGCGCGCCCGTGCGCGAGCAGGACGGTACGGTTGCGCTCCCGGATGCCATTGGCGGCCGCGACCAGCGAACGCGCGCCCAGGCGCAGCGGCCCGCTCACGGAATGGCCGAGCGAGCGGATGAGATCGTGCATGGGCCTGCGCCCCGCGTAAAGAAAAGCGATGCCGATCAGGCACAGGGTGATGACCGACAGCACGGCGTTGTTGGGCCAGATCATCCAGATATGAGAATCGACCATGGTGTCCTCCCCTGGGCGGGTGTGAGAGCGGTTCTCCCCGAGGCGAACAGCATAGATCAGGCGTAGGGGTCCTCCCCCTCGAGGCGGGCCTTTTCAGGGATTATTTCTCGACGCTGCCCGTGAAATCGCGCAAGAAACAGCGCGTGTGTCGGTCCAGGGCGACGGCCCGTTGCCGCGATGCGGCAATGAGCCGGCTCGCGATATCATCGCGCTGCGGATCGTGCGGTCCGGGACAAGGAGCTCGAGGAATGGCGACGAAGTGGACAGGGTTGATGCTGCTCGGAGCTCTCGGAGTCGCGCAAGCGCAGACGGCTCCGCCCGTCGATCCATTGTCCACCCGGCCGGGATGGGAAACCGGGCTGCAGGCGTCCAGATACCGCTACGAGGAGCCCGATTTCGCCAAGCTGACCGGGAATCGGGCCGGCCTGTCGGCCGCCTATACGGAGGTCGACGGACGCGCGTTCGGACGCTTCGAGGCGAGATATTCGTACGGATCGCTCACCTACCAGGGATCGGGCACGCAGAACGACGTGCCGGATCACATCTTCGAGTTGCGCGCGATCGGCGGCGCCGATTATCGGCCCGGCTCGCGCGTCTCGCTATCGCCGTTCGCGGGCCTCGGCTATCGCTATCTCTACGACGACCTGCGGGGCTACGATGTCGTCGGGAATGTCGCGTACTTCGGCTACCGACGCTATTCCCAGTATCTGTACCTCCCGCTCGGGCTCACCGCGCGGCTGTCCGCCGGCCGCGGCTGGGTGCTCGCGCCGACGGTGGAATACGACGTCTTCCTGCGCGGACGCCAGCAGAGCAAGCTCAGCGATACCGGGTTCGCGGGGGCGCAGGACATCACGAACGAGCAGCGGCATGGCCGCGGCTGGCGCGCATCCTTCATGATCGAGGCCGGTCACCTGACCTTCGGCCCGTGGGTCGACTACTGGAGCATCAAGGACTCGGAGGTCTCGAACGGCTTCTTCGAGCCCGCCAGCCACACGAGGGAAGCGGGAATCGAGGTGCGTTACCGGTTCTGATGCGCGCTCACGCGCGCCACGGCCCCTCGAGCACCTTCTCGGCCCACAGCAGCGCCGACAAGGTCTTGGCATCGGTGATCTTCCCCTCGCGCACCCATTGCAGCGCGGTCGCGAGCGGCAGGGTGAACACCTCGAGGAATTCCTCGTCGTCGAGCTTCGCTTCCTTCCGCGTCAGGCCCTTCGCGAGGAAGATCTCGATGTGCTCGTTCGAATAGCCGATCGCGAGATGCATTGTCGCGAGATGCCGCCATTCGGACGCGGCGTATCCCGTCTCCTCGAGCAGCTCGCGCCGGGCGGTCTCGGCCGGGGGCTCGCCCGCATCGATCTTGCCGGCGGGCAGCTCGATCATGTCGCGCCCGAGCGGATAGCGGAATTGACGCTCCATGAGGAGCTCGCCCTGGTCGAGCACCGCGATGATCACCACGGCGCCGGGGTGCCTGACGTACTCCCGCTCGGTCACGCCGCCGTCGGGCAGGCGCACTTTGTCGCGCCGCACGTGGAGCAGCCTGCCGTCGTAGACGACCTCGCTCGACAGCGTATGCTCGGTCAGGTCCTTGCGCGGGTCCGGCATGCGGGGCGGCCGGTCACAGGCCCTGGATCGACAGCAGGCACAGCTGCATCAGCGACTGCGGCAGGATCCCCAGGGCGAGCATCGCGACGCCGTTCAGCGACAGCAGCACCCGCATGTCGGCCCTCGTCTCGATGCGGTGCGTGTCCTGCGGCTCGTCGAAATACATGAGCTTCACGATGCGGATGTAGTAGAACGCGCCGATCAGCGAGAACAGCACCGCGACGACCGCGAGCCAGACCTGGCCCGCCTCGAGCACCGGCTGGAGCACGACGACCTTGGCGTAGAAGCCGACCGTGGGCGGTATCCCCGCCAGCGAGAACATGAGCAGCATCATCACGAAGGCGAACCAGGGGCTGCGCGAGTTGAGGCCCTTGAAATCGTCCAGGCGCTCGGCCTCGAATCCGGCTCTCGAGAGCAGCAGGATCATGCCGAAGGCTCCGAGGCTCATGAGTGCGTAGACGATGACGTAGAACAGCGCCGCCGAATACGCGTTCGCGGCCGAAAGCACGTTGCCGACGACTCCGGACAGCAGGCCGAGGAGCACGAACCCCATGTGCGAGATGGTCGAGTAGGCGAGCATGCGCTTGATGTTCGACTGTGCGATCGCAGCCAGGTTGCCGATGGCCATCGACAGGACCGCGAGGATCACGAGCATGTACTGCCAGTTGAAGGCGAGCGTCCGCGATAGGTCGCTGATGTGGTCGCCGGCATCGAAGCCCAGCGTGCCGTTGACCAGCATACGCACCACCATCGCGAACGCGGCGAGCTTGGATGCCGAGCCGATGATGAGCGTCACCGATACCGGCGCCCCTTGATAGACGTCGGGGATCCACATGTGGAAAGGCACGACACCGAGCTTGAAGGCCATGCCCGACACCGCGAACACGAGGCCGAACAGCAGAATGATGCGATCGGGCTGGTTGGCGCCGATGGCTCTCGCGACGTCGCCGATGTACAAGGTGCCGGTCGCGCCGTAGATCATGGACATGCCGTACAGGAGCAGGCCCGATGCGAGCGCGCCCAGCACGAAATACTTCATCGCGGCCTCGGTCGACGCGGCCGAGTCGCGGTTGAGGGCCACCAGCGCATACAGCGAAAGCGACATCAGCTCCAGCCCCAGGTACAGGGCGACGAAATGGTTCGCGGAGATCATCACCATCATTCCGAGCGTCGAGAACAGGGCCAGCGCGAAGTACTCTCCTCGGTACAGCCCCCGCTCCACGAGGTAGGCGCGCGAGTACACGAGCGACGCACCGACCGCGACGTAGCAGAACATCTTCAGGACGTGGCCGATGGTGTCCGCCACGAACATGCGATTGAACGTTTCGGTGCGCTGCATGCCGGTCAAGTGGCCGGTCACCAGCGTCCAGAACGCGCAGCCGGCGAGCACCACCAGGGCGAGCGCATACGTCGCGTCTCGGCGCTGGTCGCGCACGAACAGGTCGGCGATCAGCACGACCGGCGCCATGACGAGGAGCCAGAGCTCGGGATACGCGGGGATCAGGTTCATGGCTTGGCCGCGACGTGCTTCAGCAGATTGTCGACCGAGGCGTGCATGATGTCGGTGAAGGGCGCCGGATGCACTCCCATCCACAGCACCGCCGCCGCCAGGGCGCCCAGCACGACGAGCTCGCGCATCCCGGCGTCGCGAAGCGCGCCGACATGGTCGTTGCCGATGGCGCCGAAGACCACGCGCTTGTACATCCACAGGGTATAGGCCGCGCCGAACACCAGTGTCGTGGCGGCGAGGAACGCCAGCCAGAAATTGATCTTCATCGAGCCCATGATGACCATGAATTCTCCGACAAAGCCGCTGGTCGCGGGAAGCCCGCAGTTGGCCATCGCGAAGAGCATCATCAGCGCGGCGAACCTCGGCATCACGTTCACCACCCCTCCGTAGTCGGCGATGTTGCGCGAGTGCATGCGGTCGTACAGCACCCCGACGCAGAGGAACAGCGCGGCCGACACGAAGCCGTGCGAGATCATCTGAACGAGCGCGCCTTCGAGCGCGAGCGGGTTGAAGAGGAAGGTTCCGAGGGTCACGAACCCCATGTGCGAGATCGACGAGTAGGCGATCAGTTTCTTCATGTCGGTCTGCACGAGCGCAACCAGCCCGATGTACACGATCGCCACCAGCGACAGCGCGATCATGAAGCCGGCGAGATCGTGGCTTGCGCCGGGCAGGATCGGAAGCGAGAAGCGGATGAAGCCATAGCCCCCGAGCTTCAGCAATATGGCCGCGAGCACCACCGAGCCGCCCGTGGGCGCCTCGACGTGCGCGTCGGGCAGCCAGGTGTGAACCGGCCACATCGGCACCTTCACCGAGAACGCCGCGAACAGCGCCAGGAACAGCAGGATCTGCGGGTCGTTCCAGAAGTGCTCGCCTCGCCCGATGGGAACGTTGTGCCAGTCCTGTATGGAGAAGCTGCCGCCCGACTTCATGTAGAGGTACAGGAAGGCGAGCAGCATCAGCAGCGATCCGAGCAGCGTGTACAGAAAGAACTTCACGGCGGCGTAGACCCGGTTCGGGCCGCCCCACACGCCGATCACCAGGTACATCGGGATCAGCGTCGCCTCGAAGAAGACGTAGAACAGCACGCCGTCGAGCGCCGCGAACGTCCCGTTCAGAAGCCCGGACATGATCAGGAACGCGGCGAGATACTGCGCGACCTTGTTCTGGACCGACTCCCAGGCCGCCGCGACCACGAGCACCGTGATGAAGCTGTTGAGCAGCACGAACAGCACCGAGATCCCGTCGACGCCGACGTGGTACTTGACGTTGAAGCGGGCGATCCAGGTCCTCGCCGGTTCGACGAACTGCATCGCGCTCGTGTTCGGATCGAAGCCGGCGACCAGCGGCAACGTGACGAGAAAGCCTATCGCCGCACCCGCGAGCGCGATCCAGCGCGACTCGCGCGAGTGCCGGTCACCGGTCGCCAGAACGATGCAACCGGCGACGATCGGGATCCAGATGGCCAGGCTGAGCCAGGGAGCGGACGAGGTCATTGTTGTTCTTCAGACGAGATAGCGCTGGAGCCAGGGCACCACGAAGATCCAGACGGTGAGCAGCACGAAGGCGCCGATGATCATCGAGAAGGCGTAGTCGTAGATGAATCCCGACTGGATCCAGCGCACGACGCCGGCGAACCAGCCGACGAGCCTCGCCGATCCGTTGACCATCAGGCCGTCGATGAAGGTGACGTCGCCCCAGCGCCACAGGCCGGTCCCGAGCTTGCGCATGCCGCCCGCGAAGAACCAGTCGTTGAAACGGTCGAAGCCGTACTTCTGCTCGAGAATGTCGACGAGCACGCCCGCGCGCGCGCGCACGCGCGCCGGGAGCTCGGGCCGCAGGACGTACATGATCCACGCGAGCGCGATGCCCGCGAGCGAGAGCCAGAGCGGCAGGCTGCCGAGCGCGTGCTCCATCATGGCGCCGATGCCGTGGTAGTCCTCGGCCATCTCCTTCAACGCGGAATGCTCGGGCGACACGACGATCGATCCGTCGAAGTAATTGCCGAACAGGACGGGACCGATCACCCACCCGGCGGCGATAGACGGGATCGCGAGCAGGACGAGCGGGATCGTGACGACGGGCGGCGACTCGTGCGGCGCGCGGCCGTGCATCGCGTGCTCGTCCCCGGCATGCCCGGACACGGCGTCGTCGTGCCCGCCCGCGGGATGCCCGGCCGCCTCGTGCTCGAGTCCCGCCTCGCCGAAGCGCTCCTTGCCGTGGAACGTGTAGAACACCAGCCGGAACGTGTAGAAGGCGGTGACGAAGACGCACGCGGTGACCATGAGCCACGCGAACCCGGCGCCGGGCGTCTTCGAAAGGTGCACCGCCTCGATGATCGAGTCCTTCGAGAAGAAACCCGAGAACCCGGGGATGGCGGCGTTCGCGAGGGCGCCGATGAACACGGTCGCGTAGGTGACGGGCATGTACCGGCGCAGCCCGCCCATCTTGCGCATGTCCTGCTCGTGGTGCAGGGCGATGATCACCGAACCGGCGCCGAGGAAGAGCAACGCCTTGAAGAAGGCGTGGGTCATGAGGTGAAAGATGGCGACGGGATACGCCGACGCGCCCAGCGCCACGGTCATGTAGCCCAGCTGCGACAGCGTCGAGTACGCGACCACGCGCTTGATGTCGTACTGGACGAGCGCGATCAGCGCCATGAAGAACGTGGTGATGCCGCCGATCACCAGGACGAACGACAGGGCCGTCTGCGACAGCTCGAACAGCGGCGACATGCGGGCGACCATGAAGATGCCCGCGGTCACCATGGTGGCCGCGTGGATCAGTGCGGAGATCGGGGTCGGACCCTCCATCGAATCGGGCAGCCAGACGTGCAGCGGGAACTGCGCCGATTTGCCCATCGCCCCGATGAAAAGCCCGATGCAGATCGCGGTGACCAGCAGCCAGGGCCAGCCCGGGATGACCTCGATGGTGGCCTGCGCCAGCGCCGGCGCGCGCGAGAACACCGCAGCGTAGTCCAGGGTCCCGAAGGTCGCGAACACCAGGGCGACGCCCATGAGGAATCCGAAGTCGCCGACCCGGTTCACCATGAAGGCCTTCAGGTTCGCGTAGATCGCGCTCGGTCGCGTATACCAGAACCCGATCAGGAGGTAGGACACCAAGCCGACCGCCTCCCAGCCGAAGAAGAGCTGCAGGAAATTGTTCGCCATCACGAGCATCAGCATCGAGAACGTGAACAGCGCGATGTAAGCGAAGAACCGCTGGTACCCGGGATCGTCGGCCATATAGCCGATGGTGTAGACGTGCACCATCAAGGACACGAACGTGACCACGACCATCATCAGCGCGGTGAGGCGGTCGACCAGGAAGCCGATCTCGAGCCGCAGGTCGCCCGAAGCGAGCCAGGTGTAGAGCGGCTGGTTGAGCGTCTCGCCGTTCAGCACGCGGCCGAGGATGACGCACGAGGCCACGAAGGCGATGGCCACGCCGAGGATCGCGGCCCAGTGCGCGCCCGAGCGCCCGACACGCTTCCCGAACAGCCCGGCGACGATCGCGCCCGCGAGCGGCGGGAACGGAACGAGGAGACAGAGGCTGTACAGGCTCACGGTCGGCTCATCCTCGCAGCTGATCCAGGTCGTCGACGTTGATCGTCTGCAGGTTGCGGAAGAGCGCCACCAGGATCGCGAGCCCGATCGCCGACTCGGCGGCCGCGACGGTGAGGATGAAGAACACGAATACCTGCCCGCCGATGTCGCCCAGGTAGTGCGAGAAGGCGATGAAGTTCATGTTGACCGAGAGCAGCATGAGCTCGATCGCCATCAGCAGGATGATGACGTTCTTGCGGTTGAGAAATATCCCGACGACGCTGATCGCGAACAGCACCGCGCCCAGAATCAAGAAATCCGAAAGCGACAGCAAACGACCTCCCTTCACCGGGGCTCGGGGCCCCGGACGCACAGTCCCTACTCCCTCTTTTCGGCCGGCATCGACACCAGCCGGACGCGCTCGCTACGCCGGACGAGCACCTGCTTCGCCGGGTCCTGATACTTCGTGTCCTTGCGCCGCCGCAGCGTCAGCGCGATCGCGGCGACGATGGCGACCAGCAGCAGCACCGCAGCCAGCTCGAACGGATACACGAAGTCCGTATACAGCAGGCGCCCCAGCGCCTTGGTGTTGCTGACGGCCTGCGGCGACTGCGCGGGCACGGCGGACTGCAGCCCCGAGTAGCGGTTCCACAGGACGAGCCCCATCTCGATGACCATGAGCACGCCGACCGTCGCCCCGAGCGGCAGGTAGCTCCAGAAACCCTCGCGCAGCCGGTCGAGGTTGATGTCGAGCATCATGACCACGAACAGGAACAGCACCATCACGGCGCCGACGTAGACGAGCACCAGCGTGATCGCGAGGAACTCGGCGCGCAGCAGTATCCACAGCGCCGCCGAGGTGAAGAACGCCAGCACCAGGAACAGCGCCGAGTGCACCGGGTTGCGCGCGGTGATGACCCGCAGCGCCGACAGCACCAGGATCACGGCGAAGACGTAGAAAGTGAAAGTCTCGAAGCTCATCGGCGCTCAGCGGTAAGCCGCGTCCGCGGCGCGGTCCCTCGCGATCTGCTCCTCGTAGCGGTCGCCGACCGCGAGCAGCATCTCCTTCGTGTAGACGAGATCGCCGCGCTTCTCTCCGTGGTACTCGAGGATGCGCGTCTCGACGATGGAGTCGACCGGGCAGGACTCCTCGCACATGCCGCAGAAAATGCACTTCGTCAGGTCGATGTCGTAGCGGGTGGTCCGGCGCGTGCCGTCGGCGCGCTGCTCGGATTCGATCGTGATCGCGAGCGCCGGGCAGATCGCCTCGCACAGCTTGCACGCGATGCAGCGCTCCTCGCCGTTCGGATAGCGGCGCAGCGCGTGCAGCCCGCGGAAGCGCGGGCTCGCCGGCGTCTTCTCCTCGGGGAACTGGATGGTGATCTTGCGCGCGAACAGGTTGCGCCCGGTGAGCGCCATTCCCTTCAGCAGCTCCAGCAGGATGAAAGTCTTGAAGAAATCGCGGATCTTATGGAGCATGGTCTATCGCCACGGCGACCACGGCGTCTGCATCCAGGCCGCAATTACGACCAGCCAGACGATCGTGAGCGGGATGAACACTTTCCAGCCGAGCCGCATGATCTGGTCGTACCGGTAGCGCGGGAAGGTCGCGCGGAACCACAGGAACATCGTGACCATGACGAACACCTTCAGGACCAGCCACACGAAAGCCGGCACGGCGTTGGTCAGCGCGCTGTCGAGGGGCGCCGCCCAGCCGCCGAGGAACATGATCGTCGCGAGCGTCGCGACCAGGATCATGTTCATGTACTCGGCCAGGAAGAACAGGGCGAAGGTGATCCCGGAATACTCGACATGGAAGCCCGCCACGATCTCGGACTCCCCTTCCGCGACGTCGAACGGCGCGCGGTTCGTCTCGGCCGTCCCCGAGATGAAGTAGACGAGGAACATCGGCAGCAGCGGCAGCCAGTTCCACGAGAGGAAGTTGATGCCCTTGTCGGCGAACCACCCGCGCTGCTGCGCCGCCACGATGTCGGTGAGATTCAGGCTCTGCGACACGAGGAGAACGCACACCAGCGCGAATCCCATCGCGATCTCGTAGGCCACGATCTGGGCCGCGGAGCGCATCGCCCCGAGAAACGAATACTTCGAGTTCGACGCCCAGCCGGCGATGATGATCCCGTAGACGCCCATCGACGTGATGGCCATGACGTACAGCAGGCCGGCGTTGATGTTCGCGAGCACGGTCTCCGGGCCGAATGGGATCACGGCCCACGCGGCCATCGCGGGCATCAGCGTGAGGATCGGCGCCGCGAAGAACAGGAACCGGTTCGCGCCGGTCGGGACGATGATCTCCTTCAGCAGCAGCTTCAGCACGTCGGCGAACGGCTGCAGCAGCCCCTTGGGGCCCACGCGGTTGGGGCCGATGCGGACCTGGATGTAGCCGATGAACTTGCGCTCCCAGAGCGTGAGATAGGCGACGCACAGGATCACCGGGATCGAGATCGCGAGAATCAGCAGGACCGTCTTCACCACGAGCCACGCGGGCGGGCCCCAGCTCGTCGAGAGGACCGCGTTCGACCAGTCGGTGAGCGCGCGCATCATGCCCGCTCGACCTCGACCGCGGCGAACATCGGCCCGAGCTCGGCGGTCAGGCGGTGTCCCGCCGCGAGGCGCACGCACTCGGGAGGCAGGCCCTCGTCGCAGCCCGCCTCGAGCACCGCCTGGCCCTCGCCCTGGCGCACGCGCACGCGGTCGCCCGCGGCGAGGCCGAGCCGCTGCAGCGTCGCCGACGACATCCACGCGCGAGGCGGAAGCGCGTCGCGCGTCTTCTGCAGCGAAGGCGCACGGCGGACGATCGGATCGGTGAAATAGATCGGCACGTCGGCGATGCGCTGCAGACCGTCCGCGCGCGGCTGCGGGCCGATCTCGACGCCGCGCAGCGCGTTGTTGAGCCTGCCTGGGATGGACTGCGCCGGGCACGCCTCGTCGCGCACCGCCTCGGTCGAGTCGTGATCGAAGCCCGGCACGCCGAGCAGGTTGGCGAGCACGCGCAGCACCTTCCACGCCGGCCGCGCGTCGCCGAGCGGCTTCACCGCCGCGTTGAAGCCCTGGAGCCGGCCCTCGCAGTTGATGAAGCTTCCCGAGGTTTCGGTGAACGGACCGATCGGCAGCAGCACGTCGGCGTACTCGGTCGCGACGGTGCTGCCGTAAGCGCTCAGCGCGACCACGAAATCGGCCGCACGAAGGGCGCGCATCGCCGCCGCCGGGTCGTTGCAATCGAGCTCGGGCTCGAGGTTCAGCAGCAGGTAGGCCTTGCGCGCCTGCCGCAGCATGGACTGCGCGTTCAGGCCGCGTGCGCCCGGAATGCAATTCGCGAGATAGCCCCCGACGCTGTTCGGGGCGTCGCCCAGGAAACCGAGATTCACGCCGAGCAGCCCGGCGAGCTCGTGCGCGAGCGCGTGCAGCTGCGCGCTCTGCGGATGCTGAACTGCGAGATTGCCGAGGAGGATCATCGCGTTCTTGCCCGCGGCGAGGCTCGCCGCGATCGCCCTCGCCTCGCCGCCCACCGTTACCGCCGATACGGCGGCCGGCGCGGGCTTCTGCGCGATCTCGGCGGCCGCCTTGACGACCTGCGCGAGCGCCTCGGGCAGCGCCTGCGGCGCGACCACGAGCTTGTTCGCGACCGGCATCAGCAGCTCGTCGTCGGCGCAGTGGAGCACGCTGATCTCGGCCCGGCGCTTCGCCGCGCCGCGCAGCCGGGCCGCGACGAGCGGATGGTCCTTGCGCAGGAACGAGCCGACGACGAGCGCCCGGTCGAGCTGGCCGAGATCGGCCACCCGCGCGCCCAGCCAGGGCACGCCGGCGCGCTTGCCGTCGCTCGAGAAATCCGACTGGCGGACGCGGAAATCCACGTTCTCGCTCCCGAGGCCGCGCACCAGCTTCTGCAGCAGGTAGAGCTCCTCGAGCGTCGAGTGCGGGCTGCCGAGCGCGCCGATGCTCTCGGCGCCGTGCCGCGCCTTCGCGTCCTTCAGGCGCGCCGCGACGTGCTCGAGCGCGGGCTCCCAATCGACCTCGCGCCACTTGCCGTTCTCCTTGAGCATCGGGCGCAGGAGCCGCTCGTCGGAGTTCAGGCCTTCGTACGAGAAGCGGTCCTTGTCCGAGAGCCAGCACTCGTTCAGCGACTCGTTCTCGAGCGGCAGGACGCGCATCACCTTGTTGAGCTTCACCTGCACGATCAGGTTCGACCCCAGGCTGTCGTGCGGGCTCACCGACTTGCGGCGCGACAGCTCCCAGGTGCGCGCCGTGTAGCGGAACGGCTTGGAGGTGAGCGCGCCCACCGGGCACAGGTCGATCATGTTGCCGGAGAGCTCCGAGTCGACCGTGCGGCCGACGAAGGAGATGATCTCGGCGTGCTCGCCGCGGCCGATCATCCCGAGCTCCATCACGCCGGCGATCTCCTGCCCGAAGCGCACGCAGCGCGTGCAATGGATGCAGCGCGTCATGTCGGTCGAGATGAGCGGCCCCAGGTTCTTGTTGAGCACGACGCGCTTCTCTTCCGCGTAGCGCGAGCTCGGCTTGCCGTAGCCGACGGCGAGGTCCTGCAGCTGGCACTCGCCGCCCTGATCGCAGATCGGGCAGTCGAGCGGATGGTTGATCAGCAGGAACTCCATGACGCCGTTCTGCGCCTGGCGCGCGTGGTCCGAGCGCGTGAACACCTTCATGCCCTCGGTGGCGGGAGTCGCGCAGGCCGGCATCGGCTTCGGCGCCTTCTCGATCTGCACCAGGCACATGCGGCAGTTGGCCGCGATCGTGAGCTTCTTGTGATAGCAGAAATGCGGCACATAGATGCCGAGCGCGTTCGCCGCGTCCATCACGGTGGCGCCGTTCTGCACTTCGGTCTCGAGGCCGTCGATCGTGACTTTGGGCATGGGATCAGGCGGCCCGGCGCTGCGGGAGGGTCGGCGCGGTCGAGTAGCCCGGCTCGCCCACCTGGCAACGCTTGTGATCGATGTGGTACTGGAACTCGTCGCGGAAATGCAGGATGAAGCTCTTCACCGGCAGCGCCGCGGCGTCGCCGAGCGCGCAGATCGTTCGGCCGGCGATGTTGTCGGCGACGTTCGTCAGCACGTCGAGGTCCTCGTTGCGGCCTTTGCCGTGCTCGATGCGGTGGACCATGCGGTAGAGCCAGCCCGTGCCCTCGCGGCAGGGCGTGCACTGCCCGCACGACTCCTCGAAGTAGAAGTACGACAGGCGCTCCAGCGCCTTCACCATGCAGGTCGTCTCGTCCATGACGATGACGGCGCCCGAGCCCAGCATCGACCCTGCCTTGGCGATCGAGTCGTAGTCCATGTCGGTCTGCATCATGATGTGCGCGGGCAGCACGGGCATGGACGAGCCGCCCGGGATCACCGCCTTCAGCTTGCGCCCGCCGCGCATGCCGCCCGCCATCTCGAGCAGCTTCGCGAACGGCGTGCCGAGCTTCACTTCGTAGTTGCCGGGGCGCGCCACGTGGCCGGACACCGAGAAGACTTTCGTGCCGCCGTTGTTCGGACGCCCCAGGGCGAGGAAGGCGTCGGCGCCGTTGTTGATGATCCACGGGACGGCGGCGAAAGTTTCGGTGTTGTTGATCGTCGTCGGCTTGCCGTAGAGCCCGTAGCTCGCCGGGAACGGCGGCTTGAAGCGCGGCATCCCCTTCTTGCCCTCGAGCGACTCGAGCAGCGCCGTCTCCTCGCCGCAGATGTAGGCGCCGTAGCCGTGAAACCCGTACAGGTCGAAGGAAAATTCGCTGCCGAGAATGTTCTTGCCGAGAAAGCCGGCCGCGCGCGCCTCGGCGAGCGCTTCTTCGAAGCGCTCGTACACGTCCCAGATCTCGCCGTGGATGTAGTTGTAGCCGACGGGAATGCCCATGGCGTACCCGCCGATCGCCATGCCCTCGATGACGATGTGCGGGTTGTAGCGCAGGATGTCGCGGTCCTTGAACGTCCCGGGCTCGCCCTCGTCGGAATTGCAGACGAGGTACTTGGGCCCCTGGTGGTTCTTCGGCATGAAGCTCCACTTCAATCCCGTCGGGAAACCGGCGCCGCCTCGCCCGCGGAGCGCCGACTTCTTCAGCTCGGCGACCACGTTCTCGGGCGGCGTCTTCTCGGCGAGCAGCTTCTTCAGCGCGGAGTAGCCACCGCGCTTCACGTAGTCGTCGAGACGCCAGTTGTCGCCGTCGAGCCCCTTGAGGATCAGGGCGTCGGGACCGTAGTCGAGCATCACTCCGACTCCGCGATGAATTTATCGAGCTTCTCGGGCGTCATGAACGAGAGCATCTTCTTGTTGTTGACGAGAATCACGGGAGCGTCGCCGCAGGCGCCGAAGCACTCGCCCTGCTTGAGCGTGAAGCGGCCGTCGGCGCTGGTCTCGTTCCAGTCCACGCCCAGCTTCTTCTTCAGGTGCTCGGCCGCGTCCTCGGCGCCGGAGAGCGCGCACGGCAGGTTCGTGCAGATGCACAGCTTGTATTTGCCGGTCGCCTCGAGGTCGTACATGGTGTAGAACGTCGCCACCTCGTAGACCGCGACCGGCGCCATGCCGAGATGCCGCGCGACGGCGTCCATCACCTCGGTCGAGAGGTGACCGTGCTCGTCCTGGGCGACGGCCAGCGCCGCCATCACGGCGGAGCGCTTGTGCTCGGGCGGATACTTCGAGGTCTCCCGGTCGATCTTCGCCAGAGCTTCCGGGCTGAGCAGGGTCGCGGCCATCAGCGGTCGACCTCTCCGAAGACGATGTCCTGGGTGCCGATGATGGCGACGACGTCGGCGAGCATGTGCCCGCGCGCCATCTCGTCGAGCGCCGCCAGGTGCGGGAATCCCGCGGCGCGGATCTTCATGCGGTAAGGCATGTTCGCGCCGTCGGAGACCAGGTAGATCCCGAACTCGCCCTTGGGATGCTCGACGGCCGCATAGACCTCGCCCGGCGGCACGTGGATGCCCTCGGTGAAGAGCTTGAAGTGGTGGATCAGCTCTTCCATGTTGCTCTTCATCTCGACGCGCGAGGGAGGAGCGATCTTGTGGTTGTCGGTGATCACGGGTCCCGGGTTCTTCCGCAGCCAGTCGATGCACTGCTTCACGATCCGGTTCGACTGCCGCATCTCCTCGATGCGCACCAGGTACCGGTCGTAGCAATCGCCGTTGACGCCGACCGGGATGTCGAACTCCACGCGGTCGTAAACCTCGTACGGCTGCTTCTTGCGCAGATCCCAGGCGATGCCCGAGCCGCGCAGCATCGGACCGGTGAACCCGAGCGCGAGCGCGCGCTCCGGGGACACCACGCCGATATTGACCGTGCGCTGCTTCCAGATGCGGTTGTCGGTGAGCAGCGTCTCGTACTCGTCGACGTACTTCGGGAACCGGTCGGTGAAGTCCTCGACGAAATCGAGCAGCGAGCCCTCGCGCGCCTCGTTCAGCTTGCGCACGTCGCGGTCGCTCTTGTACATCGACGCCTTGTATTTGGGCATCGCCTCCGGCAGATCGCGGTAGACGCCGCCGGGCCGGTAGTAGGCCGCGTGCATGCGCGCGCCCGACACCGCCTCGTAGACGTCCATCAGGTCCTCGCGCTCGCGGAACGCGTACAGGAACACCGTCATCGCGCCGATGTCGAGCGCGTGCGCGCCGAGCCACAGCAGGTGGTTCAGGATCCGTGTCAGCTCGTCGAACATCACGCGGATGTACTGCGCCCGGATCGGCACCTCGACCCCGAGCAGGCGCTCCACCGCCATGCAGTAGGCGTGCTCGTTCGACATCATCGAGACGTAGTCGAGGCGGTCCATGTACGGAAGCGCCTGGATGTAGGTCTTGTTCTCGGCGAGCTTCTCCGTCGCGCGGTGCAGCAGCCCGATGTGCGGGTCCGCGCGCATGATGACCTCGCCGTCCAGCTCGAGCACCAGGCGCAGCACGCCGTGCGCGGCCGGGTGCTGGGGGCCGAAGTTGAGCGTGTAATTGCGGATCTCGGCCATCAGCGCTTTCCCGGCCCGAGGTCGCCGTACTGGTCCTCGCGGATCACCCGCGGGGTGACCACGCGCCGCTCGATCGTCACCGGCTGGTAGATGACGCGCTTCTGCTCGACGTCGTAGCGCATCTCGACGTTCCCGGAAAGCGGGAAATCCTTGCGGAACGGATGACCCACGAAGCCGTAGTCGGTGAGGATGCGGCGCAGGTCGGCGTGGCCGGTGAAGACGATGCCGTAAAGGTCGAACGCCTCGCGCTCGTACCAGTTGGCGCACGGCCATACCGGCGTGAGCGAATCGAGCAAGGGAAAATCGTCGTTCTCGGCGAACACGCGCAGGCGCAGGCGGCGGTTGTGCGCGAGGGAGAGCAGATGCGAGACGGCCGCGAAGCGCCGCCCGTCCCACGCGCTCTCGCCGAAGCCGGAATAGTCCACGCCGCACAGGTCGACGAGCTGCTCGAAGCGCAGCGACGGCTCGTCGCGGAGCGTCTGCGCCGCCGACAGGTAGTCGGCCGCCTTCACCACGAGCGTCAGCTCGCCGAGCGAATCGGTGAGCGCGGCGGCCCGCTCTCCGAGCGCGGCGCCCAGGGCGGTCTTCAGCTCATCCAGCTTGGGCATTTATCGGGCGATCGTGTTCGTACGCTTGATCTTGTTCTGCAGCTGCACGATCCCGTACAGCAGCGCCTCCGCGGTGGGCGGACATCCCGGCACGTAGATGTCGACCGGCACGATGCGGTCGCAGCCGCGCACGACCGAATACGAGTAGTGATAGTACCCGCCGCCGTTCGCGCACGATCCCATCGAGATCACCCAGCGCGGCTCGGCCATCTGGTCGTAGACCTTGCGCAGGGCGGGCGCCATCTTGTTGCACAGCGTTCCCGCGACGATCATCACGTCGGACTGGCGCGGGCTCGGGCGGAAGACCACTCCGAACCGGTCGAGGTCGTAGCGCGCCGCGCCGGCGTGCATCATCTCGACCGCGCAGCACGCGAGCCCGAATGTCATCGGCCACATCGAGCCGGTGCGGGTCCAGTTGATGAGCTTGTCGATGGAGGTGGTGACGAACCCCTCCTGCATCACGCCTTCTATTCCCATTCGAGCGCCCCCTTCATCCACTCGTAGACGAAGCCGACCACGAGGATCGCGAGGAACACCATCATCGACCAGAAGCCGAAGCTGCCGAGATCGTTGAGCGTGACCGCCCACGGGAATAGGAACGCGATCTCCAGGTCGAACAGGATGAAAAGGATCGCGATCAGGTAGTAGCGCACGTCGAACTTCATGCGCGCGTCTTCGAACGCCTCGAAGCCGCACTCGTAAGGCGACAGCTTGTCGCTGTCGGGACGGTTGGGCGCGATCAGTATGCCCGCCCCGACCAGCGCGCCGCCGAAGACCAGCGCGACGACGATGAAAAGAAGGATCGGAAAATAATTCTCGAGCACGATTCGTTGGGCTTGCCCGGGTTATGGTGCCGACGGAGAGACTCGAACTCTCACGGCTTTCGCCACCGCCCCCTCAAGACGGCGTGTCTACCAATTTCACCACGTCGGCATTGCATCGAGGCGGAGGCCGGCCTCTCAAACATTCGATTTTACTACTTCGGCACCTCGTTTGCCTTCGGCTCCGGCGTCGCGGGCGCCTTGGGCGCGGTCTCGCCGCCCGCCGCCGGCGCCGCGGGTTGCTCCTTCGCGGAATCGATCACCGCGCTCTCGCCGCGCGGACGATGCGAAGCGAGATACGCGAGCGTGAACGTCGTGATGAAGAACACCACGGCGAGGACCGCGGTGCTGCGCGAGAGAAAATTGGCCGAGCCGCTCGCGCCGAACAGGCTGCCCGAGGAGCCGCTGCCGAAGGCCGCGCCCACGTCGGCGCCCTTGCCGTGCTGCAGGAGCACCAGCCCGACGATCGCCATCGCCACGAGCACGTCGATGATCAGGATCAGAGTAAACCAGAAGTCCATGCCGTCCTTTCCCTTGCTGTGCGGCGCTCGGCCGCTCGAGAATCAGTTCCGCGCCGCCTCGCAGATCGCGACGAAATCCGCGGCCGCGAGCGAAGCCCCGCCGATCAGGCCGCCGTCCACGTCCGGCATTCCGAACAGCTCCGCCGCGTTCGCCGGCTTGACGCTTCCGCCGTAGAGGATCGTCAGCTCCTCGCCGATCGCCCGGTCGTGCTTGCGCACCATGCCGCGCAGGAACGCATGCGCCGACTGCGCCTGGTCCCGGCTCGCCGTCCTGCCCGTCCCGATCGCCCACACCGGCTCGTAGGCGAGCACCGATTCGGCGAGCGCCTTCACGCCGGCGCGATCGAGCACCGCCTGCAGCTGCCGCGCGAGCACGGTCTCGGTCTGACCGCTCTCGCGCTCGGCGAGCGTCTCGCCGACGCACAGGATCGGCGTGAGCCCGGAGCGGCGCGCCGCCTCGAACTTGGCGGCCACGCGCTCGTCGGTCTCCGCGTACAGCGTGCGCCGCTCCGAATGCCCGACGATGGCGTAGCGGCATCCCAGGTCCCTCAGCATCGCGCCCGAGACTTCGCCCGTGTAGGCGCCCGAGTCGTGCTCGCACAGATCCTGCCCGCCCCAGCGGATGGCGCTGCCGGCGAGCAGGCCGGCAGCCTGCTGCAGGTACGGGAAAGGCGGGCAGACGGCGTAGGCGACGCGCTCGTCGCCGGACAGCCCGCGCACCACTTCGAGCAGGGCCTGGTTGGTCGCCAGGTTGCCGTGCATCTTCCAGTTACCCGCTACCAGCCTGGCTCGCATTCCGATCGGTCCGAAACGCGTGATTTTATCGGCGCCGGCGCCACGGGTCAAACGAAAATACCGGGAAATTCAGAGTCTTGTCAGCGGGCCGGGACATCCGCGGCAGCCGGCGCGACGCGCAGCCAGAAGGTCACCGGTCCATCATTCGTGAGCGTGACGCGCATGTGCGCCCCGAAGCGTCCGTTCTCCACGGGCGCGTGCGCCGATCGCGCACGCCGGAGGAGATGATCGAACAGGACTTCGGCGCGCTTCGGATCCGCGGCCGAGGAAAAGCTCGGGCGCGTCCCCTTCGCGGTATCGGCGGCCAGCGTGAACTGCGGAACCAGGAGCACCCCGCCCGCGACATCCTTGACCGAGAGGTTCGTCTTTCCGGCGCCGTCCGGGAAGACGCGATAAGCGAGCAGCCGCTCGAGCAGCCGCTCGACCGTCGCCTCGGTGTCCCCCGGCTCGGCGCAGACGAAGACGAGGATCCCGCGCTCGATGGACCCGACGCGCTCGCCGCCGACGTCGACCCGCGCCTCGGCGACGCGCTGCAGCAGGCCGATCATGAGCCGGCTGCGGTCTCGACCACCCTGGCGATGTCGCGCGCGAACGCGCGCACGCGCGTCTCGTCCTTTCCCTCGACCATGACGCGCAGCACGGGCTCCGTTCCGGACGGGCGCAGCAGGATGCGGCCGTCCTTGCCCAGCGCGCGCTCGGCCTCGCTCTTCGCCTGGACGATGGCGGACACGCTCTGCCAGTCGAAGCCGTTCTTCACGCGCACGTTGACCAGCACCTGCGGGAAGAGCGTGAGCCCCGCGCACAGCTTCTCCAGGGTGGACGCGCTCGTCCTGAGCGCCGATAGCACCTGCAGCGCGGATACGATGCCGTCGCCCGTCGTGTGCTTGTCCAGGCAGATGATGTGACCCGAGTTTTCGCCGCCCAGCTGCCATTTCCTCTCGAGCATCGTCTCGAGCACGTAGCGGTCCCCGACCTTCGCGCGCGCAAAGGCGATACCCATCTTCTCCAGCGCGACCTCGAGCGCGAGGTTCGTCATCAGGGTGCCCACCACGCCGGGAACCGGCCCGCCGCGCGAGCGCTCGTTGGCGATCACGTAGAGCAGCTGATCGCCGTCGTAGCTGCGTCCCTCGCGGTCGACCATCAGCACCCGGTCGCCGTCGCCGTCGAAGGCGATCCCAAGATCCGCGCCCTGCGCCTGCACCGCCTCGCGCAGCGCGTCGGGCCGCGTCGCCCCGAAGCCGTCGTTGATGTTGAAGCCGTTCGGCGAAATGCCGATCGCGCTCACCTCGGCGCCGAGCTCGTGAAATACGGGCGGGGCGACGTGGTACGTGGCGCCGTGCGCGCAATCCAGCACGATCCTGAGACCGCGCAGGTCGAGCCGGCTCGGGAACGTGCTCTTGCAGAATTCGATGTAGCGACCTGCGGCGTCGTCCACCCGTTGCGCCTTGCCCAAGCCGGCGGATTCCTTGCATCGCATCGGGCCCTCGAGCTTCTGCTCGATGTCCGATTCGACCTCGTCGGGCAGCTTGCTGCCGTCGGAGCCGAAGAACTTGATGCCGTTGTCCTCGTAAGGATTGTGCGAGGCGCTGATGACGATGCCCGCCTGCAGCCGCAGGGCGCGCGTCAGGTAGGCGATCGCGGGCGTCGGCAGCGGACCCGTGAGCATGACGTCGACGCCTGCCGCGGAGAAGCCGGCCTCCAGCGAGGCCTCGAGCATGTAGCCCGAGACCCGTGTGTCCTTGCCGATGAGCACCGTGGGGTGCTGGGCCGCCGAGAGGCCCGATCCGTGCAGCCGCGCGCGCTGAACCAGCACGTCCCCGGCCGCGTAGCCGAGGCGCATCACGAAATCGGGCGTGATCGGCGACTGGCCGACGCGCCCTCTGACGCCGTCGGTACCGAAGTATTTACGTGGCATTGCCCGGGACTCCTGCGCGGACCGCGCTCCACACGGCGAGCGCGTCCTTGGTTGCGGCGACATCGTGGACGCGCACGATTCTAGCCCCGCCCTCGACGGCCAGCAAAGCGGCCGCGACGCTCGCCGCCTCGCGCTCGAGCGGCGGCCGGCCGGTGATCGCGCCCAGTGTCGACTTGCGCGAGAGGCCCGCGAGCACGGGGTAGCCCAGCGACGCGATCTCGCCGAGCCGCCGCAGCAGCTCGAGATTGTGCGCGGGCTTCTTGCCGAAGCCGAAACCCGGGTCGATCACGATGCGCTCGCGCGCGATGCCGGCCGCCTCCGCCGCGGCGGCGCGCTGCTCGAGGAACGCGCGCACCTCGGCGGCGACGTCGCGGTAGCTCGGGCTCTGCTGCATCGAGCGCGGCTCCCCCTGCATGTGCATGAGGCACACGCCGGCGTCGCTCGCGGCGACGACTTCGACCGCGCCGGGCGCGCGCAGCGCGCCGATATCGTTGATCATGGCCGCGCCTTCCGCGAGCGCGGCGCGCATCACGTCGGGCTTGACCGTGTCGACGGCGACCGGAACGGGCGCGCTGCGCAGATCGCGCAGCACGGGAAGGATCCGGCGCAGCTCCTCGTCGGCCGACACGCCTTGCGCTCCCGGCCGGCTCGACTCGCCGCCGACGTCGAGGAGATCCGCGCCCTCCTCGATCAGCCGGCGGGCGCGCGCGATGGCCTTGGCCGGATCGAGATACTGGCCGCCGTCGGAGAACGAGTCCGGGGTCACGTTGACCACGCCCATGACGAGCGGGCGCCCAAGCTCCAGCCGGAAGCGTCCGCAAGCGAGAACGGCGTGCGCCATGAAGAAAAAGGCCCGAAGCGCGCTTCGGGCCTTGGTGTTATGCCGCCGCCGGCTCCGGCGCCCCGGGCGCCCCGGGCTGGGCCGGCTGCTGCGGCGAATGGGCGGGCTTCGGGGGCCGCGGCGGCCGGCCCTCCATGATGTCGCCGATCTGGTCCGCGTCGATGGTCTCCCACTCGAGCAGCGCCTTCGCCATCATCTCGACCTTGTCGCGGTTATCGAGGATCAGCTTGCGCGCGAGGCCGAACTGGCCGTCGATGATCTTGCGGATCTCGCTGTCCACCCGCTGCAGCGTCGCCTCGGAGACGTTCTTGTGGGTCGTGATCGAGCGGCCGAGGAAGACTTCGCCCTCGTTCTCGCCGTACACCATCGTGCCCATCTCCTCGGACATGCCCCATTGCGTGACCATGCGGCGGGCGATGTCGGTCGCACGCTCGAAGTCGTTCGAAGCGCCGGTCGTCATCTGGTTCATGAAGATCTCCTCGGCGATGCGGCCGCCGAAGAGCACCGCGATGGTCGAGAGCAGGCGCTCGCGGTCCATGCTGTAGCGATCCTCTTCCGGCAGCTGCATGGTGACGCCCAGCGCCCTGCCGCGCGGGATGATCGTGACCTTGTGCACCGGGTCGGTCTTCGGCATGAGGCGCGCGACGACGGCGTGTCCGGACTCGTGGTACGCCGTGTTCCTGCGCTCCTCTTCGGGCATGACCATCGAGCGGCGCTCGGCGCCCATGACGATCTTGTCCTTGGCGCGCTCGAAGTCGTCCATGTCGACCAGGCGCTTGTTCTTGCGCGCGGCGAACAGCGCCGCCTCGTTCACGAGGTTGGCGAGGTCGGCGCCCGAGAACCCCGGGGTGCCGCGCGCGATGATTTCCGCCCTGACATCCGGTGCCAGAGGCACCTTGCGCATGTGCACGAGCAGGATCTGCTCGCGGCCGCGGATGTCGGGCAGCGGCACCACGACCTGCCGGTCGAAACGGCCGGGACGCAGCAGCGCCGGGTCGAGCACGTCGGGGCGGTTGGTCGCGGCGATGACGATCACGCCGGTCGTGCCCTCGAAGCCGTCCATCTCGACCAGCAGCTGGTTCAGCGTCTGCTCGCGCTCGTCGTTGCCGCCGCCCAGGCCGGCGCCGCGCTGGCGGCCGACCGCGTCGATCTCGTCGATGAAGACGATGCACGGGGCGTGCTTCTTCGCCTGGTCGAACATGTCGCGCACGCGCGCGGCGCCGACCCCGACGAACATCTCGACGAAGTCGGAGCCCGAGATCGAGAAGAACGGCACCTTGGCCTCGCCCGCGATCGCGCGCGCGAGCAGCGTCTTGCCCGTGCCGGGGTTGCCGACCATCAGCACGCCCTTGGGGATGCGTCCGCCGAGCTTCTGGAACTTCGAGGGATCGCGCAGAAAATCGACCAGCTCGGCGACCTCTTCCTTCGCCTCCTCGCACCCGGCGACGTCGGCGAAGGTGATGTTGTTGTTCGACTCGTCGATCATGCGCGCGCGCGACTTGCCGAAGGAGAACGCGCCCCCCCGTCCGCCGCCCTGCATCTGGCGCATGAAGAAAATCCATACCCCGATCAGTAGCAGCATCGGGAACCAGGAGACGAAGATGTTCATGAGGAGCGACGGCTCTTCCTCGGGCTTCGCCTCGATCTTCACCCCGTACTTGAGCAGGTCGGAGACGAGCCAGATGTCGCCTGGAGAGTAGCTGGTGACCCGCTTGCCGTCGTTGGTCGTCGCCTTCAGCACCCGGCCCTCTATCAGGACCTTCGCGATACGCCCGCTTTTCACCTCTTCGATGAACTGCGAATACTCCATCGGCGCCTGCGCCGACTGCCGCGAGCTGAACTGGTTGAACACGGTCATCAGCACCAGGCCGATGACGAGCCAAATTACCAAGTTTTTGAAAAGGTTATTCAACTTCGTCCTTTAGGACCACCGCGGTGAAACGACCATTGTAGCCAAATTCAGAGCCATGCACCGGTCATAGACCACACATCATCCATTGGAACCAGGCGCACGGGTCCCGGTACGGAGTCGCCTCCCCAACAAGTACATCTCGCTCGAGCGTTCGCGCGAGGCGCCGGGCTTGCGCGACGCCACGGTCTCGAAGGCCGTACGCATCGCGCGGAGGAACTCGGGGTACCCGGCGCCCTGAAACGCTTTGACCAGGAAGCTCCCCTGCTGTTTCAGCGCGCGCTGCGCGAAGCCGAGAGCCAGCTCGCACAGCTCGAGACTGCGCGCCTGGTCCGCGTCCGCGATGCCCGATAGGTTGGGTGACATATCCGAAATGACAAGATCGCAGCGCCCGCCCCCGAGCGACCGGTCCAGGGCGGCCACGACCCCGGGATCCCGGAAATCGCCCTGGACGGCGACGACGCCGCCGAGCGGCTCGATCGCGGTGAGGTCGACGGCGACCACGCGTCCCGAGGGTCCCACGCGCTCGGCCGCCACCTGCGACCAGCTACCCGGGGCCGCGCCCAGGTCGACGACCGTCATCCCGGGACGCAGCAGCCGGTCGCGGTCCAGGATCTCGATCAGCTTGAACGCCGCGCGCGAGCGATAGCCCGAATCGCGCGCCCTGCGGACGTAGGGGTCGCGGACGTGCGCGCGCATCCATTCGCTCGACTTCTTGCCCCGGCTCACGTCCTGTTCCTAGAATGACGCTCGCTGAAATCCCTGCCCATCGTGACTCCCCAAGAGCGAAGCCGCCTGCGCGCCCGCGCCCACGCGCTCGATCCCGTCGTAATGATCGGGCAGTCGGGCCTGTCGCCGGGCGTGCTCGTCGAGATCGAGCGCGCGTTGAAGAGCCACGAGCTGATCAAGATCCGCGTCGCGGGCGTCGCGCGCGACGAGCGGCGAGTCATGCTCGACGCGGTGTGCCGCGCGACCGGCGCCGAGCCCGTGCAGCACATCGGAAAAATCCTGGTCGTACACCGCGAGAATCCCGAGCTGAGGAAACCTGCGGCGGCAGCGCCCAAGCCGGTGCGGGCCCGGGTGGCGGTCAAGGCGCGGCGCGCCCGGCCTACTCGTAGCGGACGTCGGTGATCTCGTACCGGCGCACGCCGCCGGGCGTCTGCACCTCGACCGGGTCGCCGGCCGACTTTCCGATCAGGGCGCGAGCGAGCGGCGAGCCGATCGAGACCTTGCCCTGCTTGATGTCGGCTTCGTCGTCGCCGACGATCTGGTAGGTCACCGCCTCGCCAGACTCCTCTTCCTCGAGATCCACCGTGGCGCCGAAGACGCAGCGTCCGTCGGCGTCGACCAGCTTGGGATCGATGATCTGCGCGTTCGCGAGCTTGGATTCGACCTCCTTGATCCGGCCCTCGATGAAGGACTGGCGCTCCTTGGCGGCCTCGTACTCGGCGTTCTCCGTGAGGTCGCCGTGCGATCGCGCCTCGGCGATGGCCGTGATCGCCGCGGGCCGGTCGACGGTCTTCAGGCGGTGCAGCTCCTGGCGCAGCCGCTCGGCGCCGTTGACGGTGACCGGGATCTTTCCCATGACGGCGGACTAGGCGGCGCGGCCGGCGCCGCCGCGGTAAGCGGCCGGGCCGAGGCCGGCGTGCAAGGCCTGGAGACCGTACGGGACCAGCGCATTCATGTGGCGCATGCCTTCGCACGCGGCGCGGGCGCCGGCGATGGTCGTGTAGTAGGTGATGCGCTGCTGCACCGCGCTCGTACGGATCGAGCGCGAGTCCGAGATCGCGCTGCGCTTCTCCTCGACCGTGTTGATGATGAGGTTGACCTCGCCGTTCTTGATCATGTCGACGATGTGCGGGCGGCCTTCGGCCACCTTGTTCACCACCGTGATCGGGATGCCGTGGGTGCCGAGCACCTCGCCGGTGCCGCGCGTGGCGAGCAGGCGAAAGCCCAGCTTCACGAGGTCGCGCGCGACCTCGACCGCTGCCAGCTTGTCGCCGTTGCGCACGCTGATGAACGCCGTGCCCGCGTCGGGAAGCCGGACGCCGGCGCCGAGCTGCGACTTCACGAACGCCTCGCCGAACGTGCGCCCGACCCCCATGACCTCGCCGGTGGACTTCATCTCGGGACCGAGGATCGTGTCCACGCCGGGGAATTTCACGAACGGGAACACCGCCTCCTTAACCGAGAAATAGCCGGGGATGACCTCGGCCTTCACGCCCTGTTCGTCGAGGCTGCGCCCGACCATGCAGCGCGCGGCGATCTTCGCGAGCGGCACACCGGTCGCCTTGCCCACGAACGGCACGGTGCGCGAGGCGCGCGGATTGACCTCGAGCACGTAGACGACGCCCTTCTGGATCGCGAACTGGACGTTCATCAGGCCGACGACGTTCAGCGCGCGGGCAAGCTCCACGGTCTGCTTGCGAAGCTCGCGCTCGGTGTCGGCCGAGAGCGAGTAAGGCGGCAGCGAGCACGCCGAGTCGCCCGAGTGCACGCCGGCCTGCTCGATGTGCTCCATCACGCCGCCGATGAAGACCCGCTTGCCGTCCGACACCGCGTCGACGTCGACCTCGGTCGCATCGTTGAGAAAGCGGTCGAGCAGCACCGGCGAGTCGTTCGAGACCTTCACCGCCTCGCGCATGTAGCGCTCGAGCGCCCCCTGCTCGTGCACGATCTCCATCGCACGCCCGCCGAGCACGTAGCTCGGGCGCACGACGAGGGGATAGCCGATCTCCTCCGCCAGGCGCAGCGCGTCGCTCTCGGTGCGCGCGGTGCGGTTGGGCGGCTGCTTCAGCTTCAGCCGGTCGATCAGCTGCTGGAAGCGCTCGCGGTCCTCGGCGACGTCGATCATGTCGGGGCTGGTGCCGATGATGGGCACGCCGTTCGCCTCGAGGTCGCGCGCGAGCTTGAGCGGCGTCTGCCCGCCGAACTGGACGATCACGCCGAACGGCTTCTCCTTGTCGACGATCTCGAGCACGTCCTCGAGCGTGAGCGGCTCGAAGTAGAGCCGGTCCGAGGTATCGTAGTCGGTCGAGACGGTCTCCGGGTTGCAGTTGACCATGATGGTCTCGTAGCCGTCCTCGCGCAAGGCGAGCGCCGCGTGCACGCAGCAGTAGTCGAACTCGATGCCCTGGCCGATGCGATTCGGCCCGCCGCCCAGCACGACGACCTTCTTGCGATCGGACGGCTGCGACTCGCATTCCTCCTCGTAGGTGGAATACATATACGCGGTCCGGGTCGCGAACTCGGCGGCGCAGGTGTCGACGCGCTTGTAGACCGGCCGGATGCCGAGCGCGCGCCGGCGCTTGCGCACCTCGGCCTCGCTCGATTGCAGCAGCTTCGCGAGGCGCCGGTCGGAGAAGCCCTTGCGCTTCAGCGTACGCAGCATCGCGGCGTCGAGGTCCCCGAGCTTGCGGTCGTCGAGGTCCATCTCGATCTTCACGATCTCCTCGATCTGCGCGAGGAACCAGGGGTCGATGCGCGTCAGCTTGTGGACCTCTTCCAGCGAGAAGCCGTTCTCGAACGCGTCGCCGACGTACCAGATGCGCTCGGGCCCGGGCTCGCCCAGCTCCTTCTCGAGCTTCTCGCGGTCGGTCGTTTTCTGGTTCAGGCCGTCGACGCCCACCTCCAGGCCGCGCAGCGCCTTCTGGAACGACTCCTGGAAGGTGCGGCCGATCGCCATCACCTCGCCCACCGACTTCATCTGCGTCGTCAGCCGGTCGTTCGCCTGCGGGAACTTCTCGAACGCGAAGCGCGGCACCTTGGTGACGACGTAATCGATGGTCGGCTCGAACGATGCCGGCGTCGCGCCGCCCGTGATCTCGTTGCGCAGCTCGTCGAGCGTGTAGCCCACGGCGAGCTTCGCGGCCACCTTCGCGATCGGGAACCCGGTTGCCTTCGACGCGAGCGCCGACGATCGCGACACGCGCGGATTCATCTCGATGACGAGCATGCGGCCGTCGTCCGGGTTGATCGCGAACTGCACATTCGAGCCCCCGGTGTCGACGCCGATGACGCGCAGCACCGCGATCGAAGCGTCGCGCATGATCTGGAATTCCTTGTCCGTGAGCGTCTGCGCCGGCGCGACCGTGATCGAGTCGCCCGTGTGCACGCCCATGGGATCGAGGTTCTCGATCGAGCACACGATGATGCAGTTGTCCCTGCGGTCGCGCACCACCTCCATCTCGAACTCTTTCCAGCCGATCACCGACTCCTCGATCAGCAGCTGGTGCGCGGGCGAGGCGTCCAGCCCGCGCTCGCAGATCGCGACGAACTCCTCGCGGTTGTAGGCGATGCCGCCGCCCGAGCCGCCCAGCGTGAACGACGGCCGGATCACGACCGGGAAGCCGATCCCCGCCTGCACCTGCAGCGCCTCCTCGATCGAGTGCGCGAGCTGCGAGTGCGGGCATTCCAGGCCGATCTTCGCCATCGCCTGCTTGAACTTGTCGCGGTCCTCGGCGGTGTCGATCGCCTGCGGGCTCGCGCCGATCATCTCGACGCCGTGCTTCTCGAGCACTCCGGCGCGCGCGAGGTCGAGCGCGCAGTTGAGCGCGGTCTGCCCGCCCATCGTCGGCAGCAGCGCGTCCGGGCGCTCGCGCTCGATGATCGCCTCGAGCATCTGCGGGTTGATCGGCTCGATGTAGGTGACGTCGGCGAGCTCCGGATCGGTCATGATCGTCGCCGGGTTGGAGTTGACCAGGATCACCTTGTAGCCCTCGGCGCGCAGCGTCTTGCACGCCTGCGCGCCGGAGTAGTCGAACTCGCACGCCTGGCCGATGACGATCGGGCCCGCGCCGATGATCAGGATGCTGCGGATGTCGGTGCGCTTCGGCATCTCAGGCCGCGTCGCGGCGCTCGCGGTACTTCTGCATCATGTCGGCGAAGCGGTCGAAGAGGTACCCGATGTCGTGCGGCCCGGGGCTCGCCTCGGGGTGACCCTGGAAGCAGAACGCCGGGCGGTCGGTGCGCGCGAGGCCCTGCAGGCTGCCGTCGAAGAGCGAGACGTGCGTCGCGCGCACATTGGCCGGAAGCGTCCCCGGATCCACGGCGAAACCGTGGTTCTGGCTGGTGATCGCCACGGCGCCCGTGTCGAGGTCCTTCACGGGATGGTTCGCGCCGTGATGACCGAACTTCATCTTGACGGTCTTCGCCCCCGAGGCCAGACCCATGAGCTGGTGTCCGAGGCAGATGCCGAAGGTCGGGATGCCGCGGTCGATGATCTCGCGGATCGCGCGGATCGCGTAATCGCAGGGCTCGGGATCGCCCGGACCGTTCGACAGGAACACGCCGTCGGGCTTCAGCGCGAGCGCCTCGCGCGCCGGAGCCTGCGCGGGCAGCACGGTGATGCGTGCGCCGCGCTCCGCGAGCATGCGCAGGATGTTGCGCTTGATGCCGTAGTCGTAGGCGGCGATATGGAAGCGCTCGCGCCCGGCGCCGGCGTAACCGCGGCCGAGCGCCCAGCCGCCTTCCACCCATTCGTACGGCTCGCGCGTGCTCACCACCTTGGCGAGATCCATCCCGGCCAGGCCGGGGAAGCCGCGCGCGGCGTCGAGCGCGCGCCGCTCGTCGACCGCGCCGGCCATGACCGCCCCGTTCTGTGCGCCCTTCTCGCGCAGGATCCGGGTGAGCCGGCGCGTGTCGATGTCCGCGATCGCCACGACGTTGCGCTCACGCAGGAACTCGGGGAGCGGTTGCTCGGCGCGCCAGCTCGAAGCCACGAGCGGCAGGTCTCGGATCACCAGGCCGGCGGCGAAGACCTGCCCCGATTCGTTGTCCTCGCGGTTCGCGCCGGTGTTGCCGATGTGCGGGTACGTCAGTGTGACGATCTGCCGACAGTAAGACGGGTCGGTCAGGATCTCCTGGTACCCGGTGATCGCGGTGTTGAAGACCACCTCGCCCGCCGACAGCCCGTCCGCGCCGATCGAGCGGCCGCGGAAAACGGTCCCGTCGGCGAGCGCGAGCACGGCGGGCGTCTGGGCGGCGGACAAGGCGGGCGTCCTCGGGGTGTAGATGTACAAAGCGGGATCGGCTTGCGCGGATCCCGCTCTCGGTTAAGCCACGAAATTATACCCGTAAGGCGCTGTTGCATCAATCGCTTTGGCGGTTCTTGGCGTGGATGTTGCTTACGCTTGCAACGGTGTCACAATGAGACGGCATCCGGGCTTCCGGACGCCGAACGAACAGGGAAGGACCCGACGGGGTCCCGCTAAGAAGAAATGTCGGACGCCCCCGCGAGCGCGCTTTTGAGCGCGCTCTCCAGCTCGGACTTCCTGCCGCAGCGGGTGTCGCTCCTTTACCGGCTGTCGGGCCGTGACACTGTCGCGATTCTGCCCGCCTCGCTCGTCGTCGCCTTCGGCCTGTGGGGCAACATCGAGGATGCCATGCTCGCGGCATGGCTGGTCTGGCTGCTGCTCGCGAGCCTCGCGCGCCTCGGCCTCGGACGCGCGTACCGGGTCCGCCGCCCCGGCCCCGCGGCCGCCGCGCGCTGGGAGGGCTACTTCTGCCTGGCGAGCGCCGCGTTCGGCATGGCGTGGGGGCTCACGGTCCTCGCGCTGTACCCGGAGCGGGGCCAGCTGCACGAGATTCTCGTCCCGTTCCTGATCGGCAGCGTCGCGATGGGTCTGCCCGCGACGCTCGCCCCCAGCCCCAAGGCCTTCGCCTGCCTCATCGCGCCGATCCTCGCGCCGATGATCGGCGTGCTGTTTTCGCAAGGCGGCGCGTTCAACACCTCGGCGGCGATCCTCATCCTGGTCTTCTCCGCCGTGCTGCTCGCGCTCTACCTCTCGTCGCACCACGCGCTGCTCGAGACGCTGCGCTTCGGGCGCGAGAACGAGCTGCTGCTCGAGAAGCTGACGCGCGCCAAGGACCGCCTCGATCTCGCGCTGCGCGCCTCGAGCGTGCTGATCTGGGAATGGGACGGCCGCCGCGGCGACATGATCCTCGACGGCCGCTGGTCCGAGGTGCTCGGGTATCACGAGTCGACCGTGCGCCGCATCGAGGACATCATGCGGCTGTTCCATCCCGAGGACCTGCCGACGCTGCGCAAGGCGCTGGCGGAGTGCATGAAGGGCGCGACGCCCGAATACGCCGCCGAGCACCGCGTCCGCACGCCGTCGGGCGACTGGCGCTGGAGCCTCAGCCGCGGCCGGGTCCTCGAGCGCGACGCCGAAGGGTCCGCGGTACGCATGATCGGCACGAACGTCGACATCGAGCAGCAGAAGCGGGCCGAGGCCGAGCTGCTGACCGCCGTGCAGCGCGAAAAAGAGCTCTCCGAGCTGAAGTCGAAGTTCCTCTCCATGGCGTCGCACGAGTTTCGCACGCCGCTCGCGACCATCCTGTCCTCCTCGGAGCTGCTCGAGCGCTACGCCGAGCGCATCGATCCGCAGGAGAAGGCGAACCTGCTGCAGAGCATCGAGTCGGGCGCGAAGCGCATGAACGAGCTGATCAATGACGTGCTCACTCTCGGGCGCGCCGAATCGGGCGTGCTGCGCCTGACGCCCGCGCGCCTGGACCTGCGCGAGCTGTGCGCGCGCGTCATACGCGAGTTCCGGATCGCCCAGGGCCGGTCGCACGTCGTCCGCTTCGACGACCGCTTCGACCTGCCGGCGGTCGAGATGGACGAACGGCTGCTGCGCCACATCCTGGAGAACCTCCTGTCGAACGCGGCCAAGTACTCGCCCGAAAGCAGCGAGATCCTGGTCACGCTCGCGCGCCGCGGCGAAGAAGTCTTCATCGACGTCCACGACCACGGCATCGGCATCCCCGAGGCCGACCAGGCGCTGCTGTTCGAAAGCTTCCACCGCGCGTCCAACGTCGAGAACCGTCCCGGAACCGGGCTCGGTCTGGCCATCGTGCGCAAGGCGGTGGACCTGCACGGAGGAAGCATCTCTTTCAGGAGCGCGCCCGGCAAGGGCACCCAGTTCACCGTCAGCCTGCCGGTGTACTCGCGTGCGGAAGCCATGGCGGCCTCATGAACGCCGCCCTGCCGAGCGAGAAGAAAATCCTCGTGGTCGAGGACGAGGCCGGGATCCGCAACAACATCCTGCTCATGCTCAAGATCGAGCGTTTCGCGGCGGTGGGCGCGGAGAACGGGCGCGTCGCGCTGGAGCTCGCGCGGCGCCACCAGCCCGACCTCATCCTGTGCGACATCAACATGCCGGAGATGGACGGCTTCGCGGTGCTCGAGACGCTGCGCGCCGAGCCCGGCTTCGCCGATACCCCGTTCGTCTTCCTCACCGCGCTCGACGATCGCGCCAGCCTGCGCCGCGGAATGAATCTCGGCGCCGACGACTACCTCACGAAGCCGTTCACGCGCGACGAGCTGATGGCCGCGGTCAACGCCCGGTTGCGCAAGCACGAGACCTCGACGCAGGCTCTGGCCGCGCGGCTGCTCACCAAGGCCGCGAGCCTCAAGGAGAAGTTCCGCGCGCGCACCGTGGGCGAAGATGCCTGGGGCCCTCTCCTCGACGTCGATCCGGCCGAGACCACGGGCAAGATCGCCGACGCGACGATCCTGTTCTCGGACATCCGGAATTTCACCACGTACTCGGAGCGCCTCACGGCCGGCGAAATCGCCGAGTTCCTGAACGCCTATCTGCAGCAGGCGTGCGCTCCGGTCCTCGCCTGCGGCGGACGCATCATGAAGTTCCTGGGCGACGGCGTGATGGCCTTGTTCGAGCCCATCGCCGGCGCTGCGAACGATTCGCATGCCAAGCGCGCGATCCGTGCGAGTGTCGCCATGCAGCTCGCGTCGCGAGGCTTCCGCGACTGGATCCGGCAGCGCCATCGCTCGCGCGGCCTGCCGGATTTCTCCATCGGCGTCGGGCTGCACACGGGCGAGGTACTCCTGTGCGTGGTCGGGACCGCGGGACAGGGCGAGTTCACCGTCATCGGCGATACCGTCAACGTGGCGTCGCGCCTGGAGGGACAGACCAAGGAGCTCGGCTGGGCCATCGTCGCGAGCGACACCACGATCGTGTCGGCGGGCGCCGGCGTGAGCATCGGCGGCCGCCAGCCCGTGCAGCTGCGGGGGCGCAGCGCGCCGACGCTGGTCCACGAGGTGATCGGCGTCGAGGCCGATATCGCGACCGACGCGCCCGTCGAGCTGCCCGCCGAGATGCGCGATGCCATGGCCGCCAACGCGCGGATCGCTGCGGGCGCGGCCAAGGAGGCGCTCGGCATCACGCTGCGCCAGGTGATGAGCGCCGCTCCCGACAAGCCGTTTTCGGTGCGCGGCTACAAGGTCCAGTCCAGGATCGGCCAGGGCGGCTCATCCAGCGTCTATCTGGCCGAGCGCGAGAGCGACGGGCAGCAGGTGGTGCTCAAGATCCTGAATCTGTCCCTGGGCAGCTACGACGCGCTGCTGCAGCGCTTCATCCAGGAGTTCGACATCATCTCGGCGATCGACCACCCGAACGTGGTCAAGATCTACGACCGAGGCTTCAGCGAGGACCTCGCGTACATCGCGATGGAATATTTCCCGGGCGGGACGCTGTCCGACATCATCCGGCGCGGGCTGACGCCGCGGCAGGCGCTGTCGCTGCTCGCGCAGGCGGCCGCGGGCCTGCGCGAGATCCACCATCACGGCATCGTCCACCGCGACGTCAAGCCGGCGAACCTCATGGCGCGGGCCGACGGGACCATCGCGCTGGTCGATTTCGGCATCGCGAAGCGCCTCGGACAGAACGCCGGCGGCACGCTGCACGGGGAAGTCTTCGGGACGCCTTACTACATCTCTCCCGAGCAAACCGAGGCGCGCGCCGTGACCGCGCGCTCGGACATCTATTCGCTCGGCGTGATCTTCCACGAGATGCTGACGCGCCGCAGGCCGTTCGAGGCCGAAGGCGTCGCCGAGGTGCTCGCGCTGCACACGCGCGCGCCGCGGCCGAAGCTGCCGCAGCCGCTCGCCGAGTACCAGGATCTCCTCGATCGCATGCTCGCGGTCGACCCGGAACGCCGCTACCCGAGCGCCGACGCGCTGCTGCACGCGATCGACGAGGTCTGGACGCGCGAGGCCGTGCGGGTGATGCGGTCGGGAAATTGAGGCCGCGCGCTCAGCGCAGCCCGAGAACGTCCTGCATGTCGTAGAGCCCCGGCGCGCGGCCCTCGAGGAAGCGGCAGGCGCGAAGGGCGCCGACCGCGTAGGTCGCGCGGCTCGTGGAGCGGACGACCAGCTCGACGCGCTCGCCCTCCCCCGCGAACATCACGGTGTGCTCGCCGACGATGTCGCCGCCGCGCACCGCGTGAAATCCGATCGTCTTCGCCTCGCGCTCGCCCGTATTGCCGCGCCGGCCGTGCGCTGCGCTGCTCGCGAGGTCACGGCCCAGGGCCGTGGCGACGATCTCGCCAATGCGGATCGCGGTGCCCGAAGGCGCATCCACCTTGTGCCGGTGGTGCGCCTCGATGATCTCAACGTCGTAGGCTTCGCCGAGCGCCTTGGCCGCCGTCTCGGCGAGCTTGAACAGGACGTTGACGCCGACCGCCATGTTGGGCGCGAACACGATCGCGATCCGCTCGGCCGCGGCGGCGACGCGCTTGCGCTCGGGGCCGGAGAGCCCCGTCGTGCCGATAACCATGGGGACTTTCGCCCCGACGCAGGCTTCGAGGTGTGCGAGCGTCGCCTCGGGCGTCGTGAAGTCGATGAGGCATCCGGCGCCTTTGAGCGCTGCCGCCGCGTCCGCGGTGATGCGCACGCCCGCCGCGGCGTCACGACCGAGCGCCGGGTGCCCGGCGGCCTCGAGCGCCCCGGACAGCGCGAGATCGCCCGACCCGAGGATCAGCTCGACCAGCGTCCGGCCCATGCGGCCGCCCGAGCCGGCGACGGCGACCTTCATCGCTGCACGCTGTCCGTCTGCGCCCCGGCGAGCGGAGGCGGCGGAACCGCCTCGGCGTCGACGCGCTCGAGCTTGTTGTCGACGAAGAAGACCGAGAGGCGGCCGTGCTCGACCTTGCTGCTGTCTGCGCGCTGGCGCCGGAAGACGTACTCCCAGCGGTCGGCGTGGAAGATGTCGCTGACGAGCGGCGTGCCGAGCAGATAGCGCACCTGGTCGCGCGTCATGCCCGGCTTGAGCTGCGAGACCAGGTCCTGCGTCACGTAGTTTCCCTGCTGGATCTCGATGCGGTGCGGCGACAGCCAGCCGCAGCCGGCGAGCACGAGCGGCAGGAGCAGGACGGTGGTGAATCGCATGCGTTCGCGTTTTTTGAGGCGCAAGGAAAACGCTATATCATATCGGAATCCCGCTCGCTTCCCGCGCGGAGGCTTCCATGAGCAACGTCCACGACCTGAAAACCAGCGGCCTCAAGATCACGGCGCCGCGGATGCGCATTCTCAAGCTGTTCGAGAGCAGCAAGGTGCGGCACCTCGCGGCGGAGGACGTCTACCGGCAGCTGATGAACGAGGGCCTGGACATCGGCCTGGCCACCGTCTATCGCGTGCTGACGCAATTCGAGCAGGCGGGCATCCTGCAGCGCCACCATTTCGAATCCGGCAAGGCCGTGTTCGAGCTCAACGAGGGCTCGCACCACGACCACCTCGTGTGCATTCAATGCGGCCGGGTCGAGGAGTTCTACGACCCGGAAATCGAGAAGCGGCAGATCAAAGTCGCCAAGGAGCGCGGCTTCTCCATCCGCGAGCACTCGCTGCATCTGTACGCGGACTGCACCAAGCCGCACTGCCCGAACAAGAAATAGCGCGCTCGCCTACCGTCGTCTCATCTTTCGTATTTGAACGAGAGCAGCATCCGCGTCCGGTACGCCGTGACGCGTCCCCGGTCGACCTTCAGGTCCTGCTTCACGACCTCCGCGATGCGCAGGTCGCGCAGCGTGCGCGACGCCGTCTGCACCGCCTTCTTCGCGGCGTCCTCCCACGAGACCGTGCTCGTTCCGATCACCTCGATCACCCGGTAAACGCCGTCTGCCCTCGGCATGTCGCCTCCTTGTCGCACCGATATACGGGAGCGGCGATAATACTCCCGGCGCGGCCCGGCGATGCTCCGAGCGCTCAGACGCGGTAGTACGCCCGGTACCACTCCACGAAGCGCGCGAGCCCGGTCTCGAGCGGCGTGTGCGGCCGGAATCCTACCGCCCGTTCGAGATCGCGCACGTCGGCGCACGTCCTCACCACGTCTCCCGGCTGCATCGGGCGCATCTCGAGCACGGCCTTCTTTCCGAGGCAGCCCTCGAGCACCTCGATGAAGCGCATGAGCTTCACCGGGCGGTTGTTGCCGATGTTGTAGATGCGGAAGGGCGCTGTCGCGCTCGTCGCCGGCGACGAGCGCGCGCCGGTCTCCGGCGCCGGCGGCTTGCGAACCACGCGCGCGACGCCTTCGACGATGTCGTCGATGTAAGTGAAGTCGCGCTCCATCTCCCCGCCGTTGAAGATCTGCAGCGGAGCCCCCGCCAGGATCTTCGCGGTGAAGCTGAAGTACGCCATGTCGGGCCGCCCCCACGGGCCGTAGACCGTGAAGAAGCGCAGGCCCGTCACGGGCAACGCGTGCAGATGGGCGTACACGTGCGCCATCAGCTCGTCGGCGCGCTTGGTCGCCGCGTAGAAGGACACCGGGTGATCCACGGCGTCGTGCTCCGAGAACGGCGTGCGATGGTTCGCCCCGTAGACCGAGCTCGACGAGGCGAACACGAAGTGCCCGACGCGGCCGCGCCGGCAGCCCTCGAGCACGTGCGCGAAGCCGGCGAGGTTGGCGTCGACGTACGCGAGCGGGTCGACGAGCGAATGCCGCACGCCGGCCTGCGCCGCGAGGTGAACGACCGCGTCGAAGCGCTCGCCCGCGAAGAGCGCCGCGGCGGTCGCGCGCTCGGCGAGATCGAGCCGCTCGAAACGGAAGCCGCGCGCGCCGTTCAGGCGCTCGAGGCGCGCGCGCTTCAGCGACACGTCGTAATAGTCGTTGAGGCTGTCGACGCCTGTCACCTCCTCGCCCTCGGCGAGCAGGCGCCGGCACAGCTCGTGCCCGATGAAGCCCGCGGCGCCGGTGACGAGGACGCGCATGCCGACCGCCTAGGCCCCGGTCAGGTCGCCGACGAGCCAGATGGCGCCGATACCGAGGACGATGAGCAGCACCTGCTGCGCCGTGGCCTGCAGCTCGGGCCGCCGATGCAGCCCCGGAATGAGGTCCGCCACTGCGACGTAGATCATGCTCGCCGCGGCCAGCGCGAGCGCCGTGTGGATCCACGCCTGCACCTCGTGCAGCGCGAGATAGCCGAGCAGCGCGCCGACCAGCATGGCGAGGCCCGAGAGCGCGTTCATCGTCAGCGCCGCCGCCTTCCCGTATCCCGAGTGCAGCAGGATGACGAAGTCGCCGATCTCCTGCGGGATCTCGTGCGCGATGATCGCCGTCGCGGTGACGATCCCGAGCTGCGTGCTCTCGAGGAACGCGGCAGCGATGAGCACGCCGTCGACGAAGTTGTGGAACCCGCCGCCGATGGTGATCATGAGGCCGCTGCGGCCGTGGTCGTTCGGCGCGGCGTGCCGGTCGTGCGCCTCGCAGTCCTCGACGTGGCAGTGGCGCCACAGCACGAGCTTCTCGAGCACGAAGAACGCGAGGATGCCGGCAAGGATGGTCGCGGCGACGGACTGCACGTGGTCGGCGACGGCGAACGCGTGCGGCAGGATGTCGAGGAAAACCGCGCCGAGCAGCGCGCCGATGGCGAAGCTGATCAGTCCCGGGATCCAGCTCGACCGCGCCGAGAACGCGATGACCGAGGCGAGCGCGAAGCTCAGCACGCCGCCGCCGAAGCTGGCGACCGAGATCCACGCGACGGTTCCCATGGGCGGCTCAGCGCTCCATCCAGATCAAGCCCGCCATTCTGCCGGTGATCCGGTCCCGGCGAAAGGAGAAGAAGCGCGGGTCGCTCGCCGTGCAGAAGCCGCCGCCGTAGACGCGGCCGACGCCGCAGCTCGAAAGCCGTCGGCGCGCGAGCGCGGCGAGGTCGGCCAGGAACTTGCCGCCGCCGAGCGGCGCGAAAGCGTCGGCGGCGCCGGCGTCGCCGCCGGCGAACGCCTCGCGCACGTCGCCGCCGACCTCGTACGCCCGCGGCCCGATCGCGGGCCCGAGCCATGCGAGCACGCGGCGTGCCGGCACGCGCATCGCGGCGACCGCGGCCTCGACGACGCCTGCGCTCAGGCCGCGCCATCCGGCGTGCGCCACGGCCACGACGCTCGCCGCGTCGTCGCAAAGCAGCACCGGCATGCAGTCGGCGACGAGCACCGCGCACACTTCGCCGGCCCGCGTCGCCACCGCGGCGTCGGCCTCGACGTCGTGCGCGGCCGCGTCCGCGCCGGCCACGCGCGTTCCATGCACCTGTTTCATCCAGCGCGGCTCGGACGGGAGGCAGGCGCGCAGGACGGCCCGGTTGCGCTCCACGCACGCAGGCTCGTCGCCGACGCGCGACCCGAGGTTGAGCGTCGCGTAGGGACCGGCGCTGACGCCGCCCGAGCGCGTCGTGACGAGCGCGCGCACGCCGGCCGGCGCGGGCCAGTCGGGAACGATCCAGTCGGGATGGAAGGCCGCGCTCACGCGAGGCCGTCCAGCAGGGCGCGCAGGTCCTCGGGCATCGGCGCCTCGAAGCCGACGGCCTTCGCCGAGACCGGATGCACGAACGAGAGCCTCGCCGCGTGCAAGGCCTGTCTGGGAAACGCCGCGAGCCGCGCATCGGCGCGCGATGGGCGGCGGTCGCGATACACGGGATCGCCGACGAGGGGATGCCCGATCGATTGCATGTGCACGCGGATCTGGTGCGTGCGTCCGGTCGCCAGGCTGCAGTGCAGGAGCGTCGCGCCTTCGAGCCGCGCGGCGACCCGGTAGCGCGTGAGCGCCGGCTTGCCGCCGGGCACGACCGCCATGCGCGTGCGCTCGCGCGGATGGCGCCCGACCGCGCCCGAGACCTCGCCGTCCGACTTCACGGCGCCGTGCACGAGCGCGAGGTACTCGCGGCGCACGGTGCGCGCCTGCAGCTGGCGCACGAGGCTCGTCTGCGCCTCGGGTGTCTTGGCGACCACGACCAGCCCGCTCGTGTCCTTGTCGAGACGGTGCACGATCCCCGCGCGCGGCACGGTCGCGGTCGCGGGCGCGTGCTCGAGGAGCGCGTTGAGCAGCGTGCCCTTCCAGTTGCCGCTGCCCGGGTGCATCACCAGCCCGGCGGGCTTGTTCAGCACGAGCACCGCGTCGTCCTCGTACACGACGTCCAGCGGGATGCGCTCGGGCCGGTGCGCGGTCTCGGAGGGACCGGGCTGGGGCGCGATCTCTATCCGCTCGCCGCCCCAGATCTTCTGCTTCGGCTTCGCGGCGCGCGAATCGAGGCGGATGTGGCCCTCGCGCAGCCAGTGCTGCAGACGGCTGCGCGAATGCTCGGGGAACATGCGCGCGAGCGCCTGGTCGAGGCGCAGTCCCGCGAGCGATTCGGGCACTCGGCGCGGCGAGCCCGGGCTATAATCGGCCGGCCGATTTTCGTCGCTCATTTTTGCCGCCGCATTTTCGCGTCACGCATGAAACGTAGTGTAGCCGCAGCCGCCTGCTCCGTCCTCGCGCTCGCGCTGGGCGGGTGCGGGCTGTTCCCCGACAAGGTCGATCCGGCCGACACCTGGCCCGCGAACCGCCTGTACAAGGAAGCGAAGGACGAGCTGGAGAGCAGCAACTACGATCAGGCGATCAAGTACTACGAGAAGCTCGAGTCGCGCTATCCGTACGGTCGCTACGCGCAGCAGGCGCAGCTCGAGATCGCGTACGCGTACTACAAGCAGGGCGAGCAGGCCTCGGGCGTGGCCGCCATCGACCGCTTCATCAAGCTGCATCCCAACCACGCCAACGTCGACTACGCGTATTACCTGAAAGGCCTGATCTACTTCAACGAGGACCAGGGCTTCCTCGGCAAGATCTCCGACCAGAATCCCGCCGAGCGCGATCCCAAGGCGCCGCGCGAAGCGTTCGACGCCTTCCGCGAGCTGGTGCAGCGCTATCCCGAGAGCAAGTACGCGCCGGACGCGATCGCGCGAATGAAGTACCTCGTGAACGCGCTCGCGTCACACGAGGTGTACGTCGCCCGCTATTACGTGAAGCGCGGCGCCTGGGTCGCCGCGATCAACCGGGCCCAGTACGCCCTGCAGAACTATCCCGAGTCGCCCGCGTGCGAGGAGGCGCTCTTTATCATGGTGCAGGCGTACGACGCGCTCGGCATGAAGCAATTGAGCGGCGACGCCGCGCGCGTCCTGCGCCGCAACTTCCCGAAGACCCGCTACTTCGCCTCCGAGGACGTCACGAGCCCGTGGTGGAGGGTCTGGTAGCGGGGCCGGAGAAGAAGGCGACGGCGTCGGCCTCGTCGCGCGTCGGTCGCATCGGCGGCAGGCTGGCGAGCAGCCGGCGGCCGTAGGCGCGCGAGAACAGGCGCGGGTCGCAGATCATCAGCACCCCGCGGTCGGCTTCGTCGCGGATCAGCCGCCCGGCCCCCTGCTTCAGCGCGATCGCGGCCCGCGGCAGCTGGTATTCCACGAAGGGGCTGCGCCCTTCGCGCTCGAACGCCGCGAGGCGCGCGGCGAGCACGGGGTCGTCGGGCGGCGCGAACGGCAGCTTGTCGATGACGACGAGCGACAGCGCCTCTCCGCGCACGTCGACGCCTTCCCAGAAGCTCGCGCTGCCGACCAGCACAGCGTCGCCCAGCCGGCGGAAGCGCTCCAGCAAATCGCTGCGCGAGCCTTCGCCCTGCAGCAGCAGCGGATACGCGAGCCCTTCGCGCGAGAACGCTTCGCGAAGCAGCTCGTGCGCGAGCCGCATCGCGCGCAAGGTGGTGAACAGCAGGAAGGCTCGCCCGCGGCTCGCGCGCAGCACGGGCAGCGCCGCCTGCACGACGGCGCGCGTGTGCTCGGGGCTGCTCGGGTCGGGCAGCCCCTTCGGCACGTACAGCGTCGCGTTGCCGGCGTAGTCGAACGGGCTGTCCCAGCACGCGGTGTCCGCGTCCTCCAGTCCCATCTCGGCGCAGTAGAGCCCGAAGTCGCCCGCCACCGCGAGCGTCGCGGAGACGAATACCCACGCGCGCGGCCGTCCTTCGAGCTGCCTTCGAAACAGCGGCGCCACCGACAGCGGCGTCGCGTTGAGCGCGAGCGAGTGCGCGTAGGCCTCGACCCACCGGATGAGGCGCTCGCGGTCGCCCTCGCGCCAGCGCAGCAGCAGGTCGAGCGCCGCGCCGGCGCGCTCGGCGCAGCGCGCGAGGCCTTCGCCGCGCTCGGCCACCGCGTCCAGACCGGCACCGAGCGCCGTGAGCGCTTCCTGCACGGCGTCGAGCGCCGCTGCGAACGCGCCGCGTCCGTCGAGCGCGCGCGCGGCGTAGCGAGCGCCCTCGGCGGGCAACGACAGCCGCAAATCGCGCGCCGCCTTTTCCACGGCCGCGATGCGCGCCGCGAGCGCGGGCACATCGGGAGCGCCGGCGAGCGTCTCGCGGCGCGCGTCGCGCGCGAGCTCGAGCAGCTGCGCGCTCGAGACCGTCTCGCCGAAGAACAGCGTCGCCGTCTCCGGCAGCTGGTGCGCTTCGTCGAAGATCACCGTATTGCACGCGGGCAGTAGCTCGGCCATGCCGTCGTCCTTCAGCGCGGCATCGGCGAAGAACAGATGATGGTTCACGACGACCAGGTCGGCCGCGAGCGCGCGCCGCCGCGCCGTCATGACGAAGCAGTCGGCGTGGCGCGGGCATGCCTGTCCCAGGCAGTTCTCTCGCGTCGACGTCGCGAGCGCCCAGGCGGGTGCTTCCTCGGGCACCTCGGCCAGCTCGCCGCGGTCGCCGCTCGCGGAGACGCGCGCGAAGCGGCCGATGCGCTGCAGGTCCGACGCGTCGTCGCGGCTCGCGAGCCGGCCGTCGGCGAGGTTGTGCTCGAGATGATAGAGGCACACGTAGTTGGCGCGTCCCTTGAGCAGCGCGACGCTCGCCGACACGCCGAGCGCGTCGCGCAGCAGCGGCAGGTCGCGCCGGAACAGCTGATCCTGCAGGGTCTTCGTTCCCGTGGAGACGATCACCTTGCCGCCCGCGAGGAGAGCCGGCGCCAGGTACGCGAAGGTCTTCCCGGTTCCGGTGCCCGCCTCGCACACCAGGACCGCGTTGTCGCGGATTGCGTCGGCGACGCGCTCGGCCATCGCAAGCTGCTGCGCCCTCGGCCGGTAGCCGGCGAGCTTCCCGGCCAGCGCACCGCCGTCGCCGAAGACGCGCTGCAGTTCGTTCGGTACGGCGCCGCTCATGATTCCGTGATCGTCCGGTCCCGCGGTTTTCATAAACCAGCAACGTTCGGGCGCTAGCGTTGGCTGCTTCGGCCCGCGCTGGACGCGCCGAAGCACAGGAAAGCCGCCAAGCCGCGCGATGCGACAGAAGCTATTGTTTCTCCTTATTTTATCTTTGACCGGCTGCTCCGGCGAGGCGCCTTTGACGCAAGCGCTCCCGGGCGCGCCGCCCGCTCCCGAGCTTGCCGCCCCGATCGCGGCCGCGCCCCCCGCTCCCCGTTCATTTTCTCCGGCGGTTGCACCGCCGGCCCCGCCGTCCGACGAGCTGGCGCAGGAGGCGCTCGCCGCGGTCGGCGTCGCGTACCGACGCGGAGGCGAATCGCCCGACACCGGGTTCGACTGCAGCGGCCTCGTCGTGCACGTTTATCGCGAAGCGCTCGGGCTCTCGCTCCCGCACAACACCCTGGCGCAGAGCAAGGTCGGACGGCCCGTCCATGCCGGCGACCTGCGTCCCGGCGACCTCGTCTTCTACAACACGCGCCACCGCAAGTACTCGCACGTCGGGCTCTATCTGGGCGGCGGCCGCTTCATCCACGCGCCGAAGCCCGGCGCCTCGGTCCGCGTCGAGCGCATGAGCGTGGGTTACTGGGCGCGTCGCTTCGACGGCGCCCGGCGCATCGATCCGCAGGACTCGCCGGTCGCGGCCCGCTGAGCATCACCGGGCCGCCCCGGGGCGGGCGTTTGACAGTTCTAATGAGAATCAATATCATTTCCGGAACGGTCCCATTCACCGGGAGAAAGCTTCGTGGCGCGTTCGTGGTTTCCGGCCCTGATTGTCGCGGCGGCCGCCGCGTTCGGCACCGCCGCGCGGGCGCAGGACGCCGGCTTCGCGCTGACGATCAAGGACCATCGCTTCGAGCCGACCGAGCTGCAAGTGCCGGCGGGAAAGAAATTCAAGCTCCGGGTGAAGAACCTGGATGCGACGCCCGAGGAGTTCGACAGCTCGGATCTCAGGCGCGAAAAGGTCATCCCGGGAAAGAGCGAGGCGACGATCCTGATCGGGCCGCTCAAGCCGGGCACGTACAAGTTCATCGGTGAGTTCCACGAGGCCACCGCCAAAGGCACGCTCGTCGCGAAATAGCCACCATGCTCGCCACCGCCGTCATCGTCCTGCGCGAAGTCCTGGAAGCCGCCCTGGTCGTGAGCATCGTGCTCGCCGCCACCCGCGGCGTACATCGGCGCGGCCTGTGGGTGGGCTATGGCGTCGCGGGCGGCACGCTCGGTGCGCTCGTCGTCGCTGCCTTCGCCGAGCGGCTGGCCGCCGCCGCCTCGGGGCTGGGCCAGGAGATCTTCAACGCGAGCGTGCTCGGTGTCGCGGTGATCATGCTGGGTTGGCACCAGATCTGGATGAGCCGGCACGGCCGTCAGATGGCGGCCGAGCTGAGCTCGGTCGGAGCGGCGGTGCGCGGCGGCTCGCGGCCGCTGTATGTGCTCTCGATCGTCGTGGCCCTCGCCGTGCTCCGCGAAGGCTCCGAGCTCGTGCTGTTCCTGTACGGCATCGCCGCCTCGGGACCCGGGCAGACGCGCGAGCTCGGGAGCGGCTTCGCGCTCGGCCTGATCGGCGGCGTGGCGCTCTCGCTCGCGATGTATCTCGGCCTGCTGCGCATCCCCGCGAAGCGGCTGTTCACCGTCACGGGATGGCTGATCCTGCTGCTCGCGGCCGGGATGGCGGCGCAGGCCGCCGCGTTTCTGGTGCAGGCGGACATCCTGCCGCCGATCGGCCAGGCCGTCTGGGACACGTCGCGTTTCCTGCCCGACGACAGCCTGGTCGGAAAGCTGCTGCACACGCTGATCGGCTACAGCGCCAAGCCGTACGGGATCCAGCTCGGGATCTACGTCCTCACCATCGGACTGATGCTCGCGCTGACGCGGATCGTGGGCGGCTCGGGCTACGGTCCGCGCTCCGATCGGCGCGCGGACCGTCTCGCGGGACAGGGCTGACCCGAAAGCGCGATGCAGGGCGCTCAGCCCTGCAGCTCGAAGATCACCGGGATGTCGATGCTGAATTGACGGCCGACGAGCGCCGGCGGCACGGGCGCGCGCGCGAGCGCGCGCTTCACCATGTCGAGCGCCTGGTCGTCGAGGATCCGGTAGCCGCTCGGCGTCTTCACGCGCGCGCTCTCGACCGCGCCCGTCGGCAGCACGGTGATCCGGATCTCGACGCGGCCTTCCCATCCCCGCTCCATCGCCTGGACCGGGTAACGCTTGTACTGCTTCGCGAAGGCGATCAGCCCGGTGCGGTATTGCTGCAGCGTCGCCCCATCCCACACGACGGCCGGGGCGCTCGGCTCGGCGTTCGCCGGCGCCGACGGGGCCGCGGCGGCGACCTGGGCCGGCGCTTCGGGTGGCGCGCTCGCCTCGCGCGCGGGCTCCGGCTCCGGCGCCGGGGCGGGACGCGCGATCTCGGGCCGGGCGACGGGACGCGGTTTCGGCCGGGGTCGGGCCGGCTCCGCGCGCGCCTGTTTTTCCGGAGCCGGCGTCGCCTCGCGCTCGGGCATCAGCGTCGCCGTCAGCACGATAGGCGCGCTCGCGGGGCGGCCGCGCAGCTCCGGGAACGCGATCAGCACGCCCGCGTGCAGCGCGATCGACGCCCCGACGCAGGCGAGCAGCGCGCGCTGCTGCGACTGCGGCTGGAACAGGCTCGCGGAGCTGGTCGAGACCGGCATGGGAGGCGCGATTTTAGCATCGCGCCCCGGCGCGGCCGGGTCAATCGGGCCGCTTGAGAAAGGCCTCGTCGAACGCCTTCTCGAGGCCGGCGTGGGTGCCGCGCAGCCCGTCGACGACCTGCCGCGCCCAGTCGAAGTACTCGCGCCGGCGCGCGAGGTCCCAGCCCGCCGGCGGATTGTCCGCGACGTCGCGCAGGTTGCAGATCTTGTCGGCGAGCTTCACCAGCTTCGCCGCCCGCGACAGGTGCGGTGCGTGCTCGATCTGCAGGCGCTTGCGGTCCTTCTTCGGCAGTCGCTTGTCGTCCGTGACCTCGAGCACCACGTCGCGCACCTTGCCGCCGAACTCGCGCTCGAGCTCCTCGGGCGTGGTCTCGGTGTCCTCGATGGTGTCGTGCAGGAGCGCCGCGCAGATCACGAGCGCATCGGCGATGCCCGCCTCGTTGCGCAGGACGTTGGCGAGCGCGATCGGGTGGTTGATGTAGGGCGAGGCGCGCGCGTCCTTGCGGCGCTGGTCGCGGTGCTTGTGCGCGGCGAAGGCGAGCGCCTTCAGAATCGGAGCGAGGCCGTCGCTGCGGCGGAAAACGCTGGCCAGTTTCTTCTCCCGGTCGACCGCCGGCGGCGGCGCAGTAGAATACACCGCCCGAGCTCGACCCGATCATGACCGACCTGAACCGACTCTCCGCCGCAGAGGCCGCGAGGCGTCTCGCGCGCCGCGAGATCACCGCCGAGGCGCTGCTGCGCGACTGCCTCGCCCGCATCGACGCGCGCGAGACGCAGGTGCGCGCATGGCAGTACGTGGCTCGCGACGACGCGCTCGCGCGCGCCCGCGCGCTCGATGCGGGTGCGGTGCGCGGGCCGCTGCACGGCCTGCCGGTCGGCGTGAAGGACGTGTTCGACACCTACGACATGCCGACCGCCTACGGCTCTCCGATCTACGCGGGTCACCGGCCCGCCTCGGACGCGGCGGTCGTCGCGCTGACGCGGCGCGCGGGCGGCATCGTGCTCGGGAAGACCGTCACGACCGAGTTCGCGACGTTCCACCCCGGCCCGACGCGCAACCCGCACGACCTCGAGCACACGCCGGGCGGATCCTCGAGCGGCTCGGCGGCCGCGGTCGCCGATCACATGGCGGCGCTCGCGTTCGGGACGCAGACCGCGGGATCGGTGATCCGGCCCGCGGCCTTCTGCGGCGTCGTCGGCTACAAGCCGACGTACAACACGCTGCCGCGCGCCGGCTTCAAGAACGACGCGGACACGCTCGACACGGTCGGCGTGCTCGCGCGCACGGTCGAGGACGCGGCGCTTTTCGCGTCGGCGCTCGCCGGCCGGCCCGAGCTGCGCGCCTCTGCCGCCGCCCCGGCGCGCGTCGGCCTGTGCCGCACGCATCAATGGGACCGGGCGCAGCCCGAGACCGTCGCCGCGATGGAACGCGCGGCGGCGCGCATCGCCAAAGGCGCCCGCGTGGTCGAGGTCGCGCTGCCGCAGGCGTTCGCGGGGCTGCTCCAGGCGCAGCTCGCGGTCATGTGGTACGAGATCGCGCACAACCTCGCCGACGAGTACACGCGCCACCCCGAGCAGCTGAGCCCCGCGCTGCGCGAGCGCTGCGAGAAAGGGTTCGCCATGGCGCCGGCCGACTACGAGTCCGCGATCGCGCTCGGGCGCGAATGCCGCGCGCGTCTCGCCGAGGCGTTCGCCGATTGCGACGCGCTGCTCGCGCCGTCCGCGCCGGGCGAGGCCCCGGCCGGGATGCCGACCGGGGACCCGGTGATGAACCAGGTGTGGACGCTCCTGCACGCGCCGTGCGTCACCGTTCCCGCGGGCACCGGCCCGAAAGGCCTACCCGTGGGAGTGCAGATCGTCGGCCGGATCGGCGACGATGCGAGGACGCTCGCCGTCGCGCGGTGGATCCAGGCGTTGCTCGAGAACGGTTAAAATGTCGGCACCCGGAGAGGTACCGAAGCGGTCATAACGGCGCTGACTCGAAATCAGATGGTCGGGTAACCGGCACGTGGGTTCGAATCCCACCCTCTCCGCCACTTCTTCTCACGCGTTCGTAGGCTCGAGGCGCACGTCCAGGATCGCGAGCCGCCCGTCCGCGATGGCCGCCAGGCCGCGCTCGAGCGCCGGGCGCACGTCGCGCGGCTCCTCGACGCGCTCGCCGTAGCCGCCGAACAGCGGCGCGAGCCCCGCGTAATCGGGGCTCGGCGCGATCGAGGTTCCCGCGAAGCGCTTCGACTTCACCGCCCACCCGTCCGGGAAGTGCGTCGGCACGCCGCGTTTCTGCGACAGATACCCGAAGTTGTTGAACACGACGATCAGGATCGGCAGCGCGTGCTCCTGCGACGCGCCGAGCGCCGAGAGCACCGGGTTGTAGTTGAACGAGCCGTCGCCGGTGAGCAGCACGACGGGACGGTCGCGCATCGCGACCTTCGCGCCGAGCGCCGTGCCGGTGCCGGTACCGAGGCCGCCGTAGCAACCTTCGAAGAACCGTCCCGGTCCCACGTGCGAGAGGTACCGATGCAGCGGCCGGCGGTGCGTGATCGTCTCGCTCACGACGATGGCATCGGCGGGCAGCACCTCGTCGAGCTCCACGGCGACCCAGCGCGTGTCGATCGGCTTGCGCTCGGCGAGCACGCGCGCCTCCTCGCGCTGCGCGCGGCGGCGCTCCTCGTGGCGCGTGCGCCAGCGCTCGATCGCCGCATTGCGGGTTCCCGAGGGGACGCGCTGCGCGAGGCGCTGTCGCAGCAGCGCGAGCGCGGATTCGACGTCGCCGGCGGCGATCAGGTCGGCCCGCGCGCCCGCCATGACGAGATGGCTCTGGAGCGGATCGCCGCCGAGGGCGATCAGCTTCGTCCCGGGGCGCGGCAGCGCCGAGGGCGGGTGCCAGGGCACCACGGTCTCGACCAGCGCGACGCAATCGGACTCGCGCACGTACTCGGCGGCGAGGTCGGTGCCGCCGGCGCCCGCGTACAGGGGGTGCGTGCGCGGGAAGTTGGCGTAGCTGATGTTCCAGGTCTCGAGCACCGGCGCCGCGAGCAGCTCGGCGATCGCGACGAGGTGCTCGACGGCGCGCGGACGGCGTCCGAGCTCCTCGCTGACGATCACCGGCGCCTTCGCCTTCGACAGCTCCTCGGCGATGCGCTCGATGGTCTCGAGCGGCGCCTGGGGCGCCGGGACGTGCGCCACCGCCGCGTGCTCGCCGAGCGCGACTTCCTCGAACAGGAACTCCATCGGCACCGAGACGAACACGGGCCCCTGCGGCTCGGCCGCCGCGAGCTGGCACGCGCGCTCGATCACGCGCGGCAGCAGCGCCGCCGCGTTCGCGCCGTGGCTGAACTTCACGCAGCGCTCGACCAGCGCCGCGGGTCCGCCGACGTCGGCGAGGAGCCGCAGCCACTGGTGGCCCGGGTCGTGTCCCGGCGCCTCGCCGAACGCGATCGATTCCCCGGCGAGGACCACCATGGGCACGCGCTCGTGCAGCGCGGCGCGCATCGCCATCGCCGCGTGCAGCGCGCCGACGGTCGTGTGGATGACGACGGCGGGCAGCTTGCCGGTGATCTTCGCGTAGCCGCTCGCCATCGCGACCGCGGTCTCCTCGTGGCGCGTGGAGAGATAGTCGGGGATCTCGCCGGGGCCGTGCGGCGCGGCGAGCGCCTCGTAGAGCGGCGACCACTCCGAGCCCGGCGACGCGAAGATGCGCTCGACGCCGGCCCGGCGCAGCACTTTCAGCAGCGCTTCGGCGCCTCCTGCTTTTTTTGCTTCCATTGTTCTACCGCTTCGGCTCGATGGTTTTCACGCCGGCCATGTACGGCTGCAGCGCCTCGGGCACGTCGACGCCGCCGTCGGCGCGCTGGTAATTCTCCAGGATCGCGATCAGCGTGCGTCCCACGGCGAGTCCCGAGCCGTTCAGCGTGTGAACCAACTCGGGCCTGCCCTTCTCGTTGCGGAACCGCGCTTGCATGCGCCGCGCCTGGAACGCCTCGAAGTTGCTGCACGAGGAGATCTCGCGGTACGCGTTTTGGCCGGGTAGCCAGACTTCCAGGTCGTAGGTCTTGGCCGACGAAAATCCCATGTCGCCGGTGGACAGCGTGATCACGCGGTATGGAAGCGAGAGCTTCTTCAGGATCGCCTCCGCGTGCCCGGTCAGCTGATCGTGCGCTTCGTACGACTTCGAGGGGTGCACGATCTGCACCAGCTCCACCTTGTCGAACTGGTGGTTGCGGATCATGCCGCGCGTGTCCTTGCCCGCGGCCCCCGCCTCCGAGCGGAAGCACGGCGAATGGCAGACGTATTTGAGCGGCAGGGTCTGCGACGGAACGATCTCGTCGCGCACGAAGTTGGTCACCGGGTATTCCGCGGTCGGGATCAGGTACAGATCGCGGGCCTCGATCTTGAACAGGTCGTCCTTGAACTTCGCCAGGCTGGTCACGCCGTCGGCGCAAGCGGCCGTCACCATGTAGGGCGTGTAGACCTCGGTGTACCCGTGCTCCGCCGTGTGCGTGTCGAGCATCAGCTGGGCGATCGCCCGGTGCAGACGCGCGACGGCGCCTTTCATCACGACGAAGCGCGCGCCCGCGAGCTTCGCCGCGGTGTCGAAATCCAGCCCGCCGAGGCCGGCGCCGATATCGACGTGATCGCGCGGCTGGAAATCGAGCTTGCGCGGCTCGCCCCAACGGCGCTGCTCGACCGCGTCCTCGGGGCGGTTGCCGACCGGAACGCTTTCGTGCGGGAGGTTCGGAATGAGCGACACGAATTCGCGCATCTTCTCCTGCACCGACGCGTTCTCCGACTCCATCTGCTTCAGCTTTTCCCCGAGCTCGGCGCCCTGGCGCATGAGCGCGCTCGCCTGCGCCTCGTCCTTCTTCGCCTTCGCCTGGCCGACCTGCTTCGCGGCCGCGTTGCGCTGCGACTGCAGCTGCTCGGTCTCGCTCTGGATCTTCCTGCGCTTGTCCTCGAGCGACTTGAAGCCCGCGATATCGAGCTCGTATCCGCGCGTCGACAGGCGCTTCGCGACGGTTTCGATGTCGGTTCTCAGCAGCTGGATGTCGATCATCTCTTCTTCATCGCGTCGTCGCGCCGGCGCAGCTCCGCCATCTTTTCCCGGATCCGGGCCTCGAGGCCGCGGTCGGTCGGCCGGTACCACTCGACCGGCGGCATGTCCTCGGGCAGGTAATTCTCGCCCGCCGCGTAAGCGCCCTCCTCGTCGTGCGCGTAGCGGTACTCGCGCCCGTAGCCGAGCTCCTTCATGAGCTTCGTCGGCGCGTTGCGCAGGTGCACCGGCACCGGGCGGGATTGGTCGTCGGCGACGAAAGCGCGCGCCGAATTATAAGCCTCGTACACGGCGTTCGATTTCGCGGCGCAGGCGAGGTACACGACCGCCGCGGCGAGCGCGAGCTCGCCTTCGGGGCTCCCGAGACGCTCGTAGGTCTCGCACGCGTCGAGCGCGATGCGCAGCGCGCGCGGATCCGCGAGCCCGATGTCCTCGACCGCCATGCGTACGACGCGCCGCCCGACGTAGAGCGGATCGGCGCCGCCGTCGAGCATGCGCACCAGCCAGTACAGCGACGCGTCGGGGCTCGAGCCGCGCACCGACTTGTGCAGCGCCGAGATCTGGTCGTAGAAGGCGTCGCCGCCCTTGTCGAAGCGGCGCAGGTTGCGCGCCACGGCGTTCTCGACGAACGCGCCGTCGACCTCTCCGACGCCCGCGCTCTTCGCCGCGGTGTCGAGGATCTCGATCAGGTTGAGCAGGCGCCGCGCGTCGCCGTCGGCCCAGCCGACGACGCGCTCGCGCGCGCTCGCGTCGTAGCGCGGACCGTCGGCCGAGCGCCGCACCGCGCGGTCGAACAGCAGGCCGAGCTCGGCCTCGGTGAGGCTCTTCAGGACGTAGACCGTCGCGCGCGAGAGCAGCGCGCTGTTCACCTCGAAGGACGGGTTCTCGGTCGTCGCGCCGACGAAGGTGAAGAGCCCCTGCTCGACGAACGGCAGGAACGCGTCCTGCTGCGCCTTGTTGAAGCGGTGCACTTCGTCGACGAACAGGATGGTGCGCCGGCCCGACGCCGCGAGCGCCTCCTGCGCGCGCTGCACGGCCTCCTTGATGTCCTTGACGCCCGAGAAGACCGCGGAGAGCGCGAGGAACTGCGCGTCGAAGGCGTCGGCCATGAGGCGCGCGATGGTCGTCTTGCCCGTCCCGGGAGGCCCCCACAGGATCATCGAATGCGGCTTGCCCGACTCGAACGCGAGGCGCAGCGGCTTGCCCGGCCCGATCAGGTGCTGCTGCCCGACGACCTCGTCGAGCGTCTTCGGCCGCAGCGCGTCGGCGAGCGGCGATGCCGGCGCCGGCCCCGGGAAAAGGTCGCTCTCGCGGCCGCTCACGGCGCGGTCACTTCGTGTCGCCGATGACATCCGCGCCTTTCGGGGGCGAGAACCTGAACTGCGACGCGTCGAGCTTCGGGTTGCGCTGGAGCGACTGGAAGCGCAGCAGCGTCGTCTGTCCGAAGCTGTCGGAGAGCTCCATCGCCGCGAGCCCCGAGGCCCCGAAGCCGATCCGGATGCGCTCGAAGCTCGCCTCCTTGTCCTTGGGGCGCGCCTCCACCCACTCGAGGCCGTCCTTGCGTCCCGCGTCCGAGAGGTCGAACGCCTTCGCCACGTCGTTGCTGCCGGCGAGCAGCGCGGCCGGCGTCGATCCGAGCGCCCTGTCGAGGCGCTTCACGGTGACCTGGTTCAGGTCCTCGTCGTAGATCCAGACTTTCCGGCCGTCGCCGACGATCACCTGCGGATAGGGCTTTTCGTAGACCCAGCGGAACCTGCCCGGCCGCTGGAACGCGAGCGTCCCGCGCGACTCCTGGACCACGCGCCCGCCGCGGTCGCGGATCTGCTGCGTGAAGCCGCCGCGCGCCGACTGCGTGCCCTTGAGGAAATCGGAGAACCGATCGAGGCTGGTCGCGGCCGCGGGCGTGAGCGCGAAGGCGGCGAACGCGAGAGCGACGAGCGCGGCGAAGGCGTTGCGGAGCAGGGGCGTCATGGAGGGTCGGACAGCGGACCCGATTATACGTGCCCGGGCGTAGCGCGCCCGGCGAGCGCCTTACTCGGCCTTGGCGGGGACCAGGACGTCGCGGTTGCCGTTCGACTGCATCGCCGACACGAGGCCCGCGACCTCCATCTGCTCGATCAGGCGCGCCGCGCGGTTGTAGCCGATGCGCAGGTGCCGCTGCACCAGCGAGATCGACGCGCGGCGGGTGCGCAGCACGATGTCGACCGCCTGGTCGTAGAGGGGATCGGCCTCGCCGCCCGGGTGCTCGCCCGGCGCGAGCTCGCCGTTCGCCCCCGCCTCGCCGCCCTCGAGCACGCCGCCGATGTAGTCGGGCGCGCCGAGCGACTTGAGGTGCTCGACCACCTTGTGCACCTCGTGGTCGGCGACGTACGCGCCGTGCACGCGCGTGGGCATGCCCGTGCCGGGCGGCAGGTAGAGCATGTCGCCCTGCCCGATCAGCGACTCGGCGCCCTGCTGGTCGAGGATGGTGCGCGAGTCGACGCGGCTCGATACTTGAAACGCTATGCGGGTCGGGATGTTGGCCTTGATCAGCCCGGTGATCACGTCCACCGAGGGACGCTGCGTCGCCACGATGAGATGGATGCCCGAGGCGCGCGCCTTCTGCGCGAGCCGCGCGACCAGCTCCTCCACCTTCTTCCCGGACACCATCATGAGGTCGGCGAGCTCGTCGATGATGAGGACGATATAGGGTAGCTTCTCGAGCGGCACCGGCTCGGCGCCTTCGAGCGTGCCGGGATCCATGAGCGGCGCGCCCGCCTTGTCGGCTTCCGCGACCTTGTGGTTGTAGCCCGAGAGGTTGCGCACGCCCACCCACGACATGAGCTTGTAGCGCCGCTCCATCTCGCCCACGCACCACGAGAGCGCGTTCGCCGCCTGCTTCATGTCGGTCACGACCGGCGCGAGCAGGTGCGGGATGTCCTGGTACATCGACAGCTCGAGCATCTTCGGATCGACGAGGATCAGCCTCACGTCGCGCGGCTCCGACTTGTAGAGCATCGACAGGATCATCGCGTTGATCGCCACCGACTTGCCCGATCCTGTCGTGCCCGCGACCAGCAGGTGCGGCATCCTGGTCAGGTCGGTCACGACCGGGTTGCCGGCGATGTCCTTGCCGAGCGCCAGCGTGAGCGGCGAATGCAGATCGTGATACGCCTGCGAGCTCACGATCTCCGCGAGGCGAACGGTCTGCCGGTGCGGGTTGGGGATCTCGAGCCCCATGCACGACTTTCCCGGGATGGTCTCGACCACGCGGATGCTGTACACCGACAGCGCGCGCGCGAGGTCTTTCACGAGGTTCACGATCTGCGCGCCCTTGACGCCGACCGCGGGCTCGATCTCGTAGCGCGTGATCACCGGGCCCGGGTAGGCCGCCAGCACCTTCACCTGGACGCCGAAGTCGGCGAGCTTCTTCTCGATGAGCCGCGACGTGTATTCGAGCGTCTCGGCGGAGAGCGTCTCGACGTCGGGCGCCGCCTCGTCGAGCAGCTTGATCGGCGGCAGCGGCGTGTCGGGCAGCTCGCGGAACAGCGGCTCCTGCTTTTCCTTCTGCACCCGCGCGGACTTCGGGATCTCGACCACGGGCGGCTCGATGCGGATGGGCGGATGCGATTCGATCAGCTGCTCGCGCTTCTCCCCGACGATTGCCTCGCGCCTGACCGCGGCGATCTCGCCCGCCTTGCGGTCCTGCCATCCCTGCCAGCGCTCGAGCGCTCGCGTATACGTCCATTCGAGCGCGGCGCCGATCACCTCGACCACCGTGATCCAGGATACCCCGGTGAAGAGCGAGAGCCCCACCGCGCACAAGGTGAGCAGGATCAGCGTCGCGCCGGTGAAGCCGAACGTGGTCCAGAGGAGGCGCGCGATCTCGCTGCCGACCATCCCGCCAGCGACCGACGGCAGCGAAGCCCTGATCCAGTGCATGCGCAGCGCCTCGAGCCCGCTCGAGCCGAGCAGCAGCACCGCGAAGCCGACCGCGGCGACGACGAAGGAGCGCCGGTCGCTGAGCGAGCTGCCGTCGAGACGCCGGTAGCCCCAGGCGACGGAGTAGGCGAACAGGCCGATCCACCACCATGCCGAGACGCCGAAGAGGAACAGCAGCACGTCCGCGATCCAGGCGCCGACGCGGCCGCCCGCGTTGGTGATCTCGACGCCCGCGGCGCTGTGCGACCAGCCGGGGTCGGCCTTGTTGAAGGTGGCGAAGACGAGGGCGAGATAGAGACCGGCCGCGATCAGGACGAACCACTTGGATTCGCGCAGCAGCGCGGCGACCTTGCCCGGGAGCGGTGCCTGGCTCTTCTTCACAAACTCACCGAGGCCACGAGTTCATGGTGTTCCGAGCCGCGGCGCCTCCCGGTCCGCGGCGCGCCGTCAATCGACCGCCAGGATGTTGTCCTTGAGGAAGATCGATCCGCCTTTGACCTCGATGAAGCCGCCGGTCTGGAGATCCTTCATCACGCGGCTCACCATCTCGCGCGACGCTCCGATCATCTTGGCGATGTCCTGCTTGGCGAGCTTCTTGGTGACGACCTTCTGCCCGTCGATGGTCTCGGACATCTCGAGCAGCAGGCGCGCCACCCGGCCGTACACGTCCATGAGGGCGAGGCTGCCGATCTTCTTGTCGGCCTCGCGCAGCCGCTTCACGACCCCGCGCATGACCGTCATGGTCATCTCGAAGTTCTCGGCCATGCACTTCTTGAAGTCCTTCTTGGAGAGGCTGAGCAGCTCGCACGGCTCGATCGCGACCACGCTGGCGGACCGGGGGGCGTCGTCGAGCAGACCCATCTCGCCGAAGAATTCGTTCGCGCTCAGGATCGCGAGGATCACCTCGCCGCCGTCGTCGTCGGTCATCATGACCTTGAGCCGTCCGGAGATGATGACGTACAGCGAGTCGGTCATGTCGCCCGCGGCGATGATGGTGGTGCCGCGCGGAAAGCTCCTGCGGCTGACGACGCCGGTCAGCAGCTCGAGCTGGTTCTCCGTCAGCACCGCGAACAGCGGGACGTTCCGCAGAAGCAGCGTGGATACGCTCGCCTGTGTTGCCATGGTCCTCCCTGCGCCCGTTCTCAGGGTCATCCTCTTGTCTCTTATGTTACCAGACCTCATCTAGCCTCTGAGGGCCGGCCGCCGCGGCAGAGCTGCGGCGGCCCCGCGCTATAATTTCATGTCCCGCGAGGCCGAGAAGCATTGTCCGATCTATGTCGAAGAAAAACAAGCATTGCCGTCTGCTGATCCTCGGCTCCGGGCCGGCGGGCTACACCGCCGCCGTCTACGCCGCGCGCGCCAACCTGAAGCCCGTGCTCGTCACCGGGCTGGCGCCCGGCGGCCAGCTGATGACGACGACGGATGTCGACAACTGGCCCGCCGACGCCGACGGCGTCCAGGGCCCCGAGCTGATGGAGCGCTTCCAGAAGCACGCCGAGCGCTTCGAGACCGAGATCGTCTTCGACCACGTGCACACCGCGCACCTGGCGGAGCGACCGATCCGTCTCGAGGGCGACGCGTCCGACTACACCTGCGACGCGCTCATCATCGCCACCGGCGCCTCGGCGCGCTACCTCGGCATTCCCTCGGAGCAGAGCTACATGGGCAAGGGCGTCTCGGCGTGCGCCACCTGCGACGGCTTCTTCTACAAGGGCGAGGACGTCGCCGTGGTCGGCGGGGGCAACACCGCCGTCGAGGAGGCCCTCTACCTCGCCAACATCGCGCGCAACGTGACGGTCGTGCACCGGCGCGACAAGTTCCGGGCCGAGAAGATCATGCAGGACCGCCTTTTCGCGCGCGACAACGTGTCGATCCGCTGGGATCACGTGCTCGACGAGGTCCTCGGCGATGCGAGCGGCGTCACCGGCATGCGCATCAAGAACGCCCGCACCGGCGCCGCGGACGAGCTGCGCGTGAAGGGCCTGTTCATCGCCATCGGCCACACGCCGAACACGGGCATCTTCGAGGGCCAGCTCGACATGAAGGACGGCTACATCGTCACCCGCGGCGGCAGCCAGGGCAACGCGACCGCGACCAGCGTCCCGGGCGTATTCGCCGCCGGCGACGTGCAGGACCACGTGTACCGCCAGGCGGTCACGAGCGCGGGCAGCGGCTGCATGGCCGCGCTCGACGCCGAGAAGTACCTCGAGTCGCTCGGCTGAGCGGAGCGCGGCGTGCGCAAGCGTCGGGTCGACCCGGAAGACGCCGCGGCGTTCCGCGAGGCGGTGCGCGGCGCCGTTCCGCTGCGCGCCCCCGAGCGCGTGCGGGGCGAGCCCCCCGGGCACCCGCCGGTGCCGGTGCAGTCCCTGCTCGACGTGCACGAGGCGCTCGCGCAGAGCGCGAGCGGCCCCATCCCGTGGGAGCAGTCGATGGAGACCGGCGAGGAGCTCGCCTATCTCCGGCCGGGGCTCGGGAACGACGTGCTGAGGAAGCTGCGCCGCGGCCACTGGGTGACGCAGGACGAGCTCGACCTGCACGGCATGACGCGCGCCCAGGCGCACCCGCTGATCTCCGAGTTCCTCGCCCGCTGCGCGAAGCGCGGGCTGCGCTGCGTGCGCATCGTCCACGGCAAGGGATTGCGCTCGCCGAACCGCGAGCCGGTGCTGAAGGGGAAGATCCGGACCTGGCTCGCCCGCCGCGACGACGTGCTCGCGTTCTGCCAGGCGCCGGCCGCCGAGGGCGGCGCGGGAGCGATGCTCGTGCTGCTGAAAGGTCGCTAGACCGCGGCCTCGTCGGTCTCGCCGGTGCGGATGCGCACCACCTGCTCCACCGCGGTGACGAAGATCTTGCCGTCGCCAATCTTGCCGGTGCGCGCGGACTTGATGATCGCCTCGATCGCCGAGTCGAGCATCTTGTCCGTGACCACGACCTCGATCTTCACCTTGGGCAGGAAGTCGACGACGTACTCGGCGCCGCGATAGAGCTCGGTGTGGCCCTTCTGCCGGCCGAAGCCCTTGACCTCCGTGACGGTGAGCCCGGTGACGCCGACCTCGGCCAGCGCCTCGCGAACCTCGTCCAGCTTGAATGGCTTCACCACCGCTTCGATCTTCTTCACGTCCGGTCTCCCGCCTGAAACGTGCGCACGATTATAGCAAACCCCTCACTCGAGCCGCTCGCGGTAGCGCGAGGTGACCGGATAGCGCCAGTCCTTGCCGAACCCCCGGTGCGTGATGCGGATCCCGATCGGCGCCTGGCGCCGCTTGTACTCGTTGCGATGGATCATCTCGACGACCCGGCGCACGTCGGCCGGCGAATAGCCCTGCGCGACGATCTCGCCCGGGCTCATGTCGTTCTCCATGTAGGCCGCGATGATCGCGTCGAGGACGTCGTAAGGCGGCAGCGAGTCCTGGTCGGTCTGGTCGGGCCGCAGCTCCGCGCTCGGCGCGCGCGTCAAGATGCGCTCGGGGATCACCGGGGCGATCGAGTTGCGGTGCCGGCACAGGCGGTAGACGAGCGTCTTGGCGATGTCCTTGATCACGGCGAAGCCGCCGGCCATGTCGCCGTACAGCGTCGCGTAGCCGACCGCCATCTCCGACTTGTTGCCGGTGGTGAGGACCAGCGAGCCGAACTTGTTCGACAGCGCCATCATGAGGGTGCCGCGGATGCGCGCCTGCAGGTTTTCCTCGGTGGCGTCGACCGGGCGCCCCGCGAACTCGCGCGCGAGTGTCGCGAGGAAGGCGTCGAACGCGGGCTTGATCGGAATCTCGTCGTAGCGCACGCCGAGGGCGCGCACCAAGGCGCGCGAGTCCTCGAGGCTCATGTCGGCGGTGTATTGCGAGGGCATCATGACGGCGCGCACCTTGTCGGCGCCGAGCGCGTCGCGAGCGATGCACAAGGTCAGGGCCGAGTCGACTCCGCCCGACAGCCCGAGCAGCACGCCCGGGAAGCCGTTCTTGCCGACATAATCGCGCACGCCCAGGCACAGCGCCTTGTAGACCTCGGCTTCGACGCCGTCCTCGGGGACGCGCTCCCCCGGCTCGGGATCGCCGTCGCGTATCGTGACGATGCCGAGCGCCTCCTCGAACGCGGGCAGCTGGTGCGTCACCTCGCCGCGGCTGTCGAGCACGAACGAGGCGCCGTCGAACACCAGCTCGTCCTGCCCGCCCACCAGGTTCGCGTAGACGAGCGCCATGCCGTTCTCGGCGACCCGCTCGCGCATGACGTCGTAGCGCGATTCCTGCTTGCGCATGTGGTAGGGCGAGGCGTTCAGCACGAGCAGCACGCGCGCGCCGGCGGCGCGGGCCGCGCGCGGCGCTTCGGCTTCCCAGGCGTCGGCGCAGATGTTGACGCCGACGTTGACGGCGTCGGGCCGCGTCAGGGCCGCGCCCCACGGGCCCCACGTGTCCTCGCAGATGTTCACCCCGAACGGCAGGCCGGCCAGATCGAAAACGCAGCTCGCGTCGCCGGGCTGGAAGTAGCGCTGCTCGTCGAACACGGTGTAGTTCGGAAGCGTGTGCTTGTGGTAGGTCGCGAGCACGCGCCCGTCCTGCACGACCGAGGCGGCGTTGTACTTCTTGCCCTCTTGCTCATGCGGGTGGCCCACGAGCACGGTGAGGCCGCGCGGCGCGCGCGCCGCCAGGTCCGCGAGCGCCGCGGCGCTGTCGCGGTAGAAGCCTTCGCGCAGGAGCAGGTCCTCGGGCGGATAGCCGCACAGCGCGAGCTCGGGCGTGATCATCAGCTCGGCGCCGGCGGCGCTTGCGCGACGGCCGAACGCGAGGATCTTGTCGACATTGCCCGCGAGGTCGCCGACGACGCAGTTGATCTGCGCTATCGCGATCTTCAGCGCCTGGCCCATCGTCCAAGTCTACCATCGGCGATTGCGGTCCACGTCTCGACGTCCTGAACGCGCCTCCTATAATCGGGCATGGCATCGGCGAACAGCGCATGAAGGAAGACACGCCGCGAATCGAGATCCATGACGCGCTCGCGGGCATCCCGCGCGATGCGTGGAACGCGCTCGCGGGCGGCCACCCGTTCCTGCGCCACGAGCTGCTGCACGCCATGGAGGAGACGCGATGCGTCGACGAGGCGAGCGGCTGGGCGCCGTGTCATCTCGCGCTGTGGCAGGCCGACGCGCTGGTGGGCGCGATGCCGCTCTACCGCAAGACGCACTCGTACGGCGAGTACGTCTTCGACTGGGCCTGGGCGGACGCCTACCACCGCCACGGGCTCGACTACTACCCGAAGCTCGTCGCGGCGGTTCCGTTCTCGCCGGTCACCGGCCCGCGCCTGCTCGCGCGCGACCGCGCGACGCGCTCGCTGCTCGTGCGCGCGGCGCTGCAGCTCGCGACGTCGGCGTCGTCCCTGCACGTGCTGTTCGCGCCGGAGGCCGAGGCCGGGGAGCTCGCCGCGCACGGCATGATGCTGCGCCGGTCGGTGCAGTTCCACTGGGTGAACCGCGGTTACGGGACCTTCGAGCACTTCCTCTCGGAGCTCGCCTCCGCCAAGCGCAAGAAGATTCGCCAGGAACGGCGGCGCGTCGCCGATGCGGGCGTCAGCTTGCGGCGGCTCGTCGGCCAAGAAATCCGCGACGAGCACTGGGCCTTCTTCGCCCGCTGCTACAACCGGACCTACCGCGCGCACCGCTCGACCCCGTACCTGAATCTCGACTTTTTCCGCCGCCTGGGCGCGGCCTTGCCGCGGCACGTGCTGCTCGTGCTCGCCGAGCGCGACGGCCAGCCGATCGCGAGCGCGCTGAACCTCTTCTCCGACACGACGCTCTGGGGCCGCTACTGGGGATGCGTGGCCGAGGTGCCGATGCTGCACTTCGAGACGTGCTACTACCAGGCGCTCGAGTTCTGCATCGAGCGCGGCATCGGTGTGTTCGAGGGCGGCGCGCAAGGCGAGCACAAACTCGCGCGCGGCTTCCTGCCGGTGCAGACCGCGTCGGCGCATTGGCTGAAGCACCCGGGATTTGCCGACGCGGTCGAGAAATTCCTCGAGCGCGAGTCGGCCGGCGTCGAGCGCTACGTCGACGAGCTGAACGAGCACAGCCCCTTCCGCGCGGAAGGCGCGGACGAGCCTACTTGACCTTGAGCAAGCCGCCCAGCAGCGCGGCGACCTGCCGCTTGGGACGCGCGGGGGACGACGCGGCCGGCGCCGCGGCGGGCGCCTCGGTCGACGGCTTGTACGGCGCGTGGAAGATCGGGTCCACGGGTTTGCTCGGTTTGCTCGGTTTGCTCGGCTTGCTGGGCTTCGACGCCGCCACGGTCAGCCGGTCGCGGTCGCCGCCGCGCGGCCGCCGCTCGCGGGCGTCGCGCCCTTCGCGGCCGCGCCCGCCCGCGATCAGCGTCGGGACGATGCGCGCGTCGGGCTCGAAGCCCGGGACGATGACCTTCGAGAGCGAGAGCTTGATCGTCTTCTCGATCGCCGCGAGCCGCTCGTGCTCCTCGGCGCACACGAGGGACAGCGCCTCGCCGCTCGCGCCGGCGCGGCCGGTGCGCCCGATGCGGTGCACGTAATCCTCCGGCGAGTTCGGCAGCTCGAAGTTCACGACGTGAGGCAGGTCCTCGATGTCGAGCCCGCGCGCGGCGACGTCGGTCGCCACCAGCACGCCCACCTTGCCCGACTTGAAATCGGCGAGCGCCTGCAGCCGCTCGGGCTGGCTCTTGTCGCCGTGGATCGCCGCGGTGTGGATGCCGTCCTTGTTGAGCTGGTAGGCCAGCCGGTTCGCGCCGATGCGGGTGGCCGCGAAGACGAGCACCTGGCGCAGCTCGCGCGACTGGATGAGATAGGCGAGCAGCTCGCGCTTGCGCTCGCGGCGCACCGGGTGCACCACGTGCGTCACCAGGTCCGCGGTCGCGTTGCGGCGGGCGACCTGCACGGTGACGGGATCGTGCAGGAAGGAATCGGCGAGCGTCTTGATCTCGGCGGGCAGCGTGGCCGAGAACAGCAGGTTCTGGCGCTGCTTCGGCATGAGCGCCATGATGCGACGCACGTCCGGGATGAAGCCCATGTCGAGCATACGGTCGGCCTCGTCGAGGACGAAGGCTTCCACCTGCTGCAGGTTCACCGTCTTCTGCTGCACATGGTCGAGCAGGCGGCCGGGCGTGGCGACCAGGAACTCGACGCCCCGGCGGAGCGCTGCTGTCTGCGGATCCATCGGCACGCCGCCGAAGACCACGGTGCAGCGCAGGCTGAGGTACTTGCCGTAGTTGCGCACGCTCTCCTCGACCTGCGCCGCGAGCTCGCGCGTGGGCGTGAGGATGAGCGCGCGCACCGGGTGGCGCGCGGGCGAGGCGCTCGTGTTCTGGTGGCGCGCGAGGCGCTGCAGCAGCGGCAGCGTGAAGCCCGCCGTCTTGCCGGTGCCGGTCTGCGCCCCGCCCATCAGGTCGCGTCCCTGGAGCACGAGCGGAATCGCCTGCGCCTGGATCGGCGTCGGCTCGGTGTAGCCCTGCTCAGAGACCGCTTTGAGCAGCTCTGGGAGCAGTCCTAGTTCGGCGAAGCTGGACAAACGGGAAATCTCCTTCGGCCCGGGTTGCGGGCCGGAGACGCGTCAGGCACGGCGCGGAGGCCGGATGAGCGAGAACGGCGGGCGGAAGATGGGTATGACAACCCTGGAATTATACGCGTTCCGGGCGCTGTTGACTGCTCCGGCCGCGCTACTTTCGGACCAGCGTGCCGCCGGCGTGGCGCGCGAGCGCCCAGGCGACGTGCTCGCGGACGAGCGGCGAGGGATCGGCCGAGCGGCGCTCGAGCGCCGCGACCACCGCGGGGCTCGTCGGCGCGTTGCCCAGGCCGACCGCCAGGTTCCGGCACCAGCGCTCGTAGCCGATGCGCGCGATCGCGCTGCCTGCGGTGCGGTCGCGGAACTCGCCTTCGGTCCAGCCGAAGAGCTCGGTCAGCTCGGCGCAGTCCAGGCCGTGGCGCACGCGAAAGTCGGGCTCCGGCGACACCTGCGCGTAGCGGTTCCAGGGGCACACGGTCTGGCAGTCGTCGCAGCCGTACACGCGGTTGCCGACGAGCGGCCGCAGCTCGACCGGGATACTGCCCTTCAGCTCGATGGTGAGATACGAGATGCAGCGGCGCGCGTCGAGCACGTAAGGCGCGACGATCGCGCGGGTCGGGCAGGCGTCGAGGCAGCGCTCGCAGGTCCCGCAATGCTCGCCCGCGGGGGCGTCCACGGGCAGCGGCAGGTCGGTGTAGATCTCGCCGAGGAAGAAGAACGACCCGGCCTCGCGCGAGAGCAGCAGCGTGTTCTTGCCGCGCCAGCCGAGGCCGGCCTTGCGCGCGAGCTCGACCTCGAGCACGGGCGCCGAATCGGTGAACACGCGGTAGCCGAAGGCGCCGACCTCGGCTTCGATGCGCTCGGCGAGCCGCTGCAGCCGGGCGCGCAGCGTCTTGTGGTAGTCGCGGCCGAGCGCGTAGCGCGCGATGAAGGCCTTCGCGCCGTCGGCGAGCACCTCCGTGGCGTCGGCCGCCTCGGGACGGTAATCCATCCTTGCGGAGATCACGCGCAGCGTCCCGGGGACGAGCTCGGCCGGCCGGGTCCGTTTCGCGCCGTGCTTTCGCATATAATCCAGCTCGCCCGCGTAGCCGCGCGCGAGCCATTCCGCGAAACGCGGTTCCGCCTCGGAGAGATCGACGTCGGAAACGCCGACCGCCTGAAAGCCGAGCTCCCGGCCCCAAGCCTTGACGGCAGCCGCCAGCATCTCGAAATCGACCGAACCGATCCGGTCCCGCGCTGCGTGACTCATCCTTGTCATCATAGCGAGCCACAATCGCCGTCGGTACCCGAGATCGCCCTTCCCGACGAAGCGGCGACCCGGCGCGCGGGCGCGCGCCTCGCGCGCGCCGTCACGCCGGGCCTGAAGATCTACCTGCGGGGTCCCCTGGGCGCGGGCAAGACGACCTTCGTGCGGGGACTGCTCGGCGGTCTCGGCTGGCGCGGCAAAGTGAAGAGTCCGAGCTATGCCCTGGTTGAAGTTTATGTCGTTTCTAGATTACACTTGTACCACTTTGATTTTTATCGCTTCCGGGATCCGGGGGAATGGTATGACAGCGGCTTTCGAGAAATCTTCGACAGCGCCGCGGTCTGCATCGTCGAATGGCCCGAAAAGGCCGGCGATGCGCTTCCGCCGCCCGACCTGGATCTCGCATTGGATCTCGCGAGCGCGGGCCGCACGCTGCGGGCGAGCGCGCGCCCGGCCGGGGAACGATGCCTAGCCGCCTTGCGCGACGGCTGATCGGCGCGGCAGCCGTCGCGCTCGCGGCGCTGCTCGCCTCGCCGCCCGCCGCCCGCGCCGACGCCGACGCCGTCGAGCCCATCCGGGCCGTGCGCATCTGGCCCGCGGCCGATTACACCCGGCTCACGCTCGAGACGGCGGAGCCGCTGCGCTACAACCTGCTCAGCCTGAAGAATCCCGACCGGCTGGTCCTCGATCTCGAGGACGTCGAGCCCGAGCGCGTCCAGGAGCTGCTCGCGGGCAAGATCCTGCCCATCGATCCGTACATCGCCGCCGCGCGCGTCGGCCGGTTCAAGCCGGGCGTCGCGCGGCTCGTCCTCGATCTCAAGGCGGCGGTCAAGCCGCAGATCTTCGTGCTCGCCCCGGTCGGCGATTACGGGCATCGCCTGGTGCTCGACCTCTACCCCGCCGTGCCCATCGATCCGCTGATGGCGCTCTTGCAGAAGGAGATGCTCGACCCGGCGTCGGCGGACCCGGTCGATCCGGGCGCGACGAAGAACCTGGGCGAGCCCAAGGACCCCGCGAAGCCGCGCGGCGCGCCCAGGCCCGCGGTCGCGCGCCTGATCACGGTCGCGGTCGACGCCGGGCACGGCGGCGAGGATCCGGGCGCGAAGGGACGCCGTGGAACGTACGAGAAGAACGTGACGCTGCTGATCGCGCGCAAGCTGAAGGCGATCATCGACGCCGAACCCAACATGCGTGCGCTCCTCACCCGCGACGGCGACTACTACATCGCGCTCGGCGAGCGGGTCGAGAAGGCGCGCCGCGTCAAGGCCGACCTGTTCGTGTCGGTGCACGCCGACGCCTTCGTCAAGCCGCACGCCCGCGGCTCGTCGGTGTTCGCGCTGTCCGAGCGCGGCGCCACCAGCACCGCGGCGCAATGGCTGGCGAAGCGCGAGAACGACGCCGACCTGATCGGCGGCGTCAATCTCAACCGCAAGGACCGTTACCTGGCGATGACGCTCGCCGATCTCAGCCTGACGGCGCAGATCAGCGACAGCCTGAAGCTCGCGAGCGCCGTGCTGAGCGAGCTCGGCGGCATCAATTCGCTGCACCGCGGGCGGGTCGAGCAGGCGGGATTCGCCGTGCTCAAGGCGCCCGACGTCCCGTCGATCCTGGTCGAGACCGCGTTCATCAGCAATCCCGACGAGGAACGGCGCCTCACCAACGCGGCCTACCAGGAGAAGATCGCGAACGCGATCTTCCGCGGCATCAAGGCGTACTTCGCGAAGAATCCCCCGCTGTCGCGCTCGACGCTCGCGGCGAACGGCGCGCTCTAGCCGTTGCCGCCCGCGCGCCGCGCGCGGTGCCGCACGAATTCCACGGCGATCGGCGCGAGCGACACCGCGACGATCAGAAGCATGACGAGCGCCAGGTTGTCGCGCACCACCGGCACGTTTCCGAACCAGTAGCCGGCGTAGAGCAGCAGGCCCACCCACAGCACCGCGCCGGCGACGTTGTAGGCGGTGAACCGCACGTAGGTCATCCGCGCGATCCCGGCGACGAAGGGCGCGAAGGTGCGCAGGATCGGAACGAAGCGCGTCACGACGATCGTCTTCCCGCCGTGCCGCTCGTAGAAGGCGTGCGCCCGGTCGAGCGCGCGCCGGTTGAACCAGCGCGATTGCTCCCAGTGGAACACCTTGGGTCCCAGCCAGTACCCGATCGAGTAGTTGGTCGTGTTGCCCAGGATGGCGGCGAGCATCAGGACGATCGCGAGCAGGTGCACGTCGATGCCTCCGGTGGCCGCGAGCGTCCCCGCGACGAACAGCAGCGAGTCGCCCGGGAGGAAAGGCGTGACGACCAGCCCGGTCTCGCCGAAGATGATCAGGAACAGCAGCACGTAGACCCAGGCGCCGTGCTGCTGCAGCAGCGCCGCGAGATGCTTGTCGAGGTGAACGACGAAGTCCCACGCGCCGAGCAGGATTTCCATCGGGGCATTCTAACGCGATCACCTATAATGGCCCGCGAGCGGTTTGCACCGATGCCCCACATCCGACCCCTGCCCGATGTCCTCGTCAGCCAGATCGCGGCCGGCGAAGTCGTCGAGCGCCCTGCATCGGTCCTGAAGGAGCTGCTCGAGAACAGCCTCGACGCCGGGGCGGGCGATGTTTCGGTGGCGCTCGTCGAAGGCGGGATCAAGCGCGTGCGGGTGACCGACGACGGCTGCGGCATCGACGCGTCCGACCTGCCCCTCGCCTTCGCGCGCCACGCGACGAGCAAGATCGCGTCGCTCCAGGATCTCGAGGCCGTGCGCTCGCTCGGCTTCCGCGGCGAGGCGCTCGCCAGCATCGCGTCGGTCGCGCGCGTGACGCTCACCAGCCGCAGCGACGGCGCCGCGAGCGCCTTCGCGCTATCGGCCGAGGGCGGCGCCTCGCAGCCGGCGCGGCCGGCGGCACACGCGCGCGGGACGACCGTGGAGGTCGACGACATGTACTTCAACACGCCCGCGCGCCGCAAGTTCCTGCGCTCCGACGCGACCGAGCTCGCGCACTGCCAGGACGTGTTCCGGCGCGCCGCGCTGTCCCGCCCCGAGGTCGCGTTCACGCTCCGCCACAACGAGCGGGTCGTCGCGCGCATGACGCCCGCGGAGCTGAGCGCGCGGGTCGGTGCGGTGCTCGGCGGCGAGTTCGCGGCGTCGATGCGTCCGCTCGCCGAGACCGGCGGCGGCCTCTCGGTGCTCGGCTACGCCGGCTCGCCCGATGCCGCGCGCGGGTCGCGCGACGCGCAATTCACGTTCGTCAACGGCCGCTTCGTGCGCGACAAGGTGCTCGCGCACGCGCTGCGCGACGCGTACCGCGACGTCCTGCACGGCGACCGGCACCCGGCGTACGCCGTCTTCATCGAGATCGACCCGCGCGCCGTCGACGTCAACGTGCATCCCGCGAAGACCGAGGTGCGGTTCCGCGATTCGCGAGCGGTGCACCAGTTCGTGTTCCACGCCGCGGTGAAGGCGCTCGCCGCCACGGCGGCGGCGGCGCCGACGCCCGCGGCTGCGCCGGTCGCGCTGTCGGGGTATGCCGTGCGTCCCCGTCCCGCGCAGGCGGCGCTCGGGCTCGCTCAAGCCCCGGCGGCGTACGGCGCGATGCTCGCCGCCGCGCGCGAACCCTCTCCGGCCGAAGGACCGAGACAGGACGACGCCGCGGCGCCGCTCGGCTACGCGCTGGCGCAGCTGCACGGCGTCTACATCCTGGCGCAGAACGGCGAGGGCCTCGTCCTGGTCGACATGCACGCCGCGCACGAGCGCATCGTCTACGAGAAGCTGAAGGCGAGCCTCGACACGAGCCAGGTGTCGACGCAGAAGCTGCTCGTCCCGGTCACGTTCGCCGCCGACGCGCTCGACGTGGCGACCGCCGAGGAGCACGCCGAGACGCTGCACAAGCTCGGCTTCGACATCGCGCCGATCTCGCCGACCGCGCTCGCCGTGCGCGCCCTGCCCTCGCTGCTCGCGCCCGCGAACGCGGCCGAGCTCGCGCGCGCCGTCCTGCGCGACATCCGCGAGTACGGCGCGAGCCGCGTGCTCACCGAGCGCCAGAACGAGCTCCTCGCCACCATGGCGTGTCACGGCGCCGTGCGCGCGAACCGCGCGCTCACCGTCCCGGAGATGAACGCGCTCCTGCGCGAGATGGAAGCGACCGAGCGCTCGGGCCAGTGCAACCACGGGCGCCCGACGTGGTACCAGATGAGCCTCGCCGACCTGGACAAGCTGTTCCTGCGCGGCCGCTGAGCGGCGCAAAGGCGCCATGGAGCGGACGGCGATCCTGATCCTGGGTCCGACGGCGTCCGGCAAGTCGACGCTCGCCCTGGAGCTCGCGGCGCGGCTGCCGGTCGAGATCGTGAGCGTCGACTCGGCGCAGGTCTACCGCGGCATGGACGTGGGCACCGCGAAGCCGGGCGCCGACGAGCGCGCGCGCGTTCCGCACCATCTCATCGATATCATTGACCCGACTCAATCGTATTCTGCCGCCGCGTTCCGCGCGGACGCGCTCGGGCTCGTGGAAACCATCTCGGCCCGCGGGCGCATCCCGGTGCTGGTCGGCGGCACCATGCTGTACTTCAAGGCGCTGCTCGAGGGTCTCTCCGAGCTGCCGTCGTCGGACACGTCGGTGCGCGCGCGCATCGACGCGGAAGCCGCCGGGCGCGGCTGGCCGGCGATGCACGCGGAGCTCGCGAAGGTCGACGCCGCGACCGCCGCGCGCCTGGCGCCGAACGATGCGCAGCGCATCCAGCGCGCGCTGGAGATCCACCGGGTGACGGGGCGGCCGATGTCCGAGCTCATCGGAAAGCCGAGCACCTCGCCGCCTTTCCGGTCCATCGCTCTGGGCCTCGTGCCCCGCGATCGCGGCGAGCTGCACCGGCGAATCGAGACGCGCTTCGACGCCATCCTGGCGAACGGACTGGTCGACGAGCTGCGCGCGCTGCGCCGGAGCTACCGCCTGACGCCGACGCTGCCGTCGATGCGCTGCGTCGGCTATCGGCAGGCCTGGCAGTTTCTCGAAGGAGAGCTGACGCAGGCCGGGCTGCGCGATCGCGGGATCTTCGCGACCCGGCAGCTCGCGAAGCGCCAGCTGACCTGGCTCAGGTCCATGCCCGGCGTGGAGGTCTTCGACAGCCTCGATCCCGGTCTGGAGGACCGGATCCTGAACTTCGTCAACCGTGCCCTCGAAGCCGCGTAGCCTGCCCGACCGCCTCGCCCCCGGTCTGGACGTCGTCTCGATCGGCATCAACCCGTCGGTCTACACCGCGATCCACGGATTCAACTTCGCGCGGCCGGGAAACCGCTTCTGGCCGACTTTCAACGCGGCGGGGCTCGTCCCCGAGCCGCTGGTGCCCGGAAGGTCCGCGGTCATGAAGCTCCTGCGCGAATACAAGATCGGTTTCACCGACCTGGTGAAGCGCGCGACCGACCGAGCCGACGAGCTGAGCGACGCCGACTATCGCAAAGGCGCCGCGATCCTCAAGCGCAAGCTCGAGCGCTACCGCCCGAAGATCGCCTGGTTCCAGGGCACGAGCGCGTACCAGAAGTACCTGGAGTTCGCCGAGGGCGTGAAGCGCAAGATCGCGCCCGGGCTGCAGCCCGAGCGCATCGGCGACACGGTGGTGTTCGTCACGCCGAACCCGAGCGGGGCGAACCCCGCCGCGAATCCGAAGCTGCTGCTGCCCTGGTACCGGGAGCTCGCGCGCCTGCGCGACCGGCTCAGTGCATGATCAGGGGAACGATCAGCAGCGCGACGATGTTGATGATCTTGATGAGCGGGTTCACCGCGGGGCCAGCCGTGTCCTTGTAGGGATCGCCCACGGTGTCTCCGGTGACCGCAGCCTTGTGCGCGTCGGACCCCTTGCCGCCGTGGTGGCCGTCCTCGATGTACTTCTTGGCGTTGTCCCACGCGCCGCCGCCCGTCGTCATCGAGATCGCGACGAAGAGGCCCGTGACGATGGAGCCCATCAGCACGCCGCCCAGGGCCTGCGCGCCGAGCGTGAGGCCGACCACGATCGGCACCAGCACCGGGAGCAGCGACGGCACGATCATCTCCTTGATCGCGGCCTTGGTCAGCATGTCGACGGCCGTGCCGTACTCGGGCTTGGCCGTGCCTTGCATGATGCCCGGGATCTCCTTGAACTGCCGGCGCACTTCGACCACGACCGCGCCCGCGGCTCGCCCCACCGCCTCCATCGCCATCGCGCCGAACAGGTAGGGCACCAGGCCGCCGATGAACAGGCCGATGATCACCATGTGGTTCGACAGGTCGAACGAGAACGACTTGCCCGCGTGCTCGAGCGCGTGCGTGTAGTCGGCGAACAGCACCAGCGCCGCGAGCCCCGCCGAGCCGATGGCGTAGCCCTTCGTCACCGCCTTGGTCGTGTTGCCCACGGCGTCGAGCGGGTCGGTGATGGCGCGCACCGAATCGGGAAGATCGGCCATCTCGGCGATGCCGCCCGCGTTGTCCGTGATCGGCCCGTAGGCGTCGAGCGCGACGATGATCCCCGTCATCGACAGCATCGAGGTCGCCGCGATCGCGATGCCGTAGAGGCCCGCGAGCTTGTAGGCGAGCAGGATGGCGACGCACACCGCGATCACCGGCCAGGCGGTCGCGCGCATCGAGACGCCCAGGCCGGCGATGATGTTGGTCGCGTGGCCCGTGGTCGACGCCTGCGCGACATGGCGCACCGGGTTGTACTCGGTCGCCGTGTAGTACTCGGTGATGACGACCATCAGCGCGGTCAGCACCAGGCCGACCAGGGCCGCGCCCCACAGGTGCCAGATCGTGATCATCGCCTTGCCGCCGCCGACGTCGAACGGCACCTGGCTGACGACCGGCCCCATGATCCAGTAGGTGATCGGAACGAACGCGATCGCGGCGAGCACGCCGGCGACGATCAGGCCGCGGTAGAGCGCGCTCATGATCTTCTTGCCCGGGATCGCCTTCACGAACATGCAGCCGATGATCGAAGCGACGATGGAGACGCCGCCGATCGCGAGCGGGAACACGAGCGCCGCGTCGCTGGTCGTCGCGACCGTGAGCGCGCCGAGCAGCATGGTCGCGATCAGCGTCACCGCGAAGGTCTCGAACAGGTCGGCCGCCATCCCGGCGCAGTCGCCGACGTTGTCGCCCACGTTGTCGGCGATCACCGCGGGGTTGCGCGGGTCGTCCTCGGGAATGCCGGCCTCGACCTTGCCGACCAGGTCGGCGCCGACGTCGGCCCCCTTGGTGAAGATGCCGCCGCCGAGACGCGCGAAGATCGAGATGAGCGAGCCGCCGAAGCCCAGGCCGACGAGCGGCTTGATGACGTCGGAGAGCGGCGCGCCGTGGGCCGCGGACGCGATCATGACCGCGTAGAAGGACGCGACGCCCAGCAGGCCCAGGCCGACCACCAGCAGCCCCGTGATCGCGCCGCCGCGGAACGCGATGGTGAGCGCCTCGTTCAGGCCGGTGCGCGCCGCCTCCGCGGTGCGCACGTTCGCGCGCACCGAGATGTTCATGCCGATGTAGCCGGTGAGCCCGGACAGGACGGCCCCGAGCGCGAAGCCCCACGCCGTGGCCCAACCCAGCCCGAACCCGATCACGACGAAGAGGATGACCCCGACGATGGCGATGGTCGTGTATTGGCGGTTCAGGTACGCCATGGCGCCGGTCTGCACCGCCGCGGCGATCTCGCGCATGCGGTCGTTGCCCGTGGGCTGGCGCAGGATCCAGGCGATCTGCCAGCCGCCGTAGATCAGCGCGAGCACGCCGCAGACGATGGCCAACGCGAGCCAGGGGCCTCCACTCATGGACTTTCTCCTCGATGGGCGGCCCGTTGCGGGCGCCGTTTGGTGGTCATTTTTAAGCGGCGGATTATAGCAGCAGCGCGAAGCGCTTTTGAACCGCCCGGATCAAACTTTGAACGCCGGCAGCTTCTTCGGCGCGAGCACGTTCTTGAGCTTGACGTAGTCGGGCAGGCCGTTGCGGAACGGCGGCGGCACCTCGCCTTGAATCAGGGGCGACAGGTAGGTGCGGCATTTCTGCGTGATGTGGAAGCCGTCCGGGGTGATGTAGTCGCGCGGCATCATCTTCTCCTTGTTCGCGACGTCGGCGAGCGCGGCGACCGCGATGCGCCACTTGTACGGCTTGCTCGAGATGCGCTCGATCACGGGCATGACGGCGTTGCGGCCGGAGACCGCCAGCTTCACCGCCTCGGCGCCGACCCGGTACGACTGCTCGAAGTCCACCTTCGAGGCGATGTGGCGCGCGGCGCGCTGCAAGTAGTCGGCGAGCGCCCAGTGGTACTTGTGCCCGAGCCGGCTCTGCACGAGCTTCGCGATGACCTCGCCGGCGCCGCCGAGCTGGGAATGCCCGAACGCGTCCTTAAGCCCCGTCTCCGAGACGAACTTCCCGTCCCGGGTGCGCAGCCCCTCGGAGACGCAGATCGCGCACCAGCCGTCGCGCTCGACCACCTGCTTCACCCGCGCGACGAACTTCTCCTCGTCGAACTCGATCTCGGGGAAGAGCAGCACCTGCGGCGCGTCGCCGTCGCGCTCGGCCGCGAGGCCGCACGCCGCCGTGATCCAGCCCGCATGCCGTCCCATCACCTCCATGACGAAGATCTTGGTCGACGTGCGCGCCATCGACGCCACGTCGAATCCCGCCTCGCGGATCGAGGTCGCGACGTATTTCGCCACCGAGCCGAACCCGGGACAGGTGTCGGTCACGGCGAGGTCGTTGTCCACGGTCTTCGGGATGCCGACGCAGACCAGCGGATAGCCCAGCCTCTCGCCGATCTGCGACATCTTGAGCGTCGTGTCGGCCGAGTCGTTGCCGCCGTTGTAGAAGAAGTAGCCGATGTCGTGCGCGCGGAAGACCTCGATCAGCCGCTCGTACTGCGCGCGGTTCTCCTCGAAGCCCTTCAGCTTGTAGCGGCACGAGCCGAACGCGCCGCCCGGCGTCGACTTCAGGCGCGCGATCGCGGAGGCGGACTCCTTGCTCGTGTCGATCAGGTCCTCGGTCAGCGCGCCGATGATGCCGTCGCGGCCGGCGTAGATCCTGCCGATCCTGTTCTTGTACTTGCGCGCGGTCTCGATGACTCCGGCGGCGCTCGCGTTGATGACGGCGGTCACGCCGCCCGACTGGGCGTAGAAGGCGTTTTTCGGTTTCATGGGCACGGAGACAATGGATTACTTCAGCGCGGCGAAGATGCGGTCGCGGATCTGCTCGACCGGCCCGACGCCCGAGACCTTCACGTACCGCGGCGCGCACGGATCGCCCTGCGCGGCCCATTTCGAGTAGTACTCGACCAGCGGCCGCGTCTGCTTCTTGTAGACCTCGATCCGGTTCCGGACGGTCTCCTCGCGGTCGTCCTCGCGCTGGACGAGCGGCTCGCCGGTGACGTCGTCCTTTCCCGGCACCTTGGGCGGATTGAATTTCACGTGGTAGTTGCGCCCCGACGCCGGGTGCACCCGCCGGCCGCTCAGGCGCTCGAGCAGATCGTCCTCGCCGACCTCGATCTCGAGCACGTAATCGAGATCGATGCCCGAGCTGCGCATCGCCTCGGCCTGGGGGATGGTGCGCGGGAAGCCGTCGAACAGGCAGCCTTTGCGGCAATCCGGCTGGCCGAGCTTCTCCTTCACCAGGCCGACGATGATGTCGTCGGAAACGAGATTGCCGCTCTCCATCACCTTCTTCGCCGCGAGACCGAGCGGGGTTCCCGCCTTGGCCGCCGCGCGCAGCATCTCGCCCGTGGCGATCTGCGGGATGCCGAAGCGGCGCTTGATGAACTCGGCCTGCGTGCCCTTCCCCGCGCCTGGCGGTCCGAGGAGCATGAGTCTCATGGCGTGTCCGGGGTCACGGGCGGGCGGGGCCGTACAAGCTACCGTTTATGATCGACTTGGTCAAACGCGGCGCGGATTCGTTCCAGGTCCTCGGCGGTGTCGACGCCGGGCAGCGGCGCGTCGTGTCGCAGCGCGACCGCGATCGCGTAGCCGTGCCACAGCGCGCGCAGCTGCTCGAGCGCCTCGAAGCGCTCGAGCGGCGACTGGGCGAGCTTCGGGTAGACGCGCAGGAACTGGACTCGGTACGCGTACACGCCGATGTGTCGATGGCAAGGCAAGCCTTCGGGAATCCGCGCGGTCGAGGCGGCGAAGGCGTCCCGCGCCCACGGCACCGGGGCGCGAGTGAAGTAGCGCGCGAAACCGGCGTGGTCGAGCACCACCTTCACCACGTTGGGATTGAACAGCTCGCCCGCGTCGCGGATGGGATGGCAGGCGGTGGCGATCGCCGCTTCGCGCGTCGCGGCCAGCAGCTCGGCGACCGCGCGCACCAGTCCCGGCTCGACGAGCGGCTCGTCGCCCTGCACGTTCACGACGATCTCCTCGGCGGGCAGGCCGAGGCGCTCGACCGCCTCGGCGATGCGGTCGGTGCCGGTGGCGTGCGTGTCGGCGGTCATCAGCGCTTCGAAGCCGTGCTGCTCGACCGCGCGCGCCACGTCCGCGTGGTCGGTCGCGACGAGGACGCGCCGCGCGCCGCTCTCTCGCGCGCGCTCGGCGACGCGCACCACCATCGGCTTGCCCGCGATCGGCGCGAGGACCTTCCCGGGAAGGCGCGTGGAGTGCAGGCGGGCCGGGATGACGACCGTGAATGCCATCAGCGTTCCGGCGCCGCCGCAGCGCGGCGCCTCAGTCGCTCACTTCTTCTTCGGGAGGCAGCCGTCGCGCTTCCTGCTCGAGCATGACGGGAATGCCGTCGCGGATCGGAAAGCCGAGCCGGTCTGCCCGGCAGACGAGCTCGTGCGGCGACTTGCGCAGGACCAGCGGACCCTTGCACAGGGGGCAGACCAGGATGTCAAGCAGGCGCGCGTCCATGGATCCTGTCGATGATGAGATCGGCCAAGGCCGGCTCGAGGGCCGCGTCGACGCGTAGAGCGATGAGGTCGCTTCGGCCGAAGCGCCGGCATTTTACCGCATCCTTCTCGGTCATCAGGACGTAGTCGCAGTCGGCGAAGTCGAGCTCGGCCGGCGCGTATCGATGATGGTCGGGGAACGGATGCCGCGTCGGGTGCAGGCCGATCGCCTCGAGCGTGCGAAAGAAGCGTCCCGGGTCGCCGATGGCCGCGACCGCGTGCAGCCGCTTCCCGGCGAGGGCCGCGACGCTCACCGCGGCGCCGTCGACCACGCGGTACAGGCCGCCGGGCACCAGGCGCATCCGGAACGCATCCGCCGCTTGCGCGGAGTCGGAGTTGACGACGCGCGCGTCGACCCGTCTCCCGCGCGGCTCGCGCAAGGGGCCGGCAGGCATCAGGAAGCCGTTGCCGAAGCCGCGCTCGTCCTGCACCGCGATCTCGAAATCGCGCCCCAGGCGGTAGTGCTGCAGCCCGTCGTCGCAGACGATCACGTCGCACGCCGGATGCGCGGCGAGCAGGGCGCGCGCCGCGGCCGGGCGGTCGGCGCCGATCCACACCGGCGCGCCCGAGCGCTCGGCGAGCAGCACAGGCTCGTCGCCCGCGACGGCCGGATCGTCGCCCGGCCGTACCGCGCGCGGCGCGCTGCCCGCGGCGCCGTAGCCGCGCGACACGATACCGGGGCTCCGACCGCGGCGGCGCAACTCGCCGACCAGGCCGAGCACCAGAGGCGTCTTGCCCGTGCCGCCCGCGGTGAGATTGCCGACCACGATCACCGGCACGCCCACGCGCTCGGTCGTGAGGATCCGGGCGCGGTACAGCGCGCGCCGCAGCGCCACGGCGGCGCGGAACACGAGGCTCAGCGGGAACAGCAGGAGCGATACGGCGCTGACGCGGTACCAGTGGCGCTCGGCGAAGCTCATCGGCGCGAAGGCCGCGCCCGCTAGCGGTTCGCCTGCTCGACGGCGAAGGCGACCTGGCCGTATCCGGCCTGGCGCGCGGCGTCCATGATCCGGATCACCGACTGGTAGTTCGCGTTGCCGTCGGCGTTGACGACGACGACCGGGTCCTTCATCCCGGAGCCGGCGCGCCGCAGCTCGTCGGCGAGGCTCGGCACGTCCCGGAAGGCGATCGCGCGCTTCTGGATGAGGTACTGGCCGCTGGCGTTGATCACGACGTTGATCTCGTTCGAGCGCTCGGGCTGCTTCTGCGCCTCGGCGCTCGGCAGGTTGATCTGCAGCTCGGCGAACTTCGCGTACGTGGTGGTGAGCATCAGGAAGATGATGATGACCAGCAGCACGTCGATCATCGGGATCAGGTTGATCTCGGGATCGTCCTTCGGCGTGCGGCCGAATTTCATGCCTCGGCGCCCGGCGGCGGCTGGACGTCGAAGCGCTGGCCGTGAACGACATCGACCAGCTTGGCCGCCTGCTGCTCCATCTCGACGACGAAGCTCTCGACGCGCGCGCGGAAGTGCCGGTAGAAGATCATCGCCGGGATCGCGATCACCAGGCCGAACCCGGTGTTGTACAGCGCGACCGAGATGCCGTGCGCGAGCTGGATCGGGTTGGTGCCGGCCGGGGACTGCGAGCCGAAGATCTCGATCATGCCGACGACGGTGCCGAACAGGCCCATGAGCGGGCTGATGGTCGCGATCGTGCCGAGCGTCGTGAGAAAGCGCTCCAGCTCGTGGCTCACCGCCCGCCCGGCCTCCTCGATCGCGTCCTTCATCACGTAGCGCGAGCTCCTGACGTTGCGCATGCCCGCGGCCAGGACCTGGCCGAGCGGCGAGTCGGCCGCGAGCGTGCCCAGCATGTCCTCGCTGATGCCTTCGCGCTGGTAGATCGCGAGCACGCGATCGAGCAGGCCGGTCGGTACGATCTTTTCTTTGCGGAGGATGATGAAGCGCTCGATGATCAGGGCTACGGCGATGACCGAGGCGAGCAGCAGGAAGTAGATGGGCCAGCCTGCCGCCTGGATGATGGCGAACAACTTGTTATCTCCCGGGACGGGCGAATCGAATCGGCGGACACTTTAGCGTGCGGGGTCTGAATGGGCAAGGCGCAGGATTTGAAGAGATTTTCTTTCGGATCGCGCCTCGCGTCGCGCGCGCGACGGCGGCCGCGACCGCGGCGCACCACGCTTTTGTTATCCACAATTCGTGTGGATAACGTTGTGAATACGCGGTCAGCAGCGACACTAAGTGAAGCCGGAATAAGGCTTTTTGTCGGAATGACCAAAATTTGAACGGCGCATATTTGCATGACACTTCAATCAATTACATCTGTTTCTTCATGCGAAACCGGAACCCTGTCGAGTGCGCTGGGTCCGAAAAGTTCCGTATGTGGATAGGTTAGAATGCGTCGATGCCCGGAGAACCAGAACTGGCGCGGGTTTCCGCCCCATCCCGCTCTAGGGTTCTCAGCGTCTCGGCCCTCGTTCGCGACGTCCGCGACCTGCTCGAGCACCGCTATCCGCTGCTCTGGGTGGCCGGCGAGATCTCCGATTTCACCGCCGCCCGGTCCGGGCACCTGTACTTCAGCCTGAAGGACGACGCCGCGCGCGTGCGCTGCGTGATGTACCGCAGCCGCAACCAGGCGCTCGACTGGACGCCGCGCGAAGGCATGAAGGTGGAAGTCCAGGCGCTCGTCACGCTGTACGAGTCGCGCGGGGAATTCCAGCTCAGCGTCGAGGCGATGCGTCCCGCGGGCCTGGGTGCGCTGTTCGAGGCGTTTCTCAGGCTGCGCGACAAGCTGGAGAAGGAAGGGCTGTTCGACGCCGCGTCGAAGCGCGAGCCGCCGCGATTCCCGCGCGCGGTAGGCGTGGTCACGTCGCTCCAGGCGGCGGCGCTGCACGACGTGCTCACGACCCTCGCCCGGCGCAACCCGGCGCTCCCGGTCGTCGTGTACCCGGTTGCGGTCCAGGGCGAAGGCGCCGCGGAGCGCATCGCGGCGGCGCTGCGTCTCGCGGCCCGGCGGCGCGATTGCGACGTGCTGATACTCTGCCGCGGCGGCGGCAGCATCGAGGACCTCCAGGCGTTCAACGACGAGGGGCTCGCGCGCGCCATCCGGGCGTGCGCGATTCCGGTCGTCACCGGCATCGGGCACGAGATCGACTTCACCATCGCCGACTTCGCCGCCGATCGCCGCGCGGCGACGCCGACGGCGGCGGCAGAGCTGGTGAGTCCTGCGCGCGCCGAGCTCGTCGCCTCCGTGGCGGCGCTCGCGACACGCCTCGCCGCGTGCCTCGAGCGCGGGCTCGGCGATCGCGCCCAGCGGCTGGACTTCCTCACCCGGCGGCTGGTCCATCCCGAGGCGGCGCTGCGCGCGCGGTCCGAGGTGCTCGCGCATCTCGTGGCGCGCCTTCGCCAGGCCGCGGGCCGGACGCTCGACGACCGACGCTGGCGGCTCGAGCAGCTCGCGCAGCGCGGCCGGGCGCGGCTCCCGGACGTGGCCCGCCTCGGCGCGCGCAGGACCGAGCTTCTGCTGCGCCTGCAGCGGGCGGCGCACGCGACCGTCGAGCGCGCGGCGACGCGCTGCACGCGGCTCGCGGCGAGCCTCACGCACCTCGATCCCGCGCGCGTCCTCGAGCGCGGCTACAGCATCGTCGAGCGCAGCGACGGCGCCATCGTCGTCGACGCCGACGCGCTCTCGCCCGGCGACACCGTCAACATACGCTTCGCGCGCGGCGGCGCGCAGGCGCGGATCGATCGCAAGCGCTGAGCCCGGGTTTGCGCCTCTTGCTTTCGGGCGCGCTTTGGACAGACAATGTGTCCCGCAGGCCTTCGGCCTGGATCATCGGGAGAACGATCATGAAGAATCCGCTTGATTCGCTGTGGGGGACGATCATCTGCGGCCTGGTCCTCACGCTCATACTTCACAACGTCGTCCGTTACGCGCTGGGAGGCTGAAATGGACTGGGCACCTGCGATCGCGCGCTGGATACATTTCATGGCAGGCGTGATGTGGATCGGCCTGCTCTACTACTTCAACTTCGTCAACGTCGCGGCGGCCAAGGCGGCTGCTGCCGACGGCACCGCGGCGGGCATCAGCAAGCACGTGGTCCCGCGCGCCCTGCTCTACTTCCGCTGGAGCGCGGTGCTCACCTGGCTCGCGGGCGCCACGCTGCTCGGCGCCAACTTCGGCAACGCCTTCCTGCTGCACAAGTCGCACCTCGCGATCGGCATCGGCGCGTGGCTCGGCACCATCATGCTGTTCAACGTCTGGGTCCTGATCTGGCCGAACCAGAAGAAGATCCTCGGCATGGTGCAGGCGACCGACGAGCAGAAGAACAAGGCGCGGCGCGTCGCGTTCCTCGCTTCGCGCACCAACACGATGCTGTCGATCCCGATGCTCTATTTCATGGCGGCAGGCGGGCACGGCGCGCTGTTCTTCGGATAGCCGAAAAGGCAAAAAAAAGGGCGGCCGCGGCCGCCCTTTTTTTCGTGCGGCTTCGCCGCGGCGCGACTAGCGCGCGAGCGGCGCCTTGTCGAGGCCGCGGATGACGGTACCCGCCCGCAGGCCCTTGGACGCGAACCAGCCGCGGTTCATCTCGAGCGCGTACTTGGCGGGCCTGGCCGCGCAGTGCGTCGTCTCGGTCTGCGGCTGCATCTCGGAGATGCTGACGATCGCGCCCGAGGCATCGATGAACGCCACCGAGAGCGGGATCAGCGTGTTCTTCATCCACATGCATTCCATCTCGGCTTCCGGGAACACGAACAGCATGCCCTCGTTCGGCGCGAGCGATTTGCGGAACATGAGACCGGTCGCGCGCGTATCGAGGGTGTTCGCGACCTCGGCCCGGATGAGGTACATGCCGGCGACGAGCTGCACGACGGGCATCTGGGCCAGCGCGCTGGAGGCGGCCGCGAGCGCGGCGGCTGCGAGAACGGCGGGCTTGTTCATGGGGCGCTATCCTGGGCGGGAAACAAAAAAGGCAGGGCGATCGCCCTGCCTTTCGATTCGCTCTCTCGGCGAATTACTTCTGCATTTCGCCTTTCTTCTTGTCGTCCTTCTTGGCCGACTTCTTCGCCGCCTTCTTGTCCGACTTCTTCGAATCCTTCTTCATCTCGCCGTTCTTTTCCATCGGCTTGGCGCCGGTGTGGGACGCCGCGAGAACGGCGCCGCTCGAAACCGCGAACACCGCCGCGACCAGCAGGGAGATCAGTTTGCGCATGTTTTCCTCTCTGTGAGATTACGGTTTTGGAACAGACCAGTCCCGAGAACCGGCCTCTCCCACTAACGCCCCGCCGCCCGTGAGGTTGACAAGGGAGCCGGCATTGTAGTCTTTTCCCGCCCAAAATCAACCAGCTGCCGGTTAGCCCTTCTTCCCGTCTGCGGCGCGGCGCCCGCGTTCCTCGCGTCGCAATCGCCGCGGCCGGCGGTCGGCCGGTGCCGCTACGCGCTCGAGCGACGCGGCCATCGCGAGCGCGACGAGAATTTTCACGTCGCGCCTCCTGCGTCACGTTGACCGAGGTCACGGTGGGCACCGCGTTTGCCGCTATAATCCGCGGTTTTCCGAGACCAAAAAAGCTCGCATTCCGAGCGACGATTGCCGCTTTTCACCCCTATCAGGAGATCCAGGAGCGCCCGTGAGCAAGATCAAGGTCAAGAACCCGGTTGTCGAGATGGACGGCGACGAGATGACGCGCATCATCTGGAAGATGATCCGCGAGCGGCTGATCCTGCCGTATCTCGACGTCGAGCTGAAGTACTACGACCTCGGCGTCGAGGCGCGCGACAAGACCGACGACCAGATCACGATCGACGCCGCCAACGCGACACGCCAGTACGGCGTCGCGGTGAAGTGCGCGACCATCACGCCGGACGAGGGACGCGTCAAGGAATTCAAGCTGAAACAGATGTGGCGCAGCCCGAACGGCACCATCCGCAACATCCTCGACGGCACGATCTTCCGCGAGCCCATCATCTGCAAGAACGTTCCGCGCATCGTCCCGCACTGGAACAAGCCGGTCGTCGTGGCGCGCCACGGCTTCGGCGACCAGTACCGCGCGACCGAGCTGAAATTCGACGGCCCCGGCACGCTGAAGATCACGTTCACGCCGCAGGGCGGCGGCGCGCCGGTCGAGCGCGAGGTGTTCAAGGCGCCCGGCGCGGGCGTGACCATGGCCATGTACAACCTGGACGAGTCGATCTCGGGCTTCGCGCGCGCCTGCTTCACCTACGCGCTGCAGCGCAAGTACCCGGTTTACCTCTCCAGCAAGAACACGATCCTCAAGGTCTACGACGGGCGCTTCATGCACCTGTTCCAGCAGATCTTCGACGCCGAGTTCAAGAAGCAGTTCGACGCGGCCGGTCTGACCTACGAGCACCGCCTGATCGACGACATGGTCGCCTCGAGCCTGAAATGGAACGGCGGCTATCTCTGGGCGTGCAAGAACTACGACGGCGACGTCCAGTCGGACACCGTCGCCCAGGGCTACGGCTCGCTCGGCCTGATGACCTCGGTCCTGATGTCGCCCGACGGCAAGGCCGTCGAAGCCGAGGCCGCGCACGGCACGGTCACCCGCCATTACCGGCTGCACCAGCAGGGCAAGCCCACCTCCACCAACCCGATCGCCTCGATCTTCGCATGGACCCGCGGCCTGATCTTCCGCGGACGCATGGACGGCACACCCGACGTGGTCAAGTTCGCCGAGACGCTCGAGAAGGTTTGCGTCGACGTCGTCGAGTCGGGCAAGATGACCAAGGACCTGGCGATCCTGATCCGACCCGATCACCCGTTCCTCACCACGGAGCAGTTCATGGCCGCGGTTGACGCCGAGCTCAAGCGCCGCATGCAGTAAGGCGCCCGCCTGACGGGAAAGTACCAAGAAAAACGGCCACCGAGAGTGGCCGTTTTGCCGAAGAAACGCCACGCTCCGCGCTGCGCGGAGCCTGCGGCAAGTTACTGCGGTCCGGAGCGGTGGCCCGCTCCGCGCTGGCCTATCGGCTCAGCCCGAGGACTGAATGTTCGAGGCCTGCTTGCCCTTGGGGCCTTGCGTGACTTCGAAGCTGACCTTCTGTCCTTCCTTGAGGGTCTTGAAGCCGCTCATCTGAATCGCGGAAAAGTGCGCGAACAAATCCTCGCCACCGTCATCCGGAGTAATGAAGCCATAACCCTTGGCATCGTTGAACCACTTCACCGTTCCTGTTGGCATAGAACCTTCCCTTAATTTTGAACCCGGGGTTCTTTCCCCGAACTATGCCTGTTCACTTCATCGCAGCAGAGGGATTTGACGCCTGCAGACGCGCATGGAGGACAAACACAGCACGCCTTTTACGCGCTTTGCGCCGTGTCGTCAAGTGTCGACAGATCGTCCCAACTCCTTGTTCCTGCGGCGCGTTTGGGCGCGGCCGCGACCCGCGGCCGACGTTGCCGACCCAGCCTCCGAGTCATTACATTATCGCGAGAGCCGGCTGCGCCGCGGGCACCTGCCCGAGCGGCCGCGCGCACCGGGGACATTCGCCCGGCGCAGCGGTCCAACGGTTTGACGGGTCTGGGCATGTGGCATAACTTTGTCGAGGTATGGCGACGCGCTTACGAGAGGGCACACTGCTGGAGGCGAAGAAAGCCAAGATCAAGCCTCCGCCCCTGTTCAAGGTCATCCTCCTGAACGACGACTACACCCCCATGGAGTTCGTGGTCGTCGTGCTCCAGAAATTCTTCTCGATGTCGCGCGAAAAGGCCACCCAGATCATGCTGAAAGTCCACCGCGAGGGTATGGGCATTTGCGGCGTGTACCCCAAGGACATCGCCACCACCAAGGTGGAGCAGGTCGTCTCCTACGCCAGGAAGCACCAGCACCCTCTTCAGTGCGTAATGGAGGAAACATAGTATTTCATGAGGGTCCGGCGGACGATACTTGTAAATTTTCGAAAATGCTCCATGATTTAGGCTATATGCTTAGGGCGTCACCTTAGAAAGGCAGCGATAAGATGATTGCGCAGGAATTGGAAGTCAGCCTCCACATGGCGTTCGTGGAGGCTAGGCAGAAGCGGCACGAGTTCATCACCGTCGAGCACCTGCTGCTCGCGCTGCTGGACAACCCGACCGCCGCCGAGGTGCTGCGCGCCTGCGCCGCCAACATCGAGGAGCTGAGGAAGGCGCTCGCCGATTTCATCACCGCGCACACGCCCACGGTCGCCGGCACCGACGAGATCGACACCCAGCCGACGCTCGGCTTCCAGCGCGTCATCCAGCGCGCGATCCTGCATGTGCAGTCCTCGGGCAAGAAGGAAGTGACCGGGGCGAACGTGCTGGTCGCGATCTTCGGCGAGAAGGACTCGCACGCCGTGTATTTCCTGCACCAGCAGGGCGTGACGCGGCTCGACGTGGTGAACTACATCTCGCACGGAATCACCAAGACGCCGCAGTCCAAGGAAGCGAAGAGCACCGAGCAGGAGCAGGAGGCCGCGGGCGAGGAGCAGCAATCGGGCGGCGCCCTCGAGACCTACACGCTCAACCTCAACGCGCAGGCGCTGGTCGGCAAGATCGACCCGCTGATCGGCCGCGAGCGCGAGCTCGAGCGCGTGGTGCAGACGCTGTGCCGGCGCCGCAAGAACAACCCGCTGCTGGTCGGCGAGGCCGGGGTCGGCAAGACCGCCATCGCCGAAGGCCTCGCGCGCCGGATCGTCGAAGGCCAGGTGCCCGAGATCCTGTCGCGCTGCCAGGTCTACGCGCTCGACATGGGCGCCCTGCTCGCGGGCACCAAGTACCGCGGCGACTTCGAGCAGCGCCTGAAGGCGGTGCTGAAGCAGCTCGTCGACAACCCGAACGCGATCCTGTTCATCGACGAGATCCACACGCTGATCGGCGCGGGGGCCGCCTCGGGCGGCACGCTCGACGCGTCCAACCTGCTGAAGCCGGCGCTCTCGACCGGCGCGCTGAAGTGCATCGGCGCGACGACCTACAACGAGTACCGCGGCGTGTTCGAGAAGGACCACGCGCTGTCGCGGCGCTTCCAGAAGATCGACGTCACCGAGCCTTCGGTCGACGAGACGGTGCAGATCCTGCGCGGGCTGAAGTCGCGCTTCGAGGCGCACCACGGCGTGAAGTACAGCGGCAACGCGCTGACGAGCGCGGCCGAGCTGTCCGCGCGCTACATCAACGACCGGCACCTCCCGGACAAGGCGATCGACGTGATCGACGAGGCGGGCGCCGCGCAGAAGATCCTGCCGAAGTCGAAGCAGAAGAAGATCATCGGCAAGATCGAGATCGAGGAGATCATCGCGAAGATCGCGCGCATCCCCCCGGCCTCGGTGTCGCAGGACGACCGCACCGCGCTCAAGAACCTCGACCGCGACCTGAAGGCTGTGGTGTTCGGCCAGGACAAGGCGATCGACGCGCTGGTCGCGGCGATCCGCACCGCGCGCTCGGGGCTCGGCAGCCCGACCAAGCCGATCGGCTCGTTCCTGTTCTCGGGGCCGACGGGCGTCGGCAAGACCGAGGTCGCGCGCCAGCTCGCCTATTGCATGGGCATCGAGCTGCACCGCTTCGACATGTCCGAGTACATGGAGCGGCACGCGGTGTCGCGCCTGATCGGCGCGCCGCCGGGATACGTCGGCTTCGATCAGGGCGGCCTCTTGACCGAGGCGATCTCGAAGAAGCCCTACGCGGTGCTGCTGCTCGACGAGATCGAGAAGGCGCACCCGGACATCTTCAACATCCTGCTGCAGGTGATGGACCACGGGACGCTCACCGACAACAACGGGCGCAAGGCCGATTTCCGCAACGTCATCATCGTCATGACGACCAACGCCGGCGCCGAGTCGCTCAACCGCCCGGTGATGGGCTTCACGGCGAAGAAGGAAGTCGGCGACGAGATCGAGGCGATCAAGCGCCTGTTCACGCCCGAGTTCCGCAACCGGCTGGACGCGACCATCTCGTTCCGCGCGCTCGACCACGAGATCATCCTGCGCGTGGTCGACAAGTTCCTCATGCAGCTCGAGGGGCAGCTCCACGAGAAGAAGGTCGAATCGATCTTCACCGACAAGCTGCGCGAATACCTCGCCAGGCACGGCTTCGACCCGCTGATGGGCGCGCGGCCGATGTCCCGGCTGATCCAGGACACGATCCGCCGCGCCCTCGCCGACGAGCTGCTCTTCGGCAAGCTCGCGAACGGCGGCAAGGTCACGATCGACATCGACGAGAGCGACAAGGTGGCGCTCAAGTTCCTCGAGGAGAAGCTGCCCGAGCCCGCTTCCCAGGAAGACTGAGCGACAAACGCGCATCGAAGGCCGCCTCCGGGCGGCCTTTCTTTTTCGCGCTCGCCGCCTTGACAAGAGGCGACCCCGCCGCGAAAAATGGCCCCGGAAAGCCGTCCCGGATGCCCCGCCCCCTCCTTCCTGCTCTGCTCGTGCTGCTCGCCGCGCCGGCATCGGCGCTCGCGCAGGGCGGCCATCCGGCGCGCGACCTCGCCGCGCCCTGCGCGAGCTGCCACGGCACCGACGGCGCCAGCGTCCAGGGCATGCCCTATCTCGCCGGCCAGAGCCGCACCTACATCGTCGAGCGCATGCGCGAATTCAAGACCGGAAAGCGGCCCTCGACCGTCATGCAGCAGATCGCGCGCGGGTACAGCGACGAGCAGATCGAAGCGCTCGCCGCCTACTTCTCGGCGCAGAGAGCGAAATGAGCCGCGCGCGGCGCGATTTCCTCCTCGGCTCGGGCGCCCTCGCCGCGGCGGCGCTCCTTCCGGGTTGCTCGGCGCTGCCGGGCCGCGGCGCGCCGCGCGCCGTCGTGATCGGCGGCGGATACGGGGGCGCCACGGCGGCGAAGTACCTGCGGATGTGGAGCGGCGGCACGCTCGAGGTGCTGCTGGTCGAGCCGGATGCCGAATTCGTCTCGTGCCCGGCGTCCAACCTCGTGATCGGCGGCAGCCGCGGCATGGGCGATATCACGCGCAGCTACGCGGGGCTCGCCGCTCGCGGGGTGCGGGTGATCCGCGACGAGGCCACGGCGATCGACGCCGACAAGCGGCGGGTGCGGCTCAAGAACGGCGACGCGATCGCCTACGATCGCCTCGTCGTGTCGCCGGGCGCCGAGCTGCTGTTCCGGGAGATCGAGGGCTACGACGCCGAGGCGCAGAAGCTGCTGCCGACGGCGTGGAAAGCGGGCCCGGAGACGGCGGCGCTGCGCCGCCAGCTGGAGGCGATGCCCGACGGCGGCGTCTTCGTGATCACGGTGCCCGCGACGCCGTTCCGCTGCCCGCCCGGCCCGTACGAGCGCGCCTGCCAGGCGGCCTCGTATTTCAAGCAAGCGAAGCCGCGCTCGAAGGTGCTGATCCTCGACGCCAACGAGGACGTCGCGTCCAAGCCGGCGCTGTTCAAGGCCGCCTGGAGCGAGATCTACAAGGGCATGATCGAGTATCGCAACAACAGCGAGGTGCGCAGCATCGACGCGCGAGCGCGCGTCGTGCGCACCGACTTCGACACGGTCAAGGGCGACGTGCTGAACGTCCTGCCGCCGATGGGCGCGGGCGCCATCGCGCGCACCGCCGGGCTGCGGACCGACAACACGAAATGGTGCGGCGTCGACTGGCTCACCCTGGAGTCGACCACGCATCCGGGGATCCACGTTCTCGGCGACTCGACGCTGTCGGCGCCGGCGATGCCGAAATCGGGTCACATGGCGAACAATCACGCGAAGGTCGCGGCCGCGGCCATCCTCGAGCTCCTGAGCGGAGGCTCGCCCAACCCGGCCCCGGTCATCGCGAACACCTGCTACAGCTACGTCTCGGACCGGGAAGTCATCCACATCGCGTCGGTGCACCGCTACGACCCCGCGCAGAAGACGTTCCTCACCGTCCCGGGAACCGCCGGCGTGTCGGCGGCGCGCAGCGAGCTCGAGGCGCTCTACGGATGGGCGTGGGCGCAGAATATCTGGAGCGACATGCTGGACTGAGCCAGCGTAAATGAGGGGGACGCGATGAAACCGAGGCTGGAGGGCCGCGTCGCCATCGTCACCGGCGGCGGACACGGGATCGGCAAGGCCTACGCGGCGCGGCTGGCGGAAGAAGGCGCCAGGGTGGTGGTCGCGGAGGTCGACGCGGCCGCCGCCCGCGCGGTCGCCGCCGAGCTCGCGGCCGCGGGCCGCCAAGCGCTCGCGGTCGCGACCGACGTGTCGGACCGCGCGAGCGTCGACGAAATGGCGCGGCGCGCGGTCGAGGCGTTCGGTCGTATCGATGTCCTCGTGAACAACGCGGCCATCTTCGCCACGGTGCCCATGTCGCGCGCGCCGTTCGACCGGATCGATCCGGCCGAATGGGATCGCATGATGGCGGTCAACCTGCGGGGGACGTGGCTCGCGAGCTGCGCCGTCGTCCCGCAGATGCGCAAGCAGCGCTACGGCAAGATCATCAACATCAGCTCGGGCACGGCGCTCAAGGGCTCGGCGAGCCGCATCCACTACGTCACGTCGAAGGCCGGGATCCTGGGCTTCACGCGCACGCTCGCGCGCGAGGTCGGCGGCGACAACATCTGCGTCAACTGCGTGGCTCCCGGCAGCACGCTGAGCGAGGAGAACCCCGACGAGGGGATCCTGAAGATGCGCGGCGCGGCCGCCGCGGACCGCGCGCTGCGCCGCGTGCAGAAGCCCGAGGACCTGGTCGGCGCGGTCGCTTTCTTCGCCTCCTCCGACAGCGACTTCATCACCGGCCAGACGCTGGTCGTCGACGGCGGCTCGTGCATGCACTGAGCCCGAGCTACGCCGCGGGCGCGACCTCGTCCCCCACGGTGACGCGCTTCAGCAGCCGGCGCTCGCGCTCGTCGAAGTCGTTGCGCGCGTGCGCGACGCAGCGGTTGTCCCAGATCACGACGTCGCCCGGGCGCCACGAATGCTCGTAGGCGTATTCGGGACGCTCGACCTGCTCGAAGAGCTCGTCGAGCAGCGCCCGGCTCTCGCCTTCCGGAAGCTCGAGGATGCGGTCGGTCATCAGGCGGCAGACGTACAGCGCCTTGCGTCCCGTCTCCGGGATCGTCCTCGCCACGGGGTGCACCGCCGAGGGCGTATCGGCCGAGAGCCGCTTGTCCTCGGCCCGGGTCTGGCCGTACTGGAAGGTGTTGAGCGCGGTGAGCCCCGCGAGCCGCGCGCGCGTGGGCCCGGGCAGGCCGTCGTAGGCCGCGCACATGCTCGCGAACCGCGTTTCGCCGCCGCGCGGCGGCACCTCCACCGCGTAGAGCACGCCGGCCTTGTTCGGGACTTTCTGGTGGATCCGGTCGAAGTGCCAGGCCATTTCGCCGTCGGGCAGCGCGCCGAGCGCCTCGCCGTTGCGCCGGATGTTCGAGATCACCATGATCTCCGGGCGCGACGCGAGCGGGCTCATCTTGCGGGCGCGCTCGATCCGGCCAAAGGCGGCGCCGAAGCCGATCAGCTGATCCTCGCCGAGGTCTTGCCCGCGCACGACCAGCACATGGTGCTCGAGCCAGACGCGCCGCAGCGTCGCGGCGTCGACCGCGGACAGCGCGCCGAGGTCCACGCCGTGGACTTCGGCGCCGATCACCCGCGACAGCGGCTCGATGCGCACGAGCGATCCTAGCCGACGCCGTCCGCCTGCTCGGCGAGCGCGCGCCGCCGGCGCGCCGGAGACAGCGCGCGCGGGACGAACCCCAGCTCTCCCGAGCGGCGCCAGAAGAGCGTGCGCAGCGCATCGTCGTCGAAGTCCGAGTGCGCCAGGCGGCGCAGCGCGCCGCCTTCGAGCGCGGCGATCGGCACGCCGTCGCGGAGCAGCACGCGGTTCCCCGCGATCGCGGGGACACGCGCTTCCGGCGTGACGATCCCGACGAGGTTCAGCGGGTCGGCCGCGGAGAGCGCCGTCATCTCGCCGGTCTTCTCGAGCTTGCGCACCGCGCGGAGCCGGCCGACGGCGTCCGGGAGCGCGAACTGCTCGCCCCCGAAGCCGCCGACGAAGCGCCCGCCGCGGATCTCGCCGCGGGCCTCGAGACGCCGGTAAACGGCCGCGAGCTCGCGCCATGCCGGCAGGCGCGACTCGCGCGCGAGCAGCGCCCGGAACACCACCCCGTAGCGCGCGAGCAGCACGCGCGCGATCTTCTCGACCCTGTCCCCGTCGGGCACGCTCTCGTCCGCCACGAGCAGCGCCCATCGGCCCGCGGTGTCCACGCCGGTCGGCGTGCCGCGCCGGTGCGAGCGGCGCTTGTGCTTTTCCGAAGGCGCGAGCAGGGCGCGCAGCCCGCTGAAGCTGTCCGCCGTGACCAGGCCGGCGCCCGCGAGCTCGCCGAGCGCGCGCTCCACTTGCGTCCGGAGCAGGCCGGTGACGCCGGCGATCTCGTGGAAGAACGATGCGCCGCGCGCCCGCAGTCCCGCGAGCACCGCGCGCGCGTCCGAGCTCAGGCCTTCGGGGTCGCCGGCGGCCGGGGCGCGCCACAGCGCCGAATGCTCGCGTCGCATCAGCGCGATCGGCGAGCTGCGCAGCGGCGTCTTCGCCGACGTCCCGGGCGTGACGCGCCCCCAGGCGACGCGGCCGCTCAGGCACAGCATGTCGATGGTCTGCGGCTCGTAGTCGGACACTCGCGCGTCGAGGACGTCGCGCTCCCAGGCCCCCGCGGGCAGCTCGTAGCCGTCGAGCTGCTCGACCACGGCGGCGAGGCCCTCGACGCCCTTCACGCGCTGCTCCTCGGCGACGTGCTGCCAGTGCAGGAGGAAGCGCATGAGCTCGGCGGCGGTGACCGGCTCGATCTCGGCGCGCAGGCGGCCGAGCGTATACCGGTGGACGCGGGCGAGCAGCCGGCGGTCGCACCATTCGAGCGGGCCGTCGGCGCCCGGGGTGAAGCGCCCGCGCAGCACGCGGCCCTCGGCCTCGAGCGCGGCGAGCGCCATGTCGACGAGGGCGGTGTCCGCGAGGCGCAGGGAATGGGCGAGCGAGCGCGCGGTCACCGGCCCGAGGACCTCCATGCGCGCGCGCACCAGCTCGCGCGCGGCGTCCTCCGCAGTCCAGGTCCTGCGCAGGCGCTCGGGCATGTCGGGCGCCGCGCCGAGCGGCACGACGGCGGCGAGCTCGTCGTAGCGCTCGAGCGCCACCCAGTAACCGCCGGCGTCGACCGCGCGCCCGGCCGCGACGAGCTCGTCGAGGAGCGCGCGCCATCCCGCGGCCGCCTCCCCGGCGCGGAGAAAGCCGGACAGCATCAGCGCGTCGTGCAGCTCGTCGGCCGTCCCCGCGGTGGGCCAGGCCTCCTCGCGCACGCGCGCGATCGCCTGCGGGTCGAGCGCGCCCAGGTCGTCGGCGCTGCGCGCCTCGGTCGCGCGCCGCGTGTACACCGCCCGCGTGCGCCGCTCCTCGAGCGGCGCATCGTCCAGGAAGGTGTAGGCGGCCGAGTTCAGAATCTCGTGGCAGAACACCGATGGCTCGGGCGTATCGCGCGCGATGCTCTTCACCTCGCCGGCGAAGACGCGCTGCAGATACGGCACGAGGTGCGGCAGGTCCATCGCCTCCTCGAGGCAATCCTTCAGCGCCTGGTCGACCAGCGGGTGCTCGGGGAGCTGGCGCGCGCCCTGGATGTTGTCGAGGCACGCGGCCGCGTCCGGAAACACCGCGGCGAGCACCTCCTCGGCGGCCATGCGCTGGATCTGCGCCGGCACGCGCGCGCCGTTGCGGTTGCGCGGGACCGCGAGCGCGAGCGTCGCCACCCAGCGCCAGCGCGTCTCGAAGATCGGCGAGTCGAGCACGGCCTGGACCAGCGTCTCGCGCACGGTCTTGGGATTGAGGTAGCGGAAGACTTCGGCGAGCGGAAACGAGTGCGTCGGCCCGAGCGACAGGATGAGCCCGTCCTCGGTCGCGGCGGCCTGCAGCTCGAAGTTGAAGCTCTGGCAGAACTTCTTGCGCAGCGCGAGACCCCACGCCTTGTTGATGCGGCTGCCGAGCGGCGCATGCAGGACGAGCTGCATGCCGCCGCCTTCGTCGAAGAAGCGCTCGAGGACGATCGTCTCCGCGGTGGGCACGACGCCGAGGCAGCGCTTGCCTTCGGCGAGATAGGCGGCGAGCTGCTCGGCCGCCGGGCGCGGCAGCCCGTAGTCGCGCTCGAGCCAGTCCGATGCGGCGTCGAGCTCGCCGGCGCGGCGCGGCTCGCCGGGACCGGGCAGCATCGGGTCGGCGGCGCCGCGGAGCGAGGACACCGCCGCGCTGACCTCGTCGCTGCGCGCGGGCGCCTCGCCCAGCCAGAACGGCATCGACGGCGGCTGTCCCTGCGCGTCGGCGACGCGCACGACGCCGTTGCCGATCCGCAGGATGCGCCACGAGGTGTTGCCGAGCTGGAACACGTCGCCGGGCAGGGACTCGATCGCGAAGTCCTCGTTCAGCGTGCCGATGAGCAGGCCCTCGGGCTCGAGCATCACGCGGTAGTCGAACACCTCGGGGATCGCGCCGCCCGACAGGATCGCGACCATGCGCGAGCCCTTGCGCGCGCGCAGCTTGCGGTGGACCGCGTCGTAGTGCACGAGCGCCGCGCGCCGGCCGCGCGGCGTCGAGTAGCCGTGCGCGAGCATGGCGACGACGTCCTCGCACTCCTTCGGCTCGAGATTGCGGTACGGCCACGCGCGCCGGAACAGGTCGAACAGCGCGTGCTCGTCCCAGTCTTCGGCCGACGACTCGGCGACGACCTGCTGCGCGAGCACGTCGAGCGGCTTCTCCGGGATCGCGACGCGGTCGAGCTCGCCCTGCTTCACCGCGCGCACCATGGCCGCGCACTCGACCAGGTCGTCGCGCGTCAGCGGGAACACGCGGCCCTTCGGCAGGCCGGTGACGGTGTGCCCCGACCGGCCGACGCGCTGCAGCAGCGTCGCGATGCGATGCGGCGAGGAGATCTGGCACACCAGGTCGACGTGGCCGATGTCGATCCCGAGCTCGAGCGACGCGGTCGCGACCAGCACCTTCAGGCGCCCGTCGCGCAGCTTCTGCTCGGCCTCGAGGCGCGCCTCCTTGGCGAGGCTGCCGTGGTGCGCCGCGACGTGCTCGGCCCCCAGACGCTCGGAGAGCTGGAACGCCATGCGCTCGGAGAGCCGCCGCGTGTTGACGAAGATGAGCGTCGTGCGGTGCGCCTCGATCAGCGCGACCAGCTTCTCGTAGATCTCCTGCCAGACCTCGTGCGACATCACCGCCTCGAGCGGCGAGCCCGGAACCTCGATCGCGAGGTCGATCGTGCGCTTGTGGCCGCGGTCGACGATCGAGCACGGCCGGTCGCCGGTTCCGACCAGGAAGCGCGCGACCTCCTCGATCGGCTTCTGCGTCGCCGAGAGGCCCACGCGCTGCAGCCGGCGGCCGCAGACGTGGTCGAGGCGCTCGAGCGTGAGGGCCAGGTGCGCGCCGCGGCGCGATTCGAGGACCGCGTGGATCTCGTCGACGATCACCACGCGCGCCGTGCGCAGCATCCCGCGCGAGCGCTCCGCGGTGAGCAGCAGGTAGAGCGACTCCGGCGTGGTCACGAGGATGTGCGGCGGCGTCCTCAGCATCGCCGCCCGCTCCTTCTGCGGCGTGTCGCCCGAGCGGACCGCGGCGGTGATGCGCACCTCCGGGTGGCCCATCTCCTCGGCGAGGCGCCGGATCTCCCGCCGCGGCTCGGCGAGATTCTTGTGGATGTCGGCCGAGAGCGCCTTGAGCGGCGAGACGTAGACCACGCGCACCTCGTCGGGCAGCGCGCCGTCGAGCGACTCGCGCAGCAGCTGGTCGATCGATGTCAGGAACGCGGCGAGCGTCTTCCCCGAGCCGGTCGGCGCCGCGATCAGCGTGTGCTCGCCGCGCCGGATCGCGCGCCATCCCTCGAGCTGCGCGGGCGTGGGCGGCAGCACGCCGCCGTCGGGAGCACGGAAATGCGTGTCCCACCAGCGGCGGAGGATCGGGTGGAAGTCTTCGGGGAGCATGGCCTGCCGGACCAATATACCGCAAAAGCCGCGCTAGACCGCCGCGGCAGCCTCGACCGCGCAATCGGGACGGCGCTGCGTCAGCCCGTCGAGCTCGCCATCCTGCGGCGTTTCGCCGCCAGGGAAATCAGACATCCGAGACTCCTTTTCCGGGCTGACACAGACCTGTTATTTTATACAGTACACCGACGCGCCCTGATTTTGCAAGAGAATCGAGTGGGGCGTAGACTGGCGCGCCAGATCGCCCTCGATCGTGTGTCGCTGCTTTGAGTAAAGGACTGATATGTCCAGCTCGGATCAGTACGAACTTCGTTCTGGAGTGCCCATTCTCAGACTATTCAAGGCCCGTGCGAGACCCAAGTGTGAAAGGGCTCTGGCGGAAAAACTCGCGACGTCGTCTGTTCAGGTCGTCCGCGACGAACCAGGCTTTCTCGGCTTTGTCTGCGCAGGTCCAGCCAACGATTCCGATCGTGATTTCGTCTTCGCATCGATGTGGCGCGATGCGGACGCAATTAAGGCGCGCTTTGGCCACGATTGGCGAAGCTCGTTTCTTCCGCCGGGATATGCCGAACTCATCGAAGAATGTTCCGTGGAGCATTATCAACTTACAGGACAATCTTTTCCTCGATGAGGATGGTTTGGCATCAGTCGTTGGCGATCGGCGCATGCCGAAGATGCTGAACCCGTGCCCGCGGGCGGGCACGGCTGAGCGCAACGTTAGGCGCGGTCGAGACGATGGACGATTGCTGCATAGATAAGGCCTCTGCGGTCGAACAGCTGCGCGGGCGCCAAGTGGCGACGCTTCGCCTCGTTCTGCTAGTGAACGCTGCGATGTTTGTCGTGGAGCTCGTTTGCGGCTTGCTCGCGGGGTCCGTGGCTCTCCTCGCCGACTCCCTCGACATGCTGGGCGACGCCCTCGTTTATGGCCTCAGTCTCTACGTCGTCGCGCGCGGCCCGGTCTGGAAAGCGCGGGCCGCCGTGGCGAAGGCGGCGGCGATGGGTCTGTTCGGCACGTTCGTTTTCGGGGAGGTCGTATACAAGCTCCTCTATCCTCGGCTTCCGACGTTCGAGACAATGGGTGCGGTGGGTGCTCTTGCGCTCGTCGCGAACGGCGCTTGCTTTGCCTTGCTTTGGCACCACCGTGCCGAAGACATCAACATGCGGTCGGTCTGGCTGTGCTCGCGAAACGATCTCATCGCAAACATCTCGGTATTGCTGGCGGCGTGGGCGGTATGGATGACGCTGTCGCCTTGGCCGGACATCGCAGTTGGCGCGATGATCTGCGCCGTATTCCTTCGTTCGGCGTTCCTCGTCGCTCGCGAAGCGCGTGCCGAGCTGCGGCTGAATCGCGCCCAACCACGTCGCTAACTAAGTAGCCAAGCGATATGCCCGCCGCCCTCGCCTTCCTCCACCATCTCGCCGCCTTCGCGCTGGTGAGCGCGATCGCCGTGGAATTCGTCTCGCTCCGTGGCGAGCTCACCGTCGGCAAGGCGCGCACGATCCGCCTTGCCGACCTCGTCTACGGCGTTTCCGCGGCTGCGATCCTGACCGTGGGCGTGCTCCGGGTGCTCTATTTCGAGAAGGGCACGTACTACTACTTTCACAGCGTGCCGTTCTTCGCGAAGATGTCGCTGTTCGTCGTCGTCGGGCTCCTGTCCGTCTATCCGACGCTCCAGTTCTTCTCCTGGCGCGCCGCCCTGAAGCGCGGATCGGCCCCAGTGGTCGAGCCGTCGCGGCTGCGCGCCCTGCGGCTGCTCATCCACCTCGAGCTGGCCGCGCTGGTCGCCCTGATCGCGTGCGCGACGCTGATGGCGCGCGGGATCGGGTATGTGGGGGCCTGAGCGCGCGTTCGCCGTCCTCGCCGCCCTGCTCCTTCTGGGCGGCTGCATGGACCACTACCTCATCTACCCGGCGACCGACCCGCCGGGCGTCGCGTCCTGGACCCAGGACGTCACCCGCGGCCCGCTGCGGGTGCACCTCGAATGGACGCAGCCGCCGGGCGCAGGTCCCTTCCCCACGGTGATCGTGCATCCGCCGGGCGGCGAGGTCGCCTCCGACATGAAAGGGGTGGCGCGCGATCTCGCGAGGAACGGCTATCTCGCGGTCGCGGTCGATTACCGACGCCTGCTCGACGGTGACTATCGCCGCAACACCTTCGCGTGGCGCGAGCGCACGGACGCGACCGCGGCCCTGGAGATCGTGCGCGCCGAGACGCGGGTGGATCGCTCGCGCATCGCCGCGATGGGATTCTCGCAGGGCGGCATCTACAGCCTGCTGATGGCGGCGCACGCGCCCGACGTCAAGGCGGTAGTCGCGTACTACCCGGTGACCGATTTCCGCAAATGGTTCGACACGCAGCGCGACTTCGTCTCGCGCCAGGTGTTCCGCGTGATCGAGTGGCACTTCCGCCGGGAATCCGGCGCGGCGAGCGAAGCGGAGTTCGAAGAGATGCTGCGGGTGGCGTCGCCGATGACCCACGTCGATTCGATCCGCGCGCCGGTGCTGCTGGTCCACGGCGCGGACGACACCTCCGCGCCCCTCGAGGAATCGAAGCGGCTCGAGCACGCGCTGCGGGACCGGGGCCGCGAGGCGGAGCTGATCGTCGTTCCCGGCGCGAAGCACGTCTTCAACTTCAGGGACCCGGAACAGGCGCGCCGCGCGCGGGATACGACGCTCGACTGGCTGCGCAGGCGGCTCTAGCCCTTGCCCGTGCTGCCGAAGCCGCCCGCCCCGCGGACGCTTTCGATGAAGTCCTCGACGACGTTCAGCTTCACCTGGACCACCGGCACGACGACGAGCTGCGCGATCCGGTCCATCGGCTGGATCGTGAACGCGGCGCTGCCGCGGTTCCAGACCGACACCATCAGCTGCCCCTGGTAGTCGGAGTCGATCAGTCCGACCAGGTTGCCGAGGACGATGCCGCGCTTGTGCCCCAGGCCCGAGCGCGGCAGCACCATCGCGGCGAGTCCCGGGTCGCCGAGGTGGATCGCCATGCCGCTCGGCACCAGCTCGGCCGCGCCGGGCGCGAGCGTGAGCGGCTTGTCGATGCAGGCACGCAGATCGAGCCCCGCCGCGCCCGACGTGGCGTACTGCGGCAGGCTGCCGCGCAGCCGCGCATCGAGGATCTTGACGTCGAGGCTCTTCACGAAGGCGCCGCCTAGTGCCGAGGCAGCATCTTCGTGATGTGCTCGATCAGCTGGCGCGCGAGCACGATCTTCGGCGCGCTCGCGAGCCGGTGCTCGCCATGCGCGTCGATGAGCGTCAGCGCGTTCGTGTCCTTGCCGAAGGCATCCTGCGCGCGGTTCGCCGCGATCAGCGGGATGTTCTTCTTCTGGCGCTTCGCGCGCGCGTTCGCCTCGACGTCCTCGGACTCGGCGGCGAAGCCGACGCAGAACGGCGGCTTCGCGAGCGCGGCGACCTCGGCGAGGATGTCGGGATTGGGCTCGAGCTCGATGCTGATCCGGCCGTTGCCGCGCTTCATCTTCTGCGCCTTCGGGTCCGCGGCGTGGTAGTCCGCGACCGCCGCGACCGCGATGAACACGTCGCTCTTCTCGACGCGCGCCATGACCGCCGCGTGCATCTCGCGCGCCGTGGTGACGTCGATGCGCTCGACGCCCGCGGGCGTCGGCAGCGCCGTCTGCCCGGAGACCAGCATGACGGCGGCGCCCGCCTCGGCGGCCGCCTGCGCGACCGCGTAGCCCATCTTCCCGGAGCTCAAGTTCGTGATCCCGCGCACCGCGTCGACCGGCTCGTACGTGGGGCCCGCGGTGACGAGCACCTTCTTCCCGGCGAGCGCCTTGGGCCCGAGCATCGCCGCGACCTCGCTGAAGATGTCCTCGGGCTCGACCATGCGTCCCATGCCGCCCTCGCGGTCGGCGTGGTCGCCCTCGACCGGGCCGATGAAGACGACGCCGTCCGCGCGCAGGCGAGCGACGTTGCGCTGCGTCGCCGCGTTCTGCCACATCTCCACGTTCATCGCCGGCGCCACCGCGAGCGGAGCGCGTCGCGCGAGGCACAGTGCGGAGAGCAGGTCGTTGCCGTAGCCGTCGGCGAGCTTGGCGAGGAAGTCGGTGGTCGCGGGCGCGATCACGATCACGTCGCGGTCGCGCGAGAGCTCGATGTGCCCCATGCCGTCCGGGACGCGCGTGTCCCACATGTCGGTGAACACGGGCTTGCCCGAGAGGCCCTGCATCGTCACCGGCGTGACGAAGCGGCACGCCGCCTCGGTCATCACGACCTGCACGTCCGCGCCCGCCTTGACGAACAGGCGCACGAGCTCGGCCGCCTTGTAGGCGGCGATCCCGCCGGTGATGCCCAGCAGAATTCGCTTGCCGGAAACGTCGGTCATCGCGGTCCCGCCTGGCGCGTTAAGCCGCAAAGCGAGGATTTTAAGCGAATTCCATGGCGATCACGGACTGGCCCGTCCAGGAGCGGCCGCGCGAGCGGCTGATCGCGCTCGGGCCCGCGGCGCTCGCCGACGCGGAGCTGCTCGCGATCCTCCTTCGCACCGGGACCAGGGGACGCAGCGCCGTCGACGTGGCGCGCGGCCTGCTGTCGCGGTTCGGCTCGGTCGCCGGGCTGCTCGAGGCCGGCGCGAGCGAGCTCTCCGGCGTCCCCGGGCTCGGCACCGCGAAGTCCGCCCAGCTGCAGGCGGCGCTCGAGCTCTCGCGCCGCGCCCTGCGCGAGGAGCTCTCCGCGCGCGACGTGCTCTCCTCGCCGCGCGCCGTCCGAGATTACCTGCGGCTCGCCTTCGCCGGGCGCGAGCACGAGGTCTTCGTGGTCCTCCTCCTCGACGCCCAGCACCGCGTCATCGCCTGCGAGGAGCTGTTCCGCGGCACGCTGACGCAGACCAGCGTCTACCCGCGCGAGGTCGTGAAATGCGCGCTCAGGCACAACGCCGCCGCCGTGATCTTCGCGCACAACCATCCTTCGGGCGTCGCCGAGCCGAGCCACGCCGACGAGCTGCTCACGCGCGCGCTCAAGTCGGCGCTGGGGCTGGTGGACGTGCAGGTCCTCGATCATTTCGTCGTCGCCGGCGCGGCCACGACGTCGTTCGCCGAGCGCGGCCTGCTCTAGGCCGGCGAAGAAGGTTGAAAAGACATTGATTTCCGGACTATAATTCCGCCCTTTCGGAAGCTGGAGCCATCATGGCGCGAGTCTGCCAGATCACGGGCAAGAAGCCCCAGACGGGACACCACGTCTCGCACGCGAACAACAAGACCAAGCGTCGCTTTTTCCCGAACCTGCAGTACCGCCGGTTCTGGATCGAGAGCGAGAAGCGCTGGCTGCGCCTGCGCGTCTCGAGCGCCGGGCTGCGCATCATCGACAAGAAGGGCATCGAGACCGTGCTCGCGGACCTGCGCGCGCGAGGCGAGATCTAAAGGAGCGGCGCCATGCGCGAAAAGATCAAGCTCGAATCGACGGCCGGCACCGGCCATTTCTACACCACGACGAAGAACAAGCGCACCACGCCCGACAAGATGGAGATCGTCAAGTACGACCCTCGCGCGAAAAAGCACGTGGTCTACAAGGAAGCGAAGATCAAGTAAGCCGGAAGGGCCGAGCTGCGAAAGCCCGCGCAAGCGGGCTATTTCTTTTCAGGCGTCGGCGCGCACGACCCGGATATCGACCTCGCGCTCGACGTAGCGCCATTCCTCCGACGCCCGCAGCTCGGCGACCAGGGCGTCGAACGCCGCCGCGTCGCCGGGCGCGTACTCGAACCAGGTCAGGAAGTCGAACGGCTCGCTCTCGCCCAGGTCGCGGCAGTGATGCAGCCGGCGCGCCACCGCGGGCAGATACTTGAGCCCGATGCGCACGTGCTTCGAGCTCTCTTCGAATATGCGCCGGCGCTCGTCCTGGGGCAGTGTCCACCACGCGGCCGTTTTGCGGATCGGGATCAGCGCCGCGCACTTGGATGCCGTCCTGCCGAGGCCCTCCTGTTTCGCGACCAGGTCGGCCTTCTCGGCGCGCGTGACGTAGCGCTCGTTGCTGGTGATCCCGCGCAGGCGCCATCGCGTGCCGCCGGGCGCCGGGCTGCCGGCGACGATCGCCAGCCGCGGCGCCTCGGGCAAGGGCTCGCCGGCGATCGCGTCGATGCGCGCCATGCGCCAGGCGCCCGACTCGCCGCCCGCGAAGGTGTAGAGCCTCGGCGGCTGCGCCGCGCTCACTTGAACCACTGCCGCAGTTCGATCGAGTGGCCGTTCGGATCGCGGATCTCGGCGCGCGCGTAGCGCTCGCGCGTCCTCGGCCCCCACGTACACTCGACACCCCGGGCCTGGAGATAGGCGAGCGCCTTCTGCATGTCCTCCACCTCGAGGGCGATGATGCCGTAGCCGAGATGGTCGCCTTCCGGCGCCGGCGCCGGCTTCAGCCCCTCGTGATGGAGCACCTCGATCACGGTGCCGCCGAGCTCCAGGTACACGAGGTTCAGCGGCACGCCGGCGCTGGCGCGCTCGATCCGGTCGCGGGACTTCACTTTGAACCCGAGCACATCCGTGTAGAACGCGATCGTCTCCTCGGGATTCGCGACCGTCATCTCGACGTGATCGATGCGCTTGAACATGGCGGCATTTTGCGCGCGCGACAAAAAACCCGCCAGCGGCGGGTTTTTTATCCGGTGAATCGGGCGGGCCGGCTCAGGCGTACGAACGCAGCCTCCGCGAGAACTCGACCAGCGGCCGGATGCCGCTCGCCTCGGCGCGGTGGCACCAGTCCTGCAGCTGGCGCACGAGCTGCTCGCGCGATGCGCTCGAGCGCTCCCAGACGGAGCGCAGCTCCGCGCGCATGGAGTAGACGGTGTTCAGCGCGCTCGATTTCTTCAGCATCTCGGCGATCCGGTGCCGCTGCGGCTCCGACAGCGTCTTCTCGTCCAGGTGCAACCAGCGCTTGAGTCCGCGGAACAGGTGGACGTCGTGCGGCGCGAGCTGGCGCAGCTTCTTCATTTCCTCGGCGTAGGTCGCGCGCAGCGACTTGGCGTACTTCGCCAGGACGTCGTAGCGGTGCGTGATCACCGCCTGCAGGGTCTCGACGTCGACCGCGGCCTTCGCCTCGGCGAATTTCGGCGTCGGAGCGACCTTCTTCACCTGCGCGAGGCCGAGCTTCTCGAGCATGCGGATGTAGAGCCAGCCGACGTCCAGCTCGTACCACTTGTTCGAGAGTTTCGCCGACGAGGCGAAGGCATGGTGGTTGTTGTGCAGCTCCTCGCCGCCGATCAGGATGCCCCAGGGTACGATGTTCGTGCTGGCGTCCTCGGTGCCCCAGTTGCGGTAGCCCCAGAAGTGGCCGATGCCGTTGATGACGCCCGCCGCCCAGAACGGAATCCAGGCGATCTGCGTGAGCAGGATCAGCACGCCCGGGACCGGCCCGAACAGCACCAGGTCGACCGCGCCCATGATCGTGAGCCCGAGCACCGAGAAGCGCGAATAGATCTTGCGCTCGAGCCAGTCGTCGGGCGTCCCGTGGCCGTAGCGCTCCATCGTCTCCTTGCTGTACGACTCCTTGACGTACAGGAAGACGCCGCCCCAGAGCACGCGGTTGATGCCGTACACCTGCGGACTGTGCGGGTCCTCGGCGGTCTCGCACCTGGCGTGGTGCTTGCGGTGGATCGCCGCCCACTCCTTGGTCACCATGCCCGTGGTCAGCCACAGCCAGAAGCGGAAGAAATGGCTGGGGATCGGGTGCAGGTCGAGCGCGCGGTGCGCCTGGCAGCGGTGCAGGAAGATCGTGACCGAGGCGATCGTCACGTGGGTGAGCCCGAGCGCCACGAGCACCAGGCCCCACCAGGGCAGGTCGAAGACCCCGGAAAAGAAAAAGGATTCGGCAGGAATAGTCGTCATTTGACGCCGGATTCTACGTTAATTGCGGCAAAGGGCAAGAGCGAATTTCCTGAGCGTCTCGAGGCGATCATTTTTCGCCGGATCAGTCACTTGGTGCCTTTCCCGAATCCGTGATTTCGATCACTCTCCGCGGATAAGGGATTTCGATCGCGGCCTCGCGGAACGCGCGCCAGATCGCGAGATTGATCTCCGAGCGCACGTTCGATGTACCCTGCTCCGGGTCGCCGATCCAGAACCCGAGCTCGAGCTCGATCCCGCTGTCCCCGAAGCGCAGCACCAGCGCGCCCGGCTCGGGATCGCGCAGCACCCGGGCGTTAGCGAGCGCGACCCCACGAAGAATCGACATCGCGCGGTCGAGGTCGGTTCCGTACGCGACGCTCACCGGGCACGCGATGCGCAGGTTGCGGTCGCTGTGCGTGTGGCTGAGCACAGTCGAGGCGATCAGGGTCTCGTTCGGGATGATCGCCTCGCGGCCGTCCTGCGCCCGCACCAGGGTGTAGCGCGAGGTGATGTCGAGCACCTTGCCGTGGAAGCTGTCGGCCGTGATCATGTCGCCGATGCGGATCGAGCGCTCGAGCAGGACGACGAAGCCGCTGACGTAGTTGCCCGCCACCTTCTGCAGCCCGAAGCCCAGCCCCACGCCGAGCGCGCCGCCGAAGACCGACAGGACGGTGATGTCGATGCCGACGAGCGGCAGCACCACCAGCAGCGCGATCAGCACCAGCAGCGCCCTCGACACGCGCGACAGCGCCACGCGCAGGCTGTAATGCAGGCCTTCGGCACGCATCAGGCGCGCCTCGATCGCGCTGCCCGACCACAGCGCCGCGAGCAGCGTGACGAAGGTCCAGAACGCGGCCTGGAGCACCAGCCACGCCGAGATGCGGTACTTGCCGAGGGTGAAGCCGGCGTCGTCGAGCCCCGCGACGACGGTCGGCAGCACACCGATGATGTAGAGCGCGAACACGACCCAGACGGTCGCGGCGAGCGTGCGCTCGAGCCGCTCGAGCACGCCGCCCGGCGCGAACACGTGCCGCAGCGCGTAGAAGAAGACGCGCACCAGCGCGAGCGAGCCGAGCAGCGGCACGGCGAGGTGCAGGACGTCGACGCTCACCCGCACGTGCCGGATCAGCACCTCGCGCGCGACGACCACGATGAGCAGCGCGACGACCGGCGCGAGGATGCGCTTCAGCCCGCCGACGCCGAATTTCCACACGCCGCTCGCCTCGATGCGGTCGAAGCGCGCGAGCCGGTTGACGAGCCACGAGACCGCGAGCGCGAGGGCGAGCGCCCCGATCTGCCAGACCACCTCGGGATGCTGCAGGTCGAGCCACGCCTCGTAGACGAGGTTCTTCATACGGCGCGCTCGAGCACCGCGGCGAAGAAGCCGTCGGTTCCGTGCCGGTGCGGCCAGAGCCCGAGGAAGCGGTCCGCCTCGAGCGCGACCTGCTCGTTCGCGAGCGCCTCGCCCGCCGGCCGCAGCGCGAATTCGGGATGGCGCTCGAGGAAGGGCTCGACGACGCCGCGGTTCTCCTCGTCGAGGATGCTGCAGGTCGCGTAGACGAGCCGCCCGCCCGGCTTCACCAGCCGAGCCGCCGAGTCGAGGATCGCCCGCTGCTTGGCGGCGAGCTCCTCGACGTCGGCCGGCGTCTGGCGCCACTTGAGGTCCGGGTTGCGCCGCAGGGTCCCGAGGCCCGTGCACGGCGCGTCGACCAGGACGCGGTCGATCTTCCCGGCGAGGCGCTTGACGCGCGCGTCGTTCTCGCCCGCGAGCCGCTGCGGGTGCACGTTGGACAGTCCCGAGCGGGCGAGCCGCGGCTTGAGCCTCGCGAGCCGCGCGTCCGACACGTCGAACGCGTACAGCCGCCCGCTCGAGCGCATCAGCGCGCCGAGCGCCAGCGTCTTGCCGCCCGCGCCGGCGCAGAAGTCCACGACCATCTCGCCGCGCCGGGGCGCGACGAGGCGGCAGACGATCTGGCTGCCCTCGTCCTGCACTTCGACCGCGCCCTCGGCGAACAGCGGGTGGCGGTTGATCGCCGGATGGCCGGCGACGCGCACGCCGTCGGGCGAATACGGCGTCGGCTCCGCGCGCATGCCGTCGGCGCGCAGGCGCTCGAGCACCTGCTCGCGCGACGCCTTCGCGACGTTGACGCGCAGGTCGAGCGGCGCGGGCGCCAGCAGCCCGCGCGCGATCTCCAGCAGCCGCGCGTCGTCGTAGCGCGCGCGCAGCCGGGCGATCAGCCAGTCGGGCAGCTCGCACTCGACCTCGAACGGCTGCGGCGCGTGCGCCTCGCGCTTGATCTCGCGCAGCCACCCCGCCTCGTCGCCGCGGGCGAGCGGCTCGAGCTCGCGCAGGTTCGCGCCGAGCACGACCGCCCAGGCGGCGAGCACCAGACGGCGCGCGCCGGTCGCGCCCGCGACGCGCTCCAGGAGGCGGCGGCGGCGCAGGGCCGCGTAGACGGTGTCGGCGACGAGGGCGCGGTCGCGCTGGCCGAGCGCCGGGTGACCGCGGAAGTACGCCGACAGCGAGGCGTCGGCCGCGCGCTCGAGCGGAAGCACGGCCGCGAGCGCGTCGCAGCACGCGTCGAGCAGAGCGCGCGAGTAGCGCCGCGAGGATTCCGCGTGCGCCGCTTCCACCGCCGACGGACCGGCCATGGCGCGCGTCATTCCTCGACGCGCGTGGCGACCTGGTCGAGGCGCGTGCCGTCCTTCTCGACGACGAGGACGCGCACGGGAACGAAATCGCGCTTCTTGTCGAGCCAGACCTCGGTCTGGCGCGAGTCGTCGGGCGTGCGCTGCTTGACCAGGTGCAGCGTCTGCAGATCGCCGATCGGCGTCTTCAGCACCTCGCTGCCCGCGACCGCGTAGTCGTAGCGCACCGGCGCGCCGCGGCCGTCGGCGACCATGGCCTCGACGTGCCCGGACTTGGGCGGCACGAAGGCGAAGCTCCACAGGTAGGCGAGCCGGTCCTGCGCGCGCTCGGGGAGGGGCTGCGTCTCGGCGGCCTGGCCCTCTCTCTGCTGCACGAGGGTGTGCGCCGCGCGGTCGAACTTCGCGGAGGCCGATTTGCTTCCGCGCTGCTCCCGGTATTCGCGCGGCAGCAGTCCTTCGGCCGCGACGGCGCCCTCGCTCGTCCGCAACACGGTCCCGGGCGCGAGCACGGCGAAGATGCCCTTCGCCTTGCCCTCCGACACGATGCGGTACGACTTGCCGTCGTGGTCCAGCGTTTCCTTCAGCTGCGCCATGACCATGTCGTTGCGGCTCATGTCGTATTCGACCGCCACGTGATGCGGGGGCGCCGCCCAGAGCGCGGTCGGCGCGAGCGCCGCGAGCGCCAGCCAGCGAAGATTCATTCGTGGGACCACACGAATTGTCGTTCGTCGCTTCCGGCGAGGCGCACCGCGCCGTGCTCGATGACGAGCCGCCCCTCCAGGAACCAGCGCACAGCGCGCGGATAGATCACGTGCTCCTGGCGCAGCACGCGCGCGGCGAGCGCCGCCTCGTCGTCGCCCGGGCGCACCGGCACCGCGGCCTGGATCACGATCGGGCCGTGGTCGAGCGCCGGCGTCACGAAGTGCACGGTGCAGCCGTGCACCTTCACGCCTTGCTCGAGCGCGCGCGCGTGCGTGTGCAGCCCCTGGAAGGACGGCAGAAGCGACGGATGGATGTTGAGCATTCGTCCTTCGTACCGGCCGACGACGTCGCCGCCGAGCACGCGCATGAAGCCCGCGAGCGCCACCAGGTCGGGCTCGTGGCGCTCGAGCGCCTGCGCGAGCGCGGCTTCGAAGGCGTCGCGGCTGGGATAGCGCTCGTGGTCGACGACCTGGGTGGGGATGCCGCGCTCGGCCGCGAAGCGCAGCCCCGCCGCCTCGGGCCGGTTGCTCACGACGGCGGCGATCCGCGCCGGGAGGTCGGCGCGGACCAGGGCCTCCATGTTGCTGCCGCGGCCGGAGATGACGACGACGATGGATTTCACGCCGCGATTTTAACGGCGATGCCGCGGATGCTGGGCCGCACCAGCGGCATCGCCTTGCGGATGCTCTCGCGCTGGATGCGCTCGATCCTGAAGCCGGCGGCGCCGATCGCGGTTTCGGTGCGACGCGTGAGATGGCAGTTGTCCATGAGATGCTTCCACACCGGCTCGATGCGCTTCTGCCACTTGAGCCGGGGCGGATTGCCGTCGGCGGCCACGTGCTCTAGGAACACGAGGCGGCCGCGGGGCTTCAGCACGCGGGCGATCTCGGCGAGGGCCGCGCCCTGGTCCGGGACCGAGCACAGGACCAGGGACGAGACCACCGCATCGAACGACGCCGACTCGACCCCGAGCGCATGCGCCGCCCGGCCGGCGACCTCGGCGCGGCCCGGGGCGAGCGCCCCGGCCCGCGCCTCCAGCTTCCGGCGCATATGCGGGTCGGGCTCGCACAGCACGAGTCGACTCACGCTCGCCGGATAATGCGGGAGGGTGGCGCCCGTACCCGCGCCGATCTCGAGCACGCTGCCCGACAGGTCGTGCAGCAGCTCGGCGCGCCAGCGCCCGAGACAGGCATCCTCGCTCTGCCGCATGAACCGATCGTACAGCGCCGACATGAGCCACGACATCCGGGAATCCTTCTTTCGGTCCATTGCCTGCCGGCCGCTTCCCCGGTATTCCTTGCGGTCCAGGGAAATGCGGCCCGAGCCGTGTCCAATGTTCTCACGAAACCAAAAGGGACCCAAAAGATGAAATACCCGCTGAAGCGGCTCCAGGACCAGATCATCGTCATCACCGGGGCCTCCAGCGGCATCGGTCTCACGACCGCGCGCTACGCCGCCAAGCGCGGCGCGAAGCTCGTGCTCGCCTCGCGCAACGAGAAGGCGCTGAAGCAGCTCACGGGCGAGCTCGCCAAGTGCTACGGTTGCCAGTCGATCTACGTCGTCGCCGACGTCGGCAAGGAGAAGGACGTGCGCAACATCGCCGCGCAGGCGCTGAAGCGCTTCGACCGCTTCGACACCTGGATCAACAACGCCGGCGTGTCGATCTACGGCCGCATCGAGCAGATCCCCGTCGAGGACCAGAGGAAGCTCTTCGAGACCAACTTCTGGGGCGTGGTGTACGGCTCGATCGTCGCGGTGGAGCACCTCAAGCAGCACGGCGGCGCGCTCATCAACCTCGGCAGCGAGGTCTCCGACGTCGCGATCCCGCTGCAGGGGATCTACTCGGCGTCGAAGCACGCCGTCAAGGGCTTCACGGACTCGCTGCGCCTCGAGCTCGAGCAGGAGAAGGCGCCGGTCTCGGTGACGCTCATCAAGCCCGCCGCGGTCGACACCATGTACGTCGCCCACGCCAAGAACTTCATGGACGTCGAGCCCAAGCTCCCCGGGCCGATCTACGCGCCCGAGCTGGTCGCCGACGCGATCCTCATCGCCTCGCAATACCCGAAGCGCGACATCTTCGTCGGCGGAGCGGCGAAGTTCTTCTCCTCGGCCGCCCACTACGCGCCGCGCATGATGGACAAGTTTCTCCAGAACTTCATGTTCAAACGACAGCTGACCGCGCGGCCGGCGCGTGCTGCCGGCGAAGACTCGCTGCACCAGTCGGGCGGCACAGCGCTCCAGGAGCGCCAGGGCCAGGACAGCCACGTATTCATGTCGAGCGTCTACACGCGCGCGGTCACGCGCCCCAAGTCCACGGCCGCCGTGCTGCTCGCGGCCGGCCTGGTCGCCGTGGTGGTATGGCAGCTGCTGCGCCCCGCGGGCGCTCGATCGCGATAGCGCCGGCGGGGTGGCAGGTCAGTAGACGCGCGTGACGCGGTATCCCTGCTCCTCGATCAGCGCGAGCAGCCCGCGCCGCCCGTAGAGGTGGTTGGCGCCGACCGCGACGAAGGCGCGTCCTTCGCGCAGCGGCATGAACAGCCGGTGCGCCATCACGACGGTGCGGTTCTCGACCACGCTGCGGTAGAGGATGCGGTAGTGCTCGGCCATCTCGGGGTAGCGCTGCCCGACGCGCTCGCTCGCGGCGTGCACCCCGGCGAGGTCGCGCCGCATCCAGGCCTGGATCGTCGGCTCGATCATCGCGGCGAGCTCGTCGCGGTGCGCGAGCGCGTGCTTGAGCAGCGCGATCTGCGTCTCGAGCGGTATGCGCTCGAACACCGCGATCTGCTCCTCGATCCCCTCGAGGCCCAGCACGCGCGCGCCGTGCGCGCGCGCGATCGCGACTATTTTTTGATCCAGGGTGGCGCTGGCGTAGTCGTCGGGCTGCACCGTGAGATTGACCAGAGCGGCCCACGGCTTGATGCGCGCGATGACGTCGTCGGGGACGTTGCGTCGGCGCAGCTCGGCGGCCACGCCCGCGTACGCCTCGGCGCCGATCAGCGGCTCGAGCCGCCGGCCGTCGTCGAACTGCTCGGCCTCGAAGAACCGCGCCTCCTCGCGCGCGCCGAGCCGGGTCTCGACGTACAGCCGCCGCGAGCGCCCGAGCGCGCGCCCGACCGCCTCCGGCAGGTCAAGGACGCGCGGATCGGCGACGTGGATCGTGCCGAAGACGTAGCTCGGCGCCACGCCGTCGCGCGACACGCGCCACAGGATGCCGTGGGCGAAGCGCTCCGCCGCGACCGCCTCGACCGGGAGCAGCAGCGCGAGCAGCAGCGCGGCCCATGCCCTCGCCGTCATGCCGCCCGCTCCTTCGACGCGCGCCGGCCGAATCCCGCCTCGGGGCCGATGTCGGTCTCGAACACCTCGCGCAGCTGGTCTGCCGCCTCGCGCGTGCTCTCGATGAGACGCGCCTCGTCCTGGCGCACGGCGTACTGCGCGTCGAGGCGCTCCTCGTCGTGATTCCGGAACAGCGCGATGGTGCGCTCGGTCGCCGCGGGCGCCATGCCGAGCATGAGCAGCGCCAGCCGCGCCATGTCGACGCTCGCGGGGAAGGTCTCGCGGAAGATGTTCTTGATGCCGAGGTTGCGCAGCTGGAAATAGTGGGTGCGGTTGCGCGCGCGCGCGATGATCGGCAGGTCCGGGAAATGCCTGCGCACGACCGCCGCGGTCTTCACCGATGCGTCGACGTCGTCGATCGCGAGCACGAACAGCCTCGCCTCGCCCGCTTTCGCCGCGTTGAGCAGCTCGAGGCGGGAGGCGTCGCCGTAGTAGACCTTGCCGCCGTAGCGGCGCACGAAGTCCACCTGCTGGAAGCTCGACTCGAGCGCGGTGAACGGGAGCCCGACCATGCGCATCACGCGCGAGACCACCTGGCCGACGCGGCCGTAGCCCGCGATGATCACCGGGTTGCCGGGCCCGTCGATGACGTCGAACTCGGGCGCGACGCGCTGCGCGAGCCAGGGATCGACAATGCGGTCCTGGACCGCGAACGCCACCGGCGCGGCGAGCATGGAGACCGTGACGACCAGGACCAGGAGCTCCGAGGCCCCGGTCGCGAGCACGCCGAGCGACCCGGCGAGCGCGAACAGCACGAACGCGAACTCGCCGCCCTGCGCGAGCGCCACGGCGAGCCGCCACGCGGGATCGCGCTCGTGGCCGGCGACGCGGGCGATGCCGAAGACGAGGATGAATTTCACGAGCGCCAGCGCGAGGGCGAGCCCGACGACGAGGAAGGGCCGCTCGGCGAGGAGCTGGAGGTTGGCGCTCATGCCGACCGCCATGAAGAACAGCCCGAGCAGCAGCCCTTTGAACGGCTCGATGTCGGCCTCGAGCTCGTGCCGGAACTCGGAGTCGGCGAGCAGCACGCCGGCGAGGAAGGCGCCGAGCGACATCGACAGGCCGATCCACGTCATGGCGAGCGACGCCCCGACGACCATGAGCAGCGCGGCCGCGGTGAACACGTCCTGACCGCCCCAGCGCGCGACCGCTTTCAGCACGGGTCGCACGAGGATGCGGCTCGCCGCGACCACCGCGACGATGACCGCCAGGCCCTTCGCCGCGGCGGTCCAGCCGACCGCGCCCGCCGATTCCGGCGACGCGAGCCACGGCAGGAGCGCGAGCAGCGGGATCACGGAGAGGTCCTGGAACAGCAGCACCGCGAACGCGACGCGCCCGTGGCGGTCGGCGAGCTGGCCGCGTTCCGAAAGCGAGGTCAGCACCATCGCGGTCGACGACATCGCGAGCCCGAGCCCGATCACGAGCGCCGCGCGCCAGTCGAAGCCGAGCGCGAGCGCGGCGACGCCGAGCGCGAGGCCGGTCACGGCGACCTGCGCTCCGCCCAGCCCGAACACCGAGTGGCGCAGCACCCAGAGACGCCGCGGCTCCAGCTCCAGCCCGATCAGGAACAGCAGCAGCACGACGCCGAACTCGGCGAACTCCAGGGTCGCGTCGACGTCGCCGGCGAGGCCGAGACCCCACGGGCCGATCAGCATCCCGGCCGCGAGGTAGCCCAGCACCGCGCCCAGGCCGAGCCGCCGGAACAGCGGCACGAGCAGCACCGCGGTGAGCAAGAAGATTCCGGCGATTTCGAGCAGATGCATGGCGTCTCCCCGTGACCCGGGAACGTTACCGCATCTGCCTCGGGTTCGTCCCGGAATGGCCGCGCTAGGAGGCGCCGACGACGGCGCAGAGCATGCTGATCGAGCCGAGATCGACGCCGTCGGCCGGGATCGAGACCTGCTCGCGGTCGCGCTGCGCGCCCGCGACGTACAGGAGCGGCAGGTAGTGCTCGGGCGTCGGCACCGACAGGCGCGCATCGTCGCCGAGCCGCTCCCAGTGCACGAGCGCGTCGTGGTCGCGCTCGATCAGCGCCTTGCGGATCGCCGACTCGAAGCGCGCCGCCCAGTCGAAGGGCGCCGCGTCCTCGGTGCGCCGCATCGCCTGCAGGTTGTGCACGACGTTGCCGAAGCCGGCGAGCAGGACGCCCTCGTCGCGCAGCGCCGCGAGCTTGCGGCCGAGATCGTAGTGGAACTGCGGCGGCTGGGTCGCGTCGATGCTGAGCTGGAGCACGGGGACGTCGGCTTTCGGATAGACGTGCACCAGCACCGACCACGTGCCGTGGTCGAGCCCCCACGAGCGGTCGGGGCGCACCGCGACCGGCGCGAGCAGCTCGCGCACCCGCTCGACGAGCGCCGGGTCGCCCGGCGCCGGGTACTCGACGTCGAACAGCGCCTTCGGGAAGCCGTAGAAATCGTGCACGGTCTTCGGGCGCTCGTCGGCGGTCACGAGCGTCCCGCGCGTGTACCAGTGCGCGGACACCGCGAGCACGGCGCGCGGCCTCGGCAGCGACTCGCCGACGCGCTTCCACGCCTCGGAGTATTCGTTGCGCGCGAGCGCATTCATCGGGCTGCCGTGGCCGAAGAACACCGCCGGGATCGTGGACGACATCGCGGTCTCCGTCAGAACATCGTGTTGCCGTTGGCGGACTTCTCGGGCACGCGCTGCAGCACGTCCCAGTGCTCGACCACCTTGCCCTCGTCGTCGCAGCGGAAGATGTCGATGCCGGCCCAGTCCGAGTCGCCCGGCCACTGCTGGCGGCAATGCAGGACGACGTAGTCGCCCTCGGCGATGACGCGCACGAAATGCACGCGCTTGCCCGGGTACTCCGCCGCCATGCGCGTGAAGTAGTCGACGAACGCCTGCTTGCCGTTCGCGACCGCGGGATTGTGCTGGATGTAGACGTCGCCAGCGTATTTCGCCATCGCCTCGGCGGGCTGGGATCGGTTGAACGCGAGGTCGTAGAACGCCTGGACGTTCGCCCTGTTGCGCGCGAGCTTGTCGGTCATGGCGTCACGCGCGCAGCACGACGTCCCAGGAGACGGCGAGCGATCGCGGCTCCATTCCGGCCGCGCGGTCGACGTAGTGTCCCGTGGCCGCGCGCCGCTCCTCCGCGTCGAGCGCGCGGTACACGCCGTCGCGCTCGTTGCCGCGCTCGCCCTCGAAGAACATCTGGGTCGTGAGCTTCGTGCGTCCGCTTCCGAAGTTGAAATGCAGATGGCGGGTTCGCCCCGGGTAAGGCCCGGGCAGGACGGTGCGGATCCGGTAGCGCCCTTCCCCGTCGGTCGCGAGCGCGGCGTAGCCCTGGAAGTTCGGATCGAGCGGCCCGGAGGCGTCGGTGTCGGCGCTGTGGATGTAGCGCCCGCGCGCGTTCGCCTGCCACAGCTCGATGCCGGCGTTCGGGATGGGGCGCCCGCGCGCGTCGAGCACGCGGCCCGCGACGTAGAGCAGGCGACCCTCGGCCGTGCCGCTGCGGCCGGCGACGCGCGCGAGGTCGGCGTCGCGATCGGCCGGGAGCCGGTCGGGATAGAACGGGCCCTCGGTGGTCGGCGGCGTGAGCCGCAGCGCCTGCGCGAGCGCGGGCAGCCCGGCGAGCGCCGCAAAGGCGCCGCCCGCAACGACGAGCCGGCGCCGCCTTCGATCCGGGATGCAGGGAGTCGGCGTCACGCCCTTCTCCCGTCGACACTCCATCGGCCCGGTCCGAACGCGAGCGCGAGCAGCAGGCCGCCCATGATCGAGATGTTCTTCATCAGGTGGATCATCTGCATGGGCGCCTGCGAAGGGTCGCCTGCCCACGGGTTGTGAAAGACCGCGGTAACCGGGATCATCCAGAGGAAGAGCAGCGCCGCGGCCCAGCGGGCCTTCCAGCCGAGGACGATCGCGAGCCCCGCGCCGATCTCGACCAGCACCGAGAGCCACAGCAGGAGCTGCGCCGCCGGGAGATGGACGCTGCTCATGTAGCCGAGGGTCGCCTCCTGGTGCGCGACCTTGTCCAGGCCCGAGCCGAGGAAGATCAGGACGAGCAGGACGCGTCCCACGAGTGAAGCCAGATTCTGTGCGGCCATTTTCGTTCTCCTTATGCGAGGTCGAACAGCAGGACTTCGGCGTCCCGGCCGTTCTCCAGGACGAGTTCCTTCGTGCTCGTGGCCTTGAGCGCGTCGCCGGCCTCGAGCGGCTGGCCGTTGACGGTCACCTTGCCGCGCGCGACGTGCACGTAGGCGCGCCGTCCGTCGGCGAGCGCGTGCGACACCCGCTCGGCGCCGTCGAGCAGAGCGGCGTAGAGCGACGCATCCTGGTGGATCCGTACCGAGCCGTCGCGGCCGTCGGGCGACGCGACCAGCCGCAGACGTCCCCGCTTCGACGCCGCGTCGAAATGCTTCTGCTCGTATTCCGGCGCGATACCGCGCACGTTGGGCTCGATCCAGATCTGCAGGAAGTGCGTGACCGCGTCGTCGGCGTGGTTGAACTCGCTGTGCATCACGCCCGTGCCCGCGCTCATGCGCTGCACGTCGCCCGGCACGATGGTCGAGCCCGTGCCCATGCTGTCCTTGTGCGCGAGCGCGCCCTCGAGCACGTAGCTGATGATCTCCATGTCGCGGTGGCCGTGCGTGCCGAAGCCGGTTCCCGGCTTGATGCGGTCCTCGTTGATCACGCGCAGCGGCCCGAAGCCCATGTGGCGCGGATCGTAGTAGTCGGCGAAGGAGAAGGTGTGGAAGGAGCGCAGCCAGCCGTGGTCGGCGTAGCCCCTTTCGTCGGCCTTGCGGATCTCGAGCATATCGACCTGTTGTTCTCGTTTATTTATGATGGAAGCGCTGGAGACTGCACATGGAGATCCGCGAAGGCTTCGTCGGCACGATAGGCAACACGCCCCTCGTCAGGCTGCGCGGACCGTCCGAGCTCACCGGGTGCGACATCCTCGGCAAGGCCGAGTTCCTGAACCCGGGCGGCTCGGTGAAGGACCGCGCCGCGCTCGCCATCATTCTAGACGCAGAGCGGCGCGGCGTGCTCGCGCCCGGCGGCACCATCGTCGAGGGCACCGCGGGCAACACCGGCATCGGCCTCGCGCTCGTCGGCAACGCGCGCGGTTACCGCACCGTCATCGTGATTCCCGACACCCAGAGCCGGGAAAAGAAGGACATGCTGCGCCTTTGCGGCGCCGAGCTGCGCGAAGTGCCCGCGGTGCCCTACAAGGACCCGAACAACTACGTGCACGTGTCGGAGCGCCTGGCGATGGAGATGGGCGCGTTCTGGGCGAACCAGTGGGACAACACCGCGAACCGCGAGGCGCATTACCGCGGCACGGGACCCGAGATCTGGGCGCAGACGGGCGGCAAGATCGACGGCTTCACGTGCGCGATCGGCACGGGCGGGACGCTCTCCGGCGTCGCCCTCTATCTCAAGGAGAAGAAGCCCGGCGTCCGGATCGCCGTCGCGGACCCGATGGGCGCGGCCATGTACGAATGGTTCAAGCGCGGCGTGCTCGCGTCCGAAGGCTCGTCGATCACCGAAGGCATCGGCCAGGGACGCGTCACGAAGAACGTCGAAGGCACGCCGGTGGACGAGGCGTACCGTATCCCGGACTCGGAAGCGCTTCCGATCCTGTTCGACCTGCTGAAGCGCGAGGGGCTGTGCCTCGGCGGATCGACCGCGATCAACGTCGCGGGCGCGGTGCGCCTGGCGAAGGATCTGGGACCCGGACACACCGTGGTCACTATCCTCGCGGACTCGGGCACCCGCTACCAGTCGAAGCTGTTCAATCCCTCGTTCCTGAGCGAAAAAGGCCTGCCGGCGCCGAGCTGGTTGTAGCTCAACGCGCGGCGCGCGGGCTCCACCCGCCCCCCAGCGCCCGCACGAGCAGCACGCTCGCCTGCAGCCTGCGGCTCTGGAGGTCGACCGCGGTGCGCTCGTTCTGGAGCGCGGTCGTCTGCGCCGTGACGACGTTGAGATAGCTCACGACGCCGCCCTTGTACTGGTTGAGCGTGAGCTCAAGGGTCTGGCGCGCGGCTTCGAGCGCCTCGCGCTGCACGACCGCCTCCTCCTCGAGGATGCGCAGCGCCGCGACGTTGTCCTCGACGTCCTGCAGCGCGGTGAGCACGGTCTGCCGGTACGTCGCGACGGTCGCGTCGTAGTTCGCGATCGCCTGCTCGGTCTGCGATTTGCGCAGTCCGGCGTCGAAGAGCGTCGCCGCGACCGCGGGGCCGACCGACCAGAAGCGCGACGGCGCGGTGAACCAGTTGGCGAGGCTCGTCGCCTGGTAGCCGATCGTGCCCGACAGCGTGAGCTGCGGGAAATACGCGGCTTTCGCCACGCCGATCTGCGCGTTCGCCTGCGCCATGCGCCGCTCGGCCGCGGCGATGTCGGGCCGGCGCTCGAGCAGCGCGGAAGGCAGCCCGACGGGCGCGGGCGGCGGCAGCGCGCCGAGCGCCCCGGGCGGGATGGCGAGTTCGGCGGGCGCCTTGCCGGCGAGCAGCGCGATCGCGTGCTCGAGCTGCGCGCGCTGCACGCCGAGATCGATCGCCTGCGCCTGCGTGGTCTTGAGCAGCGTCTGCGCCTGCACCACGTCGACCTTCGCCGCGACGCCGGCGCTGTAGCGGTTCCGCGTCAGCTCGAGCGAGACGCCGAGCGCCTGGACCGTGTCGTCGAGGAGCCGCCGCTCGGTATCGAGCTGGCGCAGCTGGAAATAGCTCTGCGCGAGCTGCACCTGCGCCGACAGGCGCGCCGACTCGAGGTCGCCCGCGCTCGCCTGCGCGCCCGCGACGTTCGACTCGACCGTGCGGCGCACCCGGCCCCAGACGTCGAGCTCCCAGTCGGCGTTGATCGCGGCGTTGCGGCTCGTGACCACGCCGCGCGAGATCACCGCCGAGTTCGAGCCGCTCGACGAGCGCGAGCGCGTCGCCGACACGTCGCCCGTGATCGTCGGAAAGTGCTGCGCGCGCGCCGCGCCGATGAGCGCCATCGCCTGGCGGAAGCGCGCCTCGGCGGCGGCGACGTTCTGGTTCGAGACGCTCACCTGCTCCTCGAGCTGGTTGAGCAGCGGATCGCCGAAGGTCTCCCACCAGCTGCCGCGGACCTCGGCGTCGCGCGGCTCGGCGGGCTTCCAGCCCTGCGTCTCCTTGAACGCCTGCGGCACCGGCGCGTCGGGGCGCACGTAATCGGGGCCGACGGAGCAGCCGGCGAGCAGCGCGACGAAGGATGCGAACAGCACATCCTTCGCGGCCCTCAGGATGACGTCAGCGCGCGTCATGGGCGAGGCGGTCGACGGGCGGCAGGCCGCGACGGCGGCGCACCCAGTGCCGGAAGCGATCGACATAGAGATAGACGACCGGGGTCGTGTAGAGCGTGAGCGCCTGGCTGAAGATGAGCCCGCCGACGATGGCGATGCCGAGCGGCCGGCGCATCTCCGCCCCCTCGCCGAAGCCGATCGCGAGCGGGATCGCGCCGAGCAGCGCCGCCATGGTCGTCATCATGATCGGGCGGAAGCGCAGCAGCGCGGCGCGGTGGATGGCCTCGCGCGGGGCGAGACCGTCCCGGCGTTCGGCGTCCAGCGCGAAGTCGATCATCATGATCGCATTCTTCTTGACGATGCCGATCAGCAGGATCACCCCGATCAGACCGATGATGTCGAACTCGGTGCCGAACGCGCGCAGCGCGAGCAGCGCGCCGACGCCCGCCGAGGGCAGCGTCGAGAGGATCGTCAGCGGGTGCACGTAGCTCTCGTAGAGCACGCCGAGCACGATGTACACGGTGAGCAGCGCGGCGAGAATCAGCCACGGCTGGCTCTTCAGCGACGCCTCGAACACGCGCGCCGTGCCCTGGAAGCTCGCGACCACGGTGCTCGGCACGCCGATCCGGTCCATCGCCTCGCGCACCGCGCGGCTCGCCTGCGAGAGCGAGACCTTCTCCGGCAGGTTGAACGAGATGGTCGACGCCGGGAAGCCGCTCTGGTGGTTCACGGCGAGCGGCGTCTGCGTGTACTCGTAACGGCTGAACGCCGAGAGCGGCACCTGCGTGCCGTCGTTCGCGCTCACGTAGACGGACTTCAGCGCGTCCGGGCTCTGCCAGAATTCGGGCGCGGCTTCCATCACCACGCGGTACTGGTTGAGCGGGTTGTAGATGGTCGACACCTGCCGCTGGCCGAAAGCGTCGTTCAGCGTCGCGTCGATGGTGCGGATCGTCACGCCGAGACGTGCCGCGGCGTCCCGGTCGATCACGAGCGAGGTCTGCAGGCCGCGGTCCTCCTGGTCGGTGTTGACGTCGACCAGCTCGGGCAGATCGCCGAGCGCGCGCCGCACGCGCGGCTCCCAGGTGCGCAGGAGGTCGAGCTCGTCCGCCTGCAGCGAGAACTGGTAGGCCGCGTTGCTCTGGCGCCCGCCCGCGCGGATGTCCTGCACCGGCACGAGGAACAGGCTCGCGCCGGGCTCGCGCGCGAGCTTCACGCGCAGCCGCGCGATGACCTGCTCGGCCGAGATCTTGCGCGCGCCCAGAGGCTTCAGCACGACGAACATGAAGCCGCGGTTGCGCTGGCCGCCGCCCGTGAACGCGACCACGTTCTCCACGGCCGGATCGGCCTTGACGATCTCGACGAAGCCCGCGAGCTTCTGCTGCATCGCCTGGAACGAGATGCTCTGATCGGCCTGGATGCTCCCGACGATGCGCCCGGTGTCCTGGCGCGGGAAGAAGCCCTTGGGAATGTAGTAATACAGCGCGATGTTGAGAACGATCGTCGCGGCGAGCACCGCCATCATCAGCGGACCATGGCGCAGCGCCCATGCGAGCGAGCGGCCGTAGCCCGCGATGGCCGCGGCGTACGCGCGCGCCGCCGCGCGCGAGAAGCGTCCCGGCTCGCGCGCCGCGCCGCCCGCGCGCGGGCGCAGCAGCCGCGCGCACATCATCGGCGTCGTCGTCAGCGACAGCACGAGCGATACCAGGATGGCGACCGACAGCACGACCGCGAATTCCCGGAACAGGCGGCCGATGATGCCGCCCATCAGCAGGATGGGAATGAACACCGCGATCAGCGAGAAGCTCATGGACACGACCGTGAAGCCGACCTCGCGCGCGCCGAGCAGCGCCGCCCGCATCGGCGGCACGCCCGCCTCGATGTGGCGCGACACGTTCTCCAGCACGACGATCGCGTCGTCGACGACGAAGCCGGTCGCGATGGTGAGCGCCATGAGCGACAGGTTGTCCAGGCTGTAGCCGAGCAGGTACATCGCGGCGAACGTCCCGAGTAGCGAGATCGGCACCGCGACGGCCGGGATCGCGGTCGCGCGCACGTTACGCAGGAACAGGAAGACCACCATGATCACCAGGCCGACCGCCATCGCCAGCGCGCGCTCCACGTCGCGCAGCGACGCGCGTATCGTCGTCGTGCGGTCCATGGCGATGCTCATGTTGATCGCGCTCGGGATCGACGCGCGCAGCTGGGGCAGCAGCGCCGTCACGCGGTCGACGGTCTCGATGATGTTGGCGTTCGGCTGGCGGTTCAGGACGACGATGACCGCCGGGCGGCCGTTGGCCGAGCCCATGTTGCGCACGTCCTGCTCGGAGTCGAGCACCTGAGCCACGTCGGACAGCCGCACGGCTGCGCCGTCGCGGTAGGTGATCACGAGCGGGACGTAGTCGGCGGCGACCTTGGCCTGGTCGTTGGCGCCGATCTGCCAGTTGCGGTCGCCGTCCTCGATCGCGCCCTTGGGGCGGTTCGCGTTGGTCGCGACGATGGCGTTGCGCACGTCCTCGAGGCCGATCCCGTACTTGTGCAGCGCCAGCGGGTTGAGCTCGACGCGCACCGCGGGCAGCGAGCTCCCGCCCACGGTCACCTGGCCGATCCCGGCGACCTGCGACAGCTTCTGCGCGAGGACGGTCGAGGCGGCATCGTACATCTGGCCGCGCGACATCGTGTCCGAGGTCAGCGCGAGCAGCAGGATGGGCGCGTCGGCCGGGTTGACCTTGCGGTAGGTCGGGTTGTTCGGCAGCCCGGTCGGCAGGAGGCTGCGCGACGCCATGATCGCCGCCTGCACGTCGCGCGCTGCACCGTCGATGTCGCGGTCGAGGTCGAACTGCAGCGTGATGCGCGACGAGCCGAGCGACGAGCCCGAGGTGATCTCGTTCACGCCGGCAATGCGGCCGAGCGCGCGCTCGAGGGGCGTGGCCACCGTCGCCGCCATGGTCTCCGGGCTCGCCCCGGGCAGGTTCGCGGACACCGAGATCGTGGGATAGTCGACCCGCGGCAGCGGCGCCACCGGCAGCAGCATGAACGCGCCCGCGCCGGCGAGCGCGACGCCCAGCGTCAAGAGCGTGGTCGCGACCGGGCGCGCGATGAAGGCGGCCGAGGGGTTCACGGCGGCGTCTCCGTGGCGAGGCGCTTGCCGCGGAAGCGCAGCGACAGGCGGTCGAAGGCAAGGTAGATCACGGGCGTGGTGAACAGCGTCAGCACCTGGCTCACCAGCAGCCCGCCCACCATCGTGATGCCGAGCGGGTGGCGCAGCTCCGAGCCGACGCCGGTGCCGAGCATGAGCGGCAGCGCCGAGAGCAGCGCCGCCATGGTCGTCATCAGGATCGGCCGGAAGCGCAGCAGGCAGGCCTGGAAGATCGCCTCGCGCGGCGACTTGCCTTCCTTGCGCTCCGCGTCGAGCGCGAAGTCGATCATCATGATCGCGTTCTTCTTGACGATGCCGATCAGCAGGATGATGCCGATCACGGCGATGATGCCGAGGTCGGTGCGCGACACGATCAGCGCGAGCAGCGCGCCGACGCCCGCCGACGGCAGCGTCGACAGGATCGTCACCGGGTGGATGTAGCTCTCGTACAGCACGCCGAGGACGATGTACATCGTCACGATCGCCGCGACGATCAGCAGCAGCGTGTTGTCGAGCGACGCCTGGAAGGCGAGCGCCGCGCCCTGGAAGCGCGTCTGCGCGCTCGCGGGCAGCCCGATCTCGGCCTGCGCCGCGCGGATCGCGTCGACGGCGCGCCCGAGCGACGACCCGGGCGCGACGTCGAACGAGATCGTCGCCGAGGGGAACTGCCCGATGTGGTTGATCGCGAGCGGCGCCGCGCGCTCCACGATGCGTGCGACCGAGGACAGGCGCACCTGCGAGCCGGCGCTGCCCGAGGACGCCGAGCCCGCGGCCGCCGTGTTGGTCGTCTGCGCGCCCGGGACCTGCGACGCGCCCGCCGCGGCGGCGCCCGGGCTCGCCTTCACGTAGATGTCCCCCAGCGCGAGCGGCCCGCCCGCGTTGAACTCGGGCTTCACCTCGAGCACGACGCGGTACTGGTTCGACTGCGTGAAGATCGTCGACACCAGGCGCTGCCCGAACGCGTTGTAGAGCGCGGCGTCGATCGCCGCCGGCGTCACGCCGAGGCGCCCCGCGGTGGCGCGGTCGATCTCGACGTAGGCCTGGAGGCCCTGGTCCTGCAGGTCGCTCGCGACGCCGGACAGATCGGGGATGCGCCGCAGCCGGTCGACCAGGCGCGGCACCCAGGCCGAGAGCTCGTCCGGGTTCGCGTCCTCGACCGTCATCTGGTACTGCGTGCGGCTGACGTGATCCTCGATCGTGAGGTCCTGCACGGGCTGCATGTACAGCGTAATGCCGTCGACGCCCGCGACCCGCTGCTGCAGCCTGCGGATCACGTCGGTCGCCTTGATGCGCGGCTCGGGTCCGCGCCGCCCCAGCGGCTTCAGGTTGATCTGCATGCGGCCGCTGTTCAGCGTGGTATTGACGCCGTCGACGCCGATGAACGAGGACAGGCTCTCGACCGCGGGATCCTTCAGCACCTCGCGCGCGAGCGCCTGCTGGCGCTCGCCCATGGCCGCGAACGAGATCGACTGCGGGCCTTCGGTGATGCCCTGGATCACGCCCGTGTCCTGTACCGGGAAGAAGCCCTTGGGCACCAGCAGGTAGAGCAGCACCGAGAGCGCGAGCGTGGCGAAGAACGCGAGCAGCGTCGCGCCCTGGCGGTCGAGCACCCAGTTCAGCATCTTGCCGTAGCGGGCGATCATACGGTCGAAGACGTGCTGGCTCGCGCGGTAGAAGCGCCCCTGCTCGCGCTCCGGCCGGTGGCGCAGCAGCTTCGCGCACATCATCGGCGTCAGCGTCAGCGACACCACCGCCGAGATCAGGATCGAGACCGCGAGCGTGATCGCGAACTCGCGGAACAGGCGGCCGACCACGTCGCCCATGAACAAGAGCGGGATCAGCACCGCGATCAGCGAGAACGTCAGCGAGATGATCGTGAATCCGATCTGCTCGGAGCCCTTGAGCGCGGCCTCCAGCGGCGAGTCGCCCTCCTCGATGTAGCGCGAGATGTTTTCGATCATGACGATGGCGTCGTCGACCACGAAGCCGGTCGCGATCGTGAGCGCCATCAGCGTCAGGTTGTTGATGCTGAAGCCGGCGAGGTACATCACGCCGAACGTCCCGACCAGCGACAGCGGCACCGCGACGCTGGGAATCGCCGTGGCCGACAGGCTCCGCAGAAACAGGAAGATCACCATCACGACCAGCGCCACGGCCAGCATGAGCTCGAACTGCACGTCGTGCACCGAGGCGCGTATGGTGACGGTGCGGTCGGTGAGCTGGGCGACGTCGACCGACCCGGGCAGGGTGTCCCGCAGCTGCGGCAGCAGCGCCTTCACGCGGTCGACCACCTCGATAACGTTCGCGCCCGGCTGGCGCTGGATGTTGACGATGATGCCCGGCGCCTCGTTCGCCCATGCGGCGAGGCGCACGTTCTCGGCGCCGTCGACCGCCTGCGCGACGTCGGAGAGCCGGATCGGGGCGCCGCCGCGGTAGGCGACGATGAGGCTGCGGTACTCGTCGGCCGAGCGCAGCTGGTCGTTCGCGTCGATCGTCGAGGCCCGCGCCGGCCCGTCGAAGCTGCCCTTCGCCTGGTTGACGTTGGCGTTCGAGATCGCCGTGCGCAGGTCTTCGAGCGACAGCCCATAGGCCGCGAGCGCGGCCGGGTTCGCCTGGATGCGCACCGCCGGGCGCTGCCCGCCCGAGAGGCTGACGAGGCCCACGCCCGGGAGCTGCGAGATCTTCTGCGCGAGCCGCGTGTCCACGAGGTTCTGCAGCGCCGGCAGCGGCAGCGTCGCCGAGGTCACCGCGAGCGTCATGATGGGCGCGTCGGCCGGGTTGACCTTGCTGTAGATCGGCGGCACCGGCAGGTCCGACGGCAGCAGGTTCGACGACGCGTTGATCGCGGCCTGCACCTCCTGCTCGGCGACGTCGAGCGAGAGCTCGAGGCTGAACTGCAGCGTGATCAGCGATGCGCCGCCCGAGCTGGTCGACGACATCTTGTTCAGGCCCGGCATCTGGCCGAACTGCCGCTCGAGCGGCGCGGTGATCGACGACGTGATCACGTCGGGGCTCGCGCCGGGATAGAGCGTGACGACCTGGATCGTCGGGTAGTCGACCTCGGGCAGCGACGACACCGGCAGCACCCGGTAGGCGACGATCCCCGAGAGCAGCACCGCGACCATCAGCAGCGAGGTCGCGACCGGCCGCAGGATGAACAGACGCGACGGGTTCATCCGCCGCCTTTGCGACCCCCGCCGCCTTTTCGTCCCTCTCGTCCCTCGCCGCCGCCTTTGCGGGGCGCATCGCCCGCGGGCGGCGCCGCGCGGCCGGCGACGTCCACGCTCGCGCCCTCGCGCAGCTTGTCGGCGCCGTCGGTCACGACCACTTCGCCCGGCTTGACGCCGTCGTCGATCGCGACGTCGTCCGCCTGCGAAGGCCCGACCCGCACCGCGCGCACGCTCACCGTGCTGTCCGCGTTGACGACGTAGACGAAGGTGCCGCGCGATCCGCGCTGCACGGCGGCGGCCGGGACCACCGTGGCGCCGCGGCGCACGTCGAGCAGCATGCGCGCGTTGACGAACTGGTTCGGGAACAGCCCGTAATCCTGGTTCGGGAACTGGGCCTTCAGCTTGACCGTGCCGGTGGACGGGTCGATCTGATTGTCGACGGTCGTCAGCGTGCCGCTCGCGAGCTTCGTCTTGTCGGCACGGTCCCAGGCGTCGACGGGAAGCTTCTCGCCCGACTGCAGGCGCTTCATCACCACGGGCACGTTGTCCTCGGGGATCGTGAACAGCACGGCGATCGGCTGCAGCTGCGTGATCACGACGACGCCGTTCTGGTCGCTCGCGTGCACGATGTTGCCGGGATCGACCTGGCGCAGGCCGAGGCGGCCGGTGATCGGCGCGGTGATGCGGCAGTACGAGAGGTTCAAGCGCGCCGTCTGGATCGCGGCCTCGTCGACCTTCACCGTGCCCTCGTACTGGCGCACGAGCGCCTCCTGCGTGTCGAGCTGCTGCTTCGCGACCGAGTCCTGCTTGAACAGCGTGCGGTAGCGCTCGAGATCGACCTCGGCGTTCTTGAGCAGCGCGGCGTCGCGCGCGAGCGTGCCCTCGGCCTGCGCGAGGAGCGCCTGGTACGGGCGCGGATCGATCTCGGCGAGCACGTCGCCCGCGCGCACGAGCTGGCCTTCCCGGAACGAGACCTTCATGAGCTGGCCGTCGACGCGGCTCTTCACCGTCACGGTCGCGATCGGAGTGACGGAGCCAAGGCCCGAGAGGTAGATGCCGACGTCGGCGGTGCGCGCCGGCGCGGCGACCACGGGCATGGAACGCGCGGCGCCGCCGGGGCCGCCTTTGGCGCCGCGCTGCGCGATGTCGCCGGCCGGGGCCTGGGCGGGAGACGGACGCAAGGCGAGCCACGCCACGAGCGCGATGATCAGCGCCGCGACCACGAGCGCGGATGCGACGATCCAGCGACGTCGCGCGCGCCGGACCACCCGTTCCGGCAGCAGGTTCGGAGACATGTCGGTCATGATGGGGCCCTACGGTGCGCAGCTTAGGGGTTTTCCGGGCCGGGCGCCGTCTCCACCGTGTAAAGTATTGTTGCCATTGGGTAACGGACCGTATACCCGCGCCGAGGTTGCGCGCGTCAGCGCGATATCAGCTTGAGGTCGAACACGCGCTCGATCAGCCACGTCCCCGCGACCGCGACGATGACCCAGGACCCCGCCACGAACACCAGGCCGCGATAGACCCACTGCCGCCGCAGCGCGTAAGCGACCGGCAGGAACACGCCGACGATCGCGAGCTGCCCGACCTCGACGCCGAGGTTGAATCCGACGAGCGCGAGCAGCAGCGCGCCCTGCGGCAGCCCCAGGTCCTTCAGCACGCTCGCGAAGCCGAATCCGTGGATCAGACCGAAGGCGAAAGCCACTACCCAGCGCCGTCCCTGCACCAGGGGGAATACGTTGTTCAGCGCCGCGAGCACGACCGACAGCGCGATCGCGGACTCCGCCACCCGCGACGGGATCGACACGACGCCGAGCGTCGCGAGCGAGAGCGTGATCGAGTGCGCCACGGTGAACGACGTGACGATCTTGAACACGTCCATGAACGCCGGCCGGAACGCCTGGACCGGCCGCCAGCCGAGCGGCTCGCGCGTGAGCACCGCGGGCAGCAGCAGCGACAGCAGGAACAGAATGTGGTCGAAGCCGATCCAGATGTGCCAGACGCCTTCGCGGCCGTAGTCGATGAACTGCGTCCACGCGGAGATGGTCGCGACGTCGATCGTCTGCGTCGGGCGGTCGGGGCCGAAGATCGCGGTGCGCGTCGCCGCGCCCTGCTCGATCCGCAGCAGCCCGCGGTGCTGCGGGTCGAGGTCGGCGAACAGGCTGTAGGAGATCTCGAGCTTGCCGATCTTTCCCGGGCAGGTCGCCGAGAAGCGCATGACGTCGTAGGCGCCGTCGCTGTGGTCGTCGACCTGGTGCTCGCCCGCCTGCAAAGGGCAATCGGCGCCGTTCGAGCGCAGCTTGAGCCGCGCCAGGGCGTACGCCGCGACGTCGGCGTGGCGCGCGCGCAGCTCGCCCCAGGTGATGTCGCCGTCGCCGTTCGCGTCCAGGCCGATCGCGAAGTCGAGGTCGCGCAGGGCGATGTCCCATTGACCGGCGACGCGCGCGTCCTCGATGCGCAGCGCGAGGTAGCTGTCGCTCGGCTTGTGGGCGTGCGCGGGCGCGGACACCGCCGCGGCGAGGAGAAGGGCCGAAACCGTCCAGCGCCTCACGGCTTCACCGCCTTCAGCTTCGCCGCCTCGTCGCGCAGCAGCGGATCCTCGTGGCCCGAGCGCTCGAGCCAGTCGAGCGCTTCGCGGCCGCCTTGCGGGTCCTTCATCGCGAGCGCCGCCTCGAGCAGGATGCGCGCGTCGCGCGGCTCGCGCTGCAGCTTCCAGTTCTCCTGCGCGAGCGCAAGCGCCTTCGCCTTGTCTCCGAGGAGATAGAGGTTGAAGCGCGCCTCCTCCTGTTGATGCAGCTTGTCGCCTCGGAGAGCCGCCGCGTCGAAGCGCGCCTTGAGGGCGGCGATGTGGTCCTTGGCCTCGGGGAGCTTCAGGGCGTGCTCGGCGAGCGCCAGCCGCAGCAGCAGGATGTCCGAGCGCGTCCAGTCGCGCAGCAGCGGCGCCACCTCGGCCGCGCGGCCGTGGTCGAGCAGGAAGTCGGCCCAGGCGGCGAGCAGGAACTGGTCGGTGACCTTCTGCCCGAGCGCCGCCTTGAAATGGCGCTCGGCGAGCGCGTCGTCGCCGATCCGCTGCCCGAGCTCGGCGAGCCGCGTCTGCACCCAGGTCTTCTCCTCGGGCGACGCGTTGCGCGCGCGCGCGAGCGCCTGAGACAGCGCCTGGTACGCCGCCGCCGCGTGGCCGGTCACGCCGTCGAGGTAGGCGATGCAGCCGACGTAACCGAGCTCGCTCTCGATGCGGCGCTGGGCCTCGCAGTCGGCGCGCGCCGCCGCGTAGTCGGCCTGCACCATGTGGATGGCCCCGCGCCACGACCAGGCTCGCGCATCCTCGGGATCGGCGCGCGTCGCCGCCTCGAGGTCGGTCATCGCTCCGGCGAAGTCGTGGCTGTACTGCTTGAGCATCGCTCGCATCACGCGCAGCTCCTGGGGCGGGTCGGGCACGTCCCACCAGGGCGCGAGCGCGGCCTGCGCGTAGCCGACGTAGCGCGGATCGCCCTCGGCGTTCGCGAGCTCGAAGTAGCGCTCGGCGAGCGCGAGGGCGTTGCCTTCGTCGCGAGGGTCCTCGGCCAGCTTCGTGCGCAGCGTGCGCAGCTCGCGCGCGACCGGGTCGCCCGGGCGCACCGGCAGGCGCTCGAGCACCACCGAGTCGTCTTTCGGGACGTAGGGCGCAGCGGCGAGGGCCGGCGCGAGCGAGGCGAGGACGAGGAGCGCGAGCGCGCGTCTTTTTGTTTTTCTAGTGAGAGTGGCGATGATGGATGTCCGGGAAGTGGGGATGGCTGTGCGCGAGCGGCGCGTGCTCGTGCTCGTGCGTGTGCGGCTCCTGTCCGTCCCAACCGGCGGCGTGCTCGTGCCGGTGGTGCTCGTCGTGCACGTGCGGGTGCTCGTGGCGCAGGCGCTGATGCCTGTGGCGGTGCGCGTGGCGCTCGGCGAGGTGCAGCGCGACGCCGGCGGCAATGAGCAGCGCCGCGATCCAGAAGAGCGCCGTCTGCGACTCGCCGAGGAACGCGAACGCGAGCGCCGCGCCGATGAAGGGCGCGGTCGAGAAATACGCCGCGGTGCGCGCCGCGCCGAGCTGGCGCAGCGCGACGACGAACAGCGCGAGGCTCACGCCGTAGCCCGCGAATCCGACCGCGCCGGCGGCGAACGCCAGCGCGGCCGAGGGCGCCGCCGCGCCGAGCGTGGCGGCGAGCGCGAGGTTCACGCCGCCCGCGACCAAGCCCTTCACCGCGGCGATGACGACCGCGTCGCTCGCGGAGACCTTGCGCGTGAGGTTGTTGTCCACCGCCCACAGCAGGCACGCGGCCGCGATGGCGATCGCGGGCCATGCGAGCCCGGTCTCGCCGGGACGCCACGCGAGCACCGCGCCACCGGCGACGATCAGGACCATGCCCGCCAGCACGCGGCGGTCGAAGTTCTCGCGGAACGCGAACCACGCGATCAGCGCGGTGAAGACGCCCTCCAGGTTGAGGAGCAGCGCGGCCGTCGACGCTTCGGTCGAGGCGAGGCCGATCATGAGCAGCACGGGCGCCGCGATGCCGCCGGCGACCACGGCGCCCGCGAGCCAGGGAACGTCGTCGCGCGGGAACGCGATGCGCGGCGCGCCCGGACGCGCCCGGCGCGCGAGCAGCCAGAGCGTCAGCCCGATCCCGGAGCCGGCGTAGAGCAGTCCCGCGAGCACCAGCGGCTCGACGCCGCCGACCAGCAGCTTGGCGACGGGCGTGCTGGCCCCGAACAGAAAAGCGCCGAGGAGCGCCGAGCCTACGCCGGCGCGGTCCGCCATCACACGCCGGCGGCGGCGAGCCGCTCGCGGATCGTCTCGACGCGCTCCCGGTTCACGCCGAAGTCGCGGATCCCGAGGCGCGAGGCCGAGCGCACGTGGATCACCCGTGCCGGCGCGTCGAGCAGGAACTCGACGTCGTCGACGTACCCCATCAGCCGGCTGGTGAACTCCGCGTACAGGTAGTCGCTCTCCCGCCCCACGATGCGGGCGCGCTCCATGCCGGAGACGACCACCTGCAGGGCGGCCCAGGCGTGCGCGGGCTCGCCGGCGAAGCGCAGCGGCTCGATGTAGTGCGTGCGGTCGCCGAGGTCGGCCTGGCTGCTGACGCAGTTGGGCGTCGACCGGCACGGCGCCAGCCTGCCCCGGATGGCGCCGAGATTTTCCGGCCGCTTTCCGCTGAAGAGTCCCATCGGCCGAGCATTGTACAGCGCGCTAGCGCAGGTCCTTCAGGAAGCCTCCGATCGCCTCCCAGTACTCCGGCTCGCCCGAGATCGAATCGTGGCCGGCGCCCGCAAGCTCTCGCCACGTCTTGGGCCCGCGCCACGCGTCGTAGAGGCGCCGCGCGTGCTTCGGCGGCACGACGAGGTCTTCGCCCGCGGCGAGGCACAGGAGCGGCGCGTCGATCTTGTCCACGCGCGAGATCGAGTCGAACGGATGGCGGATCAGCATCCCGACCGGGAGGTAGGGATATTGGCGCTTCGCGATCTCGGTGATGCTGTCGTACGGCGTCACGAGGATCACGCCTCTGAGGCTCCGGTCGGACGCGAGGTGCACCGCGACGCCGCTGCCGAGGCTGCGCCCCATCGCGATGACGCGCTCGGGGATGACGTCCGAGCGCCGGATCGCCCAGTCGTGGATCGTGAGGGCATCGGCGAACAGCTCGCGCTCGCCGGGCCTGCCCTCGCTGCCGCCGTAGCCGCGGTAGTTGACGAGCAGCAGCGACCAGCCGCCGAACTGGTCGGCGACCGAGGCCAGCCACGACACTTCCTCGGCGTTGCCGCCGAAGTAGATCACGAGCGGCGCGGGCTGCGCATGGTGGCCCTTCACCAGCCAGCCGTGCAGCGTGACGCCGTCGGGCGTGGTGATCTTGACGTCCTCGACGTTCGGGACGTTGATCGGCTTGCCGAGCGGCTGCGGGAAGAACAGCAGCTTCTCCTGCAGCAGGTAGACGAACAGCGGCACGCCGACCACGACGGCGACCCCGATGCGGGCGAGGGACCAGAACATTTTCATCCGTTCTTCAGTGCAGCTTGACCTGCGGCTCGGTACTGCGCTTGAGCGCCCGCGAGAGCGTGTCGAGCGCGACGCCGACGAACCCGTGCAGGGCGAGCAGGTGCATCTTGTAGAGCGAAATGTACATCAGCCGGGCGAACCAGCCCTCGACGCGCATGCTCTTCCCGGAAACGAAGCCCATCAGCGTGCCGACGGTCGAATACTCGCCGAGCGACACGAGCGAGCCGAAGTCGCGGTACCGGAACGGCGAGAGCGCCTCCCCGCGCAGCCGCCGCTCCATCGTGCGCACGAGGTGCGAGGCCTGCTGGTGGGCGGCCTGGGCGCGCGGGGGCACGGGCGTCGCGTGGCCGGGCCACGGGCAGGCGGCGCAATCGCCGATCGCGAACACGTCCGGATCGCGCGTGGTCTGCAGCGTCCCGGTCACGAGCAGCTGGTTCAGGCGGTTGGTCTCGAGGTCCGCGAGGTTGCGCAGCACCTCGGCGCAGCGGATGCCCGCGGCCCAGACCGTGATCGCCGCGGGGAAGGTGTCGCCGGCCTTGGTGCGCACCGCGCCCGGCGTCACCTCGACCACGTGGGCGGAATTGCGCACGTCGACGCCGAGGGAGCGCAGCACGTCCATCGTCGCCTCGGAGATGCGCTCGGGCAGCGCGGCCAGGATGCGCGCGTCGGCGTTCAGCAAGGTCAGGCGCACGTACCGGTCGGGGTCGATGTTCTGGAGCCCGTAGCCGGCGAGGACGCGCGTGGTGTTGTGCAGCTCCGCCGCGAGCTCCACGCCCGTCGCGCCGCCGCCCACGATCACGACGTCGAGGCGCCCGTCGTGGCCGTCGCCCGCTCGGTAGTTCGCGCGCAGGCACGCGCTGACCACGCGCCGGTGCAGCCGGTCGGCCTGGTCGGGGGAATCGAGCAGGAAGGCGTGCTCCGTGACGCCGGGGACGTTGAACGAGTTCGACTCGCTGCCGATCGCGATCACGAGCGTGTCGTAGCGGATCCCGCGCCGCGGGATGACCTCGGCGCCGGCCTCGTCGAGCACCGGGGCGAGCGCGACCTCGCGCTTCCAGCGGTCGAGCCCCTCGAGCGCCCCTTGCGCGAAGGTGAAGTGATGCCAGCGCGCCTGGGCGAGGTAGTCGAGCTCGTTGGCGTGCCGGTCGAGGCTGCCCGCCGCGACCTCGTGCAGGAGCGGTTTCCACAGGTGCGTGGGCGAGCGGTCGACCAGGGTCACGGCCGCGCGCCCGTGGCGCCCCAGCCGGTCGCCGAGGCGGGTGGCGAGCTCCAGGCCTCCCGCCCCTCCGCCGAGGATCACGATATGATGCGCGCTCGACATATTCGTATTCTTCGAGTTCTTTTTGCCGCTCCGATCTTAGCCCAGGCGGGCACCAAAGGACGCCGGGGACTGTCCCAGCAATATCCGCTCCAACGAGGCCCGCAGAACGATGGACGACTACCGCGGACGCTTCGCCCCATCTCCGACAGGACCGCTGCACTTCGGTTCGCTGGTCGCCGCGGTCGGCAGCTACCTCGAGGCGCGCACGCGCGGCGGCGACTGGCTCGTGCGCATGGAAGACCTCGACCGCCCGCGCGAGGTCGCCGGCGCGGCCGACGAGATCCTACGCGTGCTCGAGGCGCTCGGCTTCGAGTGGGACGAGCCCGTGCTCTACCAGAGCCGGCGCGACTTCGCCTACGGCGAGGCGCTCTCGAGGCTCAAGCGCTCGGGCACCGTGTTCGCGTGCGCGTGCACGCGCAAGGAGATCGAGGACTCGGTCGGCGCGTTCGGCGGCGCCAAGGGCGATTCGGGCGAGCTCGTCTATCCCGGCACCTGCCGCGAGGGCCTGCCCCCCGGGCGGGAGGGCCGCGCGATCCGCGTGCGGGTCGACGACGTCGCGATCGCCTTCGACGACGCGATCCAGGGGCGCGTCGAGCGGCACCTCGCGCGCGACTGCGGCGACTTCGTCGTGCGCCGCGCCGACGGGCTGTACGCGTACCAGCTCGCGGTGGTGGTCGACGACGCCGAGCAGCAGATCACCGATGTCGTGCGCGGCGCCGACCTGCTCGACTCGACGCCGCGCCAGATCCACCTGCAGCGGCTGCTCGGCCTGCCGACGCCGAGCTACATGCACCTGCCGGTCGCGGTCGACGCGCAAGGCCGCAAGCTCTCGAAGCAGACGCTCGCCGCCGCGGTCGACCCCGCCAAAGGCGCCGCCGCGCTCGCCGACGCGCTCGCGTTCCTCGACAATCCGCCGCCGCCGAAGCTGCGCAACGCGCGCGCCGCCGACGTGTGGAGCTGGGCGCTGCAGAACTGGAAGGCGGAGCGGATCCCGCGCAGGCGGGCCGTGCCGGCGCCGGGCGCTTGAGCGCCTCTCCGGCCGATCAGAGGGAGTGTCGTCCCTCATCCTTCTTTTTTACGCAGTGCCGCCGGCGCGCCGCGGGATCAGCACGGTCGCGACCGCCCCGGTGATGAGTGCGAGCGCGGCGAAGTCGGTCCACGCGGGGCGCTCGCCGAGCACGAGCATGCCGCTGAAGACGCCGATCAGCGGCACGAGCAGCGACGACAGCGACGAGACGACGACCGGCAACGCCGTGACGGCGCGGTTCCACGCCCAGTACGAGAACACGAACGCGATCGCGACGCTGTAGATGAGCGCGAGCAGCGCGCCGGTGTCGAGCGCGAGCAGCGAGAAGCTGCCGTGCTCGAACGGCACGGCGAGCACGATCGGAAGCCCACCCAGCAGCAGCTGCCAGGCGGTGAACACGGTCGCCGGCATCCCGAGGTATCCCCAGCGCTTCATGAGCACGACGCCGACGGCCCAGAGGGCCGCGGCGCCGAGCATGAGGCCGGTGCCGAGGGGCGAGCGCCCGGCGACGCCGAGCTCGCCCCCGAGGAGGAACACGAGTCCCGCGATCCCGAGCGAAAGCGCCGCGACGTGGCGCGCGGCGAGCCGCTCGCCGAAGAACCAGCGCCCGAGCAGCACGCCCCAGATGGGCATCGTGAATCCCAGGATCGCGGCGCGCCCCGACTCCATCAGCGTCACGCCGTAGGCGACCAGGACGTTCCACGCGGTCACGTTGAAGAGCGTGAGCGCGAGCAGCCGCCCCCACTGGGCGCGCGGCACGGCCAGCGGCCGGCGGCCGGCCGCCGCGATCGCGAACAGCCCCGCGGCTCCTCCGAGCACGCACCAGGTGCGGAAATGCAGCGGCGCCATTTCCGACAGCGCGATCTTCAGCATCGGCCAGTTGAAGCCCCAGGCGAGGGCCACGAGCAGCACGAGCGCCAGCGCGGAACGCGGGACGTCCGCGGGGGTCGAAGGGGTTCTCACGATTCGCCGCCCGTTCGTACAGTTTCCGACCGCGGCACTACACTAGCCGCCTTCGGCATTCGACAGGAGATCCGCAAATGTCCGGCCGCGTCGCCGCCCGCCTGAAGGAGCTCAACCTCGCGCTGCCCGACGCGCCCGCGCCGGTCGCGAACTATGTCCCGGCGGTCCGCGCCGGCAACGTGCTGTACATCTCCGGCCAGATCCCGCTCGAGGGCGGCAAGCCGCAGTTCGTCGGCAAGCTGGGCCGCGAGCTGAGCGTCGAGCAGGGTCAGCAGGCGGCGCGCCTGTGCGCGCTCAACGTGCTCGCGCAGGCGCGGACCGCGCTCGGCGGCGATCTCGACCGCGTCGTGCGCTGCGTGCGCGTGGGCGGCTTCGTCAATTGCATGCCCGAGTTCACCGACCAGCCGCAGGTCGTCAACGGGGCGTCGGATCTCTTCGTCGCGGTCCTCGGCGACGCCGGCCGCCATGCGCGCGCCGCGGTCGGGGTCGCTTCGCTGCCGCGCGGCGTCGCGGTGGAAGTCGAGGCCGTCTTCGAGGTGTCCTGAGCGCGGCCTCACGCGCGCTCGCCCGTGCGCCGGCCCGGAAGGAGCACGGCCGCGAGCGCCGCGAACACGAACACGAGCGCGCCGATATCGTGCCATTGCGGCCGCTCGCCGAGCAGCACCATGCCCGACAGCACGCCGACGACGGGAATCATGAGCGTCGACAGTGACGAGACCGCCACGGGCGCCTCGGTCGCGATGCGGTTGAACGCCCAGAGGCAGAACACGGACGTGACGCAAAGGTTGAACGTCAAGGCGGTCCAGGTCGCCGCCGCCATGGGCAGCCATGGGCCCTGGTCGTGCAGCAGCGATGCCAGCCAGATCGGTATGCCGCCGATGACGATCTGCCATCCCGTGAACGCGGCGCCGGGCAGCGAGACCGGCCAGTAGCGCATCATTACCGTCGCGATGGCCCAGGAAACCGCGGCCGCGATCAGGTAAGCGACGCCGAGCGGCGCGGTCTGCATACGGTGGAGCTCTCCCCACACGAGCAGCAGCATTCCCGTCATCCCGAGCACCAGCCCCGCTGCGCGCCGACCCGTAATCGGCTCGCGCGCGAACAGGGACCCGATCGCGATCGCCCACAGCGGCATCGTGTACGTCACGATCACCGCGCGCCCGGAGGGCATGAGCTGCAGCCCGTACATGGCGCAGATTCCCCAGCCCGTGATGTTGAACAGCGAGATCAGGACGAGCCGCGGCCACTGACCGGGCGGCACGCGCAACGGCTGGCGCTGAAGCGCCGCGATCACGAACAGCGTGAGCCCCGAGGCGACGGTGAGCGCCCGGAAGCGCAGCGGCTCGAGCTCCGAGAGCACGATCTTCATGATGGGCCAGGAGAGGCCCCAGCCCAGCGTCATCCCGGCGAGCAGCCACAGCAGCCGTGGCGGCAGCGAATAGCCGGCCGCCTCGGCGCGACGACCGGCGCCCGCGGATACTGCCGGCCGCGGCGCGCTCACGCGACGCGCAGCGGCTCGAGCGCCGAGCGCAGCCTGTCCGGGAGGGGCGCGGGTCGCCCGGTCGCGCGGGCGACGTAGACGTGGACGAAGTGCCCTTGCGCCGCGGCGCGCGGCTCGTCGTTGCGGAAGACGCCGATCTCGTAGCGGACGCTGCTCCTCCCGATGCGCGCCACGCGCAGGCCGGCGTGCGCGACGTCGGGGAAGGCGATCGGAGAGAAATACTGGCAGTGCGTCTCCACCACCAGGCCAATCACCGGGCTGGTCTCGATCTCGAGCGCGCCGGCCGCGACGAGGTAACCGTTCACGACGGTGTCGAACCAGGAGTAGTAGACGACGTTGTTGACGTGACGATAGGCGTCGTTGTCCATCCAGCGGGTCGGGATGGAGAGGAAATGCCGGTAGCGGTCTCGGGTTTCGGGGTCCGGGCGTTGCACGGCGTCGGTGGGGCGCGGGCGCGAGCGAGGCATCATACCGGGTTCGCCGCATCGCCGCATCCCGGCGCCGGACCAAGGTCCAGCCGAGTGACCTTGGCCACGCTTCCGCACCGCTGATTGTATGCGACCACTAACGTACATATAGTTGATTATACTAATTATATGTGTCAACATCTCCAATGATGATGCAATGCAAAAAACTTCTTGACATGCCTGTCGTCGCGGGTAGAATAGCCCTTGCTGCAGTGCAATAAAAAGCACCGCAAACCCCTAACGAAGACTTGGAGACGCTCATGTACGTGACACCCGAACAGATCGCCGCGACCAACAAGGCCGGCGCCGAGGCGCTCCTTGGCCTCGCGAATTCCCAGTTTGCCGCTTTCGAGCGCTGGTCGAACCTGAACCTCAATGCGACCAAGGCCGTGTTCGAGGATGGCCTCAACCACGCCAAGGCGCTCCTCGGGGCCAAGGACGTGCAGGAATTCATCAACCTGAACGCCGCGGCCGCGCAACCCGCGCTGGAGAAGGCGATCGCCTATTCGCGCAGCGTGTACGAGGTCGCCGCTCAATCCCAGGCCGAGCTGACGAAGGCCATCGAGGCGCAGTCGGCCGAACTGAACCGGAACGTCGTGGGCTTCCTCGACAAGGTGTCGAAGAACGCCCCGGCAGGCTCGGACGTCGCCGTCGCGGCCGTCAAGTCGGCGCTCGCCGCGGCCAACTCGGCGTACGACAGCTTCACCAAGGTCGCCAAGCAGGCGACCGAGATCGCGGAAGCGAACTTCACCGCCGTGACGACCGCCGCGAAGGAAACGCGCAGGAAGGTCGGCGCTTCGGCGTAAAGCAGCGCAGTTTCGCGCCTCAGTCCTCCTCCTCCTCTCTGTAGGCGCAAAAAAGCCCCGGCTTCGGCCGGGGCTTTTTCTTTCGGGCTCACCCCTTTTCCATCGGCCGCCACGTGCCGCCGAGCGACGCCACGCCGGACTTCATCTCCTCGATGGCGCGCGAGACCTCGTCCGGCGCACCGCGCACGCCGAGCTCGATGTGCCGGCGCACGCCCGCCTCGCCCATACTGGGCAGGCTGAACGACTTCAGCCCGCGGTAGCGCGCCTCGACATCCTGCATGAGCGGCGTCAGCGTCGACTCCGGCACCTCGTACACGACGATGGAGGCCTCGGCCTCGGGGGTGCGGTGAAACAGGCGCTCGTAGCGGTGGTCCAGCACCCATTCCACCATCGGCCAGGCCATGATCGGGAAGCCGGGGACGAAATGGTGCTCGCCGAGCGAGAACCCCGGGATGCGGTTGTACGGGTTCGGGATGATGCTCGAGCCCCTGGGGAACTCGCCCATCTTCAGCCGCTGCGGGGTCGTCTCGCCCTCGAAGCGCGCGCGGATCTCCCGCTCCGCGTCGGGATGCAGCTCGAGCGGCACGCCGGCCGCCGCGGCCGCGCACTGCCGCGTATGGTCGTCCGGGGTCGCGCCGATGCCGCCGAAGCTGAACACGACATCGGCGCCCGCCATGGTGCGGCGGAGGGTCGAGGTGATGAGCGCGGGATCGTCGCCCAGGTACTCGCACCACGCGAGGCGCAGCCCGCGCGCCGCGAGGATCTCGACGCTCTTCGCGAAATGCTTGTCCTGCCGCTTCCCGCGGATGATCTCGTCGCCGATGATAATCAGCCCGAAGCCCATGTCAGCTTGCCCGAGTCGGCGCGGCGCGCAGCTGCGCCAGGCGTCCGAGGCAATAGTGGATGTATGCGAGGCCGGCGTATACCGGCATGAGGAGCCCGACGACCGGTATGTGCCCCGCCAGTGCGAGCACGATCCCGAGCAGGAACAGGTCGCCGCGCCAGCGGCGCACGACCTCCGCGATCTCGGCCGCGCTCGCGTGCTCCGCGAGAGCGTCGTAGCGGAACACGCGCTGGTTGAGGTAGCCGAGGAGCAGCAGCGGCAGGAACGGCCAAAGCGGCGGCGCGAGCCATAGCGGCAGCGTCACGAGCGCGAGCGCCAGGAACACGACCAGCGCGGCGGCCGCGTTCGCCAAGCTTCCCGCGAACGTTCCGCCGCGCCTGCGCTCGAGGCCCGGATAGTCGCGGTCCGCGACGTGCCTCACCATGACGGGCATCGAGAAGATCCCGATGATGAGCACGGCCGTGACCAGGACGAGCGGGACGAACACGAGGAGCCCGAGTACCCAGCCGAGCACGGCGGCGAGCAGCGTGAACGGCCAGGTCGAGGCCGTCCAGTCGTAGACGCCGTAGCGCTGCAGCTCGGCCTGCGCCCACGCCGCGACCTGGCTCCAGTAGAGCAGGGCCAGGGTGATCCATACCGCGAGCGCCACGAGCAGCGGCCACGCCATCAGCCACAGCATCCGCGGATGCACGAGGCTCGCGAATGCGCGGAGCAGCGCCTTGAGGATCTCGCCCACGTGGAAGGAAACGCCCGGTGTAAGTCTCGCCCTATCGCTCGATAGTCTGCCACATCTTCGCGAGCCGCTTGGACGACACCGGCACCGGCGTCTTGAGCTCCTGCGCGAACAGCTGCACGCGCAGCTCCTCGAGCAGCCACCTGAACTGCTCGAGCGCCGCATCGCGCTGTCCGGCGCGCCTCGACTGCTCGCGCTGCCATTGCTGCTGCAGCGGCGCAATCTCGGCCGCGAGACGCGCGTCGCGCTCGGGACTCTCCCGGAGCTTGTCGAGCCGCAAGCTCGCGGCCCTGAGATACCGCGGGAAGTGCTGCAGGCGCTCGAACGGCGTTTCGGCGACGAAACGCTTGGGCAGCAGCCGTGCGAGGCTCTCCTCGACGTCGCGCGCCGCGGCCGGGAACGCCTTCGCGGCCTGCTGCAGCTTCTTGCGCAGCGCCGCGTGCTCGGAAAGTATGGCCGCGGCCAGACGCGCGATCTCCTGCGCGATCAGCGTGACGCGCGAGCGCGCCTCGTCGCGCCGTCGCTCGAACTGCGCGGCGTCGCGGGGCCACGGCTCGCCGAGGCACGCGCGGTCGAAGGCTGCCGACAGGAGATCGCGCCTGAGGTCGTCGGCGTCTCCGAACGGGAGGAACTGCAGCGCGAGGGCCTGCATCCCGGGGAGGCTCTTCTCGAGGTAGCGCGCCTGCTCCTTCAGTCCCAGCATGAACAGCCGTCGCAGGCCGCCGCGATGCTGCTCGCGCGCCTTCTCCGCCGAGTCGAGAACCTCCAGCGACACGGCGTCGCCGCGATCGACCAGCGCCGGGTAGCCGATCAGCGTCTGCGGTCCGCGCCGGACCTCCATCACCTCCTCGAGCTCGCCGAAGTCCCAGGCCGTGTGCCGCTCGCCGTCCGCCGCCGGCTTGGCGAGCTGCGAGAAGCGCTCGCCCGCGCGCTCGCCGAGCTCGGCGCGCAGCTGCGCCAGGCTCCGGCCCATCGCGAGCTGCCGCCCGTGCTCGTCGACGACGCGAAAATTCATCGACAGATGCGCGGGCAGCGTCTCGGGCCGGAAGGCATCGGCCGGGATGACGAGATTCGTCTCCCGCCGGGCCCAGCGGGCGATCGCTTCCGCGACCGGAACGTCGCGGGGCGCCCCGCCCGCCACCAGCGCTTCCGCGAGCTCGGGCAGAGGCCCGAGCCGGTGCCTGAGCTTCTGCGGCAGCGACTTCGCGAGACGCGTCACCTTATCGCGCGCGAGCCCCGGCACGAGCCAGTCGCAGCGCGCGGCGTCGACCTGGTTGAGCGCAACGAGGGGCACCGTGAGCGTCACGCCGTCGCGCGGCGAGCCGGGCTCGTGATGGTATTCGAGCGGGAAGCTGCGTCCCGCCATCTCGAGCTGGTGCGGGAACTGCGCCGTGGTAATGCCGGCGGCCTCGTGCCGCATCAGGTCCTCGCGCCGCAGGAACAGCAGCCTCGGGTCCGCGGCCTCGGCGTCGCGCCGCCAGGCGTCGAACGCCGCGCCGTTGTGGATGCCTTCCGGGATCCGGGCGTCGTAGAAGGCGAAGATGAGCGTCTCGTCCACCAGCACGTCGGGCCGCCTGGACTTGTGCTCGAGGCGCTCGATGTCCCGGATCAGCCCGCGGTTGTGCTGGAAGAACGGCGCGCGCGAATCCCAGTCGCCCTCGACCAGCGCCTGGCGGATGAAGATCCGGCGCGACCCGGCCGGGTCCATGGGACCGTAGTGCACGCGCCGATTCGTGTACAGCGGCAGGCCGTACAGCGTGCCGCGCTCGAAGGCCGCGACCCGCGCCGGCGTCTTCTCCCAGTGCGGGTCGGCCTGGTGGCGCTTCACGAGGTGGGCGCCGATCGATTCCAGCCAGTCCGGGTCGATGGTGGCGATGCAGCGCGCGTAGAGGCGAGTCGTCTCGGCGAGCTCGGCGGCCATGATCCAGCGTCCCGCCTTGCGGCCGACGCCGGACCCCGGGTGGATCCAGAATTTGATCCCGCGAGCGCCGAGGTAATTGCCCTCCTCGGTTTTCATGCCGACGTTTCCGAGAAGGCCGGCGAGGAGCGCGCGATGGATCTGCGCGTAAGTCGCCGGTTTCTCAGAGAAGCGCCAGCCGCTCTCGGCGACGAGCTCCTTGAGCTGGCCGTGGATATCGCGCCATTCGCGCATGCGGCTGAACGACAGGAAGTGATCGCGGCAGGCCTGGTGCAGCTTGCGCCCGGACTTGCGGTGTACGAGCGCGTCCTCGAAGAACTTCCAGAGCTTGAGATAGGACAGGAAATCCGACTTCTCGTCCTCGAAGCGCTTGTGCGCCTCGTCCGCCGCCGGCGCGCGCTCGAGCGGCCGCTCGCGCGGGTCCGGCAGCGACAGCGCCGAGGCGATCACCAGAACCTCCTCGAGGGCGTTCTCCGATCGGGCCGCGAGGATCATGCGCCCGATCCTGGGATCGACCGGAATCCGCGCGAGCTGATGTCCCGTCTCCGTAAGCTCGCGGTCGTCGCCGACGGCGCCCAGCTCGGCGAGCAGCGCGTAGCCGTCCTGGATCGCTTTCGGCGCGGGCGGATCGATGAAGGGGAACGCCTCGACGTCTCCGAGGCCGAGCGCTTTCATCCGCAGGATCACGCCGGCGAGCGAGGAGCGCAGCACCTCGGGATCGGTGAAGGCGGGTCGCGCCTCGTGGTCGTCCTCGGCGTAGAGACGGATGCAGATGCCGTTCGCGACACGGCCGCAGCGTCCCGCGCGCTGCTTCGCGGACGCCTGCGATACCGGCTCGACGCGCAGCTGCTCGACCTTGTTGCGATAGCTGTAGCGCTTCACGCGCGCGAGCCCCGCGTCGACGACGTAGCGCACGCCCGGCACGGTGAGCGAGGTCTCGGCGACGTTCGTCGCGAGGATGATGCGGCGTCCCGGGTGCTGCTTGAAGACGCGTTCCTGCTCCGCGGCGGAAAGGCGTGCGTAGAGCGGCAGGATCTCGGTGTGCGGAGGATGGTGCTTGCGCAGCGTCTCGGCGGCCTCGCGGATCTCGCGTTCGCCCGGGAGAAAGACGAGCACGTCGCCGGGACCGGCCAGGGCGAGCTCGTCCACCGCGTCGGCGATCGCCTGCTCGAGGTCGCGCTCGTCGTCGTCCTCGCCGACCGGGCGATAGCGGATCTCGACGGGGTACAGGCGCCCGGACACCTCGATCACCGGCGCCGCCTTGCCGTCCAGCGCGAAATGCCGCGAGAAGCGCTCGGCGTCGAGCGTCGCCGAAGTGACGATCAGCTTGAGCTCGGGCCGCCGCGGCAGCAGCCGGCGCAGGTACCCGAGCAGGAAATCGATGTTGAGGCTGCGCTCGTGCGCCTCGTCGATGATGAGCGTGTCGTACTGGCGCAGGTCGCGGTCACCCTGCGTCTCGGCGAGCAGGATGCCGTCGGTCATGAGCTTCACGTAGGTCCGCGGACCGACCTTGTCGGTGAACCGGATCTTGTAGCCGACCGCGCCGCCCGGCTCGGTCCCGAGCTCCTGCGCGATGCGCGCGGCCGTGGCCCGCGCGGCGATGCGCCGCGGCTGGGTGTGCCCGATGATGCCCGCGATGCCCCGGCCCGCTTCCAGGCAGATCTTGGGAAGCTGTGTCGTCTTGCCCGACCCGGTCTCGCCGCTGACGATCACCGCCGGGTGCGCGCGCAAGGCAGCGGCGATCTCCGCGCGCTTGGCGCAAATCGGCAGCTCGGAGGGGAACTCGGGACGTGGAGCGTTCGCGCGTCGGCGCTCGAGCTCTTCCGCGGAGAATCGTGTCATTCAGCCCAAAAAAAAAGGTACCCCGAAGGGTACCTTTTTTTGCAGCGAGGCTGGTGATCAGCCGCGGCAGGAGCCGGGCAGATACTTGCCGA
>DASRFB010000017.1:0-21716 GCA_035651815.1 Burkholderiales bacterium | reverse complement strand
CGCGGGCATCGCGCGGCACTTCGCCAAGCCCGTCGACCTCGAGCTGCTGCGCGAGCTGCTCGCGCGCCCCCAACCCGTGCCGAACGGCCCCGGCGCGTAGCGCCGGGGCATCGTGGGCATCTACATCGGCATCTCGGGCTGAGCGCCCGCCCTTGACGCCGAAGACGAAGTTCGGGCGCAAGCGCGCCTGATTGTCATTCTGAGGAGCGAAGCGACGAAGAATCTGCTTTTCGCGGCGCCGAAAAGCAGGTCCTTCGCTGCGCTCAGGACGACATGCGAGCTAAACTAGCGGCTCCGGAGGAGGAGGCTGCCAAAATGAGATGCGGGATCCGCGCGCTCGCCGCGCTGTTCGTCTTCGTGTTCGCGTTTCCCGCTACGGCGCAGCAATGGCCCTCCCGCCCCGTGCGCGTCGTCGTCCCGTTCGCGCTCGGCGGCGCGACCGACCTGGTCGCGCGCATCCTCGGGCCGGCGCTCGCCGAGTCGCTCGGCCAGCCGTTCGTGATCGAGAACCGCCCGGGCGCCTCGGGCAATATCGGCGTCGAGATCGCCGCCAAGGCGCCGGCCGACGGCTACACGCTGCTCGTCGGCAACATCTCGACCAACGCCGTCAACGCGAGCGGCTTCGCCGGGCGGCTCAAGTTCGATCCGGTGAAGGACCTCGCGCCGGTGACGCTGGTCGCGTCGGTGCCGACCGTTCTCGTCACCAGCCCGCACCTGCCGCCGAACACCGTGAAGGAGCTGATCGAGTACGCGCGAGCGCGTCCGGGCGAGCTCAACTACTCGAACCCGCTCGGTTCGTACTCGCACCTCGACACGCTCGACCTCGCGGCCAGGCAGGGCATCAAGGTCGTGCTGATCCCGTCGAAGGGCGCGGGCTCGGCGATCACCTCGATCATCAACGGCGAGGTGCACTTCTCCTTCCTCACCATGTCGTCGGTGATCCCGCATATCAAGGCCGGACGCATGAAGGCGCTCGCGACCACCTCGCGCGAGCGCGCGCCCGAGCTTCCCGACGTGCCGACGATGGCCGAGGCGGGCTTTCCCGGGGTCGGCAGCGAGAACTGGAACGGCCTTTTCTTCCAGGCGCAGACGCCGCGCGCCGTCGTCGACCGGCTCTTCGCCGCGACCATCGCCGCGATGGGCCGCAAGCCCGTGCACGACGCCTTCATGAACGCCTCGCTGCCCGTCACGCTGTCGAAGTCGCCCGAGGATTTCCGGGCCTTCGTCGACGCCGAGGTGCGCCGCTGGGCGCGCATCGTCAAGGAGCACGACATCCACCTGGAGTAGCGGGCCGGAACCATTTCCAGGAGCGCGGTCCTACCGGGAATGGAGAAGACGCTCCGCAACCAGGTCGCCCTCGTCACCGGCGCCTCCTCGGGCATCGGCCGCGGAAGCGCGCTCGCGCTCGCGCGCGCGGGCGCCGCCGTCGCCGTCAATTACCTGTCCTCGCCCGACGATGCCAAGGCCGTCGTCGCCGAGATCGAGCGCGCGGGCGGACGCGCGATCGCGCTCCAGGCCGACGTGTCGCGCGAGCCCGAGGTCGAGCGCCTGTTCGCCGAGGCGATCGCGCGCTTCGGCACGGTCGACATCCTGGTCGCGAACGCCGGCATCCAGAAGGACGCGCCGTTCAAGGACCTCTCGCTCGCCGACTGGCAGAAGGTGATCGACGTCAATCTCACCGGGTATTTCCTGTGCGCGCGCGCCGCGGTGCGCGAGTTCCTGCGGCGCGGCCTGAAGCCCGAGGTCTCGCGCGCGGCGGGCAAGATCATCTTCGTCTCGTCGGTGCACGAGATCATCCCGTGGGCCGGGCACGTCAACTACGCGGCGTCGAAGGGCGGCATCTCGCTGCTCATGAAGAGCCTTGCGCAGGAAGTGCTCGGGCAGAAGATCCGCGTCAACTCGGTCGCGCCCGGCGCGATCCGCACCGAGATCAACCGGCCGGCGTGGGAAAGCGAGAAAGCGATGCGCGGGCTGCTCGAGTTCATCCCGTACGGCCGCATCGGCGAGCCCGACGACGTCGGCCGCGCCGTCGCGTGGCTCGCCTCCGACGAGTCGGATTACGTGGCCGGCACGACGCTCTTCATCGACGGCGGGATGACGCTCTACCCCGAATTCCGACACGGCGGTTGACGACCAGGAGAGACCTCATGCAACCGAGAAAGCAGCCGCAGGAAAAGCCGCAGCCGATCCAGCGCGACGAGACCGACTCGCTCGCGGTGAAGCCGGCGAAGACGAACCGCGGCGACAGCGAGCCCGAGGTCCCGCCCGAAGGCGGCGAGGACGCCGGCCCGAAAGCGCGCTAGCTTTCTCATCTGTCGTCTCGGTCGACTCGCCCGCCAGCAGCCGGCGCAGCGTGGAGTCGAGGCGGAATCAAGCCCTCGCGCGGGCCGCTCTAGTCGCTTCCTCGATGAGCGTCCGCAGCCGCGGCGGATCGACCGGCTTGACGAGATGCTCGTCGAAGCCCGCGGCCTTGGACTTGGCCTTGTCCTCGGGCTGCCCATAGCCCGAGATCGCGGCGATGAACGCACCGGCGCACTCGGGCCTCGCGCGCAGCGCGCGCGCGAGCGCGTAGCCGTCCATGCCCGGGAGGCCGAGGTCGAGCAGCGCGACGTCGGGCGCGAACGCCGGCGCGCGCGCGAGCGCCTCGGCGCCCTCGCCGAGCGCGAGCACCTCGTGCCCTTCGCTCTCGAGCAGCGCGCACAGCGTCTCGCGCGCGTCGGCGTTGTCCTCGACCACGAGGATGCGCACGCCGGCCGACGCGGCGGGAGCGTCTGCGGCGACCGGCGCCTGCGCCGGCGCCGCGGCTAGCGGCATGCGCACGACGAACTCGCTGCCGCGCCCGGCGCCGTCGCTCGAGGCCTCGACCGTCCCGCCGTGCAGCTCGACCAGCCGCCGCACGAGCGCGAGCCCGAGGCCGAGGCCGCCCTGCGCGCGGTCGAACGGCGGCGCGCCCTGCACGAAGACCTCGAACACCTGCGGCAGGATGTCGGCGGCGATGCCCGCGCCCGTGTCGCGCACCGAGAGCCGCAGCTGCCGCCCGCGCGTCTCGGCGCGGATCGCGATGCGGCCGCCGTGCGGCGTGAACTTGGTGGAGTTGTGCACGAGGTTCGAGATCACCTGCGCGAAGCGCGTCGGATCCGCGTCGAGCCACACCGGCTCGGGCGGCAGGTCGATCGAGAGCGTCTGGCCGCGATGCGCGATCATGTGCCGCCATTCCTCCGTCGCGGTCGTGACCAGATCGGCGAGCGCGACGCGGCGCGGCTCCAGGCGGATCGCGCCGCGGCTGATGCGCGACACGTCGAGCAGGTCCCCGACGAGGCGCGCGAGGTGAGCGGCCTGGCGGCGGATCACGTCCTGCGCCTGCAGGCGCACCTTCGGATCGGCGCTGTCGAGCAGGTCGACCGCGTGCACGATCGGCGCGAGCGGGTTGCGCAGCTCGTGCGAGAGCATCGCGAGGAACTCGGTCTTGCGCCGGTCGGCCTCGGCGAGCTGGTCGGCCTGGCGGCGCAGCTCGTGCTCGAGCTCCTTCTGGCGGCTGACGTCGATCGCGATGCCGACCATGCGCACCGGATTGCCAGAAGCGTCGGTCACGACCTCGCCGCGCGTGTCGGCCCACGCGGTCGTCCCGTCCTCGCGCGCGAGCCGCACCTCGATGCCGTAGCGCGAGCGCGTCTCGATGGCCTGGCGCATCTCGGCCTCGAAGCGCGCCCGGTCCTCGGGCGCGACGCGCTCGCGCAGCGCGTCCTGCGTGTCGCCGAGGCCGCCCGGCGGCAGCCCCAGCACCAGCTCGAGCCCGGGCGAGCGCCGCGTCTTCCCGGTGACCAGGTCCCAGTCCCAGGCGCCCGCGCGCGCGGCGCGCAGCGCGAGCAGCAGCCATTGCTCGCTGCGCTGCGCGCTCTCCTGCGCCTGCCGGTTCTGCACCGTGATCGCGGCGAGCACGAGGCCGGTGACCGCGGCGACCGCCATGAAGGCCTGGAGCAGGATCAGCGCCTGGCCGGGATCGACGCCCGGAAACGGTCCCAGCCCGCGGTAAGTGGCGTAGGTCTCGAACGCGTACGCGGCGAGCGACACCACGGCCGCTCCGGCCGGCCCGAAGCGCAGCGCCGCCCAGATGAGGAAGGGAAAGATCACGTACTCGGAGAGCTGCGCCGCGGGCGCCTCGCTGAACGCGAGCGCGCTCGTCGCCCCGAGGCCCGCGAGCAGCGCCGCCGCTTCGACCCCGCGCGCGAAGCCGCGCGGCAGCGACTCCGCCGTCCACACCAGAAGCACCGGCGCCGCGATGAGCGTCCCCAGCGCGTCGCCGATCCACCAGAGCTTCCACAGACCCGCGAGCTGCGCCGCGGGCTGAACGTTGCCGCCGACGAGGCAGCCGACGCCAATGGTCGCGGCCACCGCCGGGCTCGCGACCGCCGCCGCGAGCAGCGCCAGCACGTCGCGCACGCGCGCGAGACGGCGGTCGAAGGCGAGGCGACGCAGCAGCGCGGCGCCGGCGACCGCTTCCAGCGTATTGCCGACGCCGATGCCCGCGGCGACCAGCCAGGGCTCGTTCACTCCGGCGTTCGCCGCGAAGGCGCCGACGAGGACCCCGGGCGCCGCGCGCAGCCCGAAGCGCAGCACCGCGGCGAGCGCGATGCCGGTGGGCGGCCACACGGCGGTGACCTGATCCCCGTTCGGGGCGAGCGCGAAGCCGAGCCTCGCGCCGGCGTAATAGACCAGCGCGACGCCGACGGCGATCGCGGCGTCCGGCAGGTTGCGAGGCGCAAAGGCGCGAAAGCTCAGCCGCACGCTGTCGATGGTCTCCGCTGGTGCGCTGCAAAAAAGGCCGCTGTCGATGACATCGGAGCTTGTCCCTCGCCGTAGTCCGACCGACCTTAGCACAAAGCCGGCTTCGCCCCCGGCGAGGCCGCGTTCCTCGGTGCGCGAAAAAATATTGCGGCGAATGGAACCAAAGGAATGATGCCGCCGTCTAAGCCCCTCGCAGGGACCAGGGGGCGCGCTTTATGCGCGATTCAGAACGTTCAATATCTCGTCTCTTCGAGCGGGTTTGGCTAGAATGTGCCGCTCTGCTCATTCGTTGGTCACGGCGCCGACATCCGGCGCCGATCGCACTTGGCCCAGATGAGCCAGATCCGGCGCAAGAAGAATTCCCAAGCCGCCAGGCCATCGCCCCGGATCCCTTTGTCGGTCGAAGAGGAATCAGCGCCCTTCCCGCTCGCTGGGAGCGTGGGACCGTGGGCCATCGCGGCGGCAGCCGCGACGCCGCGGCAATGAACGACGTACACAAGGAATGAACCGGGACAACGCCATGCAGACCTACGAAACCGCGAAGACCTCCGCCAAGCCGCGCACCAACGGCAACTCGGCTCCGGCCGAGCATCCGCTCGACGCGCGCGCGCTGCTGGCCGCGCTGCGCGCGATGCGCGACGGCGATTTCACCGTGCAGCTTCCCGGGGACTGGGTCGGACTGAACGGCAAGATCGCGGACACGTTCAACGAGATCGTCGCGGCGAACCGCAAGATGGCCGAGGAGCTCGACCGCGTCGGCCAGGGCGTCGGCAAGCAGGGCAAGACGCGCCAGCGCGTGAAGCTCGACCGGCGCTCGGGCGCGTGGTCGGGCATGGAGAACTCGGTCAACAACCTGATCGACGACCTGCTGTGGCCGACCACGGAGGTGACGCGCTCGATCGCGGCGGTGGCGAAGGGCGACCTGTCGCAGACCATGCGCTTCGAGGTCGAGGGCCGGCCGCTCGAGGGCGAGTTCCTGCGCACGGCGACCATCGTCAACACGATGATCGAGCAGATGACGGTGTTCACGTCGGAAGTGACGCGCGTCGCGCGCGAGGTCGGCACCGAGGGCAAGCTCGGCGGCCAGGCGCACGTCAAGGCGGTGTCGGGGGTGTGGAAGGACCTCACCGAGAACGTGAACTTCATGGCGAACAACCTCACCGCGCAGGTGCGCAACATCTCCGAGGTGACGATCGCCGTGGCGAGCGGCGACCTCTCGCGCAAGATCACGGTGGACGTGCGCGGCGAGATCCTGCAGCTCAAGGAAGCGATCAACACCATGGTGGACCAGCTGCGCTCGTTCGCGTCGGAAGTGACGCGCGTCGCGCGCGAGGTCGGCACCGACGGCCGCCTCGGCGGCCAGGCGATCGTCCCGGGCGTCGCCGGGACGTGGAAGGACCTGACCGACTCGGTCAACGCGATGGCGACCAACCTCACCGAGCAGGTGCGCAACATCGCCGAGGTCACGACCGCGGTCGCGCGCGGAGACCTCTCGCGCAAGATCACGGTCGACGTGAAGGGCGAGATCCTGGCGCTCAAGAACACCATCAACACCATGGTGGACCAGCTGAACGGCTTCGCCGCGGAGGTGACGCGCGTCGCGCGCGAGGTCGGCACCGAAGGCAAGCTCGGCGGGCAAGCCCAGGTCCCCGGGATTGCCGGCACGTGGAAGGACCTCACCGACAACGTCAACTCGATGGCGTCCAACCTCACGGCGCAGGTGCGGAACATCGCCGAGGTGACGACGGCGGTCGCGCGCGGCGACCTGTCGCGCAAGATCACGGTCGACGTGAAGGGCGAGATCCTCGAGCTCAAGGACACCATCAACACGATGGTCGACCAGCTGAACGCGTTCGCCTCCGAGGTGACGCGCGTCGCGCGCGAGGTCGGCACCGAGGGCCGCCTCGGCGGCCAGGCGCAGGTGCCGGGCGTCGCGGGCACCTGGAAGGACCTTACCGACAACGTGAACTCGATGGCGTCGAACCTCACGGCGCAGGTGCGGAACATCGCCGAGGTCGCGACCGCCGTGGCTCGCGGCGACCTCTCGCGCACCATCACGGTCGACGTCAAGGGCGAGATCCTGGAGCTCAAGAACACGCTGAACACGATGATCGACCGCCTGAACGCGTTCGCGTCGGAAGTGACGCGCGTCGCGCGCGAGGTCGGGACGGAAGGCAAACTCGGCGGCCAGGCGCAGGTGTCGGGCGTCGCGGGCACGTGGAAGGACCTGACCGATAACGTCAACTTCATGGCGTCCAACCTGACGAACCAGGTCCGGAACATCGCCGAAGTCGCGACCGCGGTCGCGCGCGGCGACCTCTCGCGCAAGATCACGGTCGACGTGAAGGGCGAGATCCTGGAGCTGAAGAACACGCTCAACACGATGGTCGACCAGCTGAACTCCTTCGCCGCGGAGGTGACGCGCGTCGCGCGCGAGGTCGGCACCGAGGGCAAGCTCGGCGGCCAGGCGGGCGTGCCCGGCGTCGCGGGCACCTGGAAGGACCTCACCGACAACGTGAACTCGATGGCGTCCAACCTCACGGCGCAGGTCCGGAACATCGCCGACGTCGCGACCGCGATCGCGCTCGGCGACCTCTCGCGCAAGATCACGGTGGACGTGCGCGGCGAGATCCTGCAGCTGAAGGAAACCATCAACACGATGGTCGACCAGCTCAACTCCTTCGCCGCCGAGGTGACGCGCGTCGCGCGCGAGGTCGGCACCGAGGGCAAGCTCGGCGGCCAGGCGCAGGTGCCCGGCGTCGCGGGCACGTGGAAGGACCTCACCGACAACGTCAACTGGATGGCGTCCAACCTCACCGGCCAGGTGCGGAACATCGCCGACGTCGCCACGGCCATCGCGCGCGGCGACCTCTCGCGCAAGATCACGGTCGACGCCCGCGGCGAGATCCTCGAGCTCAAGAACACGCTGAACACCATGGTCGACCAGCTGAACGCGTTCGCCGCCGAGGTGACGCGCGTCGCGCGCGAGGTCGGCACCGAGGGCAAGCTCGGCGGCCAGGCGCAGGTGAAGGGCGTGGCCGGCACGTGGAAGGACCTCACCGACAACGTGAACGTCATGGCCGCGAACCTCACGAACCAGGTGCGCGGCATCGTCAAGGTCGTGACCGCGGTCGCGAACGGCGACCTCGCGCAGAAGCTGACCGTCGAGTCGAAGGGCGAGGTGGCGGCGCTCGCCGACACCATCAACTCGATGACCGGCACGCTCGCGACCTTCGCCGACCAGGTGACGACGGTCGCGCGCGAGGTCGGCGTGGAAGGCCGCCTCGGCGGCCAGGCGAACGTCCCGGGCGCGGCGGGCACGTGGAAGGACCTGACCGCGAACGTGAACCTGCTCGCGGCCAACCTCACCACCCAGGTGCGCGCGATCGCGGAGGTCGCGACCGCCGTGACCAAGGGCGACCTGACGCGCTCGATCCAGGTCGAGGCCGAGGGCGAGGTGGCCGAGCTCAAGAACTACATCAACGCCATGATCGGCAACCTGCGCGAGACCACCGAGCGCAACACCGAGCAGGACTGGCTGAAGACCAACCTCGCGCGCTTCGGCTCCATGATGCAGGGGCAGCGCGACCTGCTGACGGTGGCGCAGATGCTGCTCTCGGAGCTCGCCCCGCTCGTGAACGCCCAGCAGGGCGTCATGTACGTGATGGACGACAGCGAGTTCCCGCCGGTGCTCAAGCAGCTCGCCGGCTACGCCGACCACAACGATCCCGGCACGCCGCGCCGCTACCGTATCGGCGACGGCCTGGTCGGCCAGTGCGCGCGCGAGCGCCAGCGCATCCTGCTCTCGGACATCGCGCCCGAGTCGATCCTCGTGCACGCGGGGCTCGTGACCGCGAGGCCCGCGAACGTGATCGTGCTGCCGGTGCTGTTCGAGGGCCAGGTGAAGGCGGTGATCGAGCTCGCCTCGCTCACCCACTTCACGCCGTCGCACCTCGCGTTCCTCGAGCAGCTGACCGGCTCGATCGGCATCGTGCTGAACACGATCGAGGCGACGATGCGCACGGAAGGCCTGCTGCAGCAGTCGCAGCAGCTCGCCGCCGAGCTGCAGGCGCAGCAGAAGGAGCTGCAGCAGACCAACGACGAGCTCGCGAAGAAGGCGCGCGAGCTGGCCGCGCAGTACGAGGAGGTCGAGCGCAAGAACCGCGAGATCGACCAGGCGCGCCGCGCGGTCGAGGAGAAGGCCGCCGAGCTCGCGCTCACCTCGCGCTACAAGTCCGAGTTCCTGGCGAACATGTCGCACGAGCTGCGCACGCCGCTCAACTCCATCCTGATCCTCGGCCAGCAGCTGGCCGAGAACGTCGAGGGCAATCTCTCGGCCAAGCAGATCGAGTTCGCGAAGACGATCCACGGCGCGGGCACCGACCTGCTCAACCTCATCAGCGACATCCTCGACCTCTCCAAGATCGAGTCGGGGACGGTCACGGTCGAGAGCGAGGAGCTGCCGTTCGCGACTCTGCGCGACACGGTGGAGCGCAACTTCCGCCACATCGCCGAGTCGCGCAAGCTCGCGTTCTCGGCGAACTTCGACTCCGACCTGGGCAAGACCATCTCGACCGACCCGAAGCGCCTGCTGCAGGTGCTGAAGAACCTGCTCTCGAACGCGTTCAAGTTCACCGAGCAGGGCGGCGTGCGCATCGACGTGTCGATCGTCGAGAGCGGCTGGAGCCCCGAGCACCCGGTGCTCAGCCACGCCGACAAGGTGGTGCGCTTCTCGGTGAGCGACACCGGCATCGGCATCCCGCCGGAGAAGCAGAAGATCATCTTCGAGGCGTTCCAGCAGGCCGACGCCGGAACGGCGAGAAAATACGGCGGCACCGGCCTCGGCCTCGCGATCTCGCGCGAGCTCGCGCACCTGCTCGGCGGCGAAATCAGGCTGCACTCCATCCCGGGCGCGGGAAGCACCTTCATGCTCTACCTGCCGCTGCAGTATCAGGGCGCGTCGTCGCCGCAGCCCGCGGCGCAGCGCATCGCGGAAGCGCCGTTGGCGTTCCAGCCCATCGTGCTGCCCGCCCCGCGCACCGAGACCGTCCCCGACGACCGCGACAATCTGCAGGAGGGCGATCCCTCGATCCTCATCGTCGAGGACGACCCCCACTACGCGCGCGTGCTCCTCGACCTTGCCCGCGGCCGCGGCTTCAAGGGGCTGGTCGCGATGCGCGGCAGCGAAGCGCTGTCGCTCGCGCGCAAGTACCGGCCGACGGCGATCACGCTCGACATCTTCCTTCCCGACATGCTGGGCTGGACGCTGCTGTCGCAGCTCAAGCACGACCACGCGACGCGCCACATCCCGGTGCAGGTGATCACCGTCGAGGAGGAGCGCCAGCACGGCCTCGAGCGCGGCGCGTTCGCCTATCTCAACAAGCCGCTCACGTCCGACAACCTCGAGACGGCGTTCGACCGCATCAAGGCGTTCGCTTCCGAGCGTGTACGGCGGCTGCTCGTGATCGAGGACAACCCGGCCGAGCAGAAGAGCGTGGCCGAGCTGATCGCGCACGACGACGTCGACATCACGTGCGTCGGCACCGGCAAGGACGCGCTCGAGGCGCTGCGCAGCAAGCCGTTCGACTGCGTCGTGCTCGACCTGCGGCTGCCCGACATTTCGGGCTTCGACCTGCTCGACCAGATCCAGCGCGAGGAGCGCCTGCGCGACGTCCCGATCGTGGTCTTCACGGGCCGCGAGCTGACCGCGGAGGACGAGGCGCGCCTGCGCAAGATGGCCAAGAGCATCGTGCTCAAGGACGTGCGCTCGCCCGAGCGCCTGCTCGACGAGACGGCGCTGTTCCTGCACCGCGTAGTGGCCGACCTGCCCGAGGGCAAGCGCAAGATGCTCGAGACGCTGCACGAGACCGACGACGCCCTGAGCGGCAAGAAAGCGCTGGTCGTCGACGACGACGTGCGCAACATCTTCGCCCTGTCCAGCCTGCTCGAGCGGCACGGCATGCAGGCCACGATCGCGACCAACGGCCACGAGGCGATCCAGCTCATGGATACCACGCCGGATCTCTCGCTCGTGCTGATGGACATCATGATGCCGGAGATGGACGGCTACGAGACGATACGGCGCATCCGCGACGTGCCGCAGTTCAGACGGTTGCCGATCATCGCCCTCACCGCCAAGGCCATGAAGGGCGACCGTGAGAAATGCCTGCAGGCCGGCGCGTCGGATTACATCGCGAAGCCGGTCAACAGCGGCGAGCTCCTCTCGATGCTGCGCATGTGGCTGCACCCGTGACCGCGCGGGCAATGGAACAAGGCAATGGGAGCGCAATGAACGACAACGACGACAAGGTCAACATTCTCCTCGTCGACGACCAGCCGCAGCGGCTGCTGTCGTACGAGGCCATCCTCGGCACCCTGGGCGAGAACCTGGTCAAGGCCCGCTCCGGGACCGAGGCGTTGCAGAGGCTGATGGAGGCCGACTTCGCCGCCATCCTCCTCGACGTCAACATGCCGACGATGAACGGCTTCGACACGGCTGCGCTGATCCACCAGCACCCGCGCTTCGAGAAGACGCCGATCATCTTCGTGACCGCGGTGCACGTGACCAATCTCGACCAGCTCAAGGGCTACGAGCTGGGCGCGGTCGATTACTGCTACGTGCCCATCGTCCCCGAGGTGCTGCGCGGCAAAGTGCAGGTGCTGGTCGAGCTCTACCGCAAGCGCCGCGAGCTCGAGCGCGCCAACGAGGCGCTCGCGCTCGCGAACACCACCCTGCAGGCCGAGAAGACGCGCGAGCTGGAGGAGGCCAACGCCGAGCTCGCCAAGACCAACGACGTGCTCGAGCGCGAGATCACCGAGCGCAAGCGCTTCGAGCAGGAGCTGCAGGAAGCCGACCGGCGCAAGGACGAGTTCCTCGCCATGCTCTCGCACGAGCTGCGCAATCCGCTCGCCGCGATCAGCAACGTCGCCCATGTCATGAAGGCGAGCCCGGCGATCGACCCGCAGCTGCGCTGGGCGCGCGACGTGCTCGGGCGCCAGACCGGCCACCTCACCCGGCTGATCGACGATCTGCTCGACGTCTCGCGCATCACGCGCGGCAAGGTCACGCTGCGGCGCGAGCCGCTCGAGCTCAAGTCCGTCGTCGCCGCGGCGGTCGAGACGACTCGCACGCTGATCACCCAGCGCGGACACGCGCTCCAGGTCGACGTGCCCGAGGAGGCGATCCCCGTGCTCGGCGACCGCGTCCGCCTGACGCAAGTCGTCGACAACGTGCTCACGAACGCCGCGAAGTACACGCAGGAAGGCGGCAGGATCACCGTGGCGCTCGAGATCGCCGCGGGCACGCCGGGAGAGGCGCTCATCCGGGTGCGCGATACCGGCGTCGGCATCGCCGCCGAGATGCTGCCGAACCTGTTCCAGCTGTTCCGCCGCGCCGACGATTCGCTCGCGCGCAGCGAAGGCGGCCTCGGGATCGGGCTCGCGCTCGCGCGCGGCCTGATCGAGATGCACGGCGGCCGCATCGAGGCGTTCAGCGACGGGCCCGGCAAGGGCAGCGAATTCGTCATTCGCCTGCCGCGCGCGAACGGCGCCATCGAGACGCCCGAGGCGCAGCCCAGGCAGGCGCCCCTGCCGTGCGAGCAGCGCGAAGATCGCCAGCTGAAGGTGCTGGTGGTCGACGACAGCGTCGATTCGGCCGAGAGCATGGCGATCATCCTCGAGATGTCGGGACACAGCGTGCGCAAGGCGCACAACGGGCCGGACGCCCTGCGCGCCGCGTCCGAGTACCGGCCCGACGTCGTTCTCATGGACATCGGCATGCCCGGCATGAGCGGGCACGAGGTGGCGCAGAAGCTGCGCGAGACCCCGGCGATGCGCGAGGTCGTGCTGATCGCCATGACCGGCTACGGCCGCCAGGTCGATCGCGAGCAGTCGCGGGCCGCGGGCTTCGATCACCACCTGGTGAAGCCCCTCGACTTCGACAAGCTGAACGAGGTGCTCATCGCGTCGAGCGCCTCACGCCGGCGCGCGCCCGCCTTCGTCCGTCCCCAGGCCGGCAACCACACGTCGCTCGGCGTCCGCTGAAACGCCGCGGCCGATGCGCTAGCATCGGCCGATGGCCTCCCGCTCCGAACGCCGCCGCTGCCCCTGGTGCCTCGGCAGCGAGGCTTACATCGAGTACCACGACCGGGAATGGGGCGTGCCGGTGCACGACGAGCGCACGCTGTTCGAGCTCCTGATCCTCGAGGGCGCCCAGGCCGGCTTGTCGTGGTCGACCATCCTCGCGAAGCGGCCGAGCTACCGGCGCGCGTTCGCGGGCTTCGATCCGCGCCGGGTCGCCGCCTTCGACGCGCGCAGGATCCGCGCGCTGCTCGCCGATCCGGGGATCGTGCGCAACCGCCTGAAGGTCGCGGGCGCGGTGCGCAACGCCCGCGCCTTCCTCGAGGTGCAGAAGGAGTTCGGCTCCTTCGACGCCTATGTCTGGCGCTTCGTCGGCGGCCGGCCGCTGCAGCGCCGGCCGCGGCGGATGGCGGACGTCCCGGCGCGCACGCGGGAATCCGACGCACTGAGCGCCGATCTGCGCCGGCGCGGCTTCACCTTCGTCGGCTCGACGATCTGCTATGCGTTCATGCAGGCGGTCGGCATGGTGAACGATCATCTGCGCGATTGCTGGCGCGCGCCTCGGGCGCCCGGGTCCCGGAGACGCGGTTCTTCCGCTACACTTCGGGCAAAGTAATGCCGGAGGAACCGATGCGCTGGATCGCCGCCGCCTTTGCCCTGCTCCTCGTCATGGGGATGGCCGCCCCGGGAGCGGCCCAGAAGACCGACGATACCGGGGCCGTCATCCTCGTCGCTTCGCCCGCGCTCAGCGATCCCGACTACCGCCACACGGTGCTGATCGCGGTGCCGGTCGAAGGCAACCGCCACGTGGGCATCATCATCAATCGGCCGACCGAGCGCTCGCTCGCGAGCCTGTTTCCCGAGCACGAGCCTTCGAAGCAGGTGCACGACCCGGTCTATCTCGGCGGACCGATGCTGCGCCGCGCGATCTTCGCGATGGTGCGCACCGATCACAACCCCGGCAGCGGCTCGATCCAGGTCATGAAGCACCTGTACCTCGCGACCCAGGGAACGGTGGTCGACGAGATCATCGAGAAGACGCCGAACGACGCCCGCTACTTCGTCGGCTACGTCGCATGGCGGCCCGGCGAGCTGCGCTCGGAGGTGGACCGCGGTCTGTGGCACGTGCTCGACGCCGACGAGGACATGGTGTTCCGCAAGGATTCCGGCGATTCGATGTGGGAGGAGCTGCTGCGCCGGGCGCGCGCGGTTACCGCTTCGCTGCGCGCCGCGCCCGCGCTCGGCTGAGGCGCGTCATGAAATCGATCATCTCCGTCCTGGCGCTGGTCGCCGCGATCTTTTGCGCCGCAACCGACGCGTCGGCGCAGACGTACCCCTCGCGCCCGATCAAGATCATCGTCCCGATCCCGCCCGGCGGCGCGCCCGACATCTCGGCGCGCGTCGTCGGCCAGAAGCTCTCCGAGCAGCTGAAGCAGCCGGTCATCGTCGAGAACCGTCCGGCCGCGAACGGCAACGTGGCGATGGACCAGGTGGCGAAGGCCGAGCCCGACGGCTATACGCTCGGGCTCTTCGCCGACAGCAACGTGACCGTCAATCCGCACATCTACAAGGCCATGCCGCTCGACACGATGAAGGACCTCGCGCCGGTCGCGTCGGTCGTGCTGAACCAGTGGGTTCTCTCGGTGAATCCGTCGCTCCCGGTGAAGAATTTCCAGGAGTTCATCGAGTACGCGAAGAAGGCGAATCCTCCGTTGCTGTACGCCTCCGGGGGCAACGGCAGCCAGCACGAGCTGGCGATGGAGATGCTGAAGCAGCGCGCCGGCATCAACCTCGTGCACGTCCCGTTCAAGGGCGGCTCGCCCGCCACGACGGCGACGGTCGCGGGCGAGACCGCCGCGATGTTCTCCGGGACATCGAGCGCGGGCCAGATCCGCGCCGGCAAGCTGCGCGCGCTCGCGGTGACGGGCCCTAAGCGCTCGAGCCTCTTCCCCGAGCTGCCGACCATCGGCGAGTTTTACCCGGGCTACGAGGTGGTGATCTGGCTGGGCTTGTTCACGGCTGCGGGGACGCCGAAGCCGGTCATCGCGAAGCTGCACGACGAGGTCAACAAGGCGCTCGCCGACCGCGACGTCGACGGCCGCCTCGCGAAGGCGGGCGGCATGCAGGCGAACCCGCTCACGCCGGACCAGTTCGCGCAGATGATCCGGCGCGATTACGAGAAGTACGGCAAGCTCGTGAAGGACATCGGCATCAAGGTCGAGTGACGCCGCGGCCGGGCGCTCAGTGGTGCGCCGGGGCCTTCTCCGCGGCCTTGGCGCCGGCCTTCTCGAACTGCATCCGACCGCCGCGGTATTCGACGCGCACCGTGTCCTTCGGACCGAACTTGCCCTCGAGGATCTGCCTCGCGAGCGGGTTCTCGATCTCCTGCTGGATCGCGCGCTTGAGCGGCCGCGCGCCGTAGACCGGGTCGAAGCCCGTCTTCGCGAGCTCGGCGAGCGCCGGGTCCGAAATCTCGAGCCGGATCTCGAGCTTCGCCAGGCGCTGCTCGAGGTAGCGCAGCTGGATCCTCGCGATGTCCTGGATGTGCTTCTCGTCGAGCGCGTGGAACACGACGATCTCGTCGATGCGGTTCACGAACTCGGGACGGAACTGCGTCTTCACCTCGGCCATCACGGCGAGCTTGATCACACCGTAGTCGTCGCCCGCCATCTGCTGGATCATCTGCGAGCCGAGGTTCGAGGTCATCACGAGCACCGTGTTCTTGAAGTCCACGGTGCGGCCCTGGCCGTCGGTCATGCGGCCGTCGTCGAGCACCTGCAGCAGCACGTTGAACACGTCGGGGTGCGCCTTCTCGATCTCGTCGAGCAGGATCACGCTGTAGGGCTTGCGGCGCACGGCCTCGGTGAGATAGCCGCCCTCCTCGTAGCCGACGTACCCGGGCGGCGCGCCGATCAGCCGCGCGACCGAGTGCTTCTCCATGAACTCGGACATGTCGATGCGGATGAGGTGGTCCTCGGAGTCGAAAAGAAAGCCGGCGAGGGCCTTGCACAGCTCGGTCTTGCCCACGCCCGTCGGCCCGAGGAAAAGGAACGAGCCGTAGGGCTTGTTCGGATCCGAGAGCCCCGCGCGCGAGCGCCGGATCGCGTCGGCGACGACGCGCACGGCCTCGTCCTGGCCGACGACGCGCTCGTGCAGCCTGTCTTCCATCTTCAGCAGCTTGTCGCGCTCGCCCTGCATCATCTTCGACACCGGGATGCCGGTCGCGCGCGAGACCACCTCGGCGATCTCCTCCGCGCCGACCTGGGTGCGCACGAGCCTGGGCTTGCCGCCGCCGGCGGGCTTCTCCGCCTTTCTCAGCTGCGCCTCGAGCTGCGGGATCCTGCCGTACTGAAGCTCCGACATCCTGTTCCAGTCGCCTTTGCGGCGCGCGGCCTCCATCTCGAGCTTCGCCTTTTCGAGCTCCTCCTTCACGTGCTGGGAGCCCTGGACCTGCGCCTTCTCGGCCTTCCATACCTCTTCGAGATCGGCGTACTCGCGCTCCAGGCGCTCGATCTCCTGCTCCAGCGCCGACAGCCGGCGCTGGGACGCTTCGTCCTTTTCCTTCCTCACCGCCTCGCGCTCGATCTTGAGCTGGATCAGGCGCCGGTCGAGCCGGTCCATCGCCTCGGGCTTGGAGTCGATCTCCATCTTGATGCGCGCGGCCGCCTCGTCGATCAGGTCGATCGCCTTGTCGGGGAGGAAGCGGTCGGTGATGTACCGGTGCGAGAGCTCGGCCGCGGCGACGATCGCCGGGTCCGTGATGTCGACCCCGTGGTGGACCTCGTACTTCTCCTGCAGTCCCCGGAGGATCGCGATCGTCGCTTCGACGGACGGCTCCTCCACCAGGACTTTCTGGAACCTGCGCTCGAGCGCCGCGTCCTTCTCGATGTACTTGCGGTACTCGTCGAGCGTGGTCGCGCCGACGCAGTGCAGCTCGCCCCGCGCGAGCGCGGGCTTGAGCATGTTGCCCGCGTCGATCGCGCCCTCGGCCTTGCCGGCGCCGACCATGGTGTGCAGCTCGTCGATGAAGACGATGGTCTGGCCCTCGTCCTGGGCGAGCTCCTTCAGCACCGACTTCAGGCGCTCCTCGAACTCGCCGCGGTACTTGGCCCCGGCGAGCAGCGCCGCCATGTCGAGCGAGAGCACGCGCTTGTTCTTCAGCGTCTCGGGCACCTCGCCGTTGACGATGCGCTGCGCGAGGCCCTCGACGATCGCGGTCTTGCCGACGCCCGGCTCGCCGATCAGCACCGGGTTGTTCTTCGTGCGCCGCTGCAGGATCTGGATCACGCGCCGGATCTCGTCGTCGCGGCCGATGACGGGATCGAGCTTGCCCGAGCGCGCCCGCTCGGTGAGGTCGAGCGTGTACTTCTTCAGCGCCTCGCGCTGGCCCTCGGCTTCCTGGCTGCCGACCGCCTCGCCGCCGCGCACCGCCTCGATCGCCTGCTCGATCGCTTTCCGGTTGCCGCCGTACTCCTTCAGCAGGCGCCCGGCCTCGCCCTTGTCGTCGGCGAGCGCGACCAGGAACATCTCGGAGGCGATGAACTGGTCCTTGCGCTTCTGCGCCTCGCGGTCGGCGAGGTTCAGCAGGTTGTTGAGCTCGCGCGAGATCGGCGCTTCGCCGCCCTGGCCTTCGACCTTGGGCAGGCGCGCGAGCGCCTGCTTCACCGACTCGCGCAGGCGGGCGACGTTGACCCCGGCTCGGGAGAGCAGCGACGCGGTGGTGCCGTCCTCCTGTTGCAAAAGGGCCTGCAGCAAGTGGACGGGCTCGATGAACGGGTTGTCCTGGCCGACGGCGACGCTCTGGGCGTCGGCGATGGCCTGCTGGAATTTCGTCGTCAGCTTGTCGAATCGCATAGGGATATCCGGATGAGCTGTAGGGGAAATGGGGCGGGATCATCGTATTTCAAGCCGGGAGCCCCGCCGGAGTCCCGGAGGTCTGCAAGCGGCCGACGTTTGAACGGATTGGTTTTCCGGAACGAATCCCGCGACAAGGCCCGCTTCGTGCTTGTACACTGCGGCGCAAACTGAATCTAAGCCCTGGGAGGGGCCGCTTGGCGATCAAGTTCCAGCTCGAAGAGCACATCGGGAAGTACCCGATCACGCGCCAGATCGGCAGCGGGGCGACCAGCCGCGTCTACCTCGCGCGCGACCCGTTCGCGAACCGCGACGTCGCGGTCAAGGTGTTCCAGTTCGACGAGAACATCAACGAGCAGACCGCGCGCATGATGCGCAAGGCCTTCCTCGCCGAAGCCGCGCTCGCGGGCAAGCTCGTCCATCCGCACATCGTCGAGATCCTGGACGCGGCGAGTGAGCCCGAGTACAGCTACCTCGTCATGGAGTACGTCAAGGGCGAGACCCTCGAGGCGCACGCCGACGTCGCCAGCCTGCTGCCGCTCGGCAAGGTCGTCGAGATCATCTTCAAGTGCATCCGCGCGCTGGACTACGCGTTCCAGCACGGCGTCATCCACCGCGACATCAAGCCCGGGAACATCCTGCTCTCCGACTCGGGCGACGCAAAAGTCAGCGACTTCGGCGCGTCGTTCCAGCAGCGCCTCGGCCAGGAGACGACGCAGATCACGGGCATCGGCTCGCCCGCCTACATGTCCCCCGAGCAGATCCGCATGGAGGACGTGAATCACCAGACCGACATCTACTCGCTCGGCGTCGTCATGTACCGGCTCCTCACCGGTCGGCTCCCCTACGAGGGCGCGACGACGACGGCGGGCCTGACCTACGCCATCCTCAACACGCCGGCCGTGCCCGTGCTCACGCTGCGCCCCGACCTGCCGCCGCTGCTCGACGGCATCGTCAACCGCGCCATCGCCAAGGACCGCAGCGCGCGCTATTCGAGCTGGATCGAGTTCGGCAAGGCCCTATCCAAGGCCTTCACGAGCCTGCGCCTGGCCGGCGAATCGGTGTCCGATTCGGAGAAGTACAACGAGCTGCGCGGCTTGCCGTTCTTCCAGGACTTCGACGACGTCGAGCTCTGGGAGGTGGTGCGGATCGGAAGCTGGAAATCGTTCGACGCCGGCACCGTGATCATCCGCGAGGCCGACCAGGGCGACAGCTTCTACCTGCTGATCGAGGGCGAGGTGGCCGTCACGCTCCTCGGCAAGCCGCTCAACACGATCAAGCGCGGCGGGTGCTTCGGCGAGATCCTCTATTTCAGCGACCAGACCGGCCGCCGCTCGACCAGCATCACCGCGACGACCGCGGTCACGGCGATCGAGATCAAGGCCGATGCGCTGAAGGCCGCCTCGGACGCCTGCCAGGTCGGCTTCAACAAGGCGTTCATGCGCGTGCTGATCGACCGCCTGACGCAGGCGAACCTGCGCCTCGCGGGCCGCACCGAGGCCCCTTCGCGCTAGAGCCGTCGCGCTAGAGACTGGGTGCCGGCGCGATCTGCCAGATCTCGCCGAGGATGCCGAGCAGCGCCTCGACCAGCGGATCGTGGCGCCGGTCGGCCTGGTAGATGAACCAGAGCGCGGTCTGCAGCCGCGCCTTGTCCCAGATGCAGATCTCGCCCGCGCGCTGCTTCTGCAGCGCGAGCGGCTCGCGCATCAGCGAGACGCCCACGCCGGAGACGACCAGGCTCGCGATCACGGGCTCCTGATCGGCCTCGACCACCCTCGCCGGCTCGACGCCGTGCTTGCTGAACAGCGCGCGCACGAGCCGGTTGTGCGTGCTGATCGAGGGCGTGACGATCCACGGCAGGCGCGCGATCTCGCTCCAGTCGGCGTTGCGCACGCGCTCGCCCCAGGCGGCGGGCGCGACGACGCAGTAGGCCATGTCGTGCAGGCGCAGCCCGGCCACGTCGGGCGACGTGATGTCGCCGAAATAGAAGCTCGCGTCGAGATCGCCGGTGCGCACCCGCTCGAGCGCCGCCCCGGACACTTCCTGGTGCAGCTCGATCTCGAGCAGCGGATAGCGCTCGACGGTGCGGTGCAGGAACTCCCCCACGCGCACGAACTCGGGGTCGCTCGCCGTGCCGACGCGCAACCGTCCCACGATATCGCCCTTCAGGGTCGCCGCGAGCTGACGCAGGCGCTCGACCTCGGCGAGGACCTTCTCGGCCTGCTCGCGCAGCTGCCGTCCCGCGCGCGTGAGCTGCATCCCGGTCGGCGTGCGATCGAACAGGCGCACCCGGAGGTCTTCCTCGAGTCCCTTGATATGCGCGCTCACCGCGGGCTGGCTCACGTGCAGCTTCTCCGCGGCCCGGGTGATATGACCGGTGTCCGCGACGGCGGCGAATGTTCGCAGTTGGTATAGCTCCATCAGTGCATTTTAAGGTGGTTGCTGCTATGCAACAAGGACTTAGCCCACATCACCAAACCCGATGCGGACGATCTGAATTTACGATTTGAAAACAATGGTGAAGCTTCCTATATTGACTTGTGTGCGATGCAACAATCGCAGAAAGGACGAAGCATCATGAGAACCTACTATCCGCTTTACGAAGGAGACGGGTACCTCCATCCCGCCCGCCAATCTTTGGGCGTTGACAGCCGCGCCGTCGAAACGCGCGCCCGCGCCCTGCGCGGCGAAACGCTCAAGGCGCTCCTGACCCGGTTCGGACAGTGGCTCGAAACGAGCCTCCGGCCGGGCCCTCGGCGCGACGTCGAAGCGTACCTCGCGCAGTCGACCGACCACGCCGACCTCGAGCGCCGCCTGCGGGACGTCGAGCGCAAGAACCAGCTCGGCTACTGCTGAGCCACCGAGTTCCGACCGCGCCGGGCGCACAGCGCCTGGTGGCTTCCTCCTCCTCCTCTGCTGCCCGGCGGGAGGCCCGGCGCGGGATCGGACTTTTCTCGGCGGGCGCTAGCTGCCCGCCGCAATGGAGCCGAATTCCGCGGGAATGACCGCGTAGAAGACGTCGATCTCCTCCGCCCGGACGACCTCGAGCATCCCGCGGGCCTCCTCGTCCGTGACGATGAACTCCACTTCGATCGTCAGGTCGCCGGCGAGCTCGAAAAAATGCTGCTCGTGGATGACGCCGTGCCGGCCGAATCCGGCGACCGCGCGGAACGCCGAGCCGCCCCGGATCCCGATCCTCTTGGCGCGCTCGAGCAGCCACTCGTAGAGCAGCACGCCGCCGTGCTTGCGGTTCTCGTGCACGTAGAAGCGCAGGAAGGTGCCTTTCATCGCAGGGCCTCCAGAGCGAGACGGACCGCGCCGATCCCGGCCAGCGTCATGAGCACCGATCCGATGACGTGCGCGCCGACGAGCGCCATCGTCCAGCCGTACTGCTGGCGCGTCATGAGCAGCGTCACCGTCTCGGCGGAAAACGTCGAGAAGGTCGTGAGCCCGCCGAGGAATCCCGTCGTCACGAGCAGGCGCATCTCCGCCGGGAGCGCTTCGAAGTGCGACATCACGCCCATTGCCACTCCCATGAGCAGCCCACCGAGCAGGTTCGCGGCGAGCGTACCGAGGGGCAGCGTAGGGAAAACGGGATTAAGAAGGATCCCGAGCCACCAACGCAGCCATGCGCCCGCTGCAGCGCCTCCCCCTACCGCCACGAATCCGGCCCAGGACACGGTCACCTCTCACGGTTTTCGCGCTCTCGCGCGGCGCGCCAGCCCGCGCCCTACGCCACGTCGGCGTCCTTCTTCTTCCAGCGCTGCGCCGCCTCGTCGTCCGAGTCGCGCGCCTCGACCCAGCGCGTGCCTTTCGGAGTCTCTTCCTTCTTCCAGAACGGTGCGCGCGTCTTCAGGTAATCCATGACGAACTCGCACGCCGCGAACGCCTCGCCCCGGTGCGCCCCGGCGACGACCACCAGCACGATCTGCTCGGTCGGCTTGATTTCGCCGACGCGGTGCACGACCAGGATGTCGATCACGTCCCAGCGGGCGCGC
>DASRFB010000016.1:0-55378 GCA_035651815.1 Burkholderiales bacterium | reverse complement strand
CCGCCGCGCTCTTCTTCGGCGGCGGCCCGGCACGCGGCGAGCGCCGCTTCCTCGACGTGCTCTTCGGCCCGGACTTCGGGCGGCTCACGACGCAGCACCTGCTGCTCGTCTTCGTCTCGCTCGCCGCCAGCATCGCGCTCGGCGTGCCGCTCGGGATGATCGCGGCGAAATTCGCGCGCACCGGACAGCTGATCCTCGGCACGGTCGGCGTGATCCAGACCATCCCGTCGCTCGCGCTGCTCGCGTTCCTGATCGCGATCCTGGGGACCATCGGGACCGCGCCCGCGATCGTCGCGCTCTTCCTCTACGCGCTGCTGCCGATCGTGCAGAGCACCTGCACCGGGCTGCTCGGCATCGCGAAGGGCATGCGCCAGGCGGCGCTCGCGCTGGGCTTGAGGACCGCCGATCGCGTGCGCCTCATCGAAGTGCCCCTCGCGCTGCCCTCGATCCTCGCGGGCGTGAAGACCTCGGCGGTGATCAACGTGGGGACGGCCACGATCGCGGCCTTCATCGGCGCGGGCGGCTACGGCGAGCGCATCGCCTCGGGCCTCGCGCTCAACGACACCGCGACGCTGCTCGCCGGGGCGATCCCCGCGGCGGCGCTGGCGCTCGTCATCCAGGGCGCGTTCGAGCTGGGGGAGCGGCGCCTCGGTTGGATGCGGCGCGCCGGAAGACGATAATCTGCGCGGAGGCGGACGGCCCATGAATCCAGCGAGTATTCTCCAACCGGTGGCGGCGCTCGCCGCGCTGACTTTCGTCGTCCTGCTCGTCATCCCGTTCAAGCGCTTCTCCGCCGCCCGCCAGGGCCGCGTCACGGCGCGCGACTTCAAATACGGCGAGTCGGCGAACGTGCCGGGCGACGTCTCGATCCCGAACCGCAACCTGATGAACCTGCTCGAGATGCCGGTGCTGTTCTACGTCGCCTGCATCGTGTTCTACGTGACCCGGACCGCGGACGCCGCCGCGCTCACGCTCGCATGGCTGTACTTCGCCCTGCGCCTCGCGCACAGCGCGATCCATCTCGGCTACAACAAGGTGATGCACCGGCTCGCCGCGTACGCGGCGAGCAACGTCGTCCTCGTGTTCATGTGGATCCGCCTGTTCCGGGCGCTGTGGGCGCAATAGAGCGCAGGCAGTCCGACGCCTCGCCCGCGTTGCGCCGGGTCGCGCGGCGCGCGCCGGCCTGGGTGTTCGGGGTGTCGACGGCCGCGGCCGCGCTCGCGGCTCTGTTCGTCGCGTCGGTGGCGCCGGCCAGGGCGTACGGCGCCGTGCTGCTGCTCGCGGGGCTCGCGGTGAGCCTCGCGCTGTACGCGATCGTGCGGGCGGCGGTCGGCGTGCGGGCGAGCGACGCGGTCGCGTTGAGCGACGCGCAGGCCGCGGTCGCCGCGCACGGCGAGCGCCTGCGTATCCTGCACGAGATCGACGGCGCGATCGTCGCCGAGGAGCCGACCGAGGCGATCGCGGCCGCGGTGCTGCCGCCGCTGCGCGCGCTGCTCGGCGTCGCGCGCGTGGTGGTCAACATGTTCGACCTGGCCGCGGGCGAGGTCGAGTGGCTCGCCGCGGCCGGCCGCCGCCGCACCCACGTCGGTCCCGGCGTGCGCTACTCGATCCGGCTGATGGGCGACGTCGAGGCGCTCAAGCGCGGCGAGCCGCAGATCATCGACACGCGCGCGCTGCCGCCCGGCCGCGAGGTCGACGCGCTGCTCGCCTCGGGCGTCGAGACCTACATGGCGGTGCCGATGATCGCGGGCGGCGAGCTGATCGGCGCGCTCAGCTTCGGCGGCGAGCGCGGCGCGACGTTCCCGGCGGAGCAGGTGCGCGTCGCACGCGAGGTCGCGACGCAGCTCGCGATCGCGATCGTGCAGGCGCGGCTGCTCGCCCAGGTGCGGCGCCATGCGCAGGAGCTCGAGGAGCGGGTGCAGGCGCGCACGCGCGAGCTCGAGGTCGCGAACGAGGACCTGCAGTCCTTCGCCTACTCGGTGTCGCACGACCTGCGCGCGCCGCTGCGCCACATCGACGGCTTCTCCCGGATGCTGCAGGAGGACCACGCGGCGCGCCTCGACGACGAGGGCCGGCGCCTGCTCGCGACCGTGCGCAAAGGCGCCGAGCGCATGGGCCGGCTGCTCGACGACATGATCGCCTTCTCGCGCTACGGGCGCGCGGCGATCTCGCCGACCGACATCGACATGACGGCGCTCGCGCGCGCCGTCGCCGACGAGCTCGCGCGCGGCACGCCGTGCACGGTCGTCGTCGACCCGCTGCCCGCCGCGCGCGCCGACGCGGCGCTCGTGCGCCAGGTCTGGGTCAACCTGATCGGCAACGCGATCAAGTACAGCTCCAGGCGCGCGGACCCGCGCGTCGAGATCGGCGGCCGCACCGAGGACGGCCGCGCCGTCTACCGCGTGAAGGACAACGGCGCGGGCTTCGATCCCGCGCACGCCGACAAGCTATTCAAGGTCTTCCAGCGCCTGCACTCGGAGGACGAGTTCCCGGGGACGGGCGCCGGCCTCGCCATCGTGCACCGCATCGTCGTCCGGCACGGCGGCCGCGCGTGGGCCGAGGGCCGGCCGGGAGAAGGCGCGAGCTTCTGGTTCAGCCTGCCGCCGGGCGGTTGACTCGCGGCAAAAGGGTAGTCCGTCCGGCGTCGCGCGGGTATGATGCCGGCTTTCCTCTGGAGGGGAGGGAAGGGTGGGGCGTTGTCTGTCGCGGGTCGCGGGCGCGGCCGTGCTGTCGATGGCCGAGGCCGCGGCGCTCGCGCAGGTCGCTCTTCCGCCCCAGACCGATCCCGGCCTGATCGAGCGGCGCCTGGAGCCGCGGCGGGCGCCGCCGCGCGGCGTGCAGCTGCCCGAGATGAAGGCCGGCCCCGGCGCCGTCGCGCCCGACGCGGTGAAGTCGGTGAAGGTGCGGCTAAAGGAGATCCGCATCGAGGGCGCGACCGCCGTTCCGCTCGAGCGGCTGCAGGCGCGCGCGCGCGAGTACCTCTACCGCGAGATCACCGGCGCCGACATCTTCGAGCTCGCGCGCGAGCTGACCGCGCTGTACCGCAATGACGGCTACATCCTGTCGCAGGTGATCGTGCCGCCGCAGTCGCTCGGCGAAGCGGTGCTCACGCTGCGGGTCCTCGAGGGCTACATCGCGAGCGTGCGCGTCGAGGCCGAGCCCCCGCTCGCGACGAAGCTCGCCGAGCTGGGCGAGAAGATCAAGGCGTCGCGGCCGCTGCGGGCCGACGTGCTCGAGCGCTACCTGCTGATCGCGAACGACCTCCCCGGCATGCAGCTGCGCAGCGTGCTCTCGCCCTCGCAGACGCCGGGCGCGGCCGATCTCACCCTCATCGCGACCGTGAAGAAGGCCGAAGGCTACGCCTCGCTCGACAACTACGGCTCCAAGTACCTGGGACCCGCGCAGCTCACCGCGAGCGCGGCGGCGAACCAGCTGCTCGGCGCGGGCGACCAGCTCCGCGTCACGGGGCTGAGCACGGGCAACGCCGAGCTGGGCTATGGGCAGGTCTCGTATACGAGCGCCGTGGGCACCGAGGGCCTCAAGCTCGGGGCTGCGTTCTCGCGCGCGGCGACCCATCCGGGCGACGCCCTCCAGCCTTTCGACGTGCGCGGGCGCTCCGATACCGCGTCGGCGTCGGTGACCTACCCGGTGCTTCGCACGCGCAACCAGAGCGCCCTCGGGCGCCTGGTCTACGATCATCGCAATGTCGACACCGACGTGCTCGGCGTGCGCGTCATCGAGGACCGCGTCCGCGCGCTGCGCCTGGGCCTGACCGGCCTCGCGCTCGACGCGCTCGACGGCCGCAACACGTTCGACCTGGAGTACAGCCGGGGCCTCGACGGCACGCGGCCCGACGATCCGCTGAAGAGCCGCGCCGGCGCCGAGGGCCGCTTCCGCAAGCTCGCGCTCGACTACGAGCGCGTGCAGCGGCTCGGCGCGCGCTGGGCCTTGACGGTCGGCCTCGGCGGGCAATGGACGCGCGAGCCGCTGCTCTCCTCCGAGCAGTTCTTCCTAGGCGGGCGCCGCTTCGGGCGCGCCTACGAGCCCGCCGAGCTCGCGGGCGACCGCGGGCTCGCCTGGCGCATGGAGCCCGCGTGGCTGGGCGGCGAGGGCGCGACGCCCTACCAGGTCTACGTCTTCCACGACGTCGGCAAGGTGTGGTTCGAGTCGAACGCCGATTCGCCCCCGCGCCCCGCGCAGAGCCTCGCCTCGGCCGGCATCGGCACGCGCGCCTCGCTCGACCGGAACGTGTCGCTCGGGCTCGAGGCCGCGTGGCCGCTCACGCGGCCGGTCGCGAGCTACCAGGCGACGGGACACGGCGACCGCGTGCGCGTTCTCGGATCGATCGCGTTTCGTTTTTGAACACTGGAGAGGCCATGAAACACTTCGCCCTGAGGACGCTTCCCGCGATGCTGACGCTGGTCTTCGGCCAGACGGCCTGGGCGCAAGCGATCAACGCCACCGGAAACGCCGCGAACCTTCCGGTCAACGGAACGTCGACCAGCGCCACCGGGGCGGTGAGCGGGAACACGCTGTCGGTCAACGTGCCGGATCGCGCCGTCATCGACTGGTCGTCCTTCAATATAGGCGCCGGCTACACGGTGAATTTCAGCGGAGGCGGCGGCGCCGTGCTGAACCGGGTGCCTCTTTCCAGCGCGGCGAACGCCTCGAGCATCAACGGCAACCTCAACGGCTCGGGAATGACCGTGATGCTGATGAACCCTAACGGCATCATGTTCGGCCCGAGCGCGGTCGTGAACGTGGGCGCGCTCGTCGCGACGACCGGCACCATCGACGAGGACAAGTTCCGCAATCAGAACACGGCCGCGATCACCAACGCGACGGGGACCGTGCGCAACCAGGGACAGATCACGGCGCACTCGGCGGGACTGGTGGCGCTTGTGGCCCCTTCCGTCGTCAACGAGGGCACCATCACGGCGAGCGGCGGGACGATCGCGCTTGCGGGAACGACGGCCGCCACGATCTCGATGAACGGAGGACTCTACGAGTTCGCGGTCGGCGGCACGGGCGGCGAGGTGACTAACGCGGCGGGCGCCACCCTCTCGGGCGCGACCCTCCTCCTGAGCACCGGCGACGCGGCGAGCCTCGTCTCGGGGACGATCAATCTCTCGGGCATCCAGCAGGCGAGCCGCATCGAGGTCGACGGCGACCACGTCGTGCTCGCGAGCGACCTGAACGCGGCGACCGTGACGGGCGCGTCGAGGACGATCGACGTGCATCCCGGGGCGCAGGTGCAGGACGCGGTGGACATCGCCGCGTCCGCGGCGACCGTCAACGTCTATCCCGGGAGCTACACCGAGATCGCGCGGAGCCGCGACATCGGCATCCCGGGGATCTACGACCTCGGCCTGCTCCTGAACAAGGACGGCCTGACGCTGCGCGGCGTGGACGCGCTCGGCAATCCGGTCGCGAGCGCCGCCGGCGTGCTGGCGTGGATCACCGCGGAGACGTCGACCGACTTCGGCATGAACCACGGCGTCGTCGCCGACCACGTCACAATCCAGGGGCTCGGCTTCAAGCCGTACGTTCCCGGCGCCAACAAGACGATCGAGATCGCGGGCGACGACTTCACGTTCAGGAACAGCGTCGTCGACAATCGCCAGGTTCCGGGCGGAGCCGGCGCGCTCTACTTCGGCGAGCTGCTCGCCGGCCACGACATCGAGAAGCTCACCGTGACCGGCAGCATCTTCCTCGACGGCTCGGTGTCGCTCACGAACGGCACCGGCGCGGCCGCGAACGGGACGTTCCAGCCCGCCGCGGACCGCGCGGTCTCGGGCAATACCTTCGCGGGCAGCGCCAACTACACCTTCGGCGGGCTGCTCCTGACGGGCAAGATGGACGAGATCCCGTGGCGGCCGATGCCGATCGGCGCCGCGACCGTCACCGGCAACCGCTTCAGCGGCTTCGACGAGTCGGTGCTGGTGCGCGGCGAGCAGCAGGGCGTCGACCTCCGGCAGGTGATGCGCGACAACACGTTCGACCGCTCGGTGCTCGTGACCGACGCCGCGGGGAACGCGCGCGGCGAGATCTACCAGAGCACTCCCGACGGCGTGCATTTTACGCCGCGGCTGAAGACCTCGATCCAGTCGAGCATCCAGGCGGGCATCAACCGCGCGGCGAACGGCGACACGGTCGACGTCGGCGCCGGGACGTACGTGCAGGCGGCGACCCTCGGCGTGCACAAGAGCCTGACGCTCGCCGGCTCGGGCCAGTCGCAGACGACGATCGACGCGCGCGGCGTTTCGGGATACGGCCTGCTGGTCGACGCCGATCACGTCGCGCTCTCCGACTTCACGCTCTGGGGTCCGACCGCGAATTCGTCCTCGTCGTACGGCATCAAGGTGCAGCCCGCGGGCGCCGCGGCGTCCTCGCGCCTGCGCGACTTCACGATCACCGACGTCACGAGCCGCGGCGCGTTCAAGGCCGAGCTCGACCTGAACGGCGTCGTCGGCGCGACCATCGACCGCGTCACCGCCGACGGCGCGCCCGTCGGCAACGACGCGGGCACGACCGCCGGAGCCGGCATCCAGATCACCGACAGCGCGAACGTCGTGATCCGCAACTCGACGACGCTCAGCAACGCCTGGGGCGGCGTAGCGCTGTTCCAGAGCAACCGCTTCTTCGACCAGCAGACGACCGGCATCTCGGTCGAGGCCGGCAACAATCTCACCGAGGCGCTGCCGCTGTATATGCAGGACGAGTCGGCGAGCCTCGACTTCGGCGCGCTCGGCATCGCCGGCTTCGGCTTTGCCGTTCGCAACGACGCCACGCCGGACAGCAGGCAGTTCACCTGGCTGCAGAAGACGCTCGCCGATGCGCAGAGTTTCGCGGCGAGCCTCCCCGACCCGGCATCGAGCACGGTGCTCGGATGGAGCGGGAGCGGCGTGACCGCGCTTCCCGCGGCGGCGCCCGCGCTTCCCGCACCGGCGCCCGCCGCGCCGACGCCCAGCGAGCCCGAGATCCCGGCTTCGGTGCCGCCGCAGGTCCTCGTCCCGCCGGTCGAGGTGCACGCGGGCACCGGAACGGTCGCGCTTCAGCGCAATCCCGTGGTCGACTTCATGACTCCGCCGCCGCCGCCGGCGGTCGCGCCGCCGGAAGCCGGGACCGGCAGCCCCGCGGCGCCCGGAGGAGAAACCCCGGTCAACGGCCCGGCACCCGGCGGACCCGGAAAAGCCGCCCCGGCGCTCGCCGTGTCCGGCTCGCCGGGCGGCGCGCCCGCGCCGCGCAGCACGCCCGGCCGCGCGAGCGAGTCGCTCGAGCGCGGCCGCTCCGTGGAGATCGACCTCTCGCCGGGGCAGTGACCCGCGCTCAGCCGACCGCGTTGAGCGTCTTGCCGCCCGCCTGCACGGGCTTCGCATCGATCAGCACGAACGCGATCTGACACGGGACGCTGCCGCGGTTCACCCAGTTGTGGATGGTGCCGCGCTGCACGAGCACGTCGCCCGCCCTCAGGTGCACCGAGCGGCCGCCGTCGAGCTCCATGTCGATCTCGCCCGACATCACGACGGCGCAGTCGATCGAGTCGGTGCGGTGGTTGCGCGGCGCGACCCCGGGCGAGAACTCGACGATGCGGAACACCGTTCCGCCCGCGAGCGTCGTCCCGACCTTGCGCGTCGAGGTGTCGGCGTCTCCCGAATTGTCGACGGGGAATCCCTCGGTGGTCCAGACGACGCACGACGACGCTCCCGGGCGGCTCGATATGACGTTCTTCGCGATCTCGTCGATCGCCACCACCGCGCGTCCCTGGTCGTCGTGGCCCGTGACCACGCGTCGCACTTTCACGGTCATGTCTCGTCCTTTCTTTCGCGCGCTCAGCCGCCGGCCTTGCGCATGAACTCGGGCCGCAGCGCCTTGCCCCAGTCCGGCACCGCCTTGATGGTCTTCGCCTTCATCAGGACCTCGGCCTGCTCCTGCATGTAGTCGCGCAGGTTCCCGGGAAAGCCGGGGTTGACGTCGATGGTCGCGACCGCCTTGGCGAAGGTGTCCTGCGACATCTTGTAGCCCTTCGACTTGTAGAAGTCGAAGATGACGCCCGCGACCTTGTCGGGCGACTGCTTGAAGTCGCGGCCGACGTCGAGCCAGGCCTTGAGGTAGGCGACCAGGGTGTCGGGGTTCTTCTCGACGAACTCCGGCGTCGCCGCCATGAAGACCGGCATGCGGTCGACGTCCCAGTAGTTCATGATCGAGGTGCCGATCCCCTCGGACTCGGCGATCGCGTTGTACGGCTCGACGTTGATCATCGCGTCCACGGTCTTGGACGCCATCGCCGCGACCATGTCGTTCACGTTCATGCGCACTTCCTGGTAGTCGCCCTTCTTCAGGCCGTGCCGCGGCGCGATCTGGTCGACGAAGATGTTGCCGATCGAGGAGCCGGTCTGGTTCGCGATCTTCTTCCCGCGCAGCTGCTCGATCTTCGTGATCCCGAGCTCCTTGCGCGCCACGACCTGCGTCGTCTTGCCCACCTGCTCGATGACGGCGACGGCGACCAGGCCGCCGCGCGCGTTGCCGATGACGAACGAGGGGCCCGCGTAGGTGCCGAGATCGACCTGGCGCGCGACCATCTGCTGCATGGTGAGGTTGCCCGAGGGCACTGCGAACTCCTCGGCCTTGACGCCGTGCTTCTCGAGGTGCCCCGAGTGCAGCAGGTAGTAGGTCGGCATGCCCCAGATGTTGGTCTGGTAGCCCTGGCGCACGGTGGCGCCTTGCGCCCGCGCCGGCACGCCGAATCCCGCCGCGAGCGCCGCCGCGCCCGAGGCCGCGAGGAACCGCCGGCGGCTCGCACGTTGTCGATCGATGGTCATGGTGTTTCCTCCTATGAAAAGGGATGCGCGCTTCATCGTTGTTGTGACGCCTCGCTCAGCTGCTGGAGCAGGCGCTTCTGGACCTCCAGGAACTCGACGCTCAGCGGATCGCGCGGCCGCGGCAGCCCGACGCGCAGCTCGGACTTCACCCGCCCCGGGTGCGGCGTCATCACGATCACGCGGTCGCCGAGGTAGACCGCCTCGGCGACGTTGTGGGTCACGTAGATCACGGTCTTGCGCGTCTCGCGCCAGACCTCGGCGAGCAGCCTCTGCATCTCGTCGCGCGTCATGGCGTCGAGCGCGGCGAAGGGCTCGTCCATCAGCAGCACCGCCGGGTTGTAGGCGAGCGCTCGCGCGATGGCGACGCGCTGCTGCATGCCCCCCGAGAGGTGGTGCGGGTAGGCGTTGGCGAACTTGTCGAGCTTGACCAGCGCGAGCTGGCGCAGCGCGATGCGCTCGCGCTCGTCCTTCGGCACGCCCTTCATCTCCAGCCCGAAGGCGACGTTGCCGAGCGCGGTGCGCCACGGGAACAGCTGCGCGAAGTCCTGGAACACGACGCCGCGGTCGAGGCCGTTGCCGGCGACCGCCTTGCCGCCGATGCGGATGTCGCCGGCGGCCGGCGCGAGGAAGCCGGCGAGGATGTTGAGCAGCGTCGTCTTGCCGCAGCCGCTCGGGCCGACGATGCACAGGAACTCGGACGCCTCCATATCGAAGCTCACGCGCTCGATGCCGGGCACGCGGCCGCCGGGCGTGTCGTACACCAGGGTGACGTCGCGGACCTCGATGTGCGCCATCGCGTCCTTCCCGGTCAGGCCTTCGCCGCGCGGACCATGCCCCAGCGCATGACCGTGGCGCGCTCGAGCGAGCCGAACACCAGGCGCTCGAACAGGAAGCCGATCGCGCCGATGACGACGAGCGAGGCCATCATGACGTCGGCGTTGAGGAACTCCTTGGCGTCGAAGATCACCCAGCCGAGCCCCCAGTCGGAGCCCGCCAGCATCTCGGCGCCGACCACCGCGATCCAGGCGCGCAGGAACGCCTGGCGCACGCCCGTGAGGATGAAGGGCGAGGCGCCCGGCACCATCACCTTCCAGAAGAGCGCTCGCCCGCGCGCGCCCATCGACCCGGCCGCGCGCAGCCATAGGGGATTCACCGCGCGCACGCCGCTCCAGGTATTGAGCAGCATGGGGAAGGTGGCGGCGTAGAAGACCACGAGCACGGTGGTGACGTTGCCCAGGCCGAACCACAGGATGAACAGCGGCACCCACGCGAGCGAGGGGATCGGCATGAGCACGGAGACGAGCGGCATGAGGAAATGCTCCGCGGCGCGGAAGCGCGCCATCAGGATGCCGAGCGGCAGGCCGACGGCGACCGCGAGGCCGAGCCCGGCGAGCACCCGCTCCAGGGTATACAGCGCGTGGCGCGGCAGGCTTCCATCGGCCGTCATGGCCGCGAGCGTGCGCGCGATGGTGGGCAGCGGCGGCAGCAGCACCGCGGGGAACACGCCGCTGCGGGCGAGCGCCTCGTAGCCCGCGGCGACGAGAACCAGCGCCGCCGCGGCGCGGCGCCAGGAGCGCTTGCGCGCGGCCGCGTCGCTCACGATTTCATCATCCCCCAGCGCACGACCGTGTAGCGCTCGAGCCGCTCGAACACGAGCTTCTCCAGCGCGAGGCCGATGGCGCCGATGACGACTATGCCCGCGAGCATCACGTCGGTGTCGAGGAACTCGCGCGCGCCGAAGATCAGCCAGCCGAGGCCCCAGGGCACGGCGGCGAGCATCTCGACCGCGACCAGGATGCGCCAGGCCTGCGCGAGGCCCAGGCGCAGCCCGGTGAAGATGTACGGCAGCGCGCCGGGCAGGATCACCTTCTGGAACAGGCGCCGGTCGTCGGCGCCCATCGCCTGCGCGGCGCGCACCCAGATCTCCTTCACCGCCTTCACGCCGCTCCAGCTGTTGATCACGATCGGGAACGCCGAGACGAAGGCGACCAGCAGCACCGTCGGCAGGTTGCCCAGGCCGAACCAGAGCAGGAACAGCGGCGTGTACGCGATCCCCGGGATGGGCGCGCCGATCGAGACCAGCGGCAGCAGCACGTCCTCGGCGCGGCGCCAGCGGCCCATCGCCACGCCGACCGCGACGCCCACCGCCGCCGCGAGCGCGAAGCCCGCGAGCAGCCGCAGCACCGTGTCGAAAGCATGGTGCAGCATGATGCCGTCGGCGGCGAGGCGCCAGAACGACGCCGCGATGTCCTCGAGCGTGGGGAAGAGCTTGCGCGGGAACGCGCCGGCGCGCGCGACCGATTCCCAGATCGCGCCGACGACCAGGAAGGGGAACGCGGTGCGCGCGAAGAGGCGCCATCGGGATTCGCCCGGGCGGCCGGGGAGCGCGGCGGGTGCGACGAGGAAATCGGCGGTGCTGCCGGATTCGGCCATGTTGCGGCGTTCTGCGAAGCGGCGTTGAGGGCCGGGTCATTATAGACGCGCCCCGAACGACGCGTAGTCAGCGCCCGCTGCGGCGTTGTATCATCGTGCTTCCTCCGGCCGGCGTGCGGCCGCTTCCCCCGAGCGCCCGAGAACAATAAACGACCCATGAACATCGGCATCCCAGCGGAGACGCGCCCCGGCGAATCGCGCGTGGCCGCGACGCCCGAGACCGTGAAGAAGCTGGCCGCGGGCGGGCGCCACGCCGTGATCGTGCAGTCGGGCGCGGGCGTGGCGGCGAGCGTGCCGGACGCGGACTTCCAGGCCGCCGGCGCCAGGATCGCGGGCGCTCCCGAGGCGCTCGGCGCCGACATCGTGCTCAAGGTGCGCGGCCCGCAGGACGCCGAGGTCGGGATGCTCAAGCGCGGCGCGGTCCTCGTCGGCCTGCTCAATCCCTACGACGGCGCGGCGATGCAGCGCCTCGCTCAAGCCGGCGTCACCGCGTTCGCGATGGAGTGGCTGCCGCGCACCACGCGCGCGCAGTCGATGGACGTGCTCTCGTCGCAGGCGAACATCGCCGGCTACAAGGCGGTGATCGTCGCCGCGAACGAATACCAGCGCTTCATGCCGATGCTGATGACCGCCGCGGGCACGGTGAAGGCCGCGCGCGTGCTGATCCTCGGCGCCGGCGTCGCGGGGCTGCAGGCGATCGCGACCGCGAAGCGCCTCGGCGCCGTGATCGAGGCCTCCGACGTGAGGCCCGCGGTGAAGGAGCAGATCGAGTCGCTCGGCGCGAAGTTCCTCGACGTGCCCTACCTCACCGACGAGGAGAAGCAGATCGCGCAAGGCGCCGGCGGCTACGCGCGGCCGATGCCCGCCGACTGGATGCGCCGCCAGGCCGAGCTCGTGCACGAGCGCGCGAAGGCCGCGGACATCGTCATCACCACCGCGCTGATCCCGGGACGCCCCGCCCCCGTCCTGATCAAGGAGGAGACGGTGCGCGCGATGAAGCCCGGCGCCGTGCTCCTCGACATGGCGATCGAGCAGGGCGGCAACTGCCCGCTCACCGAGCGCGACAAGGTCGTGGTGAAGCACGGCGTCAAGATCATCGGGTACACCAACCTCCCCGCGATGGTCGGGGCCGACGCGAGCGCGCTCTACGCCCGGAACCTCATCAATTTCCTCGCGCTGATCGTCGATCCCAAGACGGGCGAATCGAAGCTCGATCGCGCGGACGAGATCATCGCCGGGTCGCTCGTGTGCTCCGGCGGCGAAGTGGTGAAGAAGGCCTGACCATGACCGGAACCGTCGACCCGAACGTCATCAACCTCATCGTGTTCGTGCTCGCGGTGTTCGTGGGCTACCACGTCATCTGGAACGTGACGCCGGCGCTGCACACGCCGCTGATGAGCGTGACCAACGCGATCTCGTCGGTGATCATCGTCGGCGCGATCCTCGCCGCCGGGCCGGCGCAGATCGACTTCGGCTCGCTCATGGGCGCGGTCGCGGTCGCGCTCGCCTCGGTGAACGTCGCGGGCGGGTTCCTCGTCACGCAGCGCATGCTCGAGATGTTCCGGAAGAAGACGCCTAAAAAAGCCGAGACGGCGGAGAAGAAATGAGCGCCAACCTGGTCGCGCTCTGGTACCTCCTCGCGTCGGTCTGCTTCATCCTGGCGCTGAAGGGCCTCTCGTCGCCGGAGACGGCGCGCCGCGGCAACGCCTTCGGCATCGCCGGCATGACGATCGCGGTCGTCACCACCATCGCGATCGTCGCCCGCGGCCGCATCGACCTGATCCTGCTCGCGATGGTGATCGGCGGCACGATCGGCGCGATCGTCGCGCGGCGCGTGCAGATGACGCAGATGCCCGAGCTGGTCGCGGCGATGCACTCGCTCGTCGGCATGGCGGCGGTGCTGATCGCGGTCTCGGTCGTCAACAACCCGGCCGCCTTCGGCGAGCACGACCCGCTGCCGCGCGGCAACCGCCTCGAGCTCTTCATCGGCACCTTCGTCGGCGCGATCACGTTCTCCGGCAGCGTCATCGCCTTCGGCAAGCTCGCGGGCCTCGGCAAGCACTTCCGCCTCTTCTCGAGCGCGCCGGTCGTGTTCAAGGGCCAGCACCTGGTGAACCTCGTGCTCGCGGTCGTCATGATCGGCTTCGGGGTCGCCTTCTTCCTCGCCGAGGAGAAGGCGTGGACGCCGTTCCTCGTCATGCTCGCGATCGCGTTCGTGCTGGGCGTGCTGATCATCATCCCGATCGGCGGCGCCGACATGCCGGTCGTGATCTCGATGCTGAACAGCTACTCGGGCTGGGCGGCGGCGGGCATCGGCTTCTCGCTCAACAACACGATGCTGATCATCGCGGGGTCGCTCGTCGGCTCCTCGGGCGCGATCCTCTCCTACATCATGTGCAAGGCGATGAACCGCTCGTTCTTCAGCGTGATCCTGGGCGGCTTCGGCGCGGCCGAGGGCGCGGCCGCCGCGGACAGCTCGCAAAAGACGGTGAAGTCGGGCTCGGCCGAGGACGCGGCCTTCCTGCTAGCGAACGCGGAGTCCGTGGTGATCGTGCCGGGCTACGGGCTCGCGGTCGCGCGCGCGCAGCACGCGGTGAAGGAGCTCGCGCAGAAGCTGATCGCCAAGGGCGTCAACGTGCGCTACGCCATCCACCCGGTCGCTGGACGCATGCCCGGCCACATGAACGTGCTGCTCGCCGAGGCCGAGGTGCCTTACGACCAGGTGGTCGAGATGGACGACATCAACGGCGAGTTCGGGACCACCGACGTCGCGCTCGTCCTCGGCGCGAACGACGTCGTGAACCCGCTCGCGCACGAGAAGGGCAGCGCGATCTACGGCATGCCGATCATCGAGGCGAACAAGGCGCGCACCGTGCTCGTGAACAAGCGCTCGATGGCCTCGGGCTACGCGGGGCTCGACAATCCGCTCTTCTACATGGACAAGACCATGATGGTCTTCGGCGACGCGAAAAAGGTCGTCGAAGACATGGTGAAGGCGCTCGGATAGGCGGGTAAACCCACCGATCGCCGGTCATCCCGGAGGAACCGGCCGCCGCCGCTCTTGTCGAAACCGGGTCTCTTCGAAAACAATGTAGCCGGCGTCCCGGGCCGGCGCGAACAACAAGCGAAACGAGCCGCCACACGCCCTGCCGCCGCGGCGAAACGGAGCAGAGGTTCAGCGCATGTCGGATCTGTCGTTCCTGCCGGCACTGCCGTTCGTGTCCACCCAGATCGCGTGGTTCGGCGCGCTGCTGCTCGCCGGCATCGCCGGCGGCCAGCTCGCCGAGCGCGCGTTCCGGCTGCCGCGCATCACCGGCTACGCGGCGGCGGGCCTCGCGCTCGGGCCGAACGGCGTCGGCGCGATCGACATCCGCCTGCTGCAGGACCTGCACGTGCTCGCCGACGTCTCGATCGGCCTCATCCTGTTCGACCTCGGCCAGCACCTCGACCTGCAGTGGCTGCGGCGCGCGCCGCGGCTCGCGCTCACCTCGCTCGCCGAGTGCGGCTGCGTCGCGGTGCTCGGCTACTTCACGCTGCACGGCTTCTTCGAGATCGAGCCGCTGCAGGCGGCGACGGCGGCGGCGATCGGCATCGCCACGTCGCCCGCCGCGGTGATGCGCATCACCGCGGACCTCGGCGCGCAGGGGCAGGTGACGCAGCGCTCGCTGCTCCTGACCGCGCTCAACTCGAGCGTCGCGGTGCTCGCGCTCACGGCGCTCGTGCCCTGGCTGTACCTCGAGTACGGCGGCGCGCTGCTCACCATCCTGCTGCACCCGCTCTACCTGCTCGCCGGCTCGTTCGCGCTCGGGCTCGCGTCGAGCGCCGTGACGCTCGCGCTCGCGCGCGTGCTGCGCGGGCGCGACGACGTGCAGCTCACCCTGCTGATCGGGCTGATCCTCGTGACCGTGGGCATGGCGATCGTGCTCAAGCTCTCGGTGCTGCTCGCGCTGTTCGCCTACGGCGCGCTGCTCCGGAATCTCGACCGCAACCGCATCGTCTCGGCCGCCGACTTCGGGCTGACGGGCCAGATGTTCTTCGTGATCCTGTTCGTGCTGAGCGGCGCGAACCTCGACCTGGGCGCGGCCTGGACCGGCATTGCGCTCGGCGCCTCGTTCGCGCTCGCGCGCTTCGTCGGGAAGGTCGCCGGCGTCATGGCCTTCATCCCCGGCAGCGGCCTGAAGGCGCGCCAGGGGCTGTGCCTCGCGGCGAGCCTCGCGCCGATGTCGGGCTTCGCGGTGGTCATGCTGCAGGACACGCAGGCGCTCTTCCCGGAGTTCGGGCGGAGCCTCTTCACGGTCGTGCTGCCCGCGGTGGTGCTGATGGAGATCTTCGGGCCGATCTTCACCCAGGTGGCGTTCCGGATCGCGGGCGAGGCGCGGCCCGAGCCGGCGGGAAGGCACTGAGGTGGAGACGGCGCAGCGCTCGCCCGCGCGGCTGGGCTTCGCCGAGTCGCCCCCGCTCACGATCGGGATCGAGCTCGAGGTGCAGATCGTCAACACGCGCGACTACAACCTCACGCGCGGCGCGTCCGACCTGCTCGCCGCGCTGAAGGGCGGCGCGCCCTACCCGGGCGAGATCAAGCCCGAGGTGACCGAGAGCATGATCGAGCTCGCCACCTCGATCCACGCCGGGCACGCCGGCATGCTCGCCGAGCTGGTCGCGATGCGCGACGTGATCGTCGCCGCCGCGCAGCGGCTCAACGTCGGCATCGCGGGCGGCGGCGCGCACCCGTTCCAGACCTGGAGCGACCGGCGCATCTACGACACCGAGCGCTTCAACCAGGTCGCGCACGAGTACGGCTACCTCGCCAAGCAGTTCACCGTGTTCGGCCAGCACATCCACGTCGGCTGCGCGAGCGGCGACGACGCGGTGTACCTGACGCACATGCTCTCGCGCTACGTGCCGCACTTCATCGCGCTGTCCGCCTCGTCGCCGTTCCACCAGGGCGAGGACACCCTGTTCGACTCGTCGCGCCTGTCGATCGTGAACGCGTTCCCCTTGAGCGGGCGCATCCCGCTCGTGCGCGACTGGGCGCAGTTCGAGGCGTACTTCGCGAAGATGCGCGGCTTCGGCATCGCGCGCAGCATGAAGGACTTCTACTGGGACATCCGGCCCAAGCCCGAGTACGGCACGATCGAGATCCGCGCCTGCGACACGCCGCTCGGCATCGCGCACGCCGCGGCGCTCGCCGCCTACGCGCAGGTGCTCGCGCGGCATTTCCTCAGCGAGCCGCGCCGGCCGATCACCGACGACTGGTACCTGCCGTACAACTACAACCGCTTCCAGGCGTGCCGCTACGGCCTCGAGGCGAGCATCATCGACCCGGTCGACGGACGCCGCACCGTGCTCGCGGACGACATCGTCTCGGGCTTCGGGCGGCTGGAGGAGCACGCGGCCGAGCTTCGCTGCCGGCCCGCGCTCGAGGCGCTGCTCCTCGGCGCGCGCGCGCGCGAGAACGACGCGCGCCGCATGCGCACGAAGCTGCGCGAGACCGGCTCGCTCGCCGGCGTCGTGCGCTGGCAGTGCGAGCGCTGGATGCAGGCGGCGGTCTGAGGCTCTAGTCCGCGAGAAGCAGCCCGAGCCGGCCCGCGAGCCACCGGGTCGTCGTGGCCTGGACGAGGATCGTGATCATGATGGCGAGGAAGGTGACCGACGCGATGATCTCCGCGCCCGGCGCCTTCATCCCGACCAGCAGGCCCGCGAGCGCGGCGGGAATGACCCCGGTCTCGCGCGTCCAGCACATGAAGACGATCTCTCTCGCGCTCCAGCGCGCGCGCCGGTCGGGCAGCGCGCACAGCAGGACCGCCGCCGGCCGCGCGAGCAGCATGAAGACGGCGACGACCGCGACGCCCGGCGCGAGGTAGCGGCTCATCAGGCCGAAATCGACCTGCGAGCCGAGCAGGACGAAGATGAACATGCGCATGAGGAAGGCCGTGGTCGCCACGTACTCGTCGAGCTTCTGCGCCTCGGCGCCGCTCATCCGGAAGCCGAACGCGTCCTTGTTGCCGACCACGATGCCGAAGACGAACACCGCCATGAAGCCGCTCGCCTGCAGGCCGTCGGCCCCGAGGTAGGCGCCGATCACCGCCATCAGCGTCACCGCGGGCGCGTATTCGGCGAGGAACGCCCAGCGCTCGTGCGCGATGAGCAGCGCCGCGCAATAGCCGAGCACCGCGCCCGCGACGATGCCGATGCCCGCCTGCTGCGCGAGGTCGAGCAGCGCCCGCGCCGGCGAGAAGGCCCCGGTCCCCATGGCCACGCCGAGAACGGCAAAGGTGCCGATCGCGCCGGTGGCGTCGTTGAACGCGGACTCGCTCATGACGGTCTGCGCGACGCGCTCCTTGATCCGCACCTGCCTGAAGATCGGGACGAGGGTCGCCGGGTCGGTCGACGCGATCGCCATCCCGAGCAGCAGCGCGACCATGCCCGGCACGGCGAGGAAATACCACGCCGCGGCCGCCGTGACCACCGCCGTGACGAGCACGCCGGCCGTCGCGAGCAGGACGATCGTGACCCAGACCTCCTTCAGCACCTTCAGGCGCAGCGACGCGCCGCCGTCGAACAGGATGTAGCACGAGCCGAAGATCAGGATGAGCTGGTTCAGGGCCGAGCCGGTGTCGATGCGCAGCCAGCCCCCGCCGGCCGGGCCGAGCGCGGTCCCGACCAGGAGGAACAGCGCCACGTCCGGGACGCGCAGCTTCTGCGCCACCAGGGCGGTGAGCGTGCCGGCGAGCAGGATCACGCCGAAGGCGAGCAGCACGTGCTTGGCCAGCTCGACCGATTCGTTCGGATTCAAGGTCGTCCCCCCATCGTTGGCCGCCAGTCTAATCGAGGGGCCGGGTCGCCGCGCTCCTGTCGACCTTCATGTGCCCGAGCAGCCCCGAGAGCAGCACCTCGAGCTGCTTCAGGTCCGCGTCCCGCATGTCGACCAGCGCCTGGAGCAGCATGGCCCGCACGGGCGAGGGCGCGCGCCGCAGCAGGGCCGCGCCGGAGGGCGTCACGAACAGCCGCGATACGCGCTGGTCGCCGCGGCCGCGCTCGCGCCGGAGGAAACCGGCGCGGGTGAGCTTCTCGAGCAGGTTGCTCGCCGTCGACTGGTGGATGGCGAGCGCCCGGGCGACGTCGGAGACGCTGGCGCCGGGCGCCTCGCTCAGCTCCCACAGCGCCCAGACGTGCACGCCGCTGACCCCGCACTGGTCTCCGACCCAGCGGAAGTGCCGCTTGGCGGAGTTGGCCGCCTGCCGGAACTGCATCAGGACGCGCAGCGCCGTGTCCCGGTGGCGGCCCGTCGCCCCGGACCCCGCCGCCCGCTTCTTGGTGCGACGCATCATCGGCCGCCCCGAAAGCCGGGCCCGTCCGCGCTCTGGACGCCCCGGCGTCGTTTGCGATACATTTGCATAAATGTTTTATACAAAATCAATCCGCGACTGAACCCAAGAGGAGACGAGAAGCATGAGCATCGATCGCCGTAGTGTAATCAAAGCCGGCCTAGCCGTCGGCGCGGCGGGCCTGATAGCGCCCCCCATCCTGAGCTACGGCCGCGGCGAGTCGCCGATCAAGATCGGCATGCACGACCCGCTCACGGGCACCTACGCCGCCGAGGGCGAGAGCGAGGTGAACGGGGCGAAGCTCGCGCTCGCGCAGGTCAATCGCAAGGGCGGGATGCTGGGTCGGCCCGTCGAGCTGGTCGTCGAGGACGACGCCGCCAACGTCGGCACCGCCGTGCAGAAGGCGCACAAGCTCCTGGAGAAGGAGGGCTGCTCGATGCTGATGGGCGCGGTGTCCTCGGCGACCGCGCTCGCGGTCAACCAGGTCGCGCACGAGAAGGGCACGATCTACATGGTGACGGGCGGGCACACCGATCCGGTCACCGGCAGCGAGGCGCACTGGACGACGTTCCGCATCTGCACCACCACCTACATGCTCGCCGCGGGGCTGGTGAACACGCTGTACAAGAAGTTCGGCAAGCGCTGGTACTTCATCACCCCCGACTACGCCTTCGGCCATACCTTCCAGGCGGCGTACGCGAAGATCCTGCAGAGCCTGGGTGGAACCGTTCTCGGCAACTCGCTCTCGCCGCTCGGGACGACGGACTTCTCGTCGTACCTGATCAAGGCGCAATCGACCAACCCCGAGGTGCTGATCCTGCTCGTCGACGGCCAGGACCTGGTGAACTGCATGAAGCAGGCGGTGCAGTTCGGCCTGCAGAAGAAGATGGCGATCGGCGGCGGGCTGTCCGAGCTCGAGGTGATGGCCGCGCTCCCGCCCGAGGCGCGCTCGGGCTGGTGGACGGTCGAGTGGTACTGGAACCAGCCGAAGACGCCGCACGTGAAGGAGTTCGTCGCCGCGTACCAGAAGGCCTACGGCAAGACCCCGAGCGCGCGCAGCTGGTTCGGCTACGCCGGCCTGCACTCGCTCGTGCTCGGCGCGAACAAGGCGAAGAGCATCCAGCCGGTGAAGATGGCGCGCGCGCTCGAGGGCATGGTGCTGCCGCCCGAGGTCGCGCTGCAGCCGCACAAGATCTACTTCCGCCCGGGCGACCACCAGCTGATGTCGAGCGAGTTCCCCGGCGAGATCAAGAAGGACGGCAAGTACCCCGACCTGTTCCAGGTCGCCGACATCGTCGAGGGCGACAAGATCGCGCTCCCGGTCGCGGAGACGCACCCCGGCAAGCTCGACTACCCGACGGCCTGATCGATCGGCCGCTTTCGCGGGCGCGGCGCGCGGGACTCCCGCACGCCGCGCTTTTCATATAGCGCAACGACCACGCATGCAACTGCTGCTCTTCAACGTCTTCAACGGCCTCGTGATCGGGATGTTCTACGCCCTGATGGCGCTCGGCCTGTCGATGATCCTCGGCCTCAATCAGACGATCAACATGGCGCACGGCGGCTTCCTGATCGTCGGCGCCTACCTCGCGTTCACGCTCGATCCCTACCTCGGGTTCTGGGGCGCGCTCGTCGCGGGGCCGCTGTGCGCCGCGGTGCTCGGGCTCGTGGTCGAGCGGCTGCTGATCAAGCCGCTGTACAAGCGCAACGAGCCGCTGTACACGCTGCTCGTCACGTTCGGCCTCGCGCTCGTCATCCAGGACGTCGCGCGCCGCATCTGGGGGCCGCAGGGACTGCCGTTCTCGATCCCCGACGTGCTCAACTCGCCGATCAGCGAGGCGCTGTTCTTCATCACCGGCTACCGCGCGCTCATCGTCGCGATCGCGCTGATCGCGGCGATCGCGCTGTTCCTGGTCCTCCAGTACACGCGCCTGGGCGTGCGCATCCGCGCCGGCACGCGCGACCTGGAGACCGTGGCCACGCTCGGCGTCAACATCTACGTGCTGCGCGCGCTCAACTTCGCGCTTGGGTGCCTGTTCGCGGGGCTCGCGGGCGTGCTCGCCGCCGGCCAGCTCGGGCTGATCCCGACGATGGGCGAGAGCGTGATCATGCCGAGCTTCGTCGCGATCATCGTCGGCGGCGTCGGCAGCCTGGTCGGCAGCATCCTCGGCGGCCTGATCATCGGCGTCGCCGCCGGCGTCATGACCACGTACTACCCGGCGGCGAGCGAGGCGGTGATCTACCTGATCATGGCGGTGGTGCTGGTCGTGCGCCCGCGCGGCCTGCTCGGCCAGGAGGGGCTGTTCGAATGAACCGCAAGATCGCGGCCCTCGCCGTGCTGTGGGCGCTGCTCGCGAGCGCGCCGTGGTGGCTGCCGGTGGTCGGCGGCTACACCCAGCTCGGCTCGCGCGTGCTGATCTACGCGCTCGCGACGATGTCGCTCAACCTCCTGCTCGGGTTCACGGGCGGCCTCTCGTTCGGGCACGCGGCGTACTTCGGCCTCGGCGGCTACGGCGCGGGCATGACGCTCAAGTACCTCGCGCCGAGCACCCCGCTCGCGCTGCTCGTCGGCACGCTGGTCGGGGGCGCCGCCGCGACGCTGCTCGGGCCGTCGGTGATGCGCCGGCGCGGCATCTACTTCGCGATGATCACGATCGCGATCGGGCAGCTCTTCTATTTCGTCGCGGTCCGCTGGAACGAGGTGACGGGCGGCGAGGACGGGCTCGCGGGCTTCGCGCGCCAGCCGCTGCACCTCGGCGGCTGGACGCTGCCGCTCGACGACACGGCGTTCTACTACCTCGTGCTGGTCTGTTTCGCCGCGGGCGTGGCGATCATCGGCCTGCTGCTGCGCTCGCCGCTCGGGCGCACCTGGGTCGCGATCCGCGAGAACCAGCGCCGCGCGCAGTTCCTCGGCCTTCCCGTCGCGCGCTACGTCTGGGCCTCGTTCGCGATCTCGGGCACGCTCACCGCGTTCGCCGGCGGGCTGAACGCGCTGCTCAACAACTTCACCTCGCCGCAGGACTTGCACTGGATCCTGTCGGGCAATTTCGTGATCATGGTCGTGCTCGGCGGCATGCGCAGCTTCTGGGGACCGCTCGCGGGCGTCATCATCTTCCTCGTCGCGCAGGACTACCTCAGCAGCCTGACCGAGAACTGGATGACCTTCATCGGCATCATCTTCATCCTGGTCGTGCTGCTCTTCCCGCGCGGCCTGCTCGGCATGCTGCGCGCGAGGACGAGGCCGCAATGAGCCTGCTGCGCCTGGAGAACATCTCGCGCCACTTCGGCAGCCTGGTCGCGCTGCAGGACGTCTCGCTCGAGATGCCCGCGGGCGAGCTGCGCGCCGTGATCGGGCCGAACGGCGCCGGGAAAACGACGCTCTTCAACATGGTGAGCGGCTTCTTCCCGCCTTCGAGCGGGCGGGTGCTCTTCGACGGCGAGGCGATCGACGCCGACCGCGCCGAGGCGCGCGTGCACCGCGGCATCGTGCGCACCTTCCAGATCACCGAGATCTTCCACGAGCTGAACGTGTACGAGAACGTGTGCGTGGCGGTCGAGACCGCGGCCGGGCTCAATTCCCGGCCGTGGGTGTCGCGCGCGACCGCGACGCGCGTGCGCCGGCGCGTCGACGAGCTGCTCGCGCTCACCGGCCTCGGGGCCAAGGCCGACCGCGTCGTGAGCGAGCTCGCCCACGGCGACCAGCGCGTGGTCGAGGTCGCGATCGCGCTCGCGATGGAGCCCAAGCTCCTGCTCCTCGACGAGCCGACCGCGGGCATGGGCGACGAGGAGACCGACCGCATGGTCGACCTCATCCGCCGGCTGCACCAGGAGCGGCGCCTGAGCATCCTCTTCATCGAGCACGACATGGACATCGTGTTCGGCATCGCGCAGCGCATCACCGTGCTCGACCAGGGCCGCATCCTCGCGGAGGGCTCGCCGGCGGAGATCTCGGCGAACGAGAAGGTGCGCGCGGCCTATCTCGGGGAGGCGGCATGAGCAGCACCGTGCTCGAGGTCGCCGGCATCCACACCTACTACGGCAAGAGCCACATCCTGAACGGCGTCGACCTCGAGGTGCGCGAAGGCGAGATCGTGGCGCTGCTCGGCCGCAACGGCGCCGGCAAGACCACGACGCTGCGAAGCCTCGTCGGCCTCACGCCGCCGCGCAGCGGCTCGATCCGCATCTTCGGGCGCGACACGGCGGGCTGGCCCGCCCACAAGATCGCGCGGCTCGGCGTCGGCTACGTGCCCGAGGGCCGCAAGATCTTCGGCGCCCTGACCGTCGCGGAGAACCTGCTCGTGCCGCAGTCGGGGCCGGGGCCGTGGACCGAGGAGCGGGTGCTGAAGCTGTTTCCGCGCCTGGGCGAGCGCCGCGCGCAGCTCGGGCGGCAGCTCTCGGGGGGCGAGCAGGAGATGCTCTCGATCGCGAGGCCGCTCCTGCTCAACCCCAAGCTCATGCTGCTGGACGAGCCCTCCCAGGGGCTCGCGCCGCTCGTCGTGCGCGAGGTGATGCAGGTCGTGCGCACGATGCGCGACGAGGGGCTCTCGGTGCTGCTGGTGGAGCAGAACGTGCCGCTCTCGCTCGGGATCGCCGACCGCGCCTACATCCTGAGCGACGGCCGCGTGGTGTACTCGGGCGCCGCCGCCGAGCTCGCGCGGAACACCGAGCTCGTGCACAAGCTCGCCGGCGCCGTCGGCAACTGAGCCGCCGCCCCCGGCGGCGCCCGTCTAGTCCCCCCGACCGCCGGTCGGCCCGGCATCCCGCCGGAGCCTTCGCTTGATTTCACCCGGACTTCGGAATACGATTCGCGGGCTTTGGCGTCCGACTAGAAAAATACGTGGACCACGGCGGGAACAGCGAGGGTCCGTGGCTCGTTAACCCGGGGGTTCCCGGAGAACAAGAAGAACGCCGAAACGCTTATCCAACCGCCATTCCAAGTAGGAGGATTCCATGAGCAAGGAGCAAGTCAAGAAGCCGGCGCGCCGCAAGTTCCTTGCGGGCGCGGCCGCCGCGACCGCCGCAGGCGCGACGCTCGGCTTCCCGATGATCGCCAAGGGCCAGACCGGCCCGATCAATTTCCGCTTCCAGTCGACCTGGCCCTCGAAGGATATCTTCCACGAGTACGCCCAGGACTACGCGAAGATCGTCAACGACATGACCGGCGGCGATCTCAAGATCGACGTGCTGCCCGCCGGAGCGGTGGTGCCGGCTTTCGGCCTGCTCGAGGCGGTGTCGAAGGGCACGCTCGACGGCGGCCACGGCGTGCTGGTCTACTCCTACGGCAAGAGCAACTCGCTCGCCCTGTGGGGCTCGGGTCCGGGCTTCGGCATGGACGCGAACATGCTGCTCGCGTGGCATCACCACGGCGGCGGCAAGGAGCTGCTCGAGAAGCTCTACGCCTCGATCGGCGGCAACGTCGTCTCGTTCCCGTACGCGCCGCTCTACACCCAACCCCTGGGCTGGTTCAAGAAGCCGATGACCAAGCCCTCGGACTTCAAGGGCCTCAAGTACCGCACGGTCGGCATCTCGATCGACGTGTTCACCGCGATGGGCGCGGCGGTCAACGCGCTGCCCGGCGGCGAGATCGTGCCGGCCATCGACCGCGGGCTGCTGGACGCGGCCGAGTTCAACAACACCTCGTCCGACCGCGCCCTCGGCTTCGCCGACGTGTCGAAGGTCTGCATGCTGCAGAGCTACCACCAGAACGCGGAGCAGCTCGAGATCACCTTCAACAAGACGAAGTACGACGCGCTGCCGGCCAAGCTGAAGGCGATCATCTCCAATGCCGTCGACGCCGCGTCCGCGCAGATGATGTGGAAGGCGATCGACCGCAACTCGCAGGACTACATCACGCTGCAGACCGTGGACAAGGTCCGGTTCTACAAGACCCCGGCCTCGATCCTGCGCGCGCAGCTCGACGCCTACGACCAGGCCGCCGCGAAGAAGATGACCACTCCGTTCTTCAAGGAGATCATCGAGTCGCAGAAGAAGTTCGCGCAGCGCGCGGTCAAGTGGGAGCAGGACGTCGTCGTCGACAGGAAGATGGCGTACGACCATTACTTCGGGAAGCAAGCGGCCTCGAAGAAGGCCTGAGGCAGCGCCGACGAGGGCACCATCCGGGACGGTCCCGGCTGGTGCCTCGTTTTTTGTAGGACGCTACAGGGAGTCTCGCCAGTCATGAACGCTCAAAAGGTCGAGCGCCTGCTCCAGATCGCGGACCACGTCAGCACATGGGCCGGAAAATCCTCCGCCTGGCTGATCCTGTTGCTGATGTCCACGGTCTGCATCGAGGTGTTCAAGCGCTACATCCTCAATATGCCGACGGCGTGGATATTCGACGCCACCAACATGATGTACGGCACGCTGTTCATGCTGTGCGGCGCCTACACGCTGGCGCAGGACGCCCACGTGCGCGGCGATTTTCTGTATAGCTCGATGCGGCCGCGCACGCAGGCCACGCTCGACCTCGTTCTCTACGTCGTTTTCTTCGTCCCCGGCGTCATCGCGCTGATATACGCGGGCACGGACTACGCCGCCTACTCCTGGAACATCAACGAGCACTCGAACGTCACCTCCAACGGCCCCGCCGTCTATCCGTTCAAGACGGTGATCCCCATCGCGGGGGTGCTGATCCTGATCCAGGGAGCGGCCGAAATCGCGCGCTGCGTGGTCTGCCTCAAGACGGGCGACTGGCCGGCGCGACTCGCGGACGCGGAGGAGATCGACGTAGTCGAGCAGCAGCTCGCGAACAGCGCGTACGTGGACGAGGAGTCGCGCAAGCGCGCGGTGGCGAGCGTGCACGAGATCGACGAGGTCGCGCACCAGCGCGGCCTCGGCGAGCGTGCGACCGAAGAGGTCGCCCGGCATCCCCAGGGAGAGCGCAAGTGAGCGATCCCGCACTCGGGCTGACGATGCTCGCGCTCATCGTGATCGTGATCATGCTGGGCTTTCCGACCGCGTTCACGCTGATGGGCCTGGGCATGTTCTTCGGCTACATCGCGCTCTACGACCCTTCGCACTCCTGGCTGGACAACCGGGTCTTCGACCTCATGGTCGAGCGCACTTACGGCGCGATGAACAACGACACGCTGATATCGATCCCGCTGTTCGTGCTCATGGGCTACGTGATGGAGCGCGGCGCGCTGGTGGACAAGATGTTCTACTCGATCCAGCTCGCGTTCCGGCGCGTGCCCGCGTCGCTCGCGGTCGCCACGCTGATCGTGTGCACCTTCTGGGGAATCGCGAGCGGCCTGGTCGGCGCGGTCGTGGTCCTGATGGGCGTGATCGCGTTCAATCCGATGTTGAAGGCCGGGTACAACACGAAGCTCGCCTCGGGCGTGATCACGGCCGGCGGCACGCTCGGCATTCTGATCCCGCCCTCGGTCATGATCATCGTCTATGCCGCGGTGGCCGGCCAGTCGGTCGTGAAGCTCTACGCCTCGGCGATGTTTCCCGGGTTCTTCCTGGCCTTCCTGTACCTCGTGTACATCGTGGGCTGGGCGATGATCGACCCCAAGATCGCACCCAAGCTGCCCGAGTCGGAGACCAAGGTGCCGGTGTCGGACTGGGTGCGCAGCTTCCAGAAGGCATACTCGAACAACCTGCTGGTCGGGCTGCTCGCCGCGGTGGTCAATCCGGGCCGGGCACTCGGCATCTCGGTCGGCGAAGGCCGCCGCGTGACCTACGTCATGCTCTGGAAGAACCTGCTCGCCGCGCTCTTCCCGCTGATGCTTTCCGCGGTGACCTTGTGGGGCGTCTGGTGGTACGTGGTGATTCACCAGCAGGCCGATACCCAGGCCACGGCCGGCATGGTCATCAGGCAACAGGACACCGCTCAGCCCTCGCCGCAGGCGAACCAGGCGAACCAGGACAAGCCGCAGGAGCTCGGGAACGCCGAGACCGAATCCGACACGTCGGCGCAGGAAGCCGAAGGCGTGGAGCAGGTGGGTACGCCCGAGCTCCTGCAGCAAGGCGCGGCCGCTCCGGCCGAATCCGGTCCTCCGCAGGGCTTCTATCTGTATTTCTGGCTCGTCGTCGCCGCCACCGCGCTGGTGCTGCTCTGGTACTACTGGCAGCTGGGAGCGGAGCCCTTCGAGCTGCTGAAGCTGCTGATCTCGTCGGTGATGCCGCTCGGCATCCTCACCATCGTGGTGCTTGCCGTCATCCTGTTCGGCATCACCACGGCGACCGAGTCTGCGGCTATCGGCGCCGCCGGGGCGTTCATCCTGGCGCTCCAGGCCGGAACGTTCAGCTGGGAGCGCCTGAAGCAGTCGGTCTTCCTGACCGCGAAAACCACGGCCATGGTGTGCTGGCTGTTCATCGGCTCGGCACTGTTTTCCGGCGTGTTCGCGATTCTCGGCGGGCAGCAGCTGGTCGAGACCTGGGTGCTGTCGCTCAACATGTCGCCGATCCAGTTCATGATCCTGTCGCAAGCCATCATCTTCATCCTGGGATGGCCGCTGGAATGGACCGAGATCATCGTCATCTTCGTGCCGATCTTCCTGCCGCTGCTCAAGCACTTCAACATCGACCCGATCCTGTGGGGGACGCTGGTGTTCGTCAACCTGCAGGCGGCGTTCCTGTCGCCGCCGGTGGCGATGTCGGCGTTCTACCTGAAGGGCGTCGCGCCCAAGCACGTGACGCTGAACCAGATATTCGCCGGGATGATGCCGTACATGATCATCGTCATCGTCTGCATGGTCTTCATGTACATCTGGCCGGGAATGACGCTGTGGCTGCCGAACTATCTCTATGGCGGCGGGTGAGCGCAGGAAGATCCTCGTCTGCCGGCAGACGTTCGACGAGGTGATCGAGGCGCTCGCCGAGCGCTTCGACGTCGAGCACAACCAGGCGACCGACGCGCCCTGGAGCGCAGACGAGCTGCGCCGGCGCCTCGCCGACAAGGACGGCGTGCTCACCTCGGGCGCGGACCGCGTCGACGCCGCGGCCGTCGCCGACGCGCCGCGCCTCAAGGCCGTGTGCAACGTCGCGGTCGGCTACAACAACCTCGACGTCGCGGCGCTCGCCGAGCGCGGCATCCTCGCGACCAACACGCCGGGCGTGCTCGACGACACCACCGCCGATACGGCGTTCGCGCTGATGCTCGCCGCGGCGCGGCGCCTGCCCGAGTCCGAGCGGTGGCTGCGCGCCGGGCACTGGAAGGGCTGGAAGAACGACCAGTTCCTCGGCGTCGACGTGCACCATGCGACGCTCGGCATCGTCGGCATGGGGCGCATCGGCCAGGCGATCGCGCAGCGCGCGCGCGGCTTCGGCATGAAAATCCTGTACTACAACCGGCGGCGCTGCCCGGCCGCGGTGGAAAAGGCGACCGGCGCGAGGTACGCGACGCTCGAGAAGCTGCTCCGGACCTCGGACTTCGTCAGCCTCAACCTGCCGTACTCGCCCGAGGCGCATCACCTGATCGGCGCCGAGCAGCTCGCGCTCATGAAACCGACCGCGGTGCTCGTCAACGCCGCCCGCGGCGGCGTCGTCGACGACGCGGCGCTGATCCGCGCGCTGAAGGACAAGCGCATCTTCGCCGCGGGCATCGACGTGTTCGAGGGCGAGCCGAAGTTCAATCCCGGCTTCCTCGAGCTCGACAACGTCGCGCTGGTGCCGCACATCGGCAGCGCGACGCGCGCGACGCGCATGAAGATGAACCTGCTCGCGGTGAAGAACCTCGTCGCCGCGCTCTCGGGCAAGCGCCCGCCCAACCTCGTCAACCCCGACGCCTGGCCGAAGCGCCGCCGCTAGAGCGCCGCCCGGCGGCTGGCGGCGGCCGGCGGTTTCCGATACCCTACGCGGCTCCGGGGCCGCACGATGGAAAAGCCGCTCGTCAAGAAGACCTTCCCGACGCCGCAGGACGCCGAGAGCGCGTTCTACGAGGCGCTCGAGAGCGCCGACCTCGACGCGATGATGGAGGTCTGGGCCGAGGACGAGGAGATCGTCTGCGTGCACCCGGGCGGCCCGCGCCTCGCGGGCTACGACCAGGTGCGCGCCGGCTGGGCGCAGATCTTCGGCTCGGGACAGCGGCTCAAGGTGTTCCTCAACAACGTGGTGGTGCTCTCGGGCATGATGCTCTCCATCCACAGCGTGCACGAGAACATCACCGTGGCGGGCGAGGGCCGGCCGCGTCCGCCGGTCGCCGCGACCAACGTCTACCTGCGCACCGGCAACGGCTGGCGGCTGCTCCTGCACCACGCGTCGCCGGTGCCGCAGGCGCAGCAGCCGCGCGGCGGCGATTCTCCGAAGATCCTGCACTAGCGTGCCAGACGCGTACCGCGCCCCCTGGTGGCTGCCGGGCGGGGACGCCCAGACGCTGTACGCGTTCGCGCTCGGCCGGCGCTCGAGCGCCGCGTTCGCGCGCGAGCGCTGGCGCGCGCCCGACGGGGACTTCATCGACGTCGACCGTGCCGTCGTCCCGGCGCCGCCCGGAGCGCCGCGCCTCGTGCTCTTCCACGGCCTCGAGGGCGGCTCGCGCAGCCACTACGCCGGGGCGTTCGCGCGCGAGGCGGCGCGCCTCGGCTGGCGTTTCGCGGTGCCGCACTTCCGCGGCTGCTCGGGCGCGCCGAACCTGCTGCCGCGCGCGTACCACTCGGGGGACTGGCCCGAGATCCAGTGGATCCTGCGCCGCTTCCGCGGCGAGGATCCGGCGGCGCCGCTCTACGCCGTCGGCGTCTCGCTCGGCGGCAACGCGCTGCTGCGCTGGCTCGCCGAGGACGAGCGCGCCGCGGAGACCGTCGCCGCCGCGGCCGCCGTGTCGGCGCCGATGGACCTGATGGCGGCGGGCGACGCGCTCGGGCGCGGCTTCAACCTCGTTTACGCGCGCGCCTTCCTCGCGACCATGAAGCCGAAGGCGCTCGCGATGCTCGAGCGCCATCCCGGGCTCTTCGACGCCGCGCGGGTGCGCGCCGCGCGCACGCTGCGCGAGTTCGACGACTGCGTCACCGCGCCGCTGCACGGCTTCCGCGACGTCGACGACTACTGGACGCGGGCGAGCGCCAAGCCCGGCCTCGGACGCGTCCGCGTGCCGACGCTGATCGTGAACGCGCGCAACGATCCGTTCCTGCCGGCGCGGGCGCTCCCGGACCCGCGAGCGCTGCCCGCCGCCGTGCGCTGCGAGTTCCCGGACCAGGGCGGTCACGTCGGCTTCGTCACCGGGCCCTTTCCCGGGCGGCTCGACTGGATACCGCGGCGTGTTGCCGAGTTCTTTCTCGGATTCCAACGGTGCGAGAGCGGCGGGGCACCGCCATCCGCCGACTCGACGCCCTAGACTTCAGCAGTATCTTCGCACCAGTCTTCGTCAGGGAGCGGAATACTCTGCTTCCGGCGGAAATCCAGATACCCGCAATGAAATATGCAATCGTCCTCGGCATCTTGAACGCATATCTTCATCATCTGCGGAAAAACGGCGCGGTTGTCGGTCGTTGCGCTGGGATTTGCAACGGTATGATAGTGCCTTCTATGCTTGTAGAGCGAAAGCTCCGCTCCGAATCCGGGTGTCGCCATTTTTTATCTCCATCTCTCTTCGAATCCAGCGCCGTCAAAAATGCTTCCACAGCAAGGGCAATTGATTGGAGAGACACAGATACATCCGGGGACGCAGTGTTGCCAAGGCCAAGGTCGCCTGAAAGCCAGTTGTGCCAGTACATCCGCACGGCCCCGAACCATGCCGACCCGTTGCGGCATGTAGTAATGCCCGGGCGTTATTCCCAGTGAATCTTCCGCGCCAAATCCGGGCATCGTCATTTCATTACCTCCTTTAGCCTCAACGATCGAAGTACGGCGACAACTTGGTGACCAGGAACGGGAATTCCTCGGTCACGTCGACACGACAGAAGAATTTCTCGGTGACGTCGGTGGTGCGGTTCGTGTAGCTAAAAATGACCTCTACAATCTTTCGCGCGCCTGTGAGGGTTGAAGGACGGACTTCCACGGCCGTCAACGAGGCGCTTTGTACGAAGGCCTCGGCTGTCTTCGCGTAAATGGCGGGGTAGCGGACGGCCAGATAATTCAGCGCGCGATGCTCGTCCGTTGAGCCGGCATTGTCCGTCATTTGCATGATTCTGTCGAAGAGCTCCCCGGCCGCCGTTGCAAACTCCTTGGCGCCGCTCTTGTCAGCGGGGCGCGGGATGGCTTTCAGTAGCGCCTCGCGGTCGAACGAATAGATCTGGTCGAACGCGACGATCGGCACCTGCAGTCCGTTGCACATTTCCGGCGGGGCTACCGGCCCTTTCAATCCAATCACCGCGTCCAGGTCCATCACGCTGGGTGTGGGCCGCAGAGCTTCCACCAGCAGATCGAGGGCGTAAGAGTCACGCGGCAACAGGATATAGGTCTCCGTACCTTCGATCATCATTACCCAGCACAACTGCCGCGCTAGGTAGCGGTTTTCCGGCTTGGACAAGACCGAGCGCAGGACTTGCCGGTCCGCCAAACCGGCGGTCTCCGTGCGCCCGGCGACCTGTGCAAATTCTTTTTCCACCGACAACCGGGGAAATCGGGGCTCAATTTTGCCTAGCGCATACACGAAGGACATGACCGTCCCGGGCGCGCCGGAGCTGCCGCAGGTCGGACAGGAACCTTCCGATGTCCCGGTTCTTTGCTGGGGCGCCACGGCCGACCCAGCACCAGGTGCAGGTAAGCCGTGTGCGACCGCATCGGCCGACTGTTGATTCATTTCTGCTTGCTCCATGATGCTTGTCCCCTTTCCCGGCCCAGAGCCGCGTCGATTCTCATCGACGAGTAAATAACATCCACCGGTTCAAACTCGTCGCGCGGGCCTTGCAGCCACCGCAGGGCCTGATCCCGACTGCATGAGTTGCACGTTTGATCACGTCGCCTAGTCCAACGTCTTCGTGGACCATAAACCCTGGAAGTCGTACCAGGTACGGCTGGCGTTCGTCGGTATCATCGCGGTCGCTGTTTGCCTTTTCCTTTTTCACAGGCTTCACCTCTTAACGACCGCTCAGGATGATTTGATAAGCGCCCGAAACGTCCAAGACGGGCGGTACAACCGTGTTTCGATGTGGTACACGAGCCCTTGTTACGGCGAATTTCACGTCGGCCGCCGTCGCGCCAGGAAATTCCGACCATAACAGTGCGATGGCCCCTGTCACAAATGGAGTTGCGGCACTTGTGCCTGAAAACGTCTGCAATTTGCCCTCGGGTGCAAGGCTGATGATGTCTTCTCCCGGCGCGGCGAGACCTCGCTTGCCCACCGAATGGCTCAGGTTCGACTCGGCGGTAGGCCTGCCTCGCAGATCGCAAGCAACCACCGGAAGAACCCAAGGATGTCGCGTGATGGCGGAACTCCCGACCGTTCCTTGATTGCCAGCCGCCGCAACAACGATCACGTGTCGGCTTGCGGCATGATCAAGCGCCTGTTCTAAGCGACGCTCGCTGGTCGACGAAGGCTGGACCAGCGCCGCACTCAAATTCAGTACCCGGGCACCCGCGTCGATCATCTCGATTACCGCTTTGGCGAGTTCCTCGGAAGTTGCACTAGGCATCTTCCCATTGCCGGGCGTCGCTTCGGAGAAGATCGGGCGAATCAGCATGGTGCAGTCTGGACAGATGGCTGGCGCGGGGGAGCCTCTTTTGGCGGCCAGGATGCCGGCCACGAAAGTCCCATGCATGCAAGCGGCGCTGTCGGCACGACTGCATGCACCACTCATACTTCCAGGAATTTCGCGGATGTTGTGGCTGGCCACCCCAGGATGGTTCATCGCCACAGGACCATCGACCAGTCCAATCAGTACCTCGGCGCGCCCGCTCGTGCGTTCCATCAGAGGCGTCAACCTCACAAGCTCCAGCGCGGCCGTTGAGTTCATGGGATGACCTTATGCCGTCCCCAAGCTGGTCAAGCGCAGGCCTAGACAGATCGAACACCGCACGCGGCGCGCCCGCGGATGCATAAAAGGACAACGGGTCTACCGCGCCCTCGTGCGGGGCTTTCGATCCATGCCGGGACTTCGTCGTCGCCCAGGCGGAAGTCAGAGGAATTTCTCGCAGTTGTCCCCGCACTCGAGCCATCCGCCGCCTCCGAGCTTGCATGCCCAATAACAGGTTGCATAGGCGACGTGACCGAAACCCGGTATCGGCATCGCCGGGGCCACTAAGCCAGCCGTGGTGTGTCCGTCCGGAGCCTGGCTGGTCCTATCGTTATAGGATGCAAGAGTCCTGGAAATCGATGCTTCGGCAGTGAACCTCGGAATACCTACCATGACAGTCACCTCCTCGTACAACACCCGTCAAAACTATCGACACCTTTTGCTGTCCGTAGCTACCACGGGAACGACCCGGGCTCCACACACGCGAAACGGCATTGGTCGGGATCGAGCCCTTCACCACGGCACAGCGAATAGCAACTCAACGGACCTACTGACCGCAGCTGTGGTGCCACGGTTGCGATCAGTCCGAAAACAGCGCTCGCCACCCCCGTCCGGTACTGGCTTGACGGCTGGTAAAGCGATGCGTCTGCCGTAAGACCGGGCATTCTCATGCGCGCCATCCTGTCGCGTTGATCACGCGATGGCAAGCTACCACACGCCGGTAACAGATCGGTAACGGATAAAAGAGAATCGCTTCCCCGGCGAAGGGGCCGCTTCGGGATCCGGCGGGCCTAGCGCCCGGTCAGAGCGCGATAAAGCGCCTGGGTGGCGGCCGAAGGCTTGATCCCGAGCGCCGCGGCGAGGGTCTTGGAGCAACGTTCGTACACGGCCAGCGCCTCGGCGCGGCGGTCGAGCTTCTGATAGACGACCATGAGGCGCTGGTAGAACACCTCCGCAAGGTCGTCCAGCTCCAGGGCCTTCAGATGGCATTCCAGGGCGCGCTGCCAGTTGCCGGTCTGCTCCCAGTAGCGGCCGAGCGCCTCGCTGTGGCGCAGATACTTGTCGCGCAGGCGCTCGCGCAAGGAGATCGCCGGAGCGGTGTCCTGTCCGGAGAAATGCCCGCGATACAAGCCCAAGGCCTCGATGCGCAGATCGCAGGCGGCCTCGTCCTGCCGCCCGTGCTCGGCGGTCTCCGCCTGGTTGAGCAGTCGTTCGAACGCGGAGACGTCCACCCACGCATAACGCGGATCGAGAGTCAGCCGGCCGTCCGCCGACACCAGTGCGTCCTTGTGTCCCAACAACCGGCGCAGGCGCTGCAGCGTGGTCAGGAACGAGCGATGCGCCGCGTCGCCGGCCGCGTCCGGCCAGAGGACGTCGTTCAGTTGGGCTTCGGGTACGTCGCGCCCGCCCAGGGCGATCAAGACCTTCAGGAGGTCCAGCGGCTTGCGCTGCACTTTGCCCGCGAACTTGAGCGGCGCGCCGTCCTTGAGGATGTCGAAGCGGCCGAGGGCGTGAATCTTGACGGGATAAGGCCAGCGCTCCGTCGCTCCGCCCTCGGGTGGAAGGAGGCCGCGTCTACGGATCAGCGACCGGACGTAGTCGACTTCGATTTCGTGCTCGAGCGCGACCGCGTAGAGGCGTGACATGATTCCGGAGTGCCACCAGGTGCGGGTCTGAAATCCATGGCGGCGGGCGATCGCCAGGGCGTGCCGCAATCCTTCGATGCAGCCCGCCGTGTCGTTCTTCAACAGCGCGAACTCCGCCTCGGCAAGGTAGGTCACGTACTCGATCCCGGCGCATCGCATGCTTTTTCCAATCGAGCGCGTCTCGCGTATCGTGCTGGCCGCGCGCTCGCGATCGCCGGAATAGAACATCACGCGCGCGTGGTCCGCCCGCCCGTACGCTCCCGTCAGCGCCACGCCCGCCTCTTCGTTCAGGCGCACGCATTGCTCTGAGTGGTCGAGAGCGCGCGCGAAGTCGCCCTCGAGAAAGTATTTTCCGGCGAGCAGATAGTAGTACCACGCGGCGTCCATCCGCCGCGCCGGGTTGAGCGCCGCCCGCATGCGCGCGAAATAGGATTCGGCCGGCGCCGGCTTGTCGCCGAAGATCGCCGCGAAAATACCCTGCGAGCACAGCAGGAAATCCCATACGTGCACGCCGCTCGCATCCGCGGTCTCGAGCCCCCGATTCACCGCCTCCACACATGCGTCGTTTTCAGCGATCACCCAGTGGTACGCGGAGGACATCGCCTGCCATGTGATCTGCACCAGCGGCGGCACCCCGGGGGCCGCGGCGACGGCGCGCAGAGTATCGAGGAACAACTCGGCCTTGGGTAGCTCTCCCGACCACCACGTGTAGTATTGCAGCAGATGGGGCGCGACCTTGATGCGCAAGCCGAGGTCGTTGCTCTCGCGGACGATCCGGGCGACCCGCTCCGCCCAGGGCGCGAGATCCGGATGCTGCGGCCGGCCATGGACGAGCGCGATGAAAATGGCGCTGGTCAGATGCTCCGCGAGCGGCGGCGGCAGCACGGAAGGGTCGGATGGCAGCTCCTCGAGCATGGCGATCCAGATCTGCATCGGCTTGAAATCCTGCCACTCGTACACGAATGTGTCGATCACGGCGCACCATGCGAGGCACACCCCCGGCAGCTCGCCGCCCGACTTGAAGCGCTCATAGGCGCGCGCAAAATGCTCACGAGCCTCTGCGGGCGCGAAGGGCAGGCGGCAGATACCCAGCCAATATTCCAACCACGGATCGCGCGTGCGAATGTCCTGGGGGACGCCGCGCACCCAACCCTCGATCGTCTGCGTGCGGCCCTGCGACACGAAAAGCTGAGCGTGCCTGCCGATCAACCGTGCCAGCATCGCCCAATCCCGGGCGGCTTGCAGTAGATCCGCCGCTGCTTCCACCTGACCGTCTGCTTCGAGCAATGCAGCCGCGTTCTGCTGCAACGCCGTCAGACGTTCGGGCGTCAACAGCTCTTTCGCGCGCACGCGCAGGAATTCCTGGAACAGCGGATGGTACTGGTAGACGGGCTCCGCTTGAGGATGTCTTATCGTGAAATGATTCTTGCGGCTGAGCTCGGACAAAATGCGCGCGGCCCCGTGCTGCCCGGTGAGCTTCTCGACGGTCTTGATGCCGAGCATCGGCAGAAACGCCGTCTGAAGCAAGACCTCCCGGGTCTTGCCGTCGCTCTTGTCGAAGACTTCCCAGGCGAAATAGTCGAAAATCGCTTCGGGCGTCGAATCGAGCGCGGCCTGAGGTCGGGAATCCTCCGTTCGCTCCAGCATCAATACCAGCCCGGCCGCCCACCCTTGCGTTCGGGCGTACAGCCGTTGCAGTATTTCCGCGGGCAGTCTGTCCTGCCCGCGCAACCGGGCGACGCTGGAGAATTCCTCGAGCGTCAGCTTGAGCGCATCCCAGTCGAGGATCACCATGGCGCCGCTCGCCAGGAACCGCGCGAAGGCCGGAGGCGGCGCGCTGCGGCTCAGGACCGCGACATGGCCGCCCACCGGCAACCCATCCAGAGCATCCTGGAGCGCCTCATGCAACCCGGCGTCGGCCGCGACCTCCTGATAATTATCGAAGACCAGGGTGAAAGGCGGCTTTAAGCGTTTGTACAGCTCCTGAAAATAACGCCGGGTGAAGGCGTTGAGGCCGGCACGGTACTCGGGCGTGAAGTGCGGCAGCGGTTTGCGTTTGCGCGGAGCGGCCTTTCTTGCAGCGAGCCCCAGATAGTGAAAGAAAGCGGCGATGTCCGCATCGCCCTCGTCGATCTGGTACCACAGGCAGGCCCGTTTTCTTCGCGCGATATAGTCCGCCACCAGCGTGGTCTTGCCCGCGCCCGGTGGTGCGGTGATCCAGACGATCTTGCGCGCCCGATCCAGGCGTTGCCACAGACGCGTGCGCGTTAGAACTTGCTCGGCTTGCGGACGCGTAATCTTGGCGAGAGAAACGGATCGGCCGGTCCTTTGCCGCATCACACACCCAAACTAGGTTTTACTCACACTTGCCTCCGCCCGGACATGATAATGGCATAGGGATTTTCCTACCGCGCCGCGTCGCGGATTTCTTCCGCGGCGCTAGAAGCTGAAGCGCGCGGCGACGTAGCCGACGTTGCCGCCGTTGTGCCCGAGGCCGGGAACGAACAGGCCCAGCAACTCCGTCTTGCGCCAGCGCAGCGACGCGGCCGGCACGATGCCCGGGATCGGGAAGTAGCCGCCGATGTCGCTCCGTGAGAACAGGAACACGCTGTAGCCGAGACCGCCCGAGAAGCGCTCCGCGAGCGGCCAGTACGTCATCCAGAGGTAGCCGGCCGCGTACTGCGGCTTGAAGTGCGAGTCCTGAGCGGCGATCGCGTACAGCGAGTGGGTGTTGCCGTTAGCGTCGACCACCGAGCGGCCGAAGCCGCCGCCCCAGCCGATGTCGTTCAACTCGTGGTGCCTGCGCTCGCTGCTGTAGGCCCAGGGCGCGTGCCAGATGTAGCCGCTCGCGTACCAGTCGCTGCGCCCGTTGAAGAACGCCTCCTTCGCGCGCTCGTACTTGTACGCGTGCAGGTCCTTCAGGTCCTGCCACCAGTCGGCGCGCGCCGGTCCCGCGAAGGAGAGCGCGGCCGCGGCGAGCGCCAGCGCGCGCCTGTTTTTCATCGGGACGGATACTACGCAACGCGGCGGATCGACGCAACGCCACGGCTCGAACGATACGCCGCGCGCGCGGTCCAACGGCGCGTCTTCCTGCACAAGGCTGCCCTATAATGCGTACCGCCTCGCCGACCGAGACCATGCCCGCCGTCTCTCCAGAAATCTTCAAGGCCTACGATATCCGCGGCATCGTCGGCCGTACGCTGACCGCCGACGCGGTGCGCCTCATCGGGCAGGCGCTCGGCAGCGAGGCGCGGCGCCGCCGCCCCGACGCGGCGCGCCTGGAGATTGCGATCGGGCGCGACGGCCGCGAGTCGGGCCCCGAGCTCGCGCGCGCCCTGTCCGAGGGCATCCGCGCGAGCGGCGTCGACGTCGTCGACATCGGCATGGTCGCGACGCCGATCTCGTACTTCGCCGCGCACCACCTGGGCTGCGGCAGCGCCGTGTCGGTGACCGGCAGCCACAATCCGCCCGAGTACAACGGCCTGAAGATGGTGCTGCACGGCGTCACGCTCGCGGGCGAGGAGGTGCAGGGACTGCGGCGCCGCATCGAATCGGGCGACCTCGCCCAAGGCGAAGGCAAGGCGCGCACCGCCGACGTGCGCGAGGCGTATCTCTCGCGCATCGTCTCCGACGCGAAGCTCGCGCGCGCGATGAAGATCGTCGTCGACTGCGGCAACGGCGTCGCCGGCGCGACCGCGGGCGAGCTCTACCGGCGCCTGGGCTGCGACGTCACCGAGCTCTACTGCGACGTCGACGGCTCGTTCCCGAACCACCATCCCGACCCCTCGCAGCCGGCGAACCTGCGCGACCTCGTCGCGAAGGTGCGCGAGATCGGCGCCGAGCTCGGCTTCGCGTTCGACGGCGACGGCGACCGCCTCGGCGTGGTGACCGCCGACGGCAGGAACATCTTCCCCGACCGGCAGCTGATGCTGTTCGCGCAGGACGTGCTCTCGCGGAAGCCCGGCGCCGAGATCATCTACGACGTGAAGAGCACGCGCCACCTCGCGCCTTGGATCCGCAAGCACGGCGGCGTGCCGAGCCTGTGGAAGACCGGGCATTCGCTGATCAAGGCGCGGCTCAAGGAGCGCGGCGCGCTGCTCGCCGGCGAGATGAGCGGGCATACCTTCTTCGTCGAGCGCTGGTACGGCTTCGACGACGCCCAGTACGCCGGGGCGCGCCTGCTCGAGATCCTGAGCAAGACGCGGAACGCCACCGCGACGCTGAACGCGCTGCCCGACGCGGTGTCGACCCCCGAGCTGCATCTCGCGCTCGAGGAGGGCGAGCCGCACCGGCTGATCGAGCGCCTGCAGAAGGAGGCGCAGTTCCCCGGCGCGGACGAGATCATCCGCATCGACGGCCTGCGCGTCGAGTACCCGCGCGGCTTCGGCCTCGCGCGCGCGTCGAACACGACGCCCGTGATCGTGCTGCGCTTCGAGGCCGACGACCGCGAGTCGCTGGCGGAGATCCAGTCGGCGTTCCGGCGCGTGCTGCTCGCTGCGAAGCCGGGCGCGAAGCTGCCGTTCTAAAAACGAAAGGGAGGCGAAGTGGCGAGAGTGCGGCTGGTGAAGGAAGGCGAGCGCGCGGAGCAGGACGCGCTCATCGCGACGATCAAGGCCGAGCGCGGCGGGCGCTTCCTCGACCTGTACGCCGTGCTCATGAACAGCCCGCCGATCGCCGAAGGGTGGCTGAAGCTCTTCACCGCGATCCGGCAGAAGTCGAAGCTGAACGGCGGCATGCGCGAGCTCGCGATCCTGCGCGTCGCCCTGCTGAACGGCGCGGCGTACGAGTACCGCGCGCACGTCCCCTTCGCGCTGAAGGAAGGCGTGCCGCAGGAGAAGATCGACGCGCTGGAGGGCTGGCGCGACGCGAAGCTCTATTCGAAAGAGGAGCGCGCCGTGCTCGCTTATACCGACGCCATGACGCGCGGGATCGAGGTTCCCGACGACGTCTTCTCGGCGGTGCGCGCCGCCTTCGACGAGCGCGAGACGGTCGAGCTCACGGCGACCATCGCGGGCTACAACCTCGTGTCGCGCTTTCTCGTCGCGATGCAGCTCCACTGACGCCGGCGCGTCAGCGGAAATCCGGGCCGATCAGGTCCAGGCGGTCGGTGAAGACCGCGTCGACGCCCCAGGCGAAGAGCCTGCGCGCGGTGTCGGCGTCGTTCACGGTGTAGCAGAGCAGCGCGTACCCGGACCGCTTGATCGCGCGCGCGTCGGCCTCGCGCAGGTGGACGTGATCGCAGTTGAGCGACACGCAGCCGTGGAGCTCGAGGCGGCCGCGCCAATCCCCGGGAACACGTCCGACGAGGTAGCCGCGCTCGAGCGCGGGCGCCGCCTCGCGCGCGGCGTCGAGCGCGTCGGGATCGAACGACGAGAGCAGCGGCGCGGGCGACTTCGCGCCCCACGCCGCCGCGGCCAGCTTCGCCGCGGCGCGGCCGGTTTCGCGTGCATGGCCCGCGGCCGGCTTGATCTCGACGTTCGCCCACAAGCCGAGCTCGATGCACAGCTCGGCCGCGGCGGCGAAGCCGGGGACCGGCTCGCCCGCGAACGCGGGTCCGAACTTGCCGCCCGCGTCGAGCGCGGCGATCGCCGCGTACGGCGTCGCGGCGACCGCTCCGCGGCCGCTGGTCGTGCGCTCGAGCGTCTCGTCGTGCATGAGCAGCGGAACGCCGTCGCCCGAGAGCATGACGTCGAACTCCACCGCGGCGAAGCCGAGCGCCTTCGCGCGGCGCAGTCCGGCGAGCGTGTTCTCGGGAGCGAGCGCGCCGCCGCCGCGGTGGGCGATGATACGGGGATGGGGCCACGGCTTCATGCGCGCCATGGTATCAGCCGGGGGGAGGGCGGCGCCGCAGCTTCCCGCTGCGGCGCCGCCCGGATAAAAAATACGGGGGAAGGGAGGGTTTCCCCCGTAATCCGCCGTTTGCTGGGCCGGCGGAAAATCGTCGGCGACACCGTGCGGCGCCGCCTATGACGGCATCATAACAAGCGCCGGATGGCGCATGCAAGGCCGCTTGAACCTACAAACCGCGTAATGTCCAACATTACAGCGGCGCCGCGGTCCGTCGCGACAGGCTCCCATCGTCGATGCGCAACAAATCCCTGCTCCAGCTCTTGCGCTCCGGCTGCGTGATTTTTTCCACGCTCGTCGCGGCCTGCGCCACCGTGCAGGGACCGCCGCCGCCGAGCCCGGAGGAGATCGTGGCCCTCGCGAAATCGGGCGCTCCGGCGCAGGACATCATCCGACGCATGCAGGAGTCCGGCGCGGTCTACCCCTTGAGCGCGTCGCAGCTCGCGCGGCTGCGCGAGCAGGGCGTGCCCGACGAGGTGATCGACTACATGAACCGCACTTATCTCGAGGCGGTGCGGCGCGAGGAGGCGATGCGCCAGTCGTTCTTCTACGGGCCGCCTTACTACTCGCCGTATCATTTCGGCGTCGGGCCGCCGTGGTGGTGGTGACGGGGGATGCGGCGCGGCCCCGTGCTACCATGCGCGCGCCTGCCCAAGCCATGGCCGTCCCGACCGACTCCCTCGACGACGCTCTCGACACCGCGGCGCTCGCCTCGCGCGCGGCGCGCTTCTCGACGCCGCTCTCGGTCGAGGTCCTCGACGAATGCGCGTCGACCAGCAGCGTGCTGCTCGAGCGCGCCGCGGTGGGAGCCGCCCACGGCAGCGTCCTCGCGTGCGAGCATCAGAGCGCGGGACGCGGACGCCGCGGCAATCCCTGGTTCTCCGCGCGCGGCGGCAGCATCGCGTTCTCGCTGCTCTGGCGCTTCGAGGCGCGGCCCGCCGCGCTCTCGGGGCTGAGCCTCGCCGCCGCCGTGCTGGTCGCGCGCGCGCTCGAGCGCGAAGGCGCGGCCGGCGTGCGCCTGAAATGGCCGAACGATCTCCTGCACGGCGACGCCAAACTGGGCGGCATCCTGGTCGAGGTCTCGGGCGAGGCGCGGGGGCCGAGCGCGGCCGTGATCGGCGTGGGGCTCAACGTGCGCCTCGACGCCGAGGCGCGCGCGCGCATCGGGCAGCCGGTCGCCGATCTCGCCGGGTGCGCGGCGTCCGTGCCGTCGCGCACCGAGCTGCTCGCGGCGCTGCTCGATTCGCTCGCGCAAGGCCTGGCGCGCTTCGGCCGCGAGGGCTTCGCTCCTTTCCGCGACGAATGGCAGCGCCGCCACGCCTGGCAGGGACGGCGCGTCGCGCTCACCGCCTCCGGACGCCGCGTCGTCGAGGGCGAGGCGCTCGGCGTCGCCGAGGACGGCGCGCTGGTGCTGCGCTCGCCGGGCGGCGTCGAGCGCTTCCACAGCGGCGAGCTGTCGCTGCGTCCCGCCTGAAGCATGGCCTCGCTCCTCGCCATCGACTGCGGCAACAGCGTCCTCAAGTGGGGACTGCACCGCGACGGCGCCTGGGAGCGCGGGGACGCGGTGCCGCTCGGCGCCCTCGTCAGGCTCGAGCCGCAGTGGGGCGCGCTCGGGACGGTCGACAGGATCGCGGTCTCCAACGTCGCGGGGCACGCGGTCGGCGTCGAGATCGAGCGGCTGATCGCGCGCTGGCCGGCGCCCGTGATCCACGTCGTCCCCAAGGCCGCCGAATGCGGCGTCATCAACCGCTACGAGCCGCCCGAGCGTCTCGGCGCCGACCGCTGGGCCGCGCTGATCGGCGCGCGCGGGCTCGAGCGCCGCGCCTGCCTCGTGGTCGACGCGGGCACCGCGACCACGGCGGACATTCTCGGCGCCGACGGCACTTTCCGCGGCGGCGTCATCCTGCCCGGCATCGACCTGATGAAGCGCGCCCTCGCGCAGCACGCCGCGCAGCTCTCGCTCGCGGAAGGGCAGGTCGTCGCCGAGCCCAAGCGCACCGCCGACGCGATCGAGACCGGCTGCGTGCTCGCGCAGGCGGGCGCGATCGAGCGCCTGCACGCGGGCATGGAGCGCGGCGCGGCCTGCGTGCTCTCGGGCGGAAACGCGGCCAAGATCGCATCGGCGCTTCGGATCGAGACCCGGCTGGTGGATAATCTCGTGCTGGAGGGATTGCTGAGAATCGCCGGATGAGGATCGTCTTCTTCCTGCTGCTGCTCGCCAACATGGCGTTCTTCGCCTGGACCTGGTTCACCCAGAACGCATCGGGCGAATCGCAGCTCGTCGACCAGCAGCTCCATCCCGAGGCGATCAAGCTGCTCACGCCGGACCAGGTGGCGAAGGCGTCGGCGAAGCAGGTGCCGAAGCCCTCGCAGGCCGCGGCGAAATCCGAGCCCGAGGCGGCGGCGCCCAGGAAGGCGCCCGGGCCGGCGGCGGGCAAGACGGCGGACGCGCAGCCCGCGCCCAAGGCGCCGGCGCCCGTGAAGGTCGCCGCGTGCGTGGAGCTCGGAGCGTTCAACGCGGCCGACGCGGCCAAGGTCGAGCAGGCGCTGGCGCCGCTCGCGCTCGGCGCGCGCGTGTCGCAGCGACACGTGGAGGAGACCGCGGGCTTCTGGGTCTATGTGCCGCCGCAGTCCAACCGCCAGGGCGCGAACCGCAAGGTCGCGGAGCTGAGGAAGCTCGGCGTGGGCGAGTTCTTCATCGTCCAGGACGATCCCGAGTACCGCTACGCGATATCGCTCGGCGTCTTCAAGAGCCGCGAGGCGGCGCGCTCCAGGCTCGCGGAGCTGCGGACGAAAGGCGTGCGCAGCGCCCGCGTCGGCGCGCGCGAGACGCAGGTGCCGAAGGTCCTGTTCTCGGTGCGCGACGTGCCCGAGCCCGAGGCCGCCCGGCTGAACGAGGTGCGCCAGGCGTTTCCCGGCGCCGAGCTGAAGGACTGCCCGGCGGAGAAGCCGCTCCCGCCGGCGGCTCCGGCCTAGCCGGATTTCCCGCGGATCGCCTGCAGCAGCGCCGTGGTCGAGCGCTGGTGCTCGAACGGGACCGCGTGCACCGAGCCGCCCCAGCCGCGCACTTCCGAGGCGCCGACGATCGCCTCGGGGCGCCAGTCCCCGCCTTTGACGAGCGTTTCGGGCCGGCACGCGAGGATGAGCGCGAGCGGCGTGTCCTCCTCGAACCAGGTGACGAGCGTGACCGGCTCGAGCGCCGCGACCAGCGCCATGCGGTCGGCGAGCGGGTTGATCGGGCGGTCGTCGCCTTTGCCCAGGCGCCTCGCCGAGGCGTCGCTGTTCAGCGCGACCAGCAGGCTCGCGCCGAGCGCACGCGCCCGGGCCAGGTAGGTGACGTGGCCCCGGTGCAGGATGTCGAACACGCCGTTCGTGAACACCAGGGGCCGCGCGGCCGCCGCGACGCGCGCGCCGAGCTGCGCCGGCGCGCAGATCTTGTTCTCGAAATCGGGCTTCATCTTCGTCGAGCCGCCCCGTCTCGCAGCCGGAGCGGATGCTCGGGGATGGCGCGCGCTAGCGCGACGGCGTCGGGTTGCGCACGTCCGAGTCGCGCTTCGCCGGCGGCAGGATGTACTCGAAGACGCGCACGACCTTCTGCACGCCGGTCGTGCTGCGCACGACGTCGGTGATGGCGTCGGCCTCCTCGCGCGTCACCAAGCCGAGCAGGTACACGACGCCGCGCTCGGTGACGATCTTCACCTGCTCGGGCTCGTAGCGCTTGCCCGCGTCGGAGATCAGGTTCGCCTTCACCTTGGTGGTGATGAGGCTGTCGTTGCTGCGCGAGGCGAGCGAGCTGCGGCCGGCGACGTCGATCTCGTTCACCACGTTCTTGACCTGGGGCACCTCGGTGGCGATCTTCTCGGCCTGCGCCTTGAGCTCGGGCGTGTAGGCCTCGCCGGTCAGCAGCACCGTGTAGTTGTAGCTCGTCGCGTTGATATGCGCCTGATCGCGCAGCGCGTCGTCGATGCGACCCGAGACCGCGTACTCGATGCGCTTGTCGCCGAGGAGCACCTCGGGCTGGCGCCGGTCGCTGATCGCGACCGCCGTGGCCGCCGCCCCGCCGAGGATCACCGCCGGGATGCAGCCGGAGAGCGCGGCGGCGGCGCCCAGGGCGAGCACGGCGCGGGCGGCGAGGGTTCTTGTCATGGTTCGGCTCCCAGAAGCGAGGCGTCGATGCCGTCGCAGAGGCAGTGGATCGTCAGCAGGTGGACCTCCTGGATGCGCGCGGTCTGCGGGTGCGGAACGCACACGTGCACGTCGCCCGCGCCGAGCAGCTTCGCCATCTCGCCGCCGCCGCGGCCGGTGAGCGCGACGATGCGCATGTCGCGCTCGCGCGCGGCGTTCATCGCGCGGATGACGTTGCGCGAGTTGCCGCTGGTCGAGATCGCGAGCAGCACGTCGCCGGCGTTGCCGAGCGCGCTCACCTGCTTGGAGAACACCTGGTCGTAGTCGTAGTCGTTGGCGATCGAGGTCAGCGTCGACGTGTCCGTCGTGAGCGCCATCGCGGCGAGCGCCGGGCGCTCGCGCTCGAAGCGGTTGAGGAGCTCCGCGGAGAAATGCTGCGCGTCGGCCGCCGATCCGCCGTTGCCGCACGAAAGGATCTTGCGGTCGGCGAGGAGCGCCGTCACCATGAGGTCGACGGCCCGGGCGATCGGCGCGGTGAGCGCGTCGACGGCGCGCACCTTGAGCTCGGCGCTGTCGTTGAAGTGCTTTCGGATCCGGGCCGGCAGGTCGAGCTCCGCGGACCGGCCGCGGGCCGGGAACGGTTTCATGGCCGGCATTTTACCGGCTACTCCATGTAGACGTCGAACTCGATCCGCATCCTCGGGTTGGGATGGCGTCGCAGCCGGGTGACGCGCGCCGACAGCGTCTCGCCGCGGTCCATCGCCCATGCGAGCGCCACGTTCTCGGCGCGCGGCACGTAGCCGAGCTTGTGCCCGCGCCACTCGACGCGGACTGCGTTCGGGTCGTGGCGGTTGTCGGGCTCGCGCGCGAGCGCGAGGGCGTCGCCGACGCGCAGCTCGGGGAACACCGTCGCCGCCTCGCCGTGCCCGAAGCCCGCGAGCCGCGAGCTCTGCAACACCATGCGCACCGATTGCGCCGACGCCGCGGCGCCGCAGCAGGCCGCGGCGGCGACGAGCGCGAGCACAGCCGCGCGCACGAGCCTTCCCTCATGTCGTGAACGCATCGCGTATCCATTCGATCCGGGACGCGTCGAGCCGGTCCATCAGCACGACGTCGAAGCGGCACGGCGCGTCCTTCTTGCCGGCGAGCCAGCGCCGTGCGGCCGCGATGATGCGCGACTGCTTGCGCCGGTCCACGCTGTAGGCGGCGCCGCCGAAGCGGTCGCTCGTCCTCAGCCGTACCTCGGCAAAAACGATCGTGTCCCCGTCCCGGAGGACAAGGTCGATCTCGCCGAAGCGCGAGCGGTAATTGGCCTCGATGAGCTGGAGGCCCTTGCGGGCAAGCCAGGCCGCGGCGAGCTGCTCGGCCGCGGCCCCGGTCTTCACCGCTGGTCCTGGAGCGCCGAGGCGCCCCCCTCGCGGATCACGGCGAGGACCGGCTCGCGCTGGAACACGCGGTCGGCGGCGAGCGTGATGCGGCCGGTGACGCCGTCCAGGCGCACGCGCTCGGAATGCGTGACGAGCTGCTCGGCGATCCGGCACGCGTCGATTCCGAGCGCGTAGAAGCGCTGCAGCTCGACCGAGAGCGAATTCGAGCGCGGGTAAACCATGACCGCCGGATGATCGGGCTGGACCAGCCAGGGCATGTCGACGAAGCGGATGCCCGCGAGGTCCTGGTTGACGAGGAGCCCGGAGCGCTCGTCGTTGATCTGCGAGGTGCCGTAGACGGGCATCTGGTTGTTCAGGTACGGCCGCACCTTGCGCGCCTGGGTGGCGTCGGCCGCGAGGAAGGTCATGCTCGCCTCGACGCCGGCGAGGCGCTGCTGCATCTGCGGCAGCTCGGTGGACGGGCCGAACTCCTCGGCGGCGACGATGCGGCCGCCGAGCAGCACCCACTCGTCGGCGAAGGCCTGCGACGCGCGCTTCGCGAGCGCCGTGTTCGCGCGCACGACGACCGCGTCCTTGGTCTTTGCGCCCATCGCCATGTGGGCGACCAGGCGCGCCTCGCCTTCGATGCCGAGGCCGAAGCTGTAGAGCCACGGCGGCGGGTGCACCTCGCGCTCGGGCGTGTTCAGCGCGACCGTCGGCACGCCGGGCTCGCGCCGCGCGGCGAGCGCGGAGACGCCGGTGCGCGTCATCGGCCCGACGACGACGGTGGCCCCGCGCGCGACCAGCGCGTTGTACTCGGCGAGGATCGAGTCAGGCCGCGCGTTGGTGCGCACGATCTGCAGCGCGAGCTTCGGGTCGTGCGTCTGCGCGGCCTGGCAGCCCTGGCGCACCGCCTCGGCGGGCGCGGCGTACTCGGGCGCGTTCAGCGGCAGCAGCAGCGCGACGTAGGGGCCCGAGGGCGGCGGGGTCGGGATCGGCGCGGACGGCGCGATTGGCGCGGACCCCGGCGCGGTTGCGGGCGGCTGCTGCGCCGCGCACAATCCCGGGCTCGACAACGCGAGAACGACGAGCAGGGCTTGGGCGCGAAGACCGGGGAGCATGGCGAGGATCGTCGGAGGGACGGCCAATTATATGTGGTCGCAACGCCGATTGGGAACCTCGAGGACATCGGGCTGCGCGCGCTCGCCGTGCTGCGCGCGGTCGACCTCGTCGCCGCCGAGGACACGCGCACCGCGTCGGTGCTGCTCGATCACCACGGCATCCGCGCGCGGCTGCTCGCGCTGCACGAGCACAACGAGCGCAAGGCCGCCGAGACCGTGCTCGCCGCGCTGCGCGAGGGCCGCGACGTCGCCCTCGTGAGCGACGCCGGCACGCCGGCGGTCTCCGATCCGGGCGCGGCGCTCGTCGCCCGCGCGCGCGAGGCGGGCTTCCGCGTGAGCCCGGTCCCGGGGCCGAACGCGGCGATCGCGGCGGTCTCGGCGGCGGGACTCGCGCAGCCGGGCTTCGTGTTCGAAGGCTTTCTCCCGCCGAAGCGCGCCGCGCGCCGCGCGGCGATCGAGCGCTTGAGCGGCGAGCACCGCCCGATCGTGCTGTACGAGGCGCCGCACCGCGTGCTCGAGTGCGTCGAGGATCTCGCCGCGGTCCTCGGCGGCGCTCGCGCGCTCGTCATCGCGCGCGAGCTGACCAAGGTGTTCGAGCAGATCCACCGCTGCCGGCTGGAGGAGGCCGCGGCGTGGCTGCAGGCGGACGCGCACCGGCAGAAGGGCGAGTTCGTGCTCATCGTCGAAGGCGCGCCCGCCGGGGACGCGGGCGCCGCGGCCGCGGCCGCGGCGGACCCCGTGCTCCGCGCGCTGCTCGCCGAGCTGCCGCTCGCGCAGGCGGTGCGCCTCGCGTGCGCGATCACGGGCGCGAAGCGCAACGCCGTCTACGCCCGGGCGCTGGAGCTCTCGGGCAAGAAGGTATGATGGACGCGGACCGACCGCGATGACCGCCACTACCCTCACGCTCTCACGTCCCGACGACTGGCACCTGCACCTGCGCGACGGAGCGGCGATGGCCTCCGTGCTCGCGCACGCGGCGCGCCAGTTCGCGCGTGCGATCGTGATGCCGAACCTGCGTCCGCCGGTGCTGACGACCGCACAGGCCGGGGCGTACCGCGAGCGCATCCTCGCCGCCCTGGCGAAAGGCGCGGCGTTCACGCCGCTCATGACGCTGTATCTTTCCGACAGCACCGGCCGCGACGAGATCGCGCGCGCGAAGGCGAGCGGCTTCGTGCACGCGGTCAAGTACTACCCGGCCGGCGCGACGACCAACTCCGACTACGGCGTCACCTCGCTCGAGCGCGTCTCGGGCACGCTCGAGGCGATGCAGGAGCGCGGCATGCCGCTGCTCGTCCACGGCGAGGTGACCGATCCCGAGGTCGACGTCTTCGACCGCGAGCGCGTGTTCGTCGAGACCGTGCTCGAGCGCATCGTGCGCCGCTTCCCGGGCCTTCGCGTGGTGCTCGAGCACGTGACCACGCGCGAGGGCGCGCAGTACGTGGCCAAGGCCGGCCCGAACGTCGCCGCCACCATTACCGCGCACCACCTGCTCTACAGCCGCGGCGCGCTGTTCGCGGGCGGGATGCGGCCGCATCTCTACTGCCTGCCGGTGCTCAAGCGCGAGGAGCACCGGCGCGCGCTGGTCGAATGCGCGACCGGCGGCAGCCCGAAGTTCTTCCTCGGCACCGACAGCGCGCCGCACGCGCGCCGCGACAAGGAGAGCGCCTGCGGGCACGCGGGCGTGTACTCGGCGCACGCCGCGCTCGAGCTCTACGCCGAGGTGTTCGAGGCGGCGGGCGCGCTCGAGCGGCTCGAGGCGTTCGCGAGCCATCACGGCGCCGACTTCTACGGGCTGCCGCGCAACACGGCGAAGGTGATGCTGCGCAAGGAGCCCTGGGTGGTGCCGCGCGACATGCCGTTCGGCTCCGAGACGGTGGTGCCGCTGCGCGCGGGCGAGTCGGTCGGGTGGCGGCTGTCTTAGAAGGCTGGCGCGCGGCGCTCGCCTCGCCGGTCTTCGCGCCGCTCGCCCCGCTGCTTGTCCGGCTTCCCCGCGACCGCTTTCCCGGCGCGGACGACCTGAACGCGCTCCTGCCTCCGGGGACGGTGAGCGGCGGCGGCGCGCCGCTGCGCTTCGTCCCGCCCGCGGCACCGCTCGCCGGCGCTCCGTACGAGGTGCGCGTGTTCGAGACCGGCGAGGTCGCGACGCGGCCCGGCGAGCCGCACGATCTGTTCAACGCGCTGGTGTGGGCGACGTTCCCGGCGACCAAGGCCGCGTTCAACCGCGTCCACTACGCCGAGATGCGCGCGCGGCGCGGCGAGCGCGAGCGGGGCACGCCGCGCGACGTGCTGACGCTGTTCGACGAGGCGGGCGTGATCGTGGCCTGCGCGGATGCTTCGCTCGCGGCGCTCGTGCCCGCGCACGAGTGGAAGGCGCTGTTCTGGTCGCGGCGCGCCGACGTCGAGCGCGCGATGCGCTTCTTCGTCTTCGGCCACGCGATCTACGAGAAGGCGCTCGAGCCTTACAAGGGCGTCACGGCGAAGGCGCTGATCGTCGACGTCGAGGAATCGTTCTTCGCGCAGCCGATCGAGCGCCAGCTCGCGCGCATGGACGCGCGCGCAGCGGCGTATTTCTCCGATCCGCGGGCGCTCGTCTCGACGCGGACGCTGCCGCCGCTCCCCGTGCTCGGCGTGCCGGGATGGGACCCGGCGAACGCGCGCGCGGAGTACTACGACGACGCGACGCAGTTCCGGCCGGCGCCGCCGGCTACGGGAACGCGGGCAGGGTCGGCTCGACGCCGCGCGCCGTCGCCTCGGGATGGCGGCGGGTGACGAGGTCCTGAACCTCCTCGACGCGCGAGAGCGGCACGTCGACCATCAGCAGGATCATGCCGCCCTCGATGTCGGCGTGGAACGCCTTGAGGCGCGTATTCGGGACGGACAGCGCGACCAGGCTCGCGGTCCACGCGCCGAACGCCGCGCCGACCAGCGTCGAGAGCAGCACCGTGACCAGCTGCATGTGCACGCCGTCGGGCGGCGTCATCACCATGTAGACGCCGACCAGAAAGCCGCCGATCGCGCCGATGACCAGGCCGAGCTCGGCACCGTGGATCGCGTCGCTCTTCTGCAGGAAGCTCGCCTCGCGCAAGGCGCCGAGCGGCGTGCCGCGCTTGGCGAGGAAGTGCATGCGCCCGTCCTCGACCCGCGCGAGCAGCAGGTCGTTGGCCGTCCGGGTTGCGCTCGCCACATCGGGAAGCAGGAAATACAGTCTGCGTCTCATGGGGGGGGACCTCCTGTGAGAGACCGGTTGACTGTTCGATCCCATTCAAGGCCATGAAATTCCCCAAGTCAAGACGTGCGCGTCGAGGGCGTACAATGCGGGGGTGAAGCCGGCCAGGCGGTCGCTGCGGGGTGAACATCCCCCGTAGAGGAAAGTCCGGGCTCCACAGAGCAGGGTGCCGGGTAACGCCCGGCCGCCGCAAGGCGAGGAACAGGGCCACAGAGACGAGTCTTGCCGGGTCAAACCGGCAAGGGTGAAACGCGGCAACCTCCACCCGGAGCAACACCAAATAGGCGGACGATGACGCTGCTCGCCGAGTCCGCGGGTAGGTGGCTAGAGCTCCGGGGTGACCCGGGGTCGAGAGGAATGACCGTCCACGACAGAACCCGGCTTACCGGCTGGCTTCACCCTTCTTGGAAAGCCGAGTATTCCCCTCCTCGCAGAGGAGGGGTGCCCGCGAAGCGGGCGAGGTGGTTCACCGCACGGCACGCTTGACCCAGCTTTCCATCGCGTCGAGCATCTCGGGCGCATCCCCCAGAGCCGACGTGACCGTGAGCTCCAACTTCGGGTGCATCGCACGGATGTCGGCCACCATCCTCGGCAGGTCTTCCTTGAGATGTCCGCCCTGCGCGAGAAACATCGGCACGATGGTCACGCGCGCCGCGCCGCCGCGCGCGAGCGCCGCGACGGCCTCTTCGAGCGGCGGCCGCATCGAGCCGAGATAGGCGAGCTCGACGCGCATCCCGGCCGCGCGCAGCCGGTCGCGCAGCCGCTCGAACGGCAGCGCCCATTCGGGCTCGCGCGCGCCGTGGGCGAAGAGGATGATCGCGGAGTGGCCCGGCATCCCGCGCAGATTAGACGTCGCCCCGCTCGCGGTCAAAGACCCTAGAATGCCCGCAGCAACCCACCAGGAGGAGACCATGAAAGCGAAGCTCTTGCGGGTGTTGTTCCTCGCCGTCTTCGCCGCCGCGTTCACCGCGGCGGGCTACGTCATCGCGCAGCAGAAGGCCTCTGCAGAGATGCGGCCCCAGGTCCGCCGCGTCGTGACCAAGCTCGACGACTCGGGCAAGGCCGTCGTGATGATCGACGAGCACACGCCGCTCGTCGCGCCGCGCCCGCCCAACTACGCGGCCAACGTCTGGGTGACGAGCACGAACCTTCCCGATTTCACCAACGTCGCCGACCGCGGCAAGACCAGGATCGGCCTCGTGCCCCCGAAGGGCGGCACGGTGTTCCGCATCGTCGACTTCGCGCCCGACTCGCAGGGCGAGCACCCGACCGACATGAACCACATGATGAAGATCGTCGGCGCCGAGGCGCCCAAGCGCGGACTTCCGCCGCGGCACCCGATGATGCACCGCACGCGCAGCCTCGACTACGGCATCGTCATGTCGGGCGAGATCGACATGCTCATGGACGAGGGCGAGGTGCACCTCAAGGCGGGCGACGTGTTCGTGCAGCAGGCCACGAACCACGCGTGGGTGAACCGCGGCCAGGCGCCGGCGCGCGTGGCGTTCATCCTGATCGACTCGCAGGAGCCCTGAGACGGGTTACGCCGAGCGCCGCGCCGAGAGCTGCTGCGCGATGAACCCCTTCACCATCTCGTGCGCGCGGTCGGTCTGCGGGCCGGGCTCGGCGACCCACTCGTGCTCGCAGCCTTCGAAGAGCTCGAAGCGCACGTCGCCGCCGGCGGCGCGGTAGGTCTCGGTGAACTTCTTCTGGTCGGGCGGCAGCACGTTGTCGTCGAGCGCGCCCTGCATCACGAGCAGCGGCAGCAGCACGACCTTCTCGCGGCGCTCGAGGATCTCCTGCGGGTTCGCCTCGTGGATGGTCTCGAACGGCCTGAAGAAGTTGGTGTTGTTCCTCATCATGTTCTCGCGCTTGCGGTTCACCGCGTTCTGGTAGCGCGCGAAGGTGTTGCTGATCGGCGAGCGCGTCGCGACGTAGAGCAGCGACGCGTCGAGGTCCGGCGCTTCCTTCAGCGGGTGCACGGCGTAGCGCGGGTCGCGCGGGCGCATGCCGATCAGCTCGGCGACGTGGCCGCCGCTCGAGCTGCCGAACACGCCGAGCGTCGCCGGGTCGCCTTTCCATTGCGCCGCCTTCGACTTCAGCCAGCGCACGCCGTAGTGCGCGTCCTGGACGCACGCGGGGTAGGGCGCTTCCTTGGCGATCGTCATGTCGATCGCGACGACCAGCACGCCGCTCTCGGCGATCGAGCGGTCCATCGGCTCCTCGGCCTTGCGGTCCTTGCGGTTCCAGGCGCCGCCGTGCAGGTCGAGCAGGACCGGGAACGGTCCGCGCCCTTCGGGCTGGTAGACGCGCGCCAGCAGCTCGCGGCCGGCGGCGTTGCGGCGGTACGGGACCTCGGTGACGTTCACGCCGAGCTTCGCCCTCGAATCGTATTTCGTCGCGGTGGATGCTCCTCGCGCCGGCCCGAAGCTCATGCCGGCGATCGCCAGTGTGGTCATCTTGAGAAACGCGCGCTTTTCCATGTCCGCCTCCTTTCGCCGTCGCTAGTGCCGCGGGCCTTTCCTGCCGCCGTCATTCGAATCGGGAGTCGAGCGCTTCGGCGCGCGCGTGGCGGTGACCTCGAGGAGCAGGCCCACGGCCTGCGTGAACACCGCGAGCGGGACCTCTTCCGCGCCCGAGATCATGCGCTCGAGACTGGCCGTCGACACGCTGAGGGCGTCGCCGAGAGCATCGATGCCGTCGCACAGCTGCACCGCGCGGCGCAGCGCCATCCTCGGCACGTCGGAGTTCTTCATGCCTCATCATATCCCGAACGAGGTCAGACGGTCCTCGCCTCGACTTCCGCGATCTCCGCGAGCACGCGCTCGGGCGTGAGCTCGACCATGCACTTGTGATGCCCGAGCGGGCAGTCGCGCTGGAAGCACGGGCTGCAGTCGATCCCGGTGCGCACCAGGCGCGCGCGCTCGGTGAGCGGCGGCGTGTGCTCGGGGCTCGACGACCCGTAGAGCGCAACGATGGGCCGGCCGACCGCGGCCGCGAGGTGCATGAGCCCCGAGTCGTTGGTGACGACGATCTCGGCGATCGAGAGCAGGTCGATCGCGGCCGCGAGATCGGTGCGGCCGCACAGGTTCACCGCCGCGCCCTCGGCGAGCTTCGCGATCTCCTCGCCGATCGGGCGGTCGTTCGGCGAGCCGAAGATCCAGACCGTGCGGCCCATCGCCGCCAGCCTCCTCGCGAGCGCCGCGAAGTGGCCCGCCGGCCAGCGCTTGGACGGCCCGAACTCGGCGCCGGGGCACAGCGCCACGACCGGCTTCGCGCGCGAGAGCCCCAGGCGCCCGAGCGTGATGATCAGGTTCGCCTCGTCGACGTTCAGCTTCGCCGGGGCCAGCGGCCGCGGCGGCGGCGCGCCCGGACGCTCGGCGAGCTGCGCGTAGCGCTCGGCCATGAGCGGCAGCTTCTTTTCGTCGAGCCTGTGCACGAGCGTGAGCAGCCCGTAGCGCGTCTCGCCGACGAAGCCGACGCGCAGCGGGATCTCGGCGAAGAACGGGACGAGCGCGGCCTTGAACGTGTTCGGCAGCACGATCGCCTCGTCGTACTGGTGCGCGCGCAAGCTGCGGCCGAGCCGCCAGCGCGCGCGGAGCTCGAGCTTGCCGTGGAGGAACGGCGCCTCGATCACGTCGCTGATCTCGGGCATGCGCCGCAGCACGGGGGCGGTCCACGGCGGCGCCATCGCGTCGATCACCGCGCTCGGCAATTTCCGGCGCAGCCGCGCGAACAGCGGCTGGGCGAGCAGCGTGTCGCCGATCCAGTTCGGGGCGACGATCAGGATTCTGGGCAATTCGGTTCCGCGTCGGGCGGCCGCGGCCGCCGGGAGTTCAATGCCCCTTCGCCGGGGCGCCCTTGTAGACGTACAGCGTGCCGCAGTACGGGCACAGCATCTTGCCGGTGTCGGCGACGTCGAGGAAGACGCGCGGGTGCATGCTCCACACCGGGGTGCTGGGCGTCGGGCAGTGCAGCGGCAGGTCCGCCTCGGTCACGGACACGACTCGCGGGCTGTGGTCGTCGGCGCCCATCGCTTCAGGCGTTCACGCGGCCGGCCGGCTGCTTCGCGTCGACCGGAGTCAGCCAGTCCTTGTGCTTCGCGACCTTGCCCGCGACCACGTCGAAAAAGAGCTTCTGGATCTGCGTCGTCACGGGGCCGCGCTTGCCGGCGCCGATCGTGCGGCCGTCGAGCTCGCGGATCGGGGTCACCTCGGCGGCGGTGCCGGTGAAGAAGGCCTCGTCGGCGATGTAGATGTCGTCGCGCGTGATGCGGCGCGAGATCACCTCGTAGCCGAGCTCGTTCGCGAGCTCGATCACCGACGCGCGCGTGATGCCCGAGAGCGCCGAGGTGAGCTCGGGCTCGTGCAGCTTGCCGTCCTTCACGATGAACAGGTTTTCGCCCGAGCCTTCCGCGACGAAGCCGTCGACGTCGAGCAAGAGGCCCTCGTCGTAGCCGTGCTGCGTCGCCTCGAGGTTGGCGAGGATCGAATTCGGGTACGTGCCCGCCATCTTCGCGCGCGCCATCGTCACGTTGATGTGGTGGCGCGCGTACGACGACGTCTTCACGCGGATGCCCTTCTCGATCGCGTCGGCGCCGAGGTACGCGCCCCAGGGCCACGCGGCGATCGCGACGTGCACTTTCGCGCCGATCGGCGAGACGCCCATCTTCTCCGAGCCGTAGAAAGCGATCGGCCGGATGTAGCAGGCCTCGTGGCCGTTCTCGCGCACCACCTCGAGCTGCGCCTCCATCAGCCGCTCGCGCGTGAACGGAATCTTCATCATGTAGATGTGCGCCGAGGCGAACAGGCGCTCGGTGTGCTCCTTCAGCCGGAAGATCGCCGTGCCGATGGCGGTCTTGTAGGCGCGCACGCCTTCGAACACCGCCAGGCCATAGTGCAGCGAATGCGTCAGCACGTGGGTGGTGGCCTCGCGCCACGGCACCAGTTTGCCGTCGTACCAGATCCAGCCGTCGCGGTCGGCCATGGAAAGCGGTCCGCGCGGGCCTTTCTTGCCTTGCGCCATGTGCGCTGCTCCCTGGGTTGGAGCGGCGCATTCTAATGACTGCCGCGGCGCGCACAATCATTTAAACGATTAGCCAATCGGTTAAGATTATGGGCATGCACACCGACCGCGTGCTGGACGCGCTCGCCTCGGCGCCGCGGCGCGCCATGCTGCGCGCGCTTGCCGAGCGCGAGCGCACCACCGGCGAGCTGGCCGCCGCCCTCGGCGTGAGCGCGCCGGCCGCCTCGCGGCACCTGTCGCTGCTCGAGCACGCCGGGGTGGTCACCAGCCGGCGCGAAGGCCAGCGCGTGCTCTACGGCCTGGTGCGCGACGCGCTGATCGAGGCGCTCGCCGGCTTCGCCGCCGAGCTCGCCGCCGGCGCCGGGCCGGCGCGGCCGCGCAAGCCGCGCGAGGCCATCTAGGCACCTAAATTGCTGGGGCTGCAGGCGAGATGCGGCTCACTCGCTCGAAGAGCTGGTTCACCCGCTTCGCCAAGTGGACGGCGAGGATGGCGGGACGCCCGGTCGCCTTCGTGGCGGCGGTCGGCGTGATTGGGCTCTGGGCACTGAGCGGCCCGCTCTTCGGCTTCAGCGACACCTGGCAGCTGGTGATCAATACCGGCACCAC
>DASRFB010000015.1:0-19930 GCA_035651815.1 Burkholderiales bacterium | reverse complement strand
CTGCTGCCCGCGTTCGGGCGCGCCTTCGACGCCTGGGCGCCGGGCGACGCGGTGCTGCGCATCCCGCGCCTGGAGCTCTCGCTGCGGGTGCGCTCGCTCGACGAGCTCGCCGCGAAGCTCGCCGAGGCGCTGCGGCGCCAGGCGCCCGCGCCGTCCGCAGCGGCGCCGCGCGCCGCCGCCGCGGACGCCTTGCGCGATCTGCTGCATTACCTCGCGACCGGGCAGCTCGAATGGCACGCCGCGCACGCCGAGCCCGCGGTCGCGGTCGCCGCGCTGCGCGAGACGCTGCGCGAGGCGCTGCCCGCGGCGGTCGGCGCCGCCCCGTCGGGCGCGACCGCGTTCGAGGCGGCGGCGCATTTCTGGATCCGGCTGCTCGAGCTCCTTCCGCTCGAGCGCTGGCCCGAGGCCGCGACCCTCGCGCAAAGGCGCGAAGCGCGCAAGCCCGCGGCGGCCGGTGCTCCCGACACTTCGGCGAGCGCCGCCGCGGGGCCCGCGCCGGCCGCCCCGGACGCGCTCGCCGCGATCGGCGCGATCGTGCACGCGCACGCGAGGATCGGCGGGCGCGCGGCGCTCGCCCTCGCCGCCGCGGTGCTCGCCTCGGCGCCGCTCCGTGCCCTCGCGGCCGGCCGCGTGCGCGAGACGCTCGCGCGCCTCGCGGGCGCGACGTTGCCGCTCGAGACGCCCGAGCCGGTCGCGCGTCATTTCGCCTCGCGCGCGCCGGCTGCGGTCCTCTCCCCCAACCCCGACGCGCCGCGCGCCCGAGCGCGCCCGCAGGCCCCGCGTCCGACCGAGGCCCGCGCCGGCGCGCCCGAAGCGCGCCCCTTCGCGCTGATGGCAGACAACGCAGGCCTCGTGATCCTGCACCCGTTCCTGCCGCGGCTCTTCGAGAGCTGCGAGCTGCACGCGCCCGGCGGGCGCTTCGCGCCGCACGCGCTCGCTAGCGCCGCGGCGCTGCTGCACTGGCTCGCGCACGGCCGCGACGAGGTGCACGAGTTCGAGCTGGGCGTCGTGAAGGTCCTCCTCGGCCTTCGGCCCGACGACCCGCTCGCGGCCGGCGCGGGCCTCGTCGGCGCGCGCGAGCGCGACGAAGGCGGGGCGCTGCTGCGCGCCGCGATCGCGCACTGGGGCGCGCTGAAGGGAACGTCGGTCGACGGTCTCCGCGTCGCTTTCCTGCAGCGGCGCGCGGCGCTGCGTGACGAGGAGGACGGCTGGCACCTCCAGCCCGAGCGCGAGTCCTTCGACGTGCTGCTCGAGCGCCTCCCGTGGTCCTTCTCGACGGTGAAACTGCCATGGATGACACGACCGCTGTACACGGACTGGCCGACGCGCTGACCGCGAACGCCGGCGACCTCGACGCGGACCTCGTGTGGTTCGCGCGCGTGCTGGAGGCGCGGCTGAACGCCTACTTCGGCGAGCCCGAGGCCCGCCGCCGCGATCCGCTCGCGCTCGCGCCGCCCGCGCTCGCCGACGCCGGCTCGGCGTACGCGCGCTTCGTGCTCGAGAACCGGCTCGCGCCCGAGGCGCGGCTCGTCGTGCTGCTCGCGCTGATCCCGCACGTGCGGCCGCAGCTGCTCGACGTGCTCTGGTCGCGCAACGACGTCACCCAGCGCGGCTTCACCGAGTTCGGCGGCATGCAGGGCTCGAGCCACGGCGGATTCATTCCGACGGGCGAGACGGCCGTGTTCCTGCTCGCGGGCGAGAACCTCGCGGCGCGCTTCGCGATGGCGAGGATGTTCGAGCCCGACCGGTTCCTGGCCGCCCGCAACGTGCTCCATCTCGCGCCCGTCGCCCCCGGCGAGCCGCCGCTCTCGGGCGTGCTCGTCCTCTCGCGCGAGCTGCTGCACCGCTTCACCACGGGGCTCGAGCGCAAGCCCGTCTTCGGGGCGGAGTTCCCGGCGCGCCTCGTCCGCACCGCGCTCGAATGGGACCAGCTGGTGCTGCCGAACGCGACGCTCGACCAGCTCGAGGAGATCAAGCGCTGGATCCTGCACGGCGCTCGCCTGCTCGACGACTGGGGCATGCGCGACAAGCTGCGCCCCGGGTTCGTCAGCCTCTTCCACGGCGCCCCGGGCACGGGCAAGACGCTGTCGGCGAGCCTGATCGGCAAGCACTGCGGCTGCGACGTGTACAAGCTCGACCTGTCGATGATCGTGTCGAAGTACATCGGCGAGACGGAGAAGAACCTCGCGCGCGTGTTCGACCTCGCCGAGCACAAGGGCTGGATCCTGTTCTTCGACGAGGCCGACGCCCTGTTCGGTTCGCGCACGCGCATCGCCGAGGCGCACGACCGCTTCGCCAACCAGGAGGTGAGCTTCCTGCTCCAGCGCGTCGAGGACTTCTCGGGCGTCGTCATTCTCGCCTCCAACCTCAAGTCGAACATCGACGACGCCTTCATGCGCCGCTTCCAGTCGGTGGTGCACTTCCCGATGCCGGGCCCGCGCGAGCGCCTGCGCATCTGGCGCGAGTCGTTTCCCGGCCGCGCGCGCCTGGAGCCCGGGGTCGACCTCGCCGCGATCGCGGAGCGCCACGAGCTCACGGGCGGCACGATCATGAACGTGGTGCGCTACGCCTCGCTCGCCGCGCTCGGGCGCGCGAGCGACGTGATCCTGCTCGAGGACGTGGCCGAGGGCATCCGGCGCGAGCACCTGAAGGAAGGCCGGGCGCTGTAGGGGCGGCGATGCGCGTCGCGGTCCACAAGACGGTCAGCCGCAGCGCCGCGCGTCCCGCGGCCGAGGCGCGCGTCGCGCGCGCGGCGCCGGTGAACGCGCTGCACCCGGCGGCCGGCCCGCTCGCTCAGCGCCAGGGCGCGGTGCGCGTGTCCTCGCCCGCCGACCCGGCCGAGCGCGAGGCGGTGGCGGTCGCGGGCAACGTGGTGCGCATGCCGCAGCCCGCCGCGCGCGCGCCGCAGGGCCGGCCGGCCGCCGCAGGCGTCGCCGACGCGGCCGCCGCGCAGGCCGACGCGGGCGCACCGCTTCCGGCCAACGTGCGCCACTTCATGGAGCCGCGCTTCCGCGCCGACTTCGGCGCGGTGCGCGTCCACACCGGCGAGCGCGCCGCGACGCTCGCGCGCCAGCTCGCCGCGCAGGCGTTCACCGTCGGCAACCACATCTTCTTCGCGAAGGACCGCTTCCGGCCCGAGACCCAGGAAGGCCGCGAGCTGATCGCGCACGAGCTCGTGCACACGATCCAGCAGCAGGCCGCGGTGCAGCGCCGCGCCGACCCGGGCGTCGCCGTGCGCGAGCCGGCGCGCGTGCAGCGCCTCGGCCTCGACGACATCCTCGACGGGCTCGCCGACCTCGCCGCCAACGTCCCGGGCTTCACGCTGCTCACGGTCGTCATCGGCCGCAACCCGATCAACCTGCGGCCCGTCGACCGCGGCGCCGTGAACCTGCTGCGCGGCTTCATGGGCCTGATCCCGGGCGGCGAGCTGCTGTTCCAGGTGCTCGAGCGCTACGGCGTGATCGCGCGCATCGGCGCCTGGGTGCGCGAGCAGGTCGACGCGATGGGCATCACCTTCGACAGCATCCGGGACCAGTTCACGCGCTTCACCGACTCGCTCTCGTGGCGCGACATCTTCAGCCCGGGCGACGTCTGGGACCGCGCGCGCAATATCTTCGCGCCCACGATCGACGCGATCCGCGCATTCGTCTCGGGCCTGGTGACGCAGGCGATCGCGTGGCTGAAGGACACGTTCATGCAGCCGCTCTCGGACTTCTGCCGCGAGATCCCGGGCTACGGCCTGGTGAAGGTGCTGCTCGGGCGCGACCCGTTCACCAACGCCGCGGTCGAGCGCACGCCGCTCGCCGTGGTGCGCGCCTTCGCCGAGTTCATCCCGGGCGGCACCGAGAAGGTCGACCAGCTCGCGCAGTCGCACGCGCTCGAGCGCGCCTACGCCTGGCTCGTCCAGGAGACGCGGGCGCGCAACCTGACCTGGGACCGAGTCGTCGGCACGTTCTCGCGGGCGTGGGAGTCGCTCGCCCTCGAGGACGTGCTGCACCCGGTCGACACGATCAACCGCGTCGCCGGCATCTTCCGGCCGCTGCTCGTCGACCTGGTCGGCTTCGCCGGCGCGGCGCTGATGAAGCTGCTCGAGCTGATCTTCGAGGCGGCGATGGGCGCGGGCGGCGCGCGCATCGTCGCCATCTTCCGGCGCGCGCGCGCGACCTTCGAGACCATCATCCGCGACCCGGTCGGTTTCCTGCGCCACCTGCTCGCCGCCGTCGGCCAGGGCATCCGCCAGTTCATGAGCAACATCCTCGTGCACCTGCGCGACGGCGTGATCGCGTGGCTCACGGGCCCCGTGGCCGCGGCCGGCGTGCAGATGCCCGAGCGCTGGGACCTGCGCGGCATCATCTGGTTCGTGCTGCAGATCCTCGGGCTCACCTGGCCGCGCGTGCGCGAGAAGCTGGTGCGCCTGATGGGCGAGCGCGCGGTGTCGATGCTCGAGCGCGCCTTCCAGCTGATCCAGGACATCCGCGAGCGCGGCCTGGTGCAGGCGCTGCGCGACCGCGTCACCGAGTTCTTCGGCAGCCTGCGCGAGGCGGCGCTCGGCGCGATCCGCTCGTTCATCCAGCAGCGCCTGGTGATGGCGGGCATCCAGCAGCTGCTTTCGCTCCTCTCGCCCGTGGGCGCGGTGATCCAGGCGATCATCAAGACCTACACCACGATCCAGTTCTTCATCCAGCGCATCAACCAGATCCTCGATCTCGTCGAGTCGATCGTGAACTCGATCGCCGCGATCGCCGCCGGGCAGATCGCGGCGGCGGCGAACTTCGTCGAGCGCACCATGGCGCGCACCATTCCCGTGATCCTCGACTTCCTCGCGCGCTTCATCGGCCTGGGCGACGTCGCCGGCCAGGTCACGACCACCATCCGCAACATCCAGGCGCGCGTCGACCAGATGCTCGACCGCGCGGTCGACTGGATCCGGCAGCAGGCCGCCAACCTCGCGAGCCGCGCGCTCGGCGGCGACCCGAACGCGCCGGCGGAGCAGCGGCTCCAGGCGGGCGTGCGCGAGGGCGTGCAGGCCGTGAACCGCCTGTCCGGAAGCCGCATCGGCCTCGCGCTGATCAGCCCGGTCCTCGGCGCGATCCGGCTCAGGAACAATCTCCGCAGCCTCGAGGCGCAGCCGCGCGAGGGACGCTGGGCCGTCGTCGGCGTGGTCAACCCGACGCTCGAAGAGCTGAGCGAGAAGCTCGTCGACACGGCGACGGCGGGCGCCACGCGCCGCGAGTACGAGGCGGTGAACGCGGCGGGCTGGGGCACGGCCGCGCGCGTCGTCGGGCTGCGCGCGATCGGCGCGCAGAACAGTCCGAGCGCGACGAGCGGCCGGTGGACCAATCTCGCCAAGCGGATGAACCGCCACGGCGGCAGCACCTACTTCGTGCGCGGGCACCTGGTCAACGGCACCTTCGGCGGCCCCGGCGGCGACTGGCGCAACCTCACGCCGCTCACCCAGGCGGCGAACAACCGCAGCATCGAATCGATGCTGCGCACCTTCGAGAGCCCGGTGCGCACCGCAGTGAACGCCGGCGGCACCGCGGACCTCGAGGTGCGCGCCGTCTACGGGCAGCCGAGCCGCTCGGCCGACGCGGCGCGCGCGCGCGCCGGCACGCGCTCCGCCGACGAGAACGAGGCGATCGCGCGGCTGATCGAGGACGAACAGACCGTGCCCAGCCAGATCGTCGCGACCGCGCGGATCGCCGTGGGCAGCAACCCGGTGACGCCTATCCCGAGCACCACGGAGAACGTCGTCGACACTAATCTCGCCAACTACTTCCACGCCGACTTCCCGCCGTCCTCGGGCGCCGGCTCGCGCCGCACCGTCGACCTCAACTCGGCGACGCAGGCCGTGCTGATGACGCTGGTCGGTGTCGACGCCGGCGTCGCCGACACGATCATCAGTCACCGGCCCTACGCCCATCGCGACGACTTCACCGGCAAAGTCGGCGCGCCGCTGTGGCACTCGATGATCAGCACCGCGGGCGTCAGCCTGCGTTTCGGATGAACGACTCTCACGAAGGAGGAACGCCATGAACGCTCTGAAGAAGCTCCTCGGCCTGCTCGCCGGCCTCGCCGCCCTCGGCGCCCTGCTCTGGGCCGCGTGGCTCGGCGTCGGCTTCGTCGCGTCGCTGTTCGAGGGACTCGACCCGCAGGTGGCGAAAGTCACCGCGATCGCGTCGGTGGTCGTGCTCGCGTCGTCGCTGGTCGTCGCCTCGGCGATCCGCGACGCGGCGAGGAAATCGAAGGCGTAGACCTCGATGGCGGCGCCCGCCTCCGCCACCGTCGCGCGCGAGCCCGCGCGCACCGCCGCGCCCGCGGCGCAGCCGGCCGCCGCGGCCGGCAAAGTCATCTCCGTCGCCGGTATCCGCCTCTACAAGATGCGCACTGGACAGCTGGTCGAGCTGCCGCCCGACATCACCAACGAGCAGGCGGCGCAGATCGAGGCCGAGGGCGCGGCGGCGGAGAAGCGACTCGGCCGCCGTCCCGTGCCGGGCCCGGTGCCGCAGGTGCGCAAGCCCGCGAAGGAGGCGAAGCCCGAGCCCCCGAAGCATCCGCCGAAGCGAAGGCCCTCGGCGCGCGGCGCCGCCGCCGCGAAGGCGGCGAAGGCGGCCGCGGCGGCGCTCGTCGGCGCCGTCGGCACGAGCAAGGTCGCGCAGTACCTCGCCGCGAAGGCGCTGCCCGTGCTCGCGCGCGGCAGCGCGGCGCTGTCGCGCCTCGCGCAGCACGAGCAGACGCACCACGACGCGCACGAGAAGCTCGCGCAGTCGGAGGACGCGGTCGTGATCCCGAAGAGCGAGGAGCAGTCGACCGGCAACGCCGGCCAGGTCGAGGCGGTCGGCGGCCGCCCCGCCCCCGTCGTCGAGCCGAAGAAGGCCGAGGGGCGGCTGACCGAGTCGCTCCAGGAGAACATCCCGAAGACGCTGGAGGACGTCGACAATTTCCAGAAGGACGGCCGCGGCCGGCACATGAGCGCCGACGTGCTCGAGGTCGTGCAGGGCGACAAGAACTCGGTGGTCACGACCTTCGGCGACGTGCGCACGACGCCGCCGCCCGTGCCGACGGACCACGTCACGGTCGGGCTGCCGCCCGCCGAGGCGGCGCCGCACACGGCGCCGATGAACCTCGGCAAGGGCGCGGTCGCGCCGCTCGAGAAGGAGCACACCGACGTCAGCAGCTACACCAACCAGGCCGACGCGAAGCTGAAGGAGGAAGGCGTCACCCAGGAGCAGCTCGACATGGTCGACTCGGGCGAGCTCGCCGACGCGAACAAGGAAAAGAAGGGCATGGAGCAGAAGGCGAAGACCGAGCCCGCGGCGATCCAGGACTTCGCGCGCCAGGAGGCCGCGCGCGTCGACCGCGAGCTCGGGCACGAGGAGAAGACCGGGCGCGACGCCCTCGCCGCCCGCCGCCGGACGACGCTCGCGGCCACCGGCGGCAAGCAGCACGGCACGAAGAGCGCCCTCGAGAAGCAGCGCGACGACGTCGCGGCGAAGATCAACGGCATGTACAAGAAGGCGCAGGACAGCGTCACGAAGAAGCTCGCCGACCTCGAGCGCGACTCGATGAAGCGCTTCGACGACGGCAACGCGAAGGCCGCGAAGACCTTCGAGGACACGGTCAACCGCGAGTTCGACGCGTACAAGAAGGACCGCTACTCGGGCTGGTTCGGATGGGCGAGGAAGGCGAAGGACTGGCTGCTCGGGATGGACGAGCTGCCGCGGGTGAAGGAGATCTTCGACACCAACCGCTCGATCTTCGTGACGACGGTGAACGAGCTGGTGGCGCAGATCACCGCCGACAACAAGCGCGTCATCCAGCAGTGCAAGGACGAGCTCGCCGAGGCGCGCAAGCAGATCGCCGATTTCGTCAAGGGGCTGAAGCCGGCGCTGCAGGGCATCGGCAGGAAGGCCGCGGCCGAGATGAACGAGAAGCTCGCCGACCTCGACAACAAGGTCGGCGCGAAGGAGGAGGAGCTGCGCGGCAAGCTCAAGGACAAGCAGACCGCCGCGATCCGCGCGATCGACGACAAGATCACGAAGATGAAGGAGGCGATGTCGGGCGCGCTGGCGAAGCTCGGCCGGCTGCTCCTCTACGCCGCGAAGAAGTTCTTCTCCTGGGCGCTCGGAAAGTTCGGCGTGTCGCTCTCGACCATCGAAGGCATCATCGACAAGGGGATCGCCGTTCTCAAGGCCATCTTCACGGGCCCGATCAAGTTCGTGAAGAACCTGGTGAGCGCCGCCGGCACGGGCTTCGAGAGCTTCGGCAAGCACTTCCTCACGCACCTCAAGAACGCGGTGTTCGAGTGGCTGACCGGCTCGCTCGAGGGCATCACCCTGCCCGAGACGTGGAACCTGCGCGGCATCCTGAGCGTCGTGTTCCAGATCGCCGGAATCACCTGGGAGAACCTGCGCAAGCACCTGCTGAAGTACATCCCCGAGCCCGTGCTGAAGGGACTCGAGACGGGTTTCGCGCTGGTGAAGACGCTGATCACCGAGGGCCCGATGGCCGCGTGGGAGCAGCTCAAGTCGATCGGCGCCGAGCTCACCGACGCCTTCGTCGACGCGGTGAAGAACTGGATCAAGTGGAAGATCGTGCAGAAGGCGATCGAGACCATCCTGTCCATGTTCATCCCGGGCGCGGGCATCATCCGGGCGATCATCGGCATCTACGACACCATCGTCTTCTTCATCCAGAAGGCGAAGCAGATCATGGAGATGATCGGCAACTTCCTCGGCTCCATCGCCGAGATCGCGGCCGGCAACATCGGCGCCGCCGCCGCGGCGCTCGAGGACGGCCTCGCGCGCGGCCTGAAGCTCGTCATCGCGTTCCTCGCGAAGTTCCTGCGCCTCGACGGCATCACCGCGAAGATCCGCGAGGTCATCCAGGGCATCCGCAACAAGGTCGACGGCGTGCTCGACAAGGTCGCGAGCTGGGTCGTGGGGCTCGCGAAGAAGGCCGGGAGCTTCGTCGCGAGCAAGGCGCTCGGCGGCGACCCGAAGGCGACGCCCGAGCAGCGCCTGCAGGCCGGCGTCGGCGAAGGCGTGCAGGCGGTCAACCGGCTCGCGGGCAGGCAGATCGGCATCAGCCTGATCAACCCGGCGCTCGCCGCGATCCGGCTGCGCCACAACCTGCGCAGCCTGCAGGCGCAGCCGAGCGGCGGGATGTGGTCGGTCGTCGGCGAAGTCAACCCGAAGCTCGCCGCGCGGACCGAGAAGGCCGTGCTGACCGACGTGGAAACCAAGGGGGCTGCCAAGCGCGAGTACGGCGGCTTGACCGGCGGCGGCTTCGGAACCTGGGGGCGGGTCACCGAGCTCGACAAGCTGGGGGCGGAGAATCCGCCGAGCGTCGACGACAACCCGCACTGGAAGGCGCTATCCAAGCGCCTGTTCCGCCGCGGCGGCAGCACCTATTACGTGCGCGGCCACCTGATCAACGGCAAGTTCGGAGGCCCCGGCAACAGCTGGCTCAACCTCACGCCGCTGACCCAGGCTTCGAACAACCGCAGCGTCGCCTCGATGCTGCATACCTTCGAGAACCCGGTGAAGGAGGCGGTGGAATCGAAAGGAACGGTGAACGTCGAGGTCCGCGCCGTCTACCGGAACCCGGACCGCTCGGCCGACATCGCCAAGGTCAAAGGAAAGAAAAAGCCCTCACCCCGGGAGGAGGCGATCGCCGACATCATCAAGGCCGAGCAGCACATCCCGAGCCAGATCGTCGCCACGGCGCATATCGTCTCGGGCGGCGGCGCGAAGAATCCGGCCAGCACGACCGAGAACGTGATCGACACCAACCTCGACAACTACTTCCACGCCGACTACCCCACGGCCGGTGGGACCGAGCGCCGCATCGTCAATCTCAACAGCCAGAACTCGGACGACTTCAAGGACCTCGTGGGGATGACGAACGCGATCGCGAAGGAGATCGCGCGGCACCAGTATTCGGACCGCGACGACTTCATCGCCGCCATGGACGAGCACGACGTCGTCAAGCGGACGAGCGTGTCCGGCGTCCAGATATGGCACGCCATGATGAGCACCGCGGGGGTCAAGCTCGTCTTCGAGTGACCCGGCCCTCCTCTATGCGTGCGCGCGCACCCGCGCCGCGATGTTGCCGAGCATGCGGGTGCTCTCCATCAGCACCGGGTTGTCCGCGACGGCGCAGGCCTCGGCGGCCGCCTGCCGCACGGGGGCGGCCGCGTGGCCCTTGCGCAGGGCCTTGAGCGCCGACACGGCCTTCTCGCCCGCGGCGTGGTCGCCGCGCTGCTTGGCGGCGATCAGCTCTTCGATCACCCGGTGCAGGTGCGACGCGCCGGCCGGCGTCGCGACCTTGGCCGGCGCGGCCTTCTTCGCGGCGACTTTCTTCGCCGGCTTGCTCTTCGGTTTGCCTGCCTTCGCGCGACGCTTGGCCATGATCTCCTCGCTTCAGAATGAGACGTTGAACGGGCGGTCCGCCGCCGGCTCGGCCGACTCGCGGCGGAACCGCTTCGGGTCGATGCGGTGCTTGCGGATCAGCTCCCACAGCGCGCGCCGGTGCTTCTTCGCGGCCGCCGCCGCGTGCGTGATGTTGCCCTCGCAGGCGATGAGCATCTGCTCGATGTAGCGCCGCTCGAACTGCTCGACCACGCGCGCCTTGGCCGCGCGGAACGACTCGTCGAGCGGCGCGCGTTCCTCGTCGCCGATCTCGATCTCGGCCGGCGCGATGCACGGGCCGTGGCCGAGCAGCACCGCGCGCTCGATGGTGTGCGAGAGCTCGCGCACGTTGCCGGGCCACGAGTGCGCGAGCAGCTTCTTCATCGCGAGCGGCGTCACGCCCTGCACCGGGCGGCCGAACTCGGTGGCGAAGCGGCGCACGAAATGCTGCGCGAGCGTCGGGATGTCCTCGCGCCGCTCGCGCAGCGGGGAAAGCGTCAGCGTCAGCACGTTGAGCCGGAAGTACAGGTCGCTGCGGAACCGGCCGTGCGCGACCAGCCCCGCGAGGTCCTGGTTGGACGACGCGATGACGCGCACGTTCGCGCGCCGCAGCGCGTTCGCGCCCACCGGCCGGTACTCGCGCTCCTGCAGGAAGCGCAGCAGCTTCGCCTGCGCCGCGTGCGGCAGGCTGTCGATCTCGTCGAGGAACAGCGTCCCGCCTTCGGCCGCGGCGATCAGCCCTTCGCGCGCCGCGTGCGCCGTCGTATACGCGCCGCGGGCGTGGCCGAACAGCTCGGCCTCGATCAGCTCCACCGGGATCGCGCCGCAGTTCACCGGCACGCACGGCCGCGACACGCGCGCCGAGAGGTAGTGGATCGCCTGCGCGAACAGCTCCTTGCCGGTGCCGGTCTCGCCGAGGATCAGCACGCCCGCGTCGCAGCCCGCGAGCAGCGGCAGCCGCGCCATGTGCGCGAGGAACGCCGGGCTGTTGCCCATCAGGCCGTCGGCGCGCGCGCCGAGCAGCGCGCGGATGTTGCGCGGCGCAAGCGGCTGCAGCAGCCCGACCCCGCGCAGCGTGCGCGCGGCGAGCTCGGGCACGAGGAACGGCGCCGAGACGAAGTCGTACGCGCCCGCGGTGAGGAGCCGCAGGATGTCCTCCTGGGCGAAGCCCGCGCCGAGCACCAGCACCGACGTCCCCGGCGACTCGAGGCGCACGCGTCCGAGAAGGTCGACCGTGCGCTGCAGGGTCGCCGGCTCCGCCGGGACGACCAGCACGTCCGCGGCCGGGACCGGCTCGGCGCCGCCGGGCACGCGCTGCGCCGCGAGCTCGAGCGCCGGCACCTGCTCGAGGCAGGCGCGCGCGCTCGACGCGAGCGGATCCTCGTCTCGGTGGAACAGAACGATGCAACGCGATGCCAACCGTGCCCCCCGCTTTGTTCTTGGCCGGGCCGATTTTTTTCGACGACGGAGACCATTGCGCCCGCGGGTCCGCGGGCTGCTCTCATGACAAGAGCATCGCCCTGATATTAGCCGCGGGCCGCGCCAAGTCAAGCGCGTGCGCTATCGGGAGTTTCCCGACAAAGTCCGGGGAGGTTTCCGCGCCGCGTACGCCGCGCCAGCGCGATCAATCCGTTAGACGCGGTTCTTGAAGTTGCGCGCGACCGGCGCGGGCGCGCTTCAGTGCACGATCATCCCCGTGAACACGTACGCCTGCAGCGTCACCAGGATCCCGACCAGGCACGCGAGCGCGATCGAGTGCCAGAACACGAAGCGCAGGATCGAGCCCTCGTGGCCGAACCAGTTGGTCGCGGTCGAGGCGACGACGATCGACTGCGCGTCGATCATCTTGCCCATGACGCCGCCCGAGGAGTTCGCCGCGCTCATCAGGATCGGCGAGAGGCCGAGCTGCTCGGAGGTGATCTTCTGCAGGCCGCCGAAGAGCACGTTCGACGCGGTGTCGGAGCCCGTGAGCGCCACGCCCAGCCAGCCGAGCAGCGCGCCGAAGAACGGGTACAGCACGCCCGCGTGCGCGAACGCGAGGCCGAGCGTCGCGTCGAGGCCCGAGAAGCGCGTGAGCGTGCCGATCCCGAGCATCGCCGAGATGGTGATGAGCGAGTAGCGCACGACGTAGATCGTGCGGCCGTAGGAGCGCAGCAGCCCCATGGGCGAGAAGCCCATGACGAAGCCCGAGATGATCGCCGCGATCAGCATGCCGGTGCCCGTGTACGAGAGCCAGGTGAAGGCGAACACGGCGCCCTCGGGCGTGGGCTTGGCGACCACCGGCGGCACCTTGTCGATCATGTTGTGCAGGCCCGGCACCGGGTAGTTCCAGGTGAAGTGCGGGTTGACCGCGGCCTTGAACCATCCCGTGCCCCACACGAGCAGGATGGCGCAGACGATGATCCACGGCGTGAGCGACTTCCAGATCTCGGCCGACGAGGCCTTCGCCGCCGGCGCGGCGGCCGGCGCCGGCATCGTCGCCGCGGAGTCGTCGCGGGTGCGCAGCTTGGGCGAGGTCCACACCGTCTTCGGCTGCCAGATCTTGAGGAAGCCGATCAGGCACGCCATCGAGATGAGCGACGCGCCGATGTCGACGATGTAGGGGTTGACGAAGTTGGAGATCAGGAACTGCGGGATCGCGAAGGTGACGCCGGTGACGAGGATCGCCGGCCAGATCTCCTTCATGCCCTTCCAGCCCGCGAACACCCAGATCAGCCAGAACGGCACGATCAGCGAGAAGAACGGCAGCTGCCGGCCGACCATGGCGCCGAGCAGGTAGGGATCGAGCCCGGTCACCGAGGCGAGGCCGATGATCGGCGCGCCCAGCGCGCCGTAGGCGACGGGCGCGGTGTTCGCGATCAGCGAGAGGCCCGAGGCCGCGAGCGGCGAGAAGCCGAGGCCGATCAGTATCGCGCCGGTCACCGCGACCGGCGTGCCGAAGCCCGAGGCGCCCTCGAAGAAGGCGCCGAAGGCGAAGGCGATGAGGAGAAGCTGCAGGCGCCGGTCGGCGGTGACGCCGCCGATGGTCTGCTGCAGCGTGACGAACACGCCCTTCTCGACCGTGAGCCGGTACAGGAAGATGACGTTCAGCACGATCCAGCCGATCGGGAAGAAGCCCGTCGCGAGGCCGAGGATGCCGGCGCGGACGGCCATGCCCGCGGGCATCGTGAACGCGTAGACCGCGACCGTGATCGCCACCGCGAGCGCGATCACGGCGGCGATGTGCGCCTTGACCTTGCCCGAGGCGATCAGCGCGAGCAGCGTCACGACCGGGATCGCCGCGACGAGCGTGGAAACGAATTCGTTCGAGAACGGGTTATAGACCTGGTTCCACATCGCTTCCTCCTCCTCGGTTGTCCTTCTGCCGCGCGGAGGATAGTGCCCGCCCTCTTACAGAATGCTGACTCCTCCCTCGCCCCCGCCGCGGGAGAGGAGCCAGGCCGAGGGTCACATCGGCGGCACCTGCCCCTTAAGTCCGACGTTCACCCGCGCCGCCGTCAGCGTGCCGTCGGGCTGGCGCTGCGCGACGGCGAAGATCTTCGCGCCGGGCTTGAGCTCGCCGCGGTCGGTGGGCGTGAAGGCGACGATGACCGCGTTCTCCGGGACGAGCACCTTCTTCTCGCCGCCCTTGTACCGGACGGTGAGGACCGGGTCCTTGCCCATGCGGGTGACCTCGGCGACGTTGGCATTGGTCATCATGCTGTTGGGCCGCAGGTCCCAGCCGTAATGGCCCTCGCCCGTGCCGCGCATGTTCTCGGGGAAGATGTGCACCTCGAGCGCGACGAGCGACCCGTTGCGCTCGCCGACGGTGGTCGTGCCGATGTACTTGCCGCTCCCGAGGTCCTCGCGCTTCGCGCGCGCGACGCCCATCACGCCGTAGTTGTCGGCGAGCTTGATGTGCATGTCCTGGCCGTTCGCGGTGCGAACGGTCATGTCCGTGCCTTGCAGCTTCTCGACCGTACCGCGCACGCGCACCGGGGTGGGCGCCTGGGCGAGAGCGAGCGAAGCGAACGCCACGAGGACGGCGGCGGCGAAGCGGGTGCGCGTCATGGGAGCCTCCTTCGGAAGGGGACAGGGCGCAAACGCCGGCCCGGCGTCCGCTATTCCAATGTCATGAAGTCGTCAGCGCTCGGCCGGGTTGCAATTGTACCCGGCCGAACGCGTGCCCTGCTTGTTGCGCACATAGACGTTCAACCGGCCGCGACGGCGGTCGAGAACGTAGGTGTTGTCCGAGATCCTCAGCGATTCCTTCCAGGTCACCGAGGCTTCCGTCACTTCCGCCGCGAGCCAGCGCCCGTCGTCGGCCGGCCGGTCCGAGAACCTGGCGGTCTTGCGGTCCAGGTCGACGGTGACGAAGCTCTCCAGGATTTGCGCCTTGTAGTTGTGCGAGCACTTGAGATGCAGGACCTCGGCGATCGCCGGAGCCTGGACGCCGAGCGCGCTCGCGACCCACAAAACGCATAGGGACCTTTTCATGCCTCGCCATGATAAGGCGGGCCGCCGGATCCGGCGAATCCCCGCGCTAGCCGCTGTTGCGCAGGACCGAGGCGATGCCGTTGATGGTGAGGTGGATCGCGCGCACGGTGCGCTCCTCGGTGTCGCCGCCGCGGTAGCGCCGCAGGAGCGCGAGCTGGATGTGGTTGAGCGCGTCGAGGTAGGCGAAGCGGTTGCGGATCGAGCGCGCGAGCGTCGGGTTGTCGGCGAGGAAGCCGGCGGCGCCGGTGATCGCGAAGAGCGCCTCGCGCGTCGCGTTCCACTCGGCCTCGATGCGCGGGAACACGGCCGCGCGCACGCCCGCCTCGGCGAGCTCGGCGTAGCGCGCGCCGATGCCGAGGTCGGTCTTGGCGAGCACCATGTCGAGGTTGGAGAGCACGGCGCGGAAGAACGGCCAGCGCGCGTGCATCTCGCGCAGCTCGTCCAGCGCGCCGCGCTTTCCTTCCAGCCACCGCGACACCGCGGCGCCGAAGCCGTACCAGCCCGGCAGCATGACGCGGCACTGGCTCCAGCTGAACACCCACGGGATCGCGCGCAGGTCCTCGAGCCGCTGCGAGGCCTTTCGCGACGGCGGGCGGCTGCCGATGTTGAGCTTCGCGATCTCGGAGAACGGCGTCGCCTGGCGGAAGTACTCCATGAAGCCCGGCGTGTCGCGCACGAGGCCGCGGTAGGCGGCGAGCGCGAGCGCCGAGAGCTCCTCCATGATCTCCGCGTGGCGGGCGCCGGCGGGCGGCGCGTCCGTGTCCAGGCTCGCCTCGAGCGTCGCCGCGGCGAGGATCTCGAGGTTGTGCCGGCCGTTCTCGGGATCGGCGTACTTGCTCGCGATCACCTCGCCCTGCTCGGTGAGCCGCAGCGCGCCGTCGACGCTCCCCGGCGGCTGCGACAGCACCGCCTCGTAGCTCGGGCCGCCGCCGCGCCCGACCGTGCCGCCGCGGCCGTGGAAGAGCCGCAGCCGCACGCCTTGCGCGCGGCACGCGCGCATGAGATCGAGCGTCGCCTTGTACAGCGTCCAGCTGGAGGAGAGGTAGCCGCCGTCCTTGTTCGAGTCCGAGTAGCCGAGCATCACTTCCTGCTCGTCGCCGCGGGCGCGCACCCAGCCGCGGTACACGGGCGTCTCGAACGCCTGCCGCAGGATCCCGCCGCAGCGCTCGAGGTCGGCGATCGACTCGAACAGCGGGATGACGTCGACGTCGACTTCGGCGCTCGACCCGTGGGGACGCAGCAGCCCCGCCTCGCGCAGCAGCACGCCGACCTCGAGCAGGTCGGACACCGACTCGCAGTGCGAGATGATGTATCGCGACACCGCGGCCGCGCCCAGGTCGCGCTGCGCCTGCGCCGCGGCGTCGACGACGCCGAGCTCGCGCTCGACCTGAGCGGAATACGCGAAGTGCGGCGAGCGCAGCGGCCGCGGGCCCGCGAGCTCGCGCGCGAGGAGCGCCGTGCGCGCGGGCTCGTCGAGCGTCTCGTAGGCCGGCTCGACGCCGACCCGCGCGAGGAGCTCGGCGACGGTCTGCGCGTGCTCGTCGGAGCTCTGGCGCAGATCGATCGCGGCGAGGTGGAAGCCGAAGACGCCGACCTTCCTCCGCAGCGCGCGCAGCCGCCCGCCGGCGAGGAGCCCGGCGCCCTGCTCTTCCAGCGCGCGCGCGATCAGGTCGAGCTCGGCGGCGAGCTCGCCCGCGCTCTCGTAGGGCGCGCGCTCGAAGCGCGGCGCGGGCACCGCCTCCAGGCCCGCGAGCGTCTTCGCCGTCGCCGCGAGCCGGCTGTAGACGCCCGAGAGGATGCGCCGGTACGGCTCGTCGGCGCGCTGATCGGCGTCGTCGCCCGAGCGCTCGGCGAGCTCGAGCACCGCGCGCGGCGTCGGCATCAGCCGCGCCGAGAGCCCGAGCTCGCGTCCGAGCTGGTTCACCTCGTCGAGATAGTGCGCGAGGATCATGCGCGCCTGCTGCGACACCGCGATCTCGAGCGTGCGCGCGCCCACGTTCGGATTGCCGTCGCGGTCGCCGCCGACCCAGCTGCCGACGGTGAGGAAGGGCGCGAGCCACGGCTCGCGCCCGAGCGCGTAGCGCGCGCACAGCGCGTCCTCGAGGTCCGCGTACAGCCGCGGGACCTCGGGGATGAAGGTCAGCCGGAAATACGCGAGCGCGTTCGTGATCTCGTCGGCCACCGCGAGCTTCGTCAGGCGCAGCATCGCCGTCAGCCATAGTCTCAAGACTTCCGCGCGCAGCGCGCGGTCGCGCGCGGGCGCGGCGGGCAGCATGACGAGCCGCGCGATCTCGCGCTCGCATTCGAGGATGCTCTGGCGCTGCACCTCGGTCGGGTGCGCGGTGAGCACCGGGGCGACGCGCGCGCGCGCGAACCACGCGAGCAGCTCGTCCGCGCTCATGCCGCCGGCCGCGCGCTCGAGCGCGCAGGCGAAGCTCCCGGGCCGGCGCGGCGAGCCCGCTTCCGCGTGCGCGTGGCGGCGGCGGTGCTGGTGCGCGTCCTCGGCGATGTTGAGCAGGAACGAGAAATAGCTGAACGCGCGCACGACGTGCAGCGTCTCGTCGATCGGGAGCGCGTCGAGCTGCGCCTCGAGCTCGGCCTTCGCGCCCTGCGCGTCGCCCGCGAGCGCGGGGTCGGAGAGCGACCGCCGGAAGCGCACCGCCGTCTGCCGGATCGTCTCGATGCGCTCGCGCGTCCGGGGGCCCACCTGCTCGGCGATCACGTCGCCGAGAAGCCGCCCGAGCAGGCGGCGGTCCTCGCGCAGGAGCAGCTCCTTCTCCTCCGGGCCGGCGTCGTCCATCGGCGGATTATGCCGCGCGCGGGCGCGGCCGCGCCGGGCGCCTTTCGACCGGAGTCCCGGCCGTCCTCAGGCGGCGACGCGCAGTTGCCCGCCGACCGGCAGGTCGACGATGAATTCGGCGCCCGCGCCCGAGCCGAGGCTCTTCACGGTGATCGAGCCGCCGTGCAGCTCGACGAGGCGCCGCGACAGGGCGAGGCCGATGCCGAGGCCGCCCTTGCGCCCGGAAGGCCCGGCCTGGACGAACATTCCGAAGAGCTTGGGCAGCATCTCGGCCGGGATGCCGATGCCGTTGTCCTTGACGAAGACGCAGGCGCTCTGCCCCGTCGGCGAGCGCTTGAGGCGCACCTCGATGCGCCCGCCGCTCGGCGTGTACTTGGCGGCGTTGAGCAGGAGGTTGCCGAGCACCTGCGAGATGCGCTCGGGATCGCACTGGACGATGACGGGCTCCTCGGGCACGTCGACCTCGAGCGTGTGGCCGGCCGCGGAGATCGCGGGCATCGCGGTGTCGACCGAGTCGTGCACGATCTCGACGAGGTCGGCGGGCTGGATGTGCAGGGAGAGCTTCCCCTCGGAGATGCGCGAGGCGTCGAGGAGGTCGTCGACCATGCGCGCGAGCTGCAGCGCGTTGCGCTCGATCATCGACAGGACGCGCTCGGCGGCCGCGGCCTCGCGCGGGCCCTCGCGCAGGATGCGCACGCCGTTCAGGATCGGGCCGAGCGGGTTGCGCAGCTCGTGCGACAGGATCGCGATGAACTCGTCGTTGCGGCGCGCGGCGGCCTCGAGCGCCTGCTCGCGGCGGATGCGCTCGATGATGTCGGCGGCCTGGCGCGCGTAGAGGTCGAGCGCGAGCGACTCGCGCTCGGTCAGCCGCCGCGGCCGCGGGTAATGCGTCGAGAGCATGCCGAGCAGGCTGCCGTCGCGCGCGAGGAGCGGCGTCGACTGCACCGAGCGGTACCCGGCCGCGGCCGCGACGCGCCGGTAGTCGGCGCCGCAGTCCGGGTCGGCCTCGATGTCCTCGATGACGTGGCGCTCGCCTTTCCTCATGGCCACCGCGCAGGCGGAGTCGTCGTCGGCGCGGACCTCGCTGAAGTACTCGAGGAAGGGCGCCTTGAAGCCGTGCTGGGCGACGATCTCGAGCGCGCCTTTGCGGGGATCGAGCACCTGGACGTTGCCGAGCTCCGTGCCCTGCATGTCGATCGCAGCGCGCAGGATCTCCTGCATGGCGTCGGCCAGCGTGCGGACCGAGAGCAGCCGGGTGACGCGGCTGTGCAGCGCCCGGAGCTCGGCGAGCTCGGCGGCGGGGTCCGGCGGGTGGATCGGGATAGGCTGGTCGGACATGGACCGTTGGACAGGGCCGGGCCGCGGAATATCCCCGGCGGCGCCCCTGTAAGTTCTGCCGCGGGGCTTGTAATTCTTCCTGCGGGCGGCGCGCGGGCCCCTCTCTCCCGGTGTCGTACTCGCCGCGCGCGGCGCAGCTCTCGTTCGAAGCCGCCAAGGGGCGCGCGCACAAGCCCGAGAAGATGACGCGCGGCAAGGCCGACATCGGCTGGGGCGATGTCGACGCCGGCCTGCGCGAGGCCGAGGTCCGCGTGGAGCACGTCTACTCGACGCCGATGGAGCACCACAACCCGATGGAGCCGCACGCCACGGTCGCGCAGTGGGAAGGCGACCGGCTCACGCTCTGGGACGCGACGCAGTTCGTCGACGGCGTGCGGAACACGGTCGCGAAGACGCTCGGCCTCGCGCCCGGGAAGGTGCGCGTGATCGATCCGTACGTCGGCGGCGGCTTCGGCTGCAAGGGCTCGACCTGGTCGCACGTGGTGCTCGCCGCGATGGCGGCGCGCGCGGCGAAGCGCCCGGTGAAGCTCGCGCTCGCGCGCCCTCAGATGTTCGGCCCGGTCGGCGGCCGGCCGCGGACCGAGCAGCGCGTGACGCTCGGCGCGCGGCGAGACGGCCACCTCACCGCGATCCGGCACGAGACGGTCTCGCACACGTCGTTCATGGAGGATTTCGCCGAGCCGTGCGGGCAGCCGACGCAGGCGCTCTACGCCTGCGCGAACGGCCTCACCACGCACCGGCTCGCGCAGATGAACGTCGGCGTGCCGACGTTCCAGCGCGCGCCGGGCGAGGCGACCGGCACCTACGCGCTCGAGTGCGCGATGGACGAGCTCGCGGCCGGGCTCGGGATGGATCCGGTCGAGCTGCGCCTGCGCAACCACGCCGACGCCGAGCCTGCGAGCGG
>DASRFB010000014.1:0-32156 GCA_035651815.1 Burkholderiales bacterium | reverse complement strand
GGGCCCGTGCTTGAGCTCGCCCGCGGCGTAGGCCTCGGCGTGGATGTAGGAGATCTCCTTGAGCTTGAGCGCGCCTTCCATGGCGATCGGGTAGTGGATGCCGCGGCCGAGGAAGAGCGCGTGGTGCTTCGCGGCGAACTTGCGGGCCCAACGGCGCACCGCGGGCTCGACGGCGAGCACGTTCTCGAGCGCCTGGGGCAAGCGGCGCAGCGCGCGCAGCAGCTCCGACTCGCGCCCGGGGGCGAGGCGTCCTTTCACTTTCGCGAGCACCATGGTGAGCAGCACCAGCGCGACCAGCTGCGTGGTGAAGGCCTTGGTCGAGGCGACGCCGATCTCGGGGCCCGCGCGCGTGAGGAACCTCAGCTCCGAGGCGCGCACCAGGGCCGATTCCGGGACGTTGCAGATCGACAGCGTCGCGCGGCATCCGCGGCGCTTCGCGTATTCGAGCGCGGCGATGGTATCGGCGGTCTCGCCCGACTGCGAGATCGTGACGACCAGCGTCCTGGGGTTCAGATAGGACTCGCGGTAGCGGTATTCGCTCGCGATTTCGACCGAGCACGGCACGCCGGCGAGCGCCTCGATCCAGTAGCGCGCCACCATCCCGGCGTGATAGCTCGTGCCGCAGGCCAGCATCAGCACGGCCTCGGCGCCGCCGAGCAGATCCGCGGCGCGCGCGCCGAAGAGAGCGGGGGAGATCGACGTCGCCTGCGTCACCCAATCGAGCGTATTCGCGACCGCCATCGGCTGCTCGAAGATCTCCTTTTCCATGTAATGCGCGTAGGGCCCGAGCGCGACCGCTTCGGCGGTCAGCTCGGACGTGTGGACCTCGCGCTCGACCGTGTTGCCGTCGCGGTCGGCGATCGTCACGCCGCGCAGCGTGATCTCGGCGCAGTCGCCGTCCTCCAGGTAGACGACGCGGCGCGTGACCTGCAGCAGCGCCGAGGTGTCGGAAGCGGCGAAGTTCTCGCCCTCGCCCAGGCCCAGGAGCAGCGGCGCGCCGTGGCGCGCGACCACCAGGCGCGTCGGATCGGATTCGCAGATGACCGCGATCGCGTAGGCGCCGACGAGCTCCGCGACCGCCTGGCGCACCGCGGCGAAGAGGTCGGGCGCGCCAAGCGCTAGCTTCGCGTGCACCAGGTGCGCGATCACCTCGGTGTCGGTGTCGGAGGTGAACTCGTAGCCGAGGGCGATCAGCTCCGCGCGCATCGCCTCGTGGTTCTCGATGATGCCGTTGTGCACCACCGACACGCCGCCCGAGACGTGCGGATGGGCGTTGCGCTCCGAGGGCACGCCGTGCGTGGCCCAGCGCGTGTGCGCGATGCCGATCTCGCCGGCGAGACCGCCCGCGAGCCGCTCGAGCTCGGCGACGCGGCCGGCGGAGCGCAGGCGGTGCAGCCGGCCGTTGACGACCGCGACGCCGGCCGAGTCGTAGCCGCGGTACTCGAGGCGCTTCAGGCCCTCGATCAGCACCGGCACGACGTTTCGCGGCGCGATCGCGCTCACGATTCCGCACATACGGCCTCCGTCTCGGATTTCCGGCGCACGTAGAGCAGCATCAGCGCCCCGGCCGCGACGCCGGCGCCGAGGTCGAGCGCGAAATCGAGGACGTCCGGCACCACGAGCGCGGCGAGCACGAGGCACGTCGCGCGCCAGGCGGCCGGCACGGCGAAGCGCGCGGGCGGCAAGGGCCTAGGCACGGTGGTACGCGTCCTCGAAGCGCACGATGTCGTCCTCGCCCAGGTAGGCGCCCGACTGCACCTCGATGATCTGCAGCGGGATCATCCCCGGGTTCTCGAGGCGATGGCGCACGCCGAGCGGGATGTAGGTCGACTGGTTCTCCGTGAGCAGCAGCGTCTCCTCGCCGCGCGTGACGCGCGCGGTGCCGCTCACGACCACCCAGTGCTCGGCGCGGTGATGGTGCAGCTGCAGCGAGAGCTTCGCGCCGGGATTCACGGTGATGCGCTTCACGCGGAAGCGCTCGCCCGAGTCGACGTCCTCGTAGGTGCCCCACGGGCGGTGCACGCGCCGGTGCAGCTTGTGCTCCGGCCGCCCGCGCGCCTTGAGCTGCTCCACCATCTCGCGCACCTTCTGCGACTCGGCGCGGTCGGCGACGAGGACCGCGTCGGGCGTCTCGACCACGACCACGTCCTTCAGGCCGATGCCCACGACCATGCGCTGCGTCGAGCGGACGTAGCTGCCCGAGACGTCGGCGAGCAGCACGTCGCCGCGCGCGACGTTGCCGGCGGCGTCCTTGGCCGATGCGTCCCAGAGCGCGTTCCACGACCCGATGTCGGACCAGCGGAAGTCCGCGGGTACGACCGCGGCGTCGGCGGTGTGCTCGAGCACGGCGTAGTCGATCGAGATCGAGCGGCAGCGGCCGAACGCCGTCGCGTCGATCCGCATGCAGCCGTGATCCTCGCGCACGCCGCGCGCCGCGGCCTCGCACGCGGCCGCGACGTCGGGCTGGAAGCGCGCGAGCTCGCTCAGGAAGTGCTCGGCGCCGAAGAGGAACATGCCGCTGTTCCAGTAATGGCGTCCGGATGCGACGAAGCGCTCGGCGATCTCGAGCTCGGGCTTCTCGATGAAGCTCGAGACGCCGTGGCAGCCGGGCGCGGCCTCGAGCGGCTCGCCGCGCTCGATGTAGCCGTAGCCGGTCTCGGGCCAGCGCGCGCGGATGCCGAAGACGACGAGGCGCCGCACGCGCGCCGCGGCCGCGGCCGCGGCGACCGCCTCGGCGAAGGCCTCGCCGTCGGGGATGTCGTGGTCGGCGGGCAGGACCAGCATCAGCGCGTCGGGGTCGGTCTGCGCGAGGTGGTGCGCGACGACCGCAGCCGCGGGCGCGGTGTTGCGCCCGCACGGCTCGGCGTAGACCGCGAGCGGCGTCTCGCCCGCCTCGCGCAGCTGATCGAGCACGAGGAAGCGGTGGTCCTGGTTCGCTATCACGATCGGCGGCTTCACGCCCGCGATCGCGCGCAGCCGCGCGAGCGTCGCGCGGAACGGGGTGGTCCCGTCGAGCAGCGGAAGGAACTGCTTCGGCATCGCCTCGCGCGACATCGGCCACAGCCGCGTGCCCGAGCCGCCCGAGAGGATCACCGGATAGACGGCTTCAGTAGGCATTCTGCTTCCTCAGCACCACGAACACCGTCTTCACGACGATCTTCAGATCGAGCAGCAGCGACCAGTTGCGCAGGTATTCGAGGTCGTACTCGATGCGCTCCTTCATCTTGTCGAGCGTCTCGGTCTCGCCGCGCAGGCCGTTGACCTGGGCCCAGCCCGTGATGCCCGGCCGCACCTTGTGCCGGATCATGTAGCCCTTGATCAGCTTGCGGTACATCTCGTTGTGCGCGACCGCGTGCGGGCGCGGGCCGACCACGCTCATGCGCCCCTGGAGGACGTTGATGAACTGCGGCAGCTCGTCGAGCGACGTGCGCCGCAGGTAGGCGCCGAAAGGCGTCACGCGGTCGTCGTGCTTGGTCGCCTGGCGGATCACGTTGCCGTCCTCGAGCACCTTCATGCTGCGGAACTTGTAGACGACGATCTCGCGCCCGTCCAGCCCGTAGCGGCGCTGGCGAAACAGGATCGGGCCGGGCGAGCTGCGCTTCACGCCGATCGCGATCGCGACCATGAGCGGGGAGATGAGCACCAGGATCGCGAGCGCGAGCACGATGTCGCTCGCGCGCTTCACCAGGCCGTTGATGCCGTAGAACGGCGTCTCGCACACCGCGACCACCGGGATGCCGCCGATCGCGTCCACGCGCGCCTGGATCAGGTGGAACAGGAAGATGTCGGGCGTGAAGTAGATCGACGCGGTCGTGTCGTGCAGCTCGTCGAGCAGCTTGACGATGCGCGGCTGCGACGCCATCGGCAGCGTGACGTAGATGAGGTCGACGCGGTTCTGCTTCACGTAGGCCGCGAGCTGCTGCAGGTTGCCGAGCACCTCGGCGGGCGCGATGCCGGCGATGCGCTCCTGCGCGCGGTCGTCGAAGTAGCCGGCGACGCGGATGCCGAGCCAGGGCGTCGCGCGGATGCGCTCGGCGAGACGGCGGCCGAGCTCGCCGCCGCCGGCGATGATCGCGGTGCGCTGCACGCCTTCGGCGTCGAGCAGGCGCGGCAGCACGCGCGGAAAGGCGAGGTGCGCGGCGAGCATCGCGAACGGCGTGCCGAGCACCCAGGCGTAGACCACGCGCGAGTCGAACGCGCCCAGCGTGTGCGTCGCCCAGCCGAGCAGGAACAGCAGGCCGACCACGACCAGCCAGCCGGCGAGGATGTCGCCCGCGAGGCCGGGCAGCGTCGAGCGCCGCGGCACGCTCCCCGGGAAGACGAGCGAGAACACGATCAGCGCGAGGATCATGTACGGCGCGTCGAACGACTGGTCGAACGCGGCGGTGCAGGCGAGCAGCGCCGCGATCGCCACCGCGGGGTCGAGCATCGCCTGCGCCAGCGCGGCCGGCGCGAGCTGCCGTTCTACGAGGAAGCGCTGGCTGTCGTTCGCGGCGAGCAAGGGTGCGTGACCCGGAGACCCGGGGCGGACGTCACTCGAGCTCACGCCGCTCCGAGCCGATGTCCGGGATCGCGCGGTCGAGCGCGTCGAGCGACGGTCCGTCGTCGACGTCCTCGTCCTCGGATACGTCGTTGGGGCCCGCGAGGCCGCGCAGCTGCATCTCGCGCAGCAGCTGGCCGTCGGAGAAGTTGACGTAGCCGACGAAGCCCTTCTCGAACACCTCGCTCAGCCAGTAACGGTGCGATTCGGCGAGCGCGGTCTCCACCGACAGCGCGACCAGCCTGCGGATCATTTCTTTTCTCGTCATCGTGACTCGTCGCATTGCGCTCTCTCCTCGGGGTACGAAACGGCGATGACGAAGACTAGGACGGCACGCGGTGGCGAACGATGAAGCGGCGGGAGTCCGCGCTAGGTCGACCGGACTATCGTGCGCGCCGCCATTTCTCGCGCGCGTGCTCCGAAAGCGGCTCACCATAGGAGCGTCGCCGCGCTCGCATTCGGGGAAATTTCGGCGCCGACCGGTCGCCGAATTTCATAGACACCGCGCCGCCGCCCGCGCGCGCCGTGGAAACATTTCGCAGCCCCGGAACCCGCCGAAAGGCGCTGTCGCCGCCGGGCGACTGAACGGCGGGGGAATTAAATTCTGAGCTTTCATGCTTTTGTAACATGGTGTCGTCATGATTGGGCCCAATGACTCACCCTGGAAGCCCGCACATGCAGGCCGGCGACGAACAGATAACCGCGCAACGCCGGCCCGAAATGCCGGAAGACCACCGGACGGATTCCCCGGAGCAGCAGCGCTCCGATGCGCCGGAGGGTCTCACCTCTCCGCAGGTCGACGAGGCCGGAACGACGGCCGGGGCGATGCTGCTCGACTCGCTCGAGCTCGAAGCCCTGGTCCTCAACCTCGACGCCTCGCTCAACGTGCACGCCCGGCACCAGTTCTTCACCTGGACGCAGGGGCTGCTGCAGAGCCTGATCAAGCACGAGCTGCTGATCTGCGCGCTGCGCAACGGCGAGCCGATGTCGTTCTACGTGGACGCCTTCTCGACCTTCGCGACCGAGCCCTCGCTCTTCAGCGAGGTCTTCCGCCAGGACACGTCGCTCGTCCCGCACCTGATCAAGGCGTGGGAGGACAACCACTACCGGCCGGTGCTCGTCGACACGGGCAGCGGCAGCTTCGCCGGCAGCCCGCTCGCGCGCGAGTTGAACCGCGTCGGCGCGAGCAGCCTGGTCGCGCACGGCACGTACGACTCGACCGGCAAGCTGGCGAGCTTCTTCGTCTTCGCCTGCCAGCCGGGAACCATCGGGCCGCGCCAGGCGCACCTGGTCGAGCTGGTGGTCCCGTTCCTGCACGGCTCGTGGCTGCGCACCCAGATCAACCGCCCGGTCGAGCACTCGTCGTCGAAGCAGGGCGGCGTGGGCCTGCTCACCATGCGCGAGCAGGAGATCCTGAAGTGGATCTACCTCGGCAAGAGCAACATCGAGATCGGCGCCATCCTCGAGATCAGCCCGCTCACGGTGAAGAACCATGTGCAGAAGATCCTGAGGAAGCTGAACGTGCAGAACCGCACCCAGGCCGTGGGCAAGGGCCTCGCGCTGCGGATCCTCAGCACCTGACGTAGCCGTTCGACGACGAAGCCGCGCGCTCGCGCGGCTTTTTTCGTTTACGCGGTCCGCGCCGCGGCCGCGTAGTCCATCCGTCCTACGCCATGTCCATGGTCGTGACTTCTGGCCCCTATAGCCTTAGGTCCTTCAGCGCAGGGACGGGCGCTCAAACAACGTAAAAGGCCTATGTCCAAGACCACACTGCAACTGAAGCACCTGCCGCCGCCCAGGCTCGCCGCGAGCGTGCTCGCAGCCGGGCTGCTGCTTTCCGCGGGCGACGCCTTCGCGCTCTTCGGCGACCGGCTCGAGCTGTTCGCGCAGGAGCGCGTGACCTACGACGACAACGTGTTCCGGATCGCGCGCGGCGTCGATCCGCGCCCGATCACCGGCTCGCAATCGAAGTCCGACGTGTATACGACGACGTCGCTCGGGGCGAACCTCCACCTGCCCGTGAGCCGCCAGGTGTTCGACGCCGGCTGGGCCTGGAACATCGTCCGCTTCAACAAGTTCGACGACCTCGACCTCACGGGGCACGAGGGACGCGCGATCTGGCATTGGGCGCTCGGGAACGATCTCTCCGGCGCCGCGGGCTACACCGACACCAAGGCGCAGGCCGCGTTCGCCGGCATCGGCGCGCGCGTCTTCGACCCGGTCACGACGCGCACCGCCTACGCGAACGCCGTATACAACCTCACGCCGAGCTGGCGCCTGAACGGCGGGGTCGCCGAGACGCACCAGCGCCACCAGGTCGACGTGCGCAAGCTCAACGACGCCAACATCCGCACGACCAACGCCGGGCTCGCCTATGTCACGGCGGCGGGCAACCAGCTCGGCGTGCTGGCGGACCGCGAGGAGGGCGAGTACCCGAACCGCGACTTCGTCCCGGGGTTGAGCATCATCGACAATAACTATCACCAGAACGGTGCCGGCGTGTTCACGGAGTACCAGCTGACCGGCCAGTCGCACCTCAGCGCGCGCGTCGAGCGCATCCGCCGCTATTACGACAACCTGCCGCAGCGCGACTTCAGCGCGACCGTCGGCCGCCTCGCCCACGACTGGGCCTACAGCGGGCGGCTGACCTTCTCGACCATCCTGCGGCGCGAGGTCGCGCCCGTCGACGATCTCGCCTCGAACGTCGCGCTCGCGCGCGGGATCACGTTCGCGCCGACCTACCGGCTCACCGAGAAGGCGACCCTGCTCGGGACCTTCGACTGGGTGAAGCGCCGCTACCTGCAGGATCCCGGCATCGTCAGCAGCGACGCGCTGATCGTCGCCGCCCGGCCCGCGGGCAGCGAGGACCGGCTGTGGATCGCCTCGGCGAGCATCGCGTACCGGTACAGCCGCACCCTGACCTTCCTCACGACGTACTCGCACGAGGACCGCACGGCGACGTACAACTTCGGCAACTACCGGGCGAACGTGGTCTTCGTCCAGGCCCGCGTGGGCATCTGAAAGCGGGGACGCGGACCTCGATGATCCGCATCGACGAAGTCCGCGACTGGAGCGCGCTCGAGCGGCACGCCGAGACCTGGAACGCGCTCGCGCGCGCCTCGGCCACGGCGACCGTGTTCCAGTCCTACGAGTGGCACGACGCCTGGTGGCGCGTGTTCGCGGACGACTACGAGCTGCGCGTGCTCCTCGCGCACGAGGGCGGGCGCCCGGTCGCGATCGCGCCCTGGGCGGTGAGCCGCGGCGGGCGCGAGCTCCTGTTCATCGGATCGGGCGACTACGCGTCCGACTACTGCGATTTCCTGGTGGATCCGGCGCATCCCGAGGCGGTCGACGCCTTCGCCGAGTGGATGTTCGCGAACCGCGCGGCGTGGCGCCGCGTCGACCTGCGCAACGTTCCGAGCGCCTCGCCGCACCGGGGGCGGCTCGAGGCGCGCGTGCGCGAGCGCTCGCCGTGGCTGTTCTCGGAGGTCGAGGCCGACGCGCCGACGCGGCTGCTCGGAGACGCGGCCGCCGACCGGGGCGTGGTGAACAAGTCGAGCCTCAAGCGCCACTTCAAGCAGTTCTCGAAGGCGGGCCGGCTCGCGTTCGAGCACCTGGACGCCGCGGCGCAGATCGAGCCGCTGCTCGAATCGTTCTTCGCGCAGCACGTCGAGCGCCGCGCCCTGGCCGGGGGCAGGAGCCAGTTCCTGGATCCGCGCCAGCGGCGCTTCTACCGCGAGCTCGTGCGCCGGATGGCCCCGAGCGGGTGGCTGCGCTTCGCCGTGGTGCGGCTCGACGGCGAGCCGATCGCCTTCCACCTCGGGTTCGAGTACCGCTCGTGCTTCGTCTGGTACAAGCCCGCGTTCAGCGCCGCGCACGCGCGCCGCTCCCCCGGCGAGGTGCTGCTCAAGTACCTGCTCGAGGACGCGATCGCCCGCGGCCTCGCCGAGTTCGATTTCACGGTCGGCAACGAGCCGTTCAAATATCGCTTCGCGAACCAGGTGCGCACCAATCATCGCGTTCGCGTCTACGCGCTGCCGGCCGGGTACTGGCTGCGCCGCGCGCGCGGGCTCGCGAAGCGGCTGCTGCGGCGCGCGCCGGCGCGGCCGACCGCCGCGGGGATGCGCCGCTCGGCGCGGCGTGTGCAAGCCGCGGACCGTCCCTGAGCCGAGCGGACTAGAGCGGGACCGCATGACGACGCTTTCACAGACCGATTCGGCCGCTAAGGTTGCAGCTTCCATGACCGCAACGGCCAAACGGATCAGTTTCGATTCCGAACCTTCGGAGACTTCAATGATCACGCCTTCCATCTTCTCCTCGTTCCCGAACCTCGCGCGCGCGGCGCTCGTCGCGTTCGGCGCCGCGATCCTCGCCGTCTCGGCGCCGGCGGCGGCGCAGGCGGCCGATACGATCGGCGAGGGCGATACCGTCCACGTGACGGTGTTCCAGAATCCCGACCTGAGCGTCGACGGCCGCGTCGCCGCCGACGGCTCGATCCCCTATCCGCTGCTCGGGCAGGTGAAGATCGGCGGGCTCTCGACCGCGGCCGCCGGCGGGCGCATCGCCGACGCGCTGAAGCGCGGCGGCTACCTGAAGAACCCGCAGGTGACGGTCGCCGTCACGGCGAACCGCAGCCGCCAGGTCTCGGTCCTCGGCCACGTCGCGCGCCCCGGCCGCTACGCGCTCGACGACACCACCTCGCGGCTGACCGACGTGCTCGCGCTCGCGGGCGGCATCGCGCCGACCGGCGACGACATCGTGCAGGTCCTCGTCAACCGCGGCGGCAAGATCGCCAAGCTCTCGGTCGACGTGCCGGTAATGTTCAGGAGCGGCGACCTGTCGAAGAACATCGAGGTGCACAGCGGCGACACGATCTTCGTGTCGCGGGCGCCGGTCTTCTATATCTACGGCGAAGTGCTGCACGCGGGCGCCTTCCGCCTCGAGCAGAACATGAGCGTGATGCAGGCGCTCTCGGTCGGCGGCGGGCTGACGCCGCGCGGCACCGAGCGCGGGCTCAAGATCAACCGCCTGATGCCCGACGGCTCGGTGCGCACCATCGACGCCAAGCTGACCGACCTCGTCCAGGTGGACGACGTCATCTACGTCAAGGAAAGCATTTTCTAGCCCGGCGGACGTCCCCGGCCGAACCCCAAAGACTCAACCGATCGGAACCCAGCATGAACTTCTATCTCCTGCTCTCGGCATTGCGCGCGCGCGCCGGCGTGTTCGCGCTCGTCCTGCTCGCGACCATCCTGGTCACCGCCGTCGTGAGCGTGCTGCTGCCCAAGAAGTACGTGGCGACGTCCACGCTCCTCGCCGACGTGCGCGACGAGCAGTCGATGACCGTGCCGACGACGCTCGGCAGCCAGGCCGGCTACCTGCAGACCCAGGTCGACATCCTCACCAGCCAGAAGGTCGCGCGCCGCGTGGCGCAGGACCTCAAGCTCACCGAGGACAAGCAGGCGCGCGCGGATTGGCAGTCCGACACGGGCGGCAAGGGCTCGTTCGAGGACTGGCTGTCCGACCAGCTGCTGAAGAACCTCAAGGTCGACACCGGCGGCGGCCGCACCGTGCAGGTCATGTATACGGCGCCCGATCCGGCGTTCGCCGCGACCGCCGCCAACGCCTTCGCCAAGGCGTACATGGATACGGTGCTCGAGCTGCGCGTGGCGCCGACGCGCCAGGCGGCGCTCTGGTTCGACGACCAGCTCAAGATCCTGCGCAACAACCTGGAGCAGGCGAAGGGGCGGCTCGCGAAGTACCAGAGCGACAAGAACATCGTCGCCACCGACGAGCGCATGGACACCGACAACACCCGGCTGATGGAGCTTTCCGGCGAGCTGTCGCGGGTGCAGGCCCAGAGCGTCGACGTCGCGAGCCGCGAGAAGCAGGCGCGCGAGTTCCTGGCGCAGGGCGTCGCGCCCGACAAGATCCCGGACATCATCGCCAGCCCGTTCATCCAGGGCATGAAGACCGAGCTGATGCGCGGCGAGGCGCGGCTCTCCGAGCTCTCGACCCGCTACGGCCCGAACTACCCCGCGGTGCAGACCCAGGTCGCGGAGAACGAGGAGATGCGCCAGCGGATGGCCGCCGAGATGAACAAGATCGTCGACGGCCTGCACAATCAGGTGAGCCAGCTCTCGCGGCGCGAGTCCGAGCTGCGCGACGCGCTCAACGCGCAGCGCACCCGGCTGCTGCAGCTGCGCTCCGGGCGCAACGAGCTGTCGGCCTACATGGGCGACGTCGACACGGCGCAGCGCGCCTACGACGCGGCGCTGCAGCGCTCCACCGTCAGCAAGATCGAGAGCAAGGCGAGCCAGACCAACATCGCGCTGCTCAACCCCGCCGTGGCGCCGCTCGATCCGTCGAAGCCCAAGGTCGGGCTCAACATCCTGCTGTCGGCCATCGTCGGCATCATGCTCGGGATCGCGGTCGTGTTCCTGCTCGAGACCGTCGACCGCCGCGTGCGCAGCTACGACGACCTGTACGTCGGCGCGAGCGTGCCGGTGCTCGCCGTGCTGCACGCGCAGGCGCCCGCGGGCTACCGGCTCGCGCTCGCCCCCGGATACGCGCTGCCCAAGCCCGCGTGAGCCCGGCTCCCACCTTCGCATTCGAATATCAATCGAGGACGCCATGAACCTCCAGGAAAACGTGCTTCCGATCGAATCGGGCCGCGTCATCGGCCAGCAGGACCGCAGCCTCGGCGCCATCCTCATCGAGGAAGGCAAGCTGAGCTCGGTCGACATCGAGCGGATCCTCGAGCTGCAGCGCATGGAGGGACTGCGCTTCGGCGAGGCGGCGCTGCGCCTCGGGCTGATCACCGCCCAGGACCTCTCCGCCGCGCTCGCCAAGCAGTACGACGTTCCGCACGTGACCGCGGACGGCGACGCCTCGAGCAAGGAGCTGATCGCCGCGTACCAGCCGTTCCACCGGCGCGTCGAGGAGCTGCGCGCGCTGCGCACGCAGCTGCTGATCCGCTGGTACAACCCGGACGCCGGGCGCAAGGTGCTCGCCGTCGTGAGCCCCGGACCGGGCGAGGGCCGCACCTATGTCGCGGCCAACCTCGCGCTCGTGTTCGCGCAGCTCGGCGAGCGCACACTGCTGATCGACGCCGACATGCGCGCGCCGCGCCAGCACCGCCTGTTCAACGTGCCCGACCGCATGGGACTGTCGGCCGCGCTTTCGGGGCGCGCCGACCGCAGCGCGGTCGTCGCGTGTCCCGATTACGGTCGTCTCTGGGTGTTGCCCGCGGGCGCGCTGCCGCCCAACCCGCAGGAGCTGCTCGCGCGCCACGCGCTCGGCATCCTGCTCAAGGAGCTGCAGGCCGACTTCGACATGGTGATCATCGACACGCCGCCCGCGAAGCTGTACGCGGACGCGCAGGCCGTCGCATTCCGCGCGCAGAACGCCATGGTGCTCGCGCGCAAGAACGAGACGCGGCTCGCCGACACCACGACGCTGGTGCGCGAGTTCGGCGACACCGGCACGCACGTGGTCGGCACGGTCATCAATGACTTCTGACCCGGGAGCGTCGCATGTCGTCCACGAACGCGGGGCCGCCCGCGCTGTCCGTCCCGGCTGAGGCGCGCGCCGCGGGTCCGCGGCTCCTCTCGCTCGACCCCGATCGCGGCAACGCCGCGTCCACGTCGGCGATCGTCGCCGCCCTCGCGCTCGCGGCGGTCGCGTCCGGCGCGGCGATCGCCGTCGGCGACGTCACCGCGACGGTGCTGTGCACCGCGGTGCTCGCGGTCGCCTTCGTCCTCATGGACTACCGGGTCGGCGTGGTGCTGCTGATCCTGCTCATGCCGATCGAGCCGAGCATCCTGTTCCCCCACTCGATGTTCGGGGTGACCGGCGTCAATCCGCTGAACGTGCTGATGCTCTCGACCGTGTGCTCGCTCGGGATCCGCCACGGAGGCCGCAGGCAGGCGACGCCGTTCGTGCCGCGGCCGCTGCTGTGGCTGTACATCGTGCCCTTCGTCGCCGCCGGCATCATGGGATCGCGCCACGTCGGCGACATTCCCGAGTACCTGATCCCGCTGCACCAGTTCAGCTTCACCGACCAGCCGACCTACCTCCGCGACGTCGTGGTGAAGCCGCTGTTCCTGGTCTTGTTCGCGCTGCTCGTCGGCCGGGCGGTCGAGGACTCGGAGAAGCCCGAGCGCTTCATCACGCCGATGCTGGTCTCGGTCTGGATCATGGGCCTGCTCGCGCTCGGATCCTTCCTCGCCTCCGACGTGAGCTTCATGTCGCTCGCGAGCCGCACCGTCGCGCGCGAGGTCCTCGGCGTCTCGGGGCTGCATGCCAACGACCTCGGCCGCCTCTACGCCATCGCCTACGCCCTGATGCTGTGGCCGTGGGCCATGACGTCGGACCACCGGCTGAAGTTCCTGCTCGCGGTGACGATGGGCGTCGTCGTGCTCGCGCTCCTGTCGACCTTCTCGCGCGGGGCCTTCTTCAGCTTCTTCGTCGTCAACATCATCTTCCTGTTCTCGCGCCGCAGCGCGCTCGCGTTCATCTTCGCGATCCTCCTGGTTGCCCTCGCGATCCCGCTCGCGCCGGGCGGGCTGGTCTACCGCATGTCCGAGGGCCTGACCGGCGGCCACGCCGGGTTGAACGACTTCACTTCCGGGCGCACCGAGACCATCTGGCTGCCGCTGCTGCCCGAGATCTGGAAGAGCCCGATCATCGGCAGCGGCCTGTCGTCGACGCTCTGGTCCGACGCGATGCGCGAGATGAAGATGATCGTGGTCGCGCACCCGCACAACGCCTTCCTCGGGCTGCTGCTCGACATGGGCGTCGTCGGCCTGGTCACGGTCTGCGCGTACTTCGTCCTGGTGTGGCGCGGGTTCCGCGCGCTCTATCGCGACACCTCGCTCAGCACCGAGACGCGCGCGCTGTTCCGCGGCGCGGCCGCCGGCCTGCTCGCGTTCGCGACCGCCGGCTTCGCCGGCAGCAGCCTCACCCCCGTGCCCGAGCAGTCGTATCTCTGGCTGGCGATCGGATTGATGTACGGAGTGCTCGCGCGAAAGGCGAAGGCCTAGAGGGGCCGGCCATGTGCGGGATCACCGGATTCTGGGCGCGGCACGGCGAGGCCCCCGCCTGGCTGCAGGACCTGGGCGGCGCGGTGCGCAGCCTGCAGCAGCGCGGCCCGGACGACAGCGGCACCTGGGTGCGCGACAGCGGCGATGTCGCCTTCGGGCACACGCGCCTGTCGATCCTCGACCTGAGCCCTTCGGGGCACCAGCCGATGCTCTCGCCCGACCGCGACGCGGTCATGGTGTTCAACGGCGAGGTCTACAACTTCGCCGAGATTCGCCGCGAGCTCGAGGCGCAGGGGCACCGCTTCCAGAGCACGGGCGACTCCGAGGTGGTGCTGACGGCGCTGAGGCACTGGGGCATCGCCGCGCTCGACCGTTTCATCGGCATGTTCGCGATCGCGCTGTGGCAGGAGAGCACGCGGCGCCTGTGGCTGATCCGCGACCGCATGGGGGTGAAGCCCCTGTACTGGTCCTGGGACGGCCGCGTGCTGTGGTTCGGCTCGGAGCTGAAGGCGCTGCGCGCGCACCGCGCGTTCAAGCCCGAGCTCGACCGCACGGCGCTCGGCGAGTACTTCCAGTTCGGCTACATCTCGGCGCCGCGCAGCGTCTACCGCAACGTGCACAAGCTGCGGCCCGGCCACTGGCTCGAGCTGCGCGAGACGGGCAACCCGGTCGCGCGCTGCTACTGGTCGGCGCTCGAGCCGCGCGAGCCGTTCACCGAGCCCGAGGACGAGCTCGAGCAGCGTCTCGAGTCGCTGCTGGTCGACGCCTTCCGCTACCGCATGGTCTCGGACGTGCCGGTGGGCGTGTTTCTCTCGGGCGGGGTCGACTCCTCGCTGGTCGCGGCGATCCTGCAGAAGCATTCCGGCGGCACGGTCCATACCTTCACGGTCGGCTTCTCGGACCCGCGCTACGACGAGTCGCGCTGGGCGCGCCAGGTCGCCGCTCACCTCGGCACGCTGCACACCGAGCACGTGCTCTCGCCGGCGCAGGTGCCGCGCATCCTCGAGCGCTGGGCCGACGTCTTCGACGAGCCCTTCGGCGACTCCTCCGGCGTGCCGACCTTCCTCGTGTCGCGCGTCGCGCGCGAGAGCGTCAAGGTCGCGCTTTCCGCCGACGGCGGCGACGAGCTCTTCAGCGGCTACGCGCGCTACGCCCTCACGCTCGCGCGCCAGCGCCGGCTCGTGCGCGTGCCGCGGCCGGCGCGCGTCGCGCTGTCGCACGCGCTCGAGATCCTGGCGCCGGCGCAGCACGTCGTCGAGCGGCTGCCGGTGGGCGGCATGCGGCACGCGACCCGTCGCACGGTCATCGACCGCGTCGAGAAGCTGCGCCAGGTCCTGCCCGACGCCGATGCCGGCGCGATCTACGACCTGTCGATGTCGTTCTGGCTCCCGGGCGAGACCTCGCGGCTGCTCGGCGAGACGGTGCACGCCCGGCCGGCGCTGAACGGCTACCCGCGCAAGTTTCCGGATCACATGAGCTGCTGCGACATCCGGCACTACCTGCCGGACGACATCCTGACCAAGGTCGACCGCACGACCATGGCGGTCGGCCTCGAGGGCCGCGAGCCGCTGCTCGATCACCGGCTGGTGGAGTTCGCGCTGCGCCTGCCGTACGAGCTGCGCCAGGGGCCCCTCGGCACCAAGCACCTGCTGCGCCGCGTGCTCTACCGCTACGTCCCGAAATCGGTGCTCGAGCGCCCGAAGCAGGGGTTCAGCATGCCGATGTCGCGCTGGCTGCGCGGCGAGCTCGCCCCGCTGATCGACAACTATCTCGATCCGCAGCGCGTGCGCTCGGCGGGAGTCCTCGACCCCGCGGTGACCGAGCGCGCGGTGCGCAATTTCCGCGAGGGCGGTCCGGCGCGGGACCGCATCGACGTGCAGAAAGTGTGGCTGCTGGTCGCGTTCGAGATGTGGCGCGAGAAATGGGCCTGAAGCTCCGGTGAAGATTCTCTACGTCATCAGCGAGCTCACGCTCGGCGGCGCGCAGAAGCAGCTGGTCGAGCTCGCGAAGCAGCTCGCCTCGCGCGGCCACGAGGTCAGGATCTACACCCTGAACGACGACGTGCCGCGCCGCGCCGAGCTCGCGGGCTCGCCGGTCGAGCTGATCGTCGACCAGAAGCAGTCGCGGCTCGACCTCGCGGTGCTGCGGCGGCTGCGCGCGCTGCTGCTGCGCTGGCGCCCCGACATCGTTCACGGCTTTCTCTTCGACGGGCACCTGTACTCGCGGCTCGCCGCGGCCGGCACCGGCATCGCGGTCCTCAACTCGGAGCGCAGCCACAACTATCGCCTGACGCCGGTCCAGCGCTTCGCTCACCACATGACCAAGTCCCTCGCGCGCGGCGTGGTCGCGAACACGCACGCGGGCGCGGCCTTCGCGCGTCGGCTGTTCGGGCTGCCGGCCGACGACGTCCACGTGGTGTGGAACGGCGTGCGCGTGGACGAGATCGAGCGCAGCGCGCGCACGGCGCTTGACTACAAGTTCCGCTTCTTCGGCGACGCCCGCGTGAAGCTCGCGTGCCTGGTCGGCGCGATCAAGCCGGCGAAGGACTACCACCTCGCGCTCGCGACCGCGGCGCGGCTGGTCGAGAGCGACCCCGCGTGGCGGGTTCTGTTCGTGGGGGACCGGCTCGCCGCGGCCGGCAGGTACCGCGCGAATCCCGAGTCCGACACGGGCGGCTACAAGGCCGCGGTGCTCAAGCATTACGACGGCCTCGGGCTCGAGGACCGCATCAAGTTCGCCGGGCTGCGCACCGACGTCCCGGCGATCGTGCGCCAGTGCGACGCGCTCTACGTCACCTCGGAGCACGAGGGCTTCCCGAACGTCGTGCTCGAGGCGATGACGCTCGGCGTCCCGGTCGCGAGCACCGAGTATTCCGACATCCGCAGGATCCTGCCGTGCGAGTGGCAGGTCGTCTCCGCGCGCTCGGCGGAAAGCCTCGCGGACGCGATCCGCCGCGCCCGCGACGAGCGCGAGTCGGTCGCCGCTCGCCAGCGCCAATGGGTCCTCGCCAACGCGACCGTCGAGATCGCGGCCACCTCGCTCGAAAGGATCTATGAGAAGTACGCACCGCCTGAAATCTGCGCTCAGCTGGCCTGACGCGGCCGAGCCGGTATTCGGCTCCGGCGCCGACCCGGACGAGAACGCGGGCGCCGCTTCCTCGCGGCCGCCGAGCGTCTGCTTCGCGGCGCCGCTCGCGTGGCCGATCCTCGCCGGCATCGCCGAGTTGAAGATCGTCGGCGGCGCCGAGGTGCAGCAGAGCATCCTTGCGCGCGCGCTCGCCGGAGCCGGGTTCCGCGTGTCCATGGTGTGCAACGACTTCGGGCAGGCCGACGGCGTGCGCGTGCACGGCGTCACCGTCCACAAGACGCACCGCATCGACCAGGGCATCCCGGTGGTGCGCTTCCTGCACCCGCGGCTGTCGACGACGTGGGCGGCGCTGCGGCGCGCGAACGCCGACATCTACTACACGCGCTCCTCGTCGATGCTTGCCGGCGTCGTCGCGGCGTTCTGCCGGCGCCACGGACGCCGCTCGGTGTACGCGGCCGCCTCGGACGTCGACTTCGTCCCGGAGAAGCAGGCGCTGCGCTTCCGCCGCGACCGCTGGATGTTCGAGTACGGCGTGCGCCACGCCGACGCGATCATCGTCCAGAACGCGTTCCAGCAGGAGACCTGCTACGAGAACTACGGCCGCCGCGCGACCGTGATCCCGAGCGCGTACGCGCCGCCCGTCAACGCGACCGCGGACGAGAACGGCAGCGTGCTCTGGGTCGGCACCATCCGCGACTACAAGCAGCCCGAGCTGCTGCTCGAGATGGCGCGCCGGCTGCCGCAGCTGCGCTTCGTCATGGTCGGCGGGGCGGGAGGGCTGCGCCAGCAGGACATCCGCTACTTCGAGGGCGTGAAGCGCGAGGCGCAGTCCCTGCGCAACGTCGAGTTCGCCGGCTTCGTGCCCTACGCCGGCGTCGAGGCCTATTTCAACCGCGCGCGCGTGTTCGTCAACACGTCGCGCTTCGAAGGCTTCCCGAACACCTTCCTGCAGGCGTGGGCGCGCGGCGTGCCGACCGTGTCCTTCGTCGACACCGGCTCGCGCCAGGGACTGGAGCCGATCTACGCGGTGGTGCGCGACGTCTCCGCGGCGGTGCAGGAAATCGGCCGCCTCATGCTCGACGACGACCACTGGCAGGCCGCGTCCGCGCGGTGTCGCATGCACTACTGGACCCATCATTCCATGAGCTCGGTGACGGCGCGCTATACCAAGGCGCTGATGGCGCTCGGAGGCGGGCGGTGAAGGGCGGGCCCATCGAGCGCCAGGCGCTCTCGCTGTGGACCGCGAACGCGATCGACTACGGGCTGCAGTTCCTGCTGCCGATCGTGCTCGCGCGCACGCTCGACGTGGCCGACTTCGGCAAGTACCGCCTGCTGTGGCTCGCGGTCGCGACCGTCATGGCGCTCGTGCCGCTCGCGATGCCGTACAGCCTGTACTACTTCCTGCCGCGCTCGGACGCGGCGGCGAAGCGGCTCTACATCAACCAGACGCTGATCTTCCTCGCGGTCACGGGGTCGATCGCGGCCTGGTTCGTGAGCCCGTGGAACCCGTGGCTGCCGCAGAGCATGCGCGGGCTGAGCGGACACGCGGCTCTCGTGCCGTGCTTCGTCGCGCTCTGGGCGGTGGCCTCGCTGCTCGACCTGCTGCCGACGGTGGACGAGCGCGTGCACTGGCAGGCGCGCGCCACCGTCGGGCTCTCGGCGCTGCGCGCCGGCGCGCTCTCGGCGGCGGCGCTCGCGACGGGCGAGCTGGAAGCCGTGCTCGCGGTGCTGCTCGCGTTCGTCTCGATCAAGGTGGGGCTGCTGTTCGCCTACGTGCAGCGCTACCACGGCCTCGGGGGCCCGGTCGCGCGCCGCGCCGCGTTCACCGACCAGGTGCGCTACGCCGTGCCCTTCGGCGTGTCGAGCGCGCTGCACGGGCTGCGCGGCCAGGCCGACTACTGGGTCGCCGCGACGCTCTTCAGCATCCACCAGTTCGCCGCGTTCTCGATCGCGGGCGTTCTCGGCCCGATGCTCACCATGTGCCGGCAGTCGTTCAACTACGCGTTCCTCCCGAGCATGAGCCGGCTCCAGGCCGTGGGCGACATCGCGGGGATGCTGGCGCTCAACAACCGCGCGAACATGATCGTCGCCGCCGTGTCGTTCCCGCTGGTCGCGTTCGCGTTCGTGTTCGCCGAGCCGCTGATCGCCGCCGTATACACCACGGCGTACGCGGACGCCGTGCCGGTGATGCGCTTGTACTGCCTCGCCAACGTCGTGTTCGTGGTCGAGCTCCACAGCATCCTGCTCGTGTTCCGGCAGGGCCCGTTCGCGGTGCGCGTGAACTTCATGGCGCTCGCGCTCAGCGTGCCGTGCAGCCTCGCGGGCGCGCTGTTCTTCGGCCTGCCGGGCGCGGCCGCGGGCAGCGTCGCGGCGATCTACGCCGAGCGCGCGATGACGCTCGTGCGCGTGTCCTCGCTGACCGGCGTCGCCGTCCACAGGCTCCAGGAGTGGGGCGCGATGGCCGCGGTGCTCGCGGCGGCGATCGGGTCGGCGGCGGTCGCCGGAGAGGTGGTCCAGAGGGTGGGCGGCGCCCACTGGCACCTTGCGCAGCTCGCCGAGGGCGCGGCCCTCATCGCGCTCGTGTATCCCGTCCTGCTCGTCCTCGCCGGCCAGCGCCGGCTGCTCTTCGATCTCATCGGGCTGCTGCTGCGCGAGAAGCAGCCCGAGCCCAATCCGCAACCGGAGTGATTCATGGACACTGCATACGAAAAAGCGCTCGATCAGCTGCGGTCCGCGCCGCGAACCTGGCTCGTGACCGGCGTCGCCGGCTTCATCGGCTCGAACCTGCTCGAGACGCTGCTCAAGCTCGACCAGAAGGTGACCGGCCTGGACAACTTCTCCACCGGGCACCGCGGCAACCTGTCGCAGGTGAAGGACCTGGTGAGCGCGCGCCAGTGGTCCGCCTTCCGCTTCATCGAGGGCGACATCCGCTCGCTCGACGCCTGCCGCCGCGCGTGCCGCTCGGCGCAGATCGTGCTGCACCAGGCCGCGCTCGGCAGCGTGCCGCGCTCGATCGAGAATCCGATCGGCGCGCACGACAGCAACGTGACCGGCTTCCTCAACATGATGATGGCGGCGCACACCGCGGGCGTGAAGCGCTTCGTGTACGCGAGCTCGAGCGCGGTCTACGGCGACCATCCGGCGCTGCCCAAGGTCGAGCCGCAGACGGGGCGGCCGCTGTCGCCCTACGCGGCGACCAAGCACATGAACGAGGTCTACGCCGACGTCTTCGCGCGCTGCTACGGGCTCGAGTCCGTCGGCCTGCGCTACTTCAACGTCTTCGGGCCGCGCCAGGACCCGAACGGCGCGTATGCCGCGGTGATCCCGAAGTGGATCGCGAGCATGATGCGTCACGAGCCCGTGTTCATCAACGGCGACGGCGAGACCGCGCGCGACTTCTGCTACATCGACAACGTCGTGCAGGCGAACCTGCTCGCGGCGACGGCGCAGGACCCCCAGGCCGTGAACCAGGTCTACAACGTCGCGCTGAACGACAAGACCACGCTGAACGGGCTGTTCGAGGCGATCCGCGCGCTGCTCGAGCCGCGTTTCCCGCAGCTGCAGGGGCTCGAGCCCGTCTACCGCGACTTCCGCCAGGGCGACGTGCGCTACTCGCAGGCCGACGTGGGCAAGGCGAGGGAGCGCCTCGGGTACGAGCCGCGTGTCGACGTGCGCGCCGGCCTCGCGGCGGCGATCGACTGGTACGTCGCGAACCTGGGCGGACGCCGCTCCGAGCATTCCGAGAAAGCGAAGGCGAGGGGCGCCGCGGCGATAGCCCGTTAGGTCTTGCGGGGATCAATCGTTCTTAACATCCCCCCCTCAAAATGAGGCGTCCATTCGGCAGGGGACACCAGGCAATGCTGCTAGTCGAAGACAAGCCGGAGCTTTCGCTCCGGTCCGATGAAGTTTCCGAAACCAGCGCCGAGCTGCAGACCGTGGCGGTCGTCGGCCTCGGCTACGTCGGCCTCCCGGTCGCGGTCGAGTTCGGCAAGCGACGGCCGACCGTCGGCTACGATCTGTCGCACCGGAAGATCGCGAACCTGCGCCACGGCATCGACACGACGGGCGAGGTGACGCCCGAGGAGCTGCGCCGGGCGGAGAAGCTGCGCGTCAGCGACGATCCGGCGATCCTCGCGGAAGCCGACTACATCATCGTCGCGGTGCCGACGCCGGTGAACGCCGCGCGGCAGCCCGACTTCTCGCCGCTCGAGTCGGCGAGCCGCACCGTCGGCGAGCACATGAAGCCCGGCGCGATCGTGGTCTACGAGTCGACCGTGTACCCGGGCGCGACGGAGGAGGTCTGCGTGCCCATCCTCGAGAAGCACTCCGGCATGCGCTGGCGCCAGGACTTCCATGTCGGCTACTCGCCCGAGCGCATCAACCCGGGCGACAAGGAGCACAGCTTCACGAAGATCAGGAAGGTCGTCTCGGGCGACGACGCCGAGACGCTCGAGAAGGTCGCGGCGCTCTACGGCTCGGTGGTGAGCGCCGGCGTCTTCCCGGCCTCGTCGATCCGCGTCGCCGAGGCGGCGAAGGTGATCGAGAACACCCAGCGCGACCTCAACATCGCGCTCGTGAACGAGCTCGCGATCATCTTCGACAAGCTCGGCATCGACACGATGGAGGTGCTGAAGGCGGCGGGGACGAAGTGGAACTTCCTGCCGTTCCGCCCGGGCCTGGTCGGCGGCCACTGCATCGGCGTCGATCCGTACTACCTCACGCACAAGGCCGAGCTCGTCGGCTACCACCCCGAGGTCATCCTCGCGGGCCGCCGCATCAACGACAACATGGGGCCGCACATCGCGCGCAAGACCATCCAGCAGATGATCAACGCCGGCCGCAACATCAAGGGCGCGCGCGTGAACGTGCTCGGGCTGACGTTCAAGGAGAACTGCCCCGACATCCGCAACTCCAAGGTCGTCGACGTGATCCGCGAGCTCGCGGAGTACGGCGTCGAGATCTTCGTGCACGACCCGTGGGCCGACGCGGCCGAGGCGCTGCACGAGTACGACGTGCGCCTGCGCGCCTGGGACGACCTGCCGCCCGCCGACGCTCTCGTGCTGGCGGTCGCGCACCGGCAATTCCTCGAGACCCCGACCTCCACCCTTCTGCAGAAGATCGTGCGCCGCGGATGCCTGATCGACGTCAAGTCCGTGCTCGACCCGGATCCGTTCCGACGCGAGGGACTGCAGGTATGGCGGCTGTAGCGCTCGCGCGCGGCCCGGACAGCGTCCCGAGCGACCACGACGCCGCGGCCCGGGGTGCGCCCGCGCGGCTGCGCATCGGCGTGCTCGCCGACTCGCTGCTGCAGCCGCGCTGGGCGGTCGACGGCCTGCGCAAGATCGTCGACTCGGGCGTCGGCGACATCGTCGTCATCGCCGAGGTCGGCCGCCCGCGCGACGCCGGGCCGCTGCTGTGGCGCGCCTATTGCGCGATCGACACGCGGCTGTTCGGATCGTCGCCCGATCCCCTGGAGAGGACCGACCTCGCGGCCGGGCTGCGCCAGGCGCGGCTGCTGAGGCTGCCGCCCGAGGATTGCGGCCCCGCGAGCGTGCAGGCGTGGATCTCGGAGATCCGCGCCATGGACCTCGACGTCCTGGTCGCGCTCGGCGCGGAGACCTGCGAGGCGCTCGAATCGGTCGCGCGCTACGGCGTGTGGCGCTACTGCTTCGGCCCGGACGCGTGCGAGAGCGACGCGCTCGCCGCCGTGCGCGAGGTGGCGGCCGGCGCGCCGGTGACGGCCTCCGGCCTCCGCGCGCGGCTCCCCGGCGCCGAAGACCGGCTGATCTACCAGTCGTGGTCGCGCACGTTCCCGCTTTCGCTCGCGCGCACGCGCCACGCCCTGCTGCCGAAGACCGGCGAATTCGCGTACCGCGCGCTCGACGAGCTGCGACGCTCCGGGCCCGCGTGGCTGAAGACCCGCGCACCGATCCGCGGCGAGGCGCCGGCCGAGCCGGGGTCGATCCCGGGAACGGCCGGCATGCTCTGGCGCATGTCGCTGCTCGGCTCGCGCATCGCGCGCCGCGTGCTGCAGAAGCTCGCGTGCGTGGACCAGTGGTTCCTCGCGTACCGCTTCGGAGGCGACTCGCGCTGGCGTGGCGACCTTCGGCAGTACGTCGCGCTCATGCCCCCCAAGGACCGCTTCTGGGCCGACCCCTTCGCGATCGTGCGCGACGGCCGCTACTGGATCTTCTTCGAGGAGCTCGTGTTCTCGCGCGGCAGGGCGCACATCGCCGCGATCGAGGTGTCGCCCGACGGCACGCGCTCGCGGCCCGTGCCCGTGCTGGAGCGCCCGTACCATCTCTCGTATCCGTTCCTGATCGAGCAGGACGGCGAGCTGCTCATGGTTCCCGAGACCGCCTGCAACGGCTCGGTCGAGGTCTACCGCTGCACGCGCTTTCCCGACCAGTGGACGCTCGAGCGCACGCTGCTCGAGGAGGTGCACTTCACCGACTGCACCTTCCATCGCGCCGACGACTATTGGTGGATGTTCGCGAACGGCAACGTTGCCGGCGCCGAGGGCGCCGACGAGCTGCACTTGTTCTACGCCGACCGCCTGACGGGGCCGTGGAAGCCGCACCGTCACAACCCGGTGAAGTCCGACGTGCGCGGCACGCGGCCCGCGGGACGGCTCTTCCGCCGCGGCCCGGACCTCTACCGTCCCGCGCAGATCGGCGTTCCGCTGTACGGGGCCGGCGTGTCGATCAACCGCGTGCTGCGGCTCGCGCCGGACAGCTACGCCGAGGAGGAGGTCGAGCGCGTCGTGCCGTCGCATCCGCCGCGCCTGCTCGGCATCCACACGCTGAACCGCGCCGGCGAGCTGTCGGTGATCGACGGCTTCTTCCGCCGCTCGCGCCTGCACCCCGACGTCCTCGAGTCGCTCGACACCCATGTCTTTTGAGGACCTGCTGCATCCGCTGCTCGACCGCTACATGCAGGCACCCGACTGGGTGAAGGCGTCGGCGGGGCGCGCCTACGCATGGGTGCCGGCGCGCCTGCGCTTCGGCGGCGCGTACTACCGCTTCCGCGACGAGGTCGCGGTGAGGGACGCGGGCGCGCTCGATCGCCTCGCGCGCCGCAAGCTCCGGTCGACGCTCGAATGGGCGCTGCAGACCGTGCCGGCGTACCGCGACTACGCGCCGCTGCTCGCGCGCTGCGACGACACCGAGGAGCTGCTCGCGCGCATGCCGATCGTCGACAAGAAGGCGATCAAGGCGCGGCCGCAGAGCTATCTCTCGGGCGGGGTTCCGGAGTCCGCGCGGCTGAAGACCGTCACCGGCGGCTCCAGCCGCGACCCGCTCGAGTTCTACCTGCAGAAGCACGTCTCGCGGCCGAAGGAATACGCGTTCATGCACGAGTTCCGCGCGCGCACCGGCTCCGACGGCACCGAGCCCACGCTCGCGCTGCGCGGGCGCCCCGTGCCGGGCGCGGCGCGTCCCGGCGGCCGGATCTGGACCTACGAGCCGATCAAGCGCCAGCTGATCTTCAGCTCGGCGCACCTCGACGCGTCGCACATGCCGCGCTACGCCGAGGCGCTCTCGCTGCACCGGCCGCGGTTCATCGAGGCGTATCCGTCGGTCCTGTACCTGCTCGCGCGCTGGCTGGTCGAGCACCCGCTGCCCGCGTTCACCTCGAACGTGCGCGGCGTGATGCTGTACTCGGAGACCGTGTACGGCTTCCAGCTGAAGCTCTTCCGCGACGTGTTCCACTGCCCGGTGCTCGCGCACTACGGGCATTCGGAGCGGGTGCTCATGGCGGCGACCCTGCCCGAGGACGACCGCTACTTCTTCTGGCCGCAGTACGGCTGGTTCGAGCTCGTCGGCTTCGACGGCCGCCCGATCACGCGGGCCGGCGTGCCCGGCGAGATCGTCGGCACGAGCTTCGACAACCGCGCCATGCCGTTCGTGCGCTACCGCACCGGCGACCTGGCGATCCTCTCGGACCGCGGCCACCCGCGGCTTCCGGGGTTCGTGGCGTGCGAGCGCATCGAAGGCAGGCTGCAGGAGTTCATCGTCGACCGGCACGATCGGCTGATCTCGGTCGTGCAGATCGGCTCGGCGCACTTCCCGGAGTTCGGCGCCATCGACAGCATGCAATACGAGCAGAAGCGCCCGGGCGAGCTGGTGCTGAAGTTCGTCGCCGGCGACGACTTCACGCCGCAGATGCAGCAGCGGCTCGCCCGGGCGGTCGGCGACAAGGCGGGATGCGAGTGCCGCGTCGTGAAGGTGCGCGAGATCGCTCGCACCGCGCGCGGCAAGCAGCAGCTCATCGTCCAGCACCTCGACATCAAGCGCTACCTCGGCACCGCCGCGGTGCCCGCGTGACGCCATGACCGAGACCCGCGCCCGTCTCATCATGCTCGGCACGGCCTTCGAGACGCGGGGCGGGATCTCGGCCGTCGTGAACACCTACCGCGCGCACGGGCTGTTCGAGCGCTGGCCGGTCGAGTACATCGAGACGCACTGCGACGGATCGGGATGGCGCAAGCTCGCGACCGCCGCGCGCGCCGTGCGGCGGCTCGTCGCGTCGCTCGCGCGCGACCCGAACGCGATCGTCCACATCCACGGCGCCTCGCGCGCGAGCTTCTGGCGCAAGTCGGTGTTCATGGCGATCGCGCTCGCCGCGCGCTGCCCGGTGATCTTCCACCTGCACGGCGGCGGCTTCGCGACCTTCTACGAGGAGGAATGCGGCCCGGTGCGCCGGCGCATCGTGCGCTTCCTGCTCGAGCGCGCCGCGCGCATCATCGTGCTCTCGGCGCAGTGGCGGGCCTGGCTCGCGAGCGCCATGCACAATCCCAACGTGGTCTGCATCGCGAACCCGATGCCGATGCACCCGGAGCCGGCCGCGGCGCGGCGGCGGAACACCCTGCTGTTCCTCGGGCGCCTGGAGCGCGCGAAAGGCGTGTTCGACCTGGTCGACGCGGTGGCGGCGCTGCGCGACACGCACCCGGACGCGCGCCTGGTCCTCGCGGGCGACGACGTCGACGGGCTGGCCGCATACGCGGCCGGGCGCGGCGTCGCCGATTGCGTGCAGCTCACCGGCTGGGTCGGCCCCGAGCGCAAGCGCGCGCTGCTGGACGCGGCGGCCGCCTTCGTCCTGCCCTCGTACGCCGAGGGCCTGCCGATCAGTCTGCTCGAGGCGATGGCCGCGGGTCTGCCGTCGGTCGCGAGCGAGGTCGGCGGCATTCCGGACATCATCGCCGACGGCGTGAACGGGATGCTGGTCGCGCCCGGCGACGTCGCCATGCTCACGCGCGTGCTGCGCAAGCTGCTCGACGACCGCATGCTGCGCGCGCGCCTCGGCGCCGCGGCGCGCGAGACCGTGCGCCTGCGCTTCGACGCCGATCACGTCATCGGGGAGCTGGAAAAGATCTACGCGAGCCTGGGGCTCGCGCGCACCGGCAAGGGGAGGGTGCGGCGGACTGCGCGCGCTCTGCGCGAAGCGGCCTGAAAGGAGAACCCATGAGAACGGCACGACCGGTGGTACTGACGGTGGGACCGCAGCCCGCGGCGCGGGCGCGGCTCGCGGCGGACTTCGAGCTTTCGCCTTTCGACGAGACGGGAAGCGGCCTGTCGCGCGTGCTCTCGCCGGGAGCGCGGCTGGCGGCGACCACGCTGTGGCGGCGCGCCGCGATCGTCCACGTGCGCGCGTCGGCGGACGAGCGCGCGCGCAAGCGCGAGGCCGCGTACCTGCGCGCCGCGAAGACCTGCGGCGCCGGCACGGTGTACGAGCTCGACGCCGAAGCCGTCGCGAAGGGACGCACGGGCGGCATGGTGACGCCGCTGCCGCGGCGCGCCGCGCGCGTGGCGGACGTCGTCGTCGTGCCCTCGGAATACGACGCCGACGCCTGGCGCCGGCTCTCGCCCGGCCAGTCGATCACCGCGCTGCCGAGCGCGGTCGACGCCGCGGCGTACGCGGGCATCGCGCGCGAGCCGCGCGACGCCGGCGCGCCGCTGCGGCTGCTGTTCATGGGCTGCCTCGCGCGCGACCAGGGACTCTACGAGATCCTGCAGGGGCTGCGGCTCGCCCGCGTCCAGGAAGTGGTCGCGTCGCTGCTGGTCGCGGGCGAAGGGCCCGACGAGACGTCGCTCCAGCGCTTCGCCGCGAGCCTCGGACTCCAGGGCGCCGTCGGCTTCTGCGGCGCGGTCGAAGGCGAGGCGAAGCTCGAGCTCCTGCGCGACGCCGACGCGGTCGTCGCCGCCGCGCACGCGTACTGCGCGCCCGAGCCGGTCCTGGAAGCGATGGCCGCGGGACTGCCCGCGATCGTCACGCGCGTGGGCGCGATGCCCGAGCTGGTGAGCGACGGCGTCCACGGGCTGTTCGTCGAGCGCCGCGACCCGCACTCGATCGCGCGCGCGATCGCGACGCTCGCCGCCGACCGCGACGGCCTCGCGCGCATGGGCGAAGCCTGCCGCGCGCGCGTCGCCAGCGGGCACTCGGTCGAGCGCCAGGCCGAGGGCCTCGCGAGCCTGTATACGGACCTCCTCGCGGCGCGCAATCTGCGGCCCGCGTCCTCGCAGGGCTCGCGCGGCTGACCGCTCCGCGCATGGAAGGCGTCCGCGGAGGAGCGCTCGGGAAGATCCTGTGGCGCGTCAACCGCCTGCGGTGCATGACGCCCGCGGAGGTGGGACACCGCGTGCTGCGGCTCGCCCGGGCGCACGCCGAGCGCCTCGGATTCTCCGGCGCGGTTCCCGCCGCCGAGATTGCCGCGCTTCCGCAACCCTGGATCGGGGTGCCGCCGGGCGTCGACGCCGACGCCGTTCTCGCCGCGGCCGATCGCATCGCGGCCGGCCGGCTCGACGTCTTCGCGCTGCGCGACGCCGATCTCGGCGATCCGCCGCGCTGGAACCGCGATCCGAAGACCGGCGTCGAGGCGCCGCTCGCGTTCGGCAAGCTGCTCGACTACCGCGACGCGCGCCTCGTCGGCGACATCAAGTATCTGTGGGAGCCGAACCGGCACCTGCAGCTGGTGACGCTCGCGCAGGCTTACGCGCTCTCGGGCGAGTTCCGCTGGTTCGCGGCGCTGCGCGACCAGCTGGACAGCTGGTTCGCGGCGTGCCCCGACGGGCGCGGGCCGAACTGGGCGAGCGCGCTCGAGGCCGCGATCCGGCTGATCAACTGGGCGATCGCGTGGCAGCTCCTGGGCGGCGCGGGCTCGCCCGTGTTCCGCGAGGCCGCGGGCGCGGATTTCCGCGCGCGCTGGCTCGACGGCGTCTACCGCCACGCGCGCTTCGTCGCGGGCAACTTCTCGCTCTACTCGTCGGCGAACAACCACCTGCTCGGCGAGGCCTCGGGCCTGTTCATCGCGGCGCTCGCCTGGCCGCACTGGCCGCGCGCGCGCGGCTGGGCACGCGAGGCCAAGGCCATCCTCGAGCGCGAGGCGCTGCTGCAGAACGCGCCCGACGGCGTGAACCGCGAGCAGGCCGTGTCCTACCAGCAGTTCACGCTCGACTTCCTGCTGCTGCCGCTGCTCGCGGGGCGCGCGGCGGGTGTCGCCTTCTCGCGCGCGTACGAGGCGCGCATCGAGGCCATGCTCGAGTACCTGGCGTCGATCATGGACGCGGGCGGCAACGTGCCGATGATCGGCGACGCCGACGACGGCTACGTCGTGAAGCTCGCGCAGGTGCGCGCGTTCTGCCCGTACCGCTCGCTGCTCGCGACCGGCGCGGTGCTGTTCGGACGGCCCGAGTTCAAGGCCAAGGCGCTCGCGCTCGACGACAAGACGCGCTGGCTGCTCCGGAACGGTGCCGAGGAGCGCTTCGCGGCGATCGACGCCGGGCCGGCGGTCCTGCCCGTGAGGCGCGCCTTTCCCGAGGGCGGCTACCGGATCCTCGGCGGCGACTTCGAGACCGCGCGCGAGATCCGGCTCGTGGTCGACTGCGGCCCGCTCGGCTACACCCGCATCGCCGCGCACGGCCACGCCGATGCGCTCGCGTTCACGCTCTCGGTCGGCGGCCTCGAGTTCCTGGTCGACCCGGGCACGTACGCCTATCACACGCAAGGCCGGTGGCGGCAATACTTCCGCGGCACCTCGGCGCACAACACGCTCCGCGTCGACGGCGAATCGCAATCGCGGCCGGGCGGCAGCTTCATGTGGCTGGCGAAGGCCGAGGCGCGCTGCGACGCCTGGGACCCTTCGCCCGAGCGCGACGTCTTCGAGGGCCGGCACGACGGCTACCGGCGCCTTGCCGACCCCGTCGTGCACCGGCGGCGCATCGTGCTCGAGAAGCGCGAGCGCCGCGTCCTGGTCGACGACCGCGTCGAGGCGCGCGGCGCGCACCGCGTCGAGACCTTCTTCCACTGCCACGAGGCGTGCGCGGTCGAGGCGGTGCCGGGCGGGTTCGCGCTGCGCCGGGACGGCGCGACGGTGACGCTGCTCTTCCCCGACGCGGGGGTCTCGGACACCCGCGTGCTGCGCGCGAGCGTCGATCCGATCGGCGGCTGGGTGTCGAGGCGCTTCGACGACAAGGTGCCGGCGGCGACGATCGTGCGGCGGGCGGCGACCGCGGGGAACGCGACGCTGCGCACGCTGATCGTCTGCTGACGTCCTGTTGCTCGCCGACGACACTCTTCTAGTCCATCGGGCGCAAGCCGGGCGGACTACCGCGCGTCACGTTCCCGGACAGCAACCCTGTCAGCCCGCTCGCTCAATCTCCTTTCTTCTGCAGGAGAAGCATCCAAGATGAAAATCAGCGTCATGGGGCTGGGCTATGTGGGCGCCGTGTCGGCCGCCTGCCTGGCGAAGCAGGGTCACGAGGTCATCGGGGTCGACCCGCAGCGGGCGAAGGTCGACCTCATCAACGAGGGCAGGACCCCGGTCATCGAGCGCGACCTGGGCGAGCTCATCGCCGAGGCGGTCGGCGACGGGCGCCTGCGCGCGACCCCCGACGTCGTGGCCGCCGTGCAGCACACCGACCTCGCGTTCGTGTGCGTCGGCACCCCCAGCCTGCCGAACGGCGGCATCGATCTCGGGTACATGCGCCGGGTGTGCGAGGAGATCGGCCAGGCGCTGCGCGGCCACGCCGGCGCGCCGACCGTGGTCATCCGCAGCACCATGCTGCCCGGGACCATGCGCGACGTCGTCATCCCGACGCTCGAGGCGAGCTCGGGCAAGCGCGCGGGCGCGGAGTTCGGCGTGTGCATCAACCCCGAGTTCCTGCGCGAGAGCACCGCGGTGCACGACTACTTCAACCCGCCGAAGACCGTCATCGGCGAGCTCAACCGCGCGAGCGGCGACGTGCTGGCGAGCCTGTACGCGCACCTGCCGGCGCCGACGATCCGCACCGACGTCGAGACCGCCGAGATGGTGAAGTACGCCGACAACTGCTGGCACGCGGTCAAGGTCGGGTTCGCGAACGAGATCGGCAACATCTGCAAGGCGGTCGAGGTCGACAGCCACCGGGTCATGGACATCTTCTGCCAGGACACGAAGCTCAATCTCTCGTCCTACTACCTCAAGCCCGGGTTCGCGTTCGGCGGCTCGTGCCTGCCCAAGGACCTGCGCGCCCTGCTGCACAAGGCGAAGTCGCTCGACGTGAACGTGCCCATCCTCGCGTCGGTGCTGCCGAGCAACGAGCTGCAGATCGACCGCGCGGTGCGCGCCGTGATCGACGCGGCGGCGAAGGCGGGCAGCCGCAAGATCGGCGTCCTGGGATTCAGCTTCAAGGCGGGCACCGACGACCTGCGCGAGAGCCCCGTGGTCGAGCTGACCGAGCGGCTGATCGGCAAGGGCTACGACCTGCGCATCTACGACCGCAACGTCAGCCTCGCCAGCATCCACGGCGCCAACCGCGACTACATCCTCAACCACATCCCGCACATCTCGCGCCTCATGGTGGGCTCGATCGGCGAGGTGCTCGACCACGCCGCGACCATCGTCATCGGCAACGCCGACCCGGATTTCCGCGGCGTGCCGAAGCTGCTCGGCGACGGCCAGACCGTGATCGACCTGGTGCGCATCGCCGACTCGCGCAGCGTGAGCGGCGTGTACGAAGGCATCTGCTGGTGAGCGCGCCGTGACCGCCGTCTACACGCCGCTGCAGGGCGCAGCCGACGACGGCGTCGCGCTGCCGAAGGCGCTGCGCGCGCCGATCGCGCGCGGCGAGCTGCGCAACGAGGCGCAGCTGCGCGAGCACTACCTGATCGAGCGCGAGCTGGCCGACCGGCTGCGCCGCGCGCCGCGCGAGGAGCGCGGCCGGCTGTACGCGCTCGTCTACGACGAGCTGTACCGGCGCGTGCCGCACCACCCGATGAACCGGCCCTCCGAGCACCCGCGCGCGGCCGGCGTGGAGCGCGACCTCGCGTTCCTGCGGCGCTTCCTGCGTCCCTCGAGCGTGTTCCTGGAGATCGGCGCCGGCGATTGCGCGCTCGCCTGCCGCGTCGCCGCGGTCGTCCGCCGCGTCTTCGCCGTCGACGTCTCCGGGGAGATCATGCGGCTCGCGCCGTCCGCGATGAACCTCGAGCGCGTGCTCTCGGACGGCACCGCCATCCCGGTGCGCGCGGGCAGCGTCGACGTCGCGTTCAGCGACCAGCTCATGGAGCACCTGCACCCGGACGACGCCGAGGAGCAGCTGCGCAACATCCACCGCGCGCTCGCGCCCGGCGGCGTGTACCTGTGCATCACGCCGAACCGGCTCTACGGCCCGCGCGACATCTCGGGCTACTTCGACGACGTCGCGACCGGCCTGCACCTGCGCGAGTACACGGGCGGCGAGCTGGCGCGCCTGTTCCGCTCGGTCGGCTTCTCGCGCGTGCGGTTCTATGCCGGCGCGCGCGGCTGGTATCTGCCGGTGCCCGCGGCGCTGGTGCGCGCGGCCGAATCCGCGCTCGAGGCGCTTCCCGTGCCGATGCGCCGGCGGATCGCGGCAGCCGCGCCGATGCGCGCGCTGCTCGGGCTGCGCGTGGCCGCGATCAAATGAGGCCGGACGCGGGGTGACGAAGCGCGTCCTGATCCTCGTCGAGAACCTGCCGAGCCCGTTCGACCGGCGCGTGTGGCAGGAGGCGACGGCGCTGCGCGACGCGGGATGGACGGTGTCGATCGTCTGTCCGACGGGACGCGGCTACGAGAAGCGCTTCGAGCGCATCGACGGCATCGACATCCACCGCTACCCGCTGCCGGTCGAGGCGTCGGGCGCGCTCGGCTACGCGCTCGAGTACGGCGCCGCGCTCTTCTGGTCCTTCGTCCTGTCGTGGAAGGTCTTCTTCGGGCGCGGCTTCGACGTCGTCCACGCCTGCAACCCGCCGGACCTGTTCTTCCTCGTCGGCGCGGTGTTCAAGCCCTTCGGCCGCAAGTTCGTGTTCGATCACCACGACCTCAACCCCGAGCTGTACGAGGCGAAGTTCGGGCGCAGGGATTTCCTGTACCGCGCGATGCTCGCGCTCGAGCGCTGGACCTTCCGCACCGCGGACGTCTCGATCGCGACCAACGAGTCGTACCGCCGCATCGCGATCGAGCGCGGCGGCATGGCGCCCGAGCGCGTGTTCGT
>DASRFB010000013.1:0-57875 GCA_035651815.1 Burkholderiales bacterium | reverse complement strand
CATGGTGGGGGAGATCCGCGACCCGGAGACGGCGAACATCGCGGTGCAGTCGGCGCTCACCGGACACCTCGTCTTCACCACCGTGCACGCGAACAACGTGTTCGACGTGATCGGGCGCTTCATGCACATGAACGTCGATCTGTACGGCTTCGTCTCGGCGCTGAACGCGATCCTCGCCCAGCGGCTGGTGCGTCTCGTCTGCAGCCATTGCAGCGAGGACTACAAGCCCGACGCCGCGCTGCTGCGCGAGTCCGGCATCACGGTCGAGCAGGCGGCGCGCATCCGCTTCCGCGTCGGCCGCGGCTGCCGCGAGTGCCGGGGCTCGGGCTACAGGGGACGCAAGGCGATCGCCGAGCTGATGGTGCTGAACGACGAGCTGCGCGAGCTGATCACCGGGCGCGCCCCGGTGCGCCAGCTGAAGGAGGCGGCGCGCACCGCCGGCACGCGCGTGCTGCGCGAGGCCGCGCTCGACGCGGTGCGCAAGGGCGAAACCACACTCCAGGAGATCAACCGTGTCACTTTTGTCTCGTGATCGCATCGTGATCGGGCTCGCGCCCGAGTCGCTCGCGCTGGTGCTGCTCGAGGGCGGGCGGCGCGCGCGCGTGTCCGGGACCCGCGTCGTTCGCTACGCGCCGGCGTTCGGCGTCGAGTCGTGGCAATCGGCCGTGGAGTGCTTGCGCGAAGTCGCGGCCGAGCTGAAGGACGTGAAGGCCGAAGCCACGGTCGTGCTCTCGAACCATTTCGTGCGCTACGCGCTCGTGCCGCCCGGCGAAGGCCTCGACGACGGCGACGAGGAGCTCGCCTACGCGCGCTACTGCTTCGGCAAGATCCACGGCGCGCGCAGCAAGTCCTGGGAAGTGCGGATGACGGGCGGCCGGACGGCGTCCGAGCGGCTCGCCAGCGCGATCGACGGCACCCTGCTCGAAGCCGTGCAGGCCTGCATCCCGCGCGACGGAAAGCTGAAGCTCGCGTCGGTACAGCCGTATCTGATGTCGGCGTTCAACTACTGGCGCAGCGCCCTCGGCGCGGAAAGCGCCTGGTTCCTGCTGGTCGAGCCGCAGCGCTTCTGCCTCGCGCTGCTCCAGGAGGGCCGCTGGACCGCCGTGCGCAACAGCAAGGCCGAGCTCGACGGGCCGGCGCAGTGGGCCGAGCTGCTCGAGCGCGAGCAGCACATGGTCGAGGGCGCGCAGCCCTCGCGCGCCTACGTGCACGCGCCGCACGCCCGCGACACGCGCGGCGCGGCGCCCGAAGGCTGGACGCTCGAGCGCCTGTCGCTCCCCGCGGAGCCCGGAATCGCGAACGAGGAGGCGGCGCCGCTGTCGATGGCGCTGTGCGCGGCATGAAGCCCGGCCGCATCGAGCTCGACTACGTGGCGGAGCCCCGCCGCCCGCTCTGGCCCGGGCTGGCGGTTCTCGCGCTCTCGCTCGCGATGGCGGGGCACCTGGCGATGCGCCAGCACTCGGTGCACCGCGACATCGCGGCGCTCGCCGCGGTGCAGGGAGCGCTCGACCTGACGCAGCCGCGCGAGCCGTCCAAGACGAGCGACGAGGAGCTGAAGCAGGCCGAGACCGTGGTGCGGCAGCTGACCCTCCCCTGGAGCGACATCGTGCGCGCCATCGAAGGCGCGTCGATGCGCGACGTCGGCGTGCTCAACATGCAGCCCGAGGCGCAGCAGCGCCTGCTCAAGCTCACCGCCGAGGCGAAGACGCGCGAGGCGATGCTCGAGTACGTGCGCCGCATCGCGCAGACGCAGGGCCTGTCCAACGTCTACATCGTGAGCCACCAGGTCCAGGCCGACAACCCGTCGCACCCGATCCAGTTCTCGGTGCAGGCTTCCCTGGGAGCGGCGAAATGAAGATCGGCGTGAAGACCCTCCGCAAATCGCTGCGCCGCCTCGGCCTCGCCGGCGTGCTCGGCGCGGGCGTGCTGCTCGCGTGCCTGCCGTTCTACTTCTCGTCCGTCCGGCCCGCGGAGCGCGAGCTGCAGGCGCGCCGTGTCGCGGCGGAGCAGGCGCACGCCCGCGCCAACATCCAGACCGTCTCGGCGCCGCGCGGCGCGGACCTCGGGCGCTTCTACCAGGCGTTCCCCGCCATGGACCGCCTCCCCGACGAGCTCGAGCGCCTCTACGGAATCGCGCGCGCCTCGCGGCTCGACCTGTCGCAGGGCGAGTACCGGCTGGAGCAGCGCGGCCCCGGCCTCGCGTCGTACCGCATCGCGCTGCCGCTGCGCGGCAGCTATCCCGACATCCGCGGGTTCCTGTCGGACACGCTGCAGCAGATGCCGTACGCGGCGGTCGACGCCGTGCGCTTCGAGCGCAAGAAAGTGGGCGACACGCAGCTCGACGCCCAGGTCCGCATCACGCTGTTCTTCCGTCCCAGCAACCGCAACGAGATCCGATGATGACGAAAGCCTCGCGACGCTCCGCCCTGTTCCTGATCGCGTGCCTGGCGCTGCTGTCGGCATGCGCGTCGATCAAGACGGATCCGGTGGTCGAGGAGTCGCGTACCCTGCTCGGCTCGGGACACGGCGAGGAGGCCCTCGCTCGGCTCGACCAGGCTCAGCGCGAGTACCCGGAGGACCGGACGTTCCGGACCGAGTATTTCCACGAGCGCGACCTGCTGATCGGGCAGTGGCTCGCACAGGCCCAGACCCTGAGCGCCGCGTCGCAGTTCGCCGCGGCGGCCGAGCTCTACCGCAAGGTGCTGAAGTACGACGCCGAAAACGTCCGCGCCAAGAACGGCCTGTCGCAGCTCGACGTCGAGGAGCGCAACCGCGCGGTCCTCAACGAGGTGCAGGACCTGGTCAAGGCCGAGAAGTACCGCGAGGCCGAGGAGAAGCTCGGGCCCCTGCTCTCGGCGAACCGCAACAACCGCGAGGCGCAGCGCCTGCAGCGGCAGATCGAGGAAAAGACGGCGAAGCCGGCGGTCGCGCAGCTCAAGGTGCAGGGCACGAAGCCGATCTCGCTCGAGCTGCGCGACGTGCCGCTGCGCTCGGCGTTCGAGGTGATCGGCCGGGCGGCGAACGTCAATTTCATGTTCGACAAGGACGTGAAGGCCGACCAGAAGACGACCATCGTCGTGAAGGACGCGAGGATCGACGAGGCGATCCGCCTGGTGCTGACGTCGAACCAGCTCGACTACAAGGTGCTGAACGAGACCACCGCGCTCGTCTTCCCCAACACGCCCCAGAAGCAGCGCGACTACCAGGAGCTCGTGGTGAAGAGCTTCTACCTCGCGAACGCGGACGTGAAGCAGACCGCGACCATGATCCGGACGATCCTCAAGACCCGGGACGTGTTCGTCGACGAGAAGCTGAACATGCTGGTCATGCGCGACACGCCGAAGGCGATTCGCCTCGCCGAGCGCCTGATCGCGGCCCAGGACATCGCCGAGCCCGAGGTGATGCTCGAGGTCGAGGTGCTCGAGGTCGGCGCGAACCGCCTGCTCGACCTCGGCCTGAAATTCCCGGACTCGGTCTCCGCGGGCGTGCAGGGCGCGGCCGGCGTGCCGGGCCAGATCTCGCTGCCCGAGTACCTGAACCGCAACTCGGGCCTGGTGCGGCTGAACTTCTCCGATCCCCTCTTCCTGCTCAACCTGCGTCAGCAGGACGGCCGGACCAACCTGCTCGCGAACCCGCGCATCCGCGTGAAGAACAAGGAGAAGGCCCGCATCCACATCGGCGACCGCGTCCCGGTCATCACGACCACGGCGGCGGTGGCGGGCGGCTTCGTATCCGAGTCGGTGAGCTATCTCGACGTGGGCCTGAAGCTCGACGTGGAGCCGATCGTCTATCTCGAGGACGACGTCGGCATCAACATCGGCCTCGAGGTGAGCAACATCGTGAACACCGTGAGGGGCTCCACTGGCAATACGCTCGCCTACCAGATCGGAACGCGCAACGCGAACACCGTGCTGCGCCTGCACGACGGCGAGACGCAGGTCCTCGCCGGCCTGATCAACGACGAGGATCGCCGGGCCGCGAGCCGCGTCCCGGGTCTCGGCGACATGCCGGTGCTCGGCAGGCTGTTCTCGCAGACGAGCGACACGCGCAACAAGACCGAGATCGTGCTGCTGCTGACGCCGCACATCGTGCGCACGATCGAGCGCCCGGGCCCGCGCACCACCGAATTCTCGGCGGGCACCGAGACCTCGGTCGAGGGACCGGCCGTCGTCGGCACGGGACCCTCGCCCATGATCGTCGAGCCGCAGCCGGCCCGGCCGCCGCAGCGCCCCGCGCCGGCCCCGACGCCCGCGCCCGCGCCGCCCGGGAGCACCATGGTGCCGTTCGGCGGCGTGCAGCAGCAGCAGCCGCAGCCGTACGCCGCGCCCAAACAGTGAAGGAGCGAGCATGATCAAGCGCCATGCAGGCTTCACCCTGATCGAGCTCGTGATCACGGTCGCGATCGTCGCGCTGCTCGCGTCGGCCGCGTTCCCGGTCACCGAGCTCGCCGTGCGGCGCGAGAAGGAGAGCGAGCTGCGCCGCGACTTGCGCCAGATCCGCGACGCCATCGACGCCTACAAGCTCGCGTGGGACGAGGGCCGCGTGAAGAAGTCGATCGACGAGACCGGCTACCCGAAGTCGCTCGAGCAGCTCGCCCAGGGCGTGGAGAACGAGAAGAGCCCGAAGCGCGAGAAGATCTTTTTCCTGCGCCGCATTCCGCGCGATCCGTTCAACGCGGACGCGTCGCTCTCGGCCGCGGCGACCTGGGGCAAGCGCAGCTACGCGAGCGACCCCGACGAGCCGCGCGACGGCGCCGACGTCTTCGACGTGTTCTCGCTCGCGCCCGGAAAGGGCAGCGACGGACGGCCGTACAAGGACTGGTGACGCCATGAACATGAAACGCCTCTGGGGATTCACGCTGATCGAGCTCCTGGTCGTGCTGTCGATCGTGGGCCTGCTCCTGAGCATCGCCGTGCCGCGCTACTTCGGCAGCCTCGACAAGTCGAAGGAGGCCGTGCTGAAGGAGGACCTGTTCCAGATGCGCGACGCGATCGGCAAGTACTACGGCGACAAGGGCAAGTATCCCGATACGCTGGACGCGCTGGTCTCGGAGAAGTACCTGCGCAGCGTGCCGGTCGATCCGATCACCGAGAAGAAGGACAGCTGGGTCGCGGTCCAGCCGACCGATGCAGACGCGACCGGCGTCTGCGACGTGAAGAGCGGCGCCGACGGCAAGACCGCCGACGGCACGGCGTACGCCGACCTGTGAGCGAGCGATGAGGCGTCCGTTCGGCACGCAGCGCGGATTCACGTACCTGACGGTGCTCTTCGTCGTCGCCTTCATGAGCCTCGGCATGGCGAAGGTCGGCCAGGTGTACCGCACGGCCGTGCTGCGCGAGCGCGAAGCCGAGCTGCTCTGGAGGGGCAGCCAGTACCGCCTCGCGATCGAGGCGTACACCAAGCGCGGCGGCGGGCTGTATCCGCGCTCGCTCGACGATCTCGTGAGGGACCCGCGCGACGTCACGGTGCGCCGCTACCTGCGCAAGCGCTACCCGGACCCGGTCATGGGCTCCGACGAATGGGGCATCGTCAAGGCGCCCGACGGCGGCATCATGGGCGTCTACAGCCGCTCCGACGATCAGCCGGTGAAGGCGGCGGGCTTTCGCCTCGCGGACGCGGCGTTCGAAGGCGCCGCGAAATACTCCGACTGGAAGTTCGTGTACCAGCCCGGCGCTCCGGGCGCGTCGCTGCCGGTGCCGCAGGGGGCGACCGGGCCGCAGCCGGGCGCGCCGTCGCCGGGCGCGTCGGGCCCGCCGCCCGGCTAGGAATAGAACAACACGACCGACAAAGCAAAACCGACAAAAGCATCAGGGAGCAACGCCATGCAACGCAGAACCCGACTCGCCCTATTGTTTACAGCGCTCGCCGGCGCCGCCGCCTGGGCGGCGTTCGGCGGCAAGGACGCGCAGCACGCGCCGGCGAGCGTCGCGTCCGCCGCGAAGCCGCCCGCGGCCCCCGTGCAGTCGGCCGGCGCTCCGCAGCCCGCAGCGGCCTCCGAGATCCCCGAGCGCGCGACCCTCGGCCAGATGGGCGCCGATCCGTTCAACGTCGAGCCGCCCGCGCCCGTCGTGTCGGCGCCCCCGGGGCCGCCCGCCCGGCCGGCTGCGCCGCCGATGCCGTACCGCTTCGCGGGCCGGCTGCACGTCGGCAACTCGGTCGAGGTTTACCTGATGAAGGGCGAGGAGCTCGTCCCGGTGAAGAAAGGCGACACGCTCGACGGCCAGTACAAAGTCGAGAGAATCGGCCGCACCGAGATGACGCTGCTGCACCTCGCGTCGCGAACGCGCGAGAAGATCGAATACGATCCGCCGATCAAGGACGACGATGCCGTCGCCGACGCGCCCGCTCCGGAAGCGCACGCCGAGGCCCAGCGCAGGATTCCGCGCGGCGGCTAGGCGGGCCGCTTCAGCTCCGGTGCGTGTACTCCACCCGGCCGGTGTCGACCGGGCAGGTGGGCACGACCAGAAGGCCCGGCACTTCCTTGCCGTGGTCCCAGCCGAGGCAGTGACACAGCTCGTGGTCGAGCACGTCCTTGCGTCCCACGTACTTGGGCATCATGTAGATGACGCAGTCGCCGGCGCTGCCGTGTCGTATCGCGCACGCTCCGTTGTCGCATCCCGGCGGCACATAATCGGTCACGACCATCTGTACCGAGCTCGGCGAGTAGCTCGATGGCTTCCACACGGGAGTCGAGGCGCACGCCGCGAGCACCGCGGCGGCGGCCAGCGCGGGGATGACGCTTGGGACGCGCTCGGCTCGCGGACGGATCACGGGATGGAGAGTGGTAGGCGCGATTGGAGTCGAACCAACGACCTCATCCATGTCAAGGATGCGCTCTAACCAACTGAGCTACGCGCCTGGGAGCGTGGAATGTTAGCCGAAAACCCTAGGGGCCACAAACGAGCGGCGCGTCAGCTGCCCCAGGAGCGGGTGCGCGAGTCGTAGCGGTACGGCTGCATCTTCAGCACGACGTTCTCGCAGGTCAGCACGTAATTGCCGCCGCTCAGCCGGTACTCGATCGGCGTGCCGCTCGGGCAGGCGCTCACGGCCGGCGTGAACTTGGGAACGAGCTTGTCGAGGCTGTCGGGATATCCGCCGTTCTCGAGCTTGTACCGGGTGAGCGCCGAGATCATCTGCAAGCCGCGCGTCTCGACGGTCAGCATGTCGCGCGTTCCCGCGTTGTAGCGGTCGAGGAACACGACGCCGCCGGCGAGTATCAGCGCGAGCACCACGAGAAAGACGAGCTGCCCGACCCCGCGCGTATGTCTTCTTGTATTCATGAAATCTCCTCCGCTCCAGACCCGAAAATACTACCGCAACCCGAGCATTTCGGCGGCATGTTTTCGCGTGGTCGCGGTGATCGCGACGCCGCCGAGCATGCGCGCGATCTCCTCGATCCGCGAGTTGCGGTCGAGCACGGTCACCCGGCTGCGCACGCCGGCGCCCCCGGCGCCCTTCGCGACCGACCACTGCTCCGTCGCCTGCGCGGCGACCTGCGGCAGGTGGGTCACGACGAGCACCTGCCGGTCCTCGCCGAGCGAGCGGAGCTTGCGCCCGACGACCTCGGCGACCGCGCCGCCGATGCCGGCGTCGACCTCGTCGAAGATGAGCGTCGGCACGCGCGCCGCCTTGCTGGTGATGACCTGGATCGCGAGGCTCACGCGCGACAGCTCCCCGCCCGAGGCGACCTTCGCGAGCGGCCTCGGCTCGACGCCCGGATTGGTGGTGACGAGGAATTCGACCTGCTCGTTGCCTCCGGTGCTGCCGTCGGGCAGCAGCGAGCGCAGCTCGATCTCGAAGCGCCCGCCGCCCATCGCCAGCTCCTTCATCGCGGCCGTGATGTCGCGCGCGAGCTTCGCGGCCGCCTTCTTGCGCTCCGCCGAAAGGCGCGCGGCGATCGCGTCGTAGCGCGAGCGCGCCACCTGCTCCTGCTTCGCGAGCGCCTCGAGGTCGGTCGCGGTCTCGAGCTCGGCGAGGCGCGCCTCGAGCTCGGCGAGCCGCTCGGGCAGCGCCTCGGGACGCGCGTGGAGCTTGCGCGCGGCCGAGTGCAGCGCGTCGAGCCGCGCCTCCACCTCGCGCAGGCGCGCGGGGTCGAGCTCGACCCGGTCGACGTAGTGGCGCAGCGCGTACGCGGCCTCGCGCAGGTTGGCCTCGCCCGACTCGAGCAGCGCCACCGTGTCCTCGAGCGCCGCATCGTAGTCGACGAGCGGCCGCAGGCGCGACAGCACGCCCGAGAGCACGGCCAGCGCGGCGGCCTCGGACTCCGACAGCGCGTCGATCGCGCCCTGCGCGCCTTCGATGAGGCTCGCCGCGTGCGCGAGGCGCCCGTGCTCGGACTGGATCGCGTCCCATTCGCCGGGTGCGGGCGCGAGGCGCCTGAGCTCCTCGACCTGCCAGGAGAGCTGCTCGCGCTCGGCGTTGCGCGCGGCCGCGTGCGTCTGGTGCTCGGCGCGCGCGCGGCACAGCTTCTGCCATTCGCGGAACGCGCCGGCCGTCTCCTCCGCGAGCTGCGAAATGCCCGCGTGGTCGTCGAGGACCGCGCGCTGCATCTCGCCTTTCAGCAGCGACTGGTGCGCGTGCTGCCCGTGGATGTCGACCAGCCATTCGCCGACCTCGCGCAGCTGGTTGAGCGTCGCCGCGCGCCCGTTGATGAAGGCGCGCGAGCGTCCGCCCGCGTCGATCACCCGGCGCAGCAGCAGCCTCCCCGGCTCGTCCTCGAGCGCCTGCTCGCGCAGCCAAGACTGCAGCGGCGCCACGCCGTCGATCGCGAACTCGGCCGTCACCTCGGCGCGCTCGCAGCCCGTGCGCACCAGCTCGGCCCCGGCGCGCTCGCCGAGCGCGAGCGACAGCGCATCGATCAGGATCGACTTGCCCGCGCCCGTCTCTCCGGTGAGCGCGGTGAAGCCCCGGCTGAAGTCGAGCTCGAGGTGGTCGACGATCGCGAAGTCGCGGATGGCGAGCTGCGTCAGCATGCCGCTACAGCGCGCCGCCCGCCCAGTGCAGCTTCTCGCGCAGCATGCCGTAGTAGCTGTAGCCGGGCGGGTGCACGAGGATCGTGGTCTCCGCGGCGCGCCGTATCGTCACCCGGTCGCCGTCGTGCAGGTCGAACTGCGGCTGCCCGTCGAAGTGCACGCGCGCGTCGATCGAGTGCCGCAGGGTGATCTCGATCACCGAGCGGTCGCTGACCGCGACCGGCCGGTTCGACAGCGTGTGGGGCGAGATCGGGACCAGCGCGAACGCCGGCACGCGCGGCTCGAGGATCGGGCCGTTCGACGAGAGCGAGTACGCCGTCGAGCCGGTCGGCGTGGTGACGATCAGGCCGTCGGAGCGCAGGTCGTAGACGAACTCGCCGTCGATGTGGACATGGAATTCGATGAGACGACCGACCGCGCCCTTGTTGACGACCGCGTCGTTGAGCGCGAGCGTCGAGAACGCGACCGCGTCGCCGCGGCGCACGTCGGCGGCGAGCATGGTGCGCTCCTCGAGCGAGTAGCCCCCGGCGAGGATCTGCCCCAGGGTCTCGGTCATCTCGCGCGCGGCGATGTCGGTGAGGAAGCCGAGGCGGCCCTGGTTCACGCCGACGAGCGGGATGCGCTTCGCAGCGAGGCTTCGCGCCGCGGTCAGCATGCTGCCGTCGCCGCCCAGGACGACGGCGAGATCGGCGCGCGCGCCGATCTCGGCGTAATCGGCGTGCGCCGGCGGCGGCGGCAGGCCGCAGCTCTCGGCGGTGCGGCGCTCGACCAGCACCGTGCAGCCCTGGCGCTCCAGGAAATGCGCCATCGCCAGCACCGCCCCGCCGATATCCGGCGAATTGTGGCGTCCGATCAGCGCGATGGTCTTGAAAGCGGGCATGTCCGGCATTAGATCATGAACGTACAGCCCGGACAAAAGGACTACGGGTGATGCCTTCGCGCATCCCGGATTCGGTAGAATTCGCACCCATGCAACTCGACCGCCGCGCCCAGGTCCTGCTGAAGACGCTCGTCGAGCGCTACATCGCCGAAGGCGAGCCGGTCGGCTCGCGGGCGCTGTCGCGCTTCTCGGGCCTCGATCTCAGCCCGGCCACGATCCGGAACGTCATGGCGGACCTCGAGGACCTGGGCTTCGTGGCGAGCCCGCACACCTCCGCCGGCCGCGTGCCGACGCCCCGGGGCTACCGGCTGTTCGTCGACTCGCTGCTCACCGTCAAGCCGCTGCACCAGGTCGAGATCGACCAGCTCGAGGTGAGCCTGCATCCCGAGCACCCGCAGAACCTGATCGCGAGCGCCTCGCAGCTGCTCTCGGAGCTCACGCACTTCGCCGGCGTCGTGGTCGCGGCCAAGCGCAAGTCGCCGGCGTTCCGGCACATCGAGTTCCTCGCGCTGTCGGAGAAGCGCGTCCTGCTCATCATCGTCACCGCCGCGGGCGACGTGCAGAACCGCATCCTGTTCACGGACCGCACGTACACGCCCTCGGAGCTGACGTACGCCGCCAACTTCCTGAACCAGAACTACGCCGGCCTCACCTTCGACGAGATCCACCGGCGCGTGCGCGACGAGCTGCAGCGGCTGCGCGAGGACATGACCGGGCTCATGACCGCGGCGCTCGAGGCGGGGAGCCAGGCGGTGTCGGAGTCGACCGAGGCGTACTCGGTGTCGGGCGAGCGCAACCTGCTCGACTCGCAGGACCTCGCGGCCAACATGACGCGCCTGCGCGAGCTGTTCGAGCTGTTCGAGAAGAAGGCGCTGCTCATGCAGATCCTCGACCTGTCGAGCCGCTCGCAGGGCGTGCAGATCTTCATCGGCGGCGAGTCGGGCATCGCGCCGCTCGACGAGTGCAGCGTGGTCACCGCGCCTTACGAGGTCGAGGGCCAGGTCGTGGGCACGGTCGGCGTGATCGGGCCGACGCGCATGGCCTACGAGCGGGTCATTCCGATCGTCGATATCACCGCGAAGCTCCTCTCGAGCGCTCTGTCGCAGCACCGTCTCGAAGGCTGAGGCTGCGCGCCCCCGCCGTGCGCTACGACCCGGAGCCCGAGCGCCAGCACGGCACCCCGGCGAAGACCGGCGTGCTGCTCGTCAACCTCGGTACGCCCGAGGCGCCGACCGCGGCCGCGGTGCGTCGCTACCTCGCCGAGTTCCTGTGGGATCCGCGCGTGGTGGAGATCCCGCGCGCCCTGTGGTGGCCGATCCTGCACGGCGTCGTGCTGCGGCTGCGCCCCAGGGCCTCGGCGCGGCGCTACGCGAGCATCTGGACGCCCGAGGGCTCGCCGCTCAAGGTCCACGCCGAGAAGCAGGCCGGGCTGCTGCGCGGGCACCTCGCGCCACGCTTGCGCTCCCCGCTCGCCGTCGAGACGGCGATGCGATACGGCGCGCCCGCGATCGGCGAGGCGCTGCGCCGCCTCAAGCGCGACGGCTGCGACCGGATGCTCGTCGTGCCGCTCTATCCGCAGTACGCGGCGAGCTCGACGGCGAGCGTTTTCGACGAGGTCGCCGCCTTCGTCCGGCGCGCGCGTCACGTCCCGGGGTTGCGCCTCGTGCGCGGCTTTCACGATCATCCCGGCTATATCGGCGCGCTCGCGGCGCGCGTGCGCGAGCACTGGCAGGCCGCCGGGCGCCCGGACCAGCTCGTCATGAGCTTCCACGGGCTGCCGCAGCGCAGCGTCGAGCGCGGCGATCCGTACGAGTCGGAGTGCCGGCACACGGCCCGGCTGCTCGCCGACGCGCTCGGCCTCGGCGAGGACCGGTGGCGGATCGCGTTCCAGTCGCGATTCGGCGCCGGCGAGTGGCTGAAACCCTACACGGCGTCGGCGCTCGCCGAGCTCGGCCGGGCGCGCACGCGGCGGGTCGACGTCGTCTGCCCGGGCTTCGTCGCGGACTGCCTCGAGACCCTCGAGGAGATCGGCATCGAGGGCAAGCAGACCTTCCTCGCCGCGGGCGGGGGCGAGTTCCGGCTGATCCCGGCGCTGAACGAGCACGAGGCCTGGATCGCCGCTCTGGCATCGATCGTGCTGGAAAACCTCACGGGATGGAGCGGCCCGGAGGCCGACGCGCGGAACTTGAAATCCCCGGGCCGGGCCCAAGCTAGCATTGTCGAATCCGGCGGGGCCGGGACGCCCCGCGCCCGCTGACGATATTCCGGAGTTCCGAATGCCAACGAACGAGCCCCAGGCGCCGACAGGCACCGACGCCGAAACGGAGATGCGCGACACCGAGCCGAAGCACGCCGGGAGCGAGCCCGAGGCGATCCCCGCGATCGAGGAGCTGCTGCGCCAGGCCGAGCTGAAGGCGCAGGAGCACCACGACGCGTGGCTGCGCGCCAAGGCCGAAACCGAGAACGTGCGCAAGCGCGCGCAGATCGAGGTCGCCAACGCGCACAAGTACGCGATCGAGAGCTTCGCGCAGGAGCTGCTGCCGGTGAAGGACAGCCTCGAGGCCGCCCTCGCAGCCGACGCCGCGACCGCCGACGCGATCCGGAGCGGCGTGGAGCTCACGCTGAAGCAGCTCGCCGCGGTGTTCGAGAAGGCGAACCTGAAGGAGATCAACCCGGTCGGCCAGAAGTTCGACCCGCACCAGCACCAGGCGATCAGCATGCTGCCCTCGGAGCGGGAGCCGAACACGGTCATCAACGTGCTGCAGAAGGGATACCTCCTGAACGACCGGGTCATCCGGCCGGCGCTGGTGACGGTGTCCCAGTCCAAATGACCGGCAAAGCCCCTGGATCCCATCGGCGTCCCGGCCGCTTGAAGTCGGGCCGTCCATCCCCATATCCCGCACAAGGTTATTAAAGGAACGAACATGGCAAAGATCATCGGCATCGACCTCGGGACGACGAACTCCTGCGTCGCGATCATGGAGGGCGGCAAGCCCAAGGTGATCGAGAACTCGGAGGGCGCGCGCACCACGCCGTCGATCGTCGCCTACCTCGAGGACGGCGAGATCCTGGTCGGCGCGCCGGCCAAGCGCCAGGCGGTGACCAACCCCAAGAACACCCTGTTCGCGATCAAACGCCTCATCGGCCGCAAGTTCACCGAAAAGGAGGTGCAGAAGGACATCGACCTGATGCCCTACAAGATCGTCAAGGCCGACAATGGCGACGCCTGGGTCGAGATCCGCGGCAAGAAGATCGCCCCGCCCGAGGTCTCGGCGCAGGTCCTGCGCAAGATGAAGAAGACCGCCGAGGACTACCTCGGCGAGGAAGTCACCGAGGCCGTGATCACGGTCCCAGCCTACTTCAACGACTCGCAGCGCCAGGCGACCAAGGACGCCGGCCGCATCGCGGGGCTGGAAGTGAAGCGCATCATCAACGAGCCGACCGCGGCCGCGCTCGCGTTCGGCCTCGACAAGAAGGAAGGCGACCGCAAGATCGCGGTCTACGACCTGGGCGGCGGCACCTTCGACATCTCGATCATCGAGATCGCGGAAGTCGAGGGCGAGCACCAGTTCGAGGTGCTGTCCACGAACGGCGACACGTTCCTCGGCGGCGAGGACTTCGACCAGCGGCTCATGGACTACCTCTGCGACGAGTTCAAGAAGGAGCAGGGGATCGACCTGCGCGCGGACGTGCTCGCGCTGCAGCGGCTGAAGGAAGCCGCCGAGAAGGCGAAGATCGAGCTCTCGTCCTCGCAGCAGACCGAGGTCAACCTGCCCTACATCACCGCCGACAAGAACGGACCGAAGCACCTCGCGATCCGCGTCACGCGCGCGAAGTTCGAGAGCCTCGTCGACGAGCTGATCGCGAAGACGGTCGAGCCGTGCAAGATCGCGCTCAAGGACGCGGGCCTCAAGCTCTCCGAGATCGAGGACGTGATCCTCGTCGGCGGCATGACGCGCATGCCGAAGGTCCAGGACACGGTGCGCGACCTCTTCGGCAAGGAGCCGAGGAAGGACGTGAACCCGGACGAGGCGGTCGCCGTGGGCGCCGCGGTCCAGGGCGGCGTGCTCAAGGGCGACGTCAAGGACGTGCTGCTGCTCGACGTGACGCCGCTCTCGCTCGGCATCGAGACGCTCGGCGGCGTGATGACCAAGCTCATCCAGAAGAACACGACCATTCCGACCAAGGCGCAGCAGGTGTTCTCGACCGCCGAGGACGGGCAGACCGCGGTGACGATCCACGTGCTCCAGGGCGAGCGCGACGTGGCGGGCGGCAACAAGTCGCTCGGCCAGTTCAACCTGACCGACATCCCGCCCGCGCCGCGCGGCATGCCGCAGATCGAGGTCACGTTCGACATCGACGCGAACGGCATCCTGCACGTGTCGGCCAAGGACAAGGCGACCGGCAAGGAGAACAAGATCAAGATCCAGGCGAGCTCGGGCCTGAACGAGGCCGAGATCCAGCGCATGGTGAAGGACGCCGAGGCGCACGCCGCCGACGACAAGAAGCAGCTCGAGCTCGTCACCGCGCGCAACCAGCTCGACGCGCTCGTGCACTCGGTGCGCAAGTCGCTCAAGGAGTACGGCGACAAGATCGGCGCCGACGAAAAGACGAAGATCGAGGCGGCGATCAAGGACGCCGAGGAGGCGCTCAAGACCGACGACAAGGACAAGATCGACGCCAAGGCGCAGGCGCTCGCGCAGGCCTCGCAGAAGCTCGGCGAGAAGATGTACGCCGACGCGCAGCAGCAGCAACAGCAGGCCGGCGCCGAGACGGGCGCCGAGCCCAAGGGCTCGAAGAAGACCGACGACGGCAACGTGGTCGACGCCGAGTTCACCGAGGTGAAGGACAAGAAAGGTTAAGCGCGGCGCGACAGCCGCGCCGCCTTTAACTCGCCGAGTTCGAACCGACGCGCGCCGCGCGCGGTTCAACTCGGCGTTTGCGTGTGAGAGGCACCAGCCGCGATGGCGAAGCGCGATTACTACGAAGTGCTGGGCGTCAATCGGGACGCCGACGAGGAGACGGTCAAGAAGGCGTACCGGCGCCTCGCGATGAAGTACCACCCGGACCGCAACCCGGACAACCCCAAGGCCGAGGAGCTGTTCAAGGAGGCGAAGGAGGCCTACGAGGTCCTGTGCGACGGGAGCAAGCGCGCCGCGTACGACCGCTACGGGCACGCGGGCGTCGATCCCCAGGCCGGCATGGCAGGCGCCGCGGGCGCCGCCGGGTTCGGCAGCTTCGCCGACGCCTTCGGCGACATCTTCGGCGACATCTTCGGGCAGGCGCGCGGCGGGCGGTCCTCCGTGTTCCGCGGCGCGGACCTCCGCTACAACCTCGAGATCACGCTCGAGCAGGCGGCGCACGGCACCGAGACGCGCATCCGTATTCCGACGCACGAGGCCTGCGATACGTGCGGCGGCACGGGCGCGAAACCCGGCACCAAGCCGCGCACCTGCTCGACCTGCAACGGTCACGGCCAGGTGCGCATGCAGCAGGGCTTCTTCTCGCTGCAGCAGACCTGCCCCAACTGCCACGGCAGCGGCAAGGTGATCCCCGAGCCCTGCCCCACCTGCCACGGCGCCGGGCGCGTGAAGAAGCAGAAGACGCTGTCGGTGCGCATCCCCGAAGGCGTCGACGAGGGCGACCGCATCAGGCTCGCGGGCGAAGGCGAGGCCGGCGTCAACGGCGGGCCCACGGGCGACCTCTACGTGCAGATCCAGGTCAAGGCCCACCCGGTGTTCCAGCGCGACCACGACGATCTCCACTGCGAGATGCCGATCAGCTTCCCGACCGCGGCGCTCGGAGGCGACATCGAGATCCCGACGCTCGACGGCAGCGCGAAGATCAAGGTGCCGGCCGAGACGCAGTCGGGAAAGATCTTCCGGCTGCGGGGCAAAGGCATCAAGGGCGTGCGCAGCCGCGAGCACGGCGACCTGCTGTGTCACGTGATGGTCGAGACGCCGGTCAATCTCACCGAGCGGCAGAAGGAGCTGCTGCGCGAGTTCGAGACGCTCAGCCAGAAGGACAGCGACCGCCACAATCCGCGCGCGAAATCCTGGATGGCGAAGGTGAAGGAGTTCTTCGCCGAATAGCCGCCGCGGGGCGCGCAGCGCCCGCGGGACCGCGCGCGTCCGCGAGCGGAATGCTTCCCAACCAAAAAGCTTTGGAGTAGCCTGACCCGGCGGCCGTTCGAGAACACGCGCCGAATGCAAGAGCGCGTGGGGACGGGCGATATGCCGAAGGCATGCGGCAGATTGCGGCATGGAAGTTGCTGCAATGTGGCATATACGAAACAGCAGATGCGGAGGAGGACATGGATATCAAGCACTTAGTTACGTTCACCGCGGCCTGGGCGCTGCTCGGGACGTCCTTTGCCCAGACTCCGGGTGTCACGCCCACGACGATTCTGTTGGGTCAGTCGGCGGCATTCAGCGGCCCCGCGGCGCAGCTGGGCATCCAGATGAACATCGGCACCAAGGCGTACCTCGACTCCGTCAATGCCAAGGGCGGCGTCCACGGGCGCAAGATCGAGCTCAAGACCCGCGACGACAAATACGAGGCGAACCTCGCGGTCGAGAACACCAAGAAGCTGATCGAGGAAGACAAGGTCTTCGCGCTGATCTCGTACGTCGGCACTCCGACCACGGGTGCAGCGATGCCGATATTCACCCAGGCCAAGGTTCCGCTCGTCGGACCGTTCACCGGCGCCGAGGTCCTGCGCACGCCCGTCAACCGCTACATTTTCAACGTGCGGGCGAGCTACTACGACGAGACCGAGAAGATCGTGGAGCAGCTCGTGTCGACCGGCAACAAGAACATCGCGGTCTTCTACCAGGACGACGCGTACGGCCAGGCGGGCTTGAAGGGCGTCGAGATCGCGATGACCAAGCGCGGCCTCAAGATCTCTGCGCTCGGCAAGGTGGAGCGCAACACCACCAAGGTGCAGGACGCGGTGAAGAGCATCGACGCGGTCAAGCCCGACGCGGTGATCATGATCTCCGCTTACACGTCGATCGCCGAGTTCGTGCGCGAGATGCGCGCGGCGGGCAGCGTCGCGCAGTTCCACAACGTGTCCTTCGTCGGCAGCAAGGCGCTCTCGGACGCGCTGAAGGACGAAGGCTACGGGGTCGCGATCTCGCAGGTCGTGCCGTTCCCCTGGAGCCCGGCCGTCCCGATCGTCAAGGAGTACCAGCATGTGCTCAAGCAGACGGGCAACACCGACTACAACTTCTCCAGCCTGGAGGGCTTCATCGTGGCCAAGGTCATGGTCGAGGGCCTGAAGCGTGCGGGCCGGGACCTGACCCGGGAGAAGCTCGTCACCGCGCTCGAGAGCATGAACAGCGTGGACCTGGGCGGCTTCAACGTCTCGTTCTCGCCGGCCAGCCACAGCGGCTCGCAGTACGTCGATCTGACGATGATCGGAAGGCAGGGTAAATTTTTGAAATAACGCCGTGGCGGCGCCGACGCGGCGCCGCATGCAGAGCTCGAGGAGGGCGCCATGCGTATGTCCACGATCTGCTTCTTCATCCTGGCGGCCGCCGTGCCGCTCGGCGCGCCCGCGCAGGGCGTCACCAAGACGACCATCCTCGTCGGGCAATCGGGCCCCTTGAGTGGCAGCAACAAGGAGTTCGGCGAGGACATCCGCGACGGCGCCAACGCCTACTTCCGCCGCGTCAACGACGCCGGCGGCATCCACGGCCGCAAGATCCAGCTGGTCACGCTTGACGACGCGAACGACGCCAAGAAATCCGGCGAGAACGGGCGCATCCTGATCGAGGAGCGCGGCGTGGTCGCCCTGTTCGGATACGCGAGCGCGACGCTCAGCATGCCGGCTCTGCCCTTCGTCGAGAAGCACCGCGTCCCGTTCGTCGCTCCCTTCACGGGCGCCGAGCCGATGCGCAAGTTCAACCCGCTCGTGTACAACGTGCGCGCGAGCTACGCTGACGAGCTCGAGAAGATCGTCGAGTTCTATACGACCACGGGAATGAGCAAGTTCGCGGTCCTACACTACGACGACGCGGTCGGAAAGGAGAACCTCGCGGCCGTGCAGGCGGCGCTCGCGCGGCGCAGCCTCAAGCCGGTGTCGGTCGGCACCGTGCAGCGCAACCAGACCACGCTGGGCGACGCGGTGAACGGCGTCCTGGCGGCCCAGCCCGACGTGGTCATCGCCACCACGTTGTACCGGACCACGGCCGACTTCATCAAGCAGGCGCGGCGCAACGGCTCGGGCGCGCAGTTCGCGAGCACGTCGTTCGTCGGGGCAAGCGCGCTCGCGAACGAGCTCAAGGACCAGGGAACAGGGGTCGTCGTGGCGCAGGTCGTCCCACCCTACTCCAAGCAGTCGATCCCGATCGTCAAGGAATACCAGACGGCGATCGAGAAGCATCTCGGGAAGAAGGACTTCTCGTTCACCTCGCTCGAGTCTTACATCTCCGCCAAGCTGCTGGTCGAGGCGATCCGGCGCGCGGGGCCGAAACTCACGCGCGAGTCGCTGATCAAGGCGCTCGACTCGATGCAGAACTACGACGCCGGCGGATATGTCGTCGACTTCAATTCCAAGGAGCACAACGGGTCGAAGTTCGTCGAGCTCACGGCGATCAGCAAGGCGGGGCGCTTCGCGTACTGAGCCGCGGCGCTCAGCCGCGGCGCCAGGTGGTGCCCGACGGAGAATCCTCGAGCACGATCCCGGCGTCCGAGAGCCGCCTGCGTATGCGGTCGGACTCCGGGTAGTTCTTCGCTTTGCGGGCGGCGTCGCGCGCAGCGATCAGACGCCTGATCTCGTCGTCCGCCAGTCCCGCGTGCGCCGCCGGATGCGACTGCAGGAACTCGGTGGCGTCACGCTGCAGAAGGCCGAGCACTGCGCCCAGCGCGCGCAGCTGCCGGGCGAGGGTCGCGTCGCGGGTCCGGTTCACCTCGGTCGCGAGATCGAACAGCACCGCGATCGCCTCCGGAGTGTTGAAATCGTCGTCCATCGCGGCCCGGAACCGGGCGCCGTGCGGCTCCGCCCAGTCGGGCGCGGCTTGCCCGGTCGGGACGTCCTTGAGCGCCGTATACAGCGTCGCGAGGGCATGCCGGGCGTCCTCGACGTTGCGCTCGGTATAGGACAGCGGACTGCGATAGTGCGCACGTGCGATGAAGAAGCGCAGAGACTCGGCGTCGTGGCGCTCGAGCGCCTCGCGGATCGTCACGACATTCCCGAGCGACTTCGACATCTTCTCCTCGTCCATGCGCACGAAGCCGTTGTGCATCCAGTAGCGCACGAATGGACGGCCGTCGCCCAGGGCACCCTCGGACTGCGCGATCTCGTTCTCGTGGTGCGGAAACTGCAGGTCCTGCCCGCCGCCGTGGATGTCGAAGTGGGCGCCGAGCAGCTCCATGCCCATGGCCGAGCACTCGATGTGCCAGCCGGGCCGGCCCTCGCCCCACGGCGAAGCCCAGCGTGGCTCGCCCGGCTTGGCCCGCTTCCACAGCACGAAATCCAGGGGGTCGAGCTTGCCGGCGTCGACTTGGACCCGCTCACCGGCGCGAAGCTCGTCGAGCGATTTCCCGGACAGCCTCCCGTAGTCGGGGAACTTGCGGACAGCGAAGTCGACATCCCCGTCCGCGGCGGCGTATGCGAGTCCGCGCGCCTGCAGTTTCCGGATGAGGTCCTGCATCTGCGGAACGTACTCGGTCGCCCGCGGCTCGCGGTCCGGTGTCTGCACGCCCAGGGCGCTGGCGTCCTGGTGCATAGCCGCGATGAACCGGTCGGTCAGCGCGCGCACCGGCTCCGCGTTCTCCGAGGCCCGCTTGATGATCTTGTCGTCGATGTCCGTGATGTTGCGGACGTACGTGACCAGGTATCCCGACGCGCGCAGCCAGCGCTGCACCAGGTCGAACGCGACCAGGACACGCGCGTGCCCGAGATGGCAGTAGTCGTAGACGGTCATGCCGCACACGTACATCCCCACGCGGGGCGGCGCGATCGGTGTGAATTCCTCCTTGGCCCGGGTCAGGGTGTTGTAGATCTTCAGCACGGGCCGCGGCGGGGCGAAAGGTGGGGAATCGTCGGTGCCGGAAGGATCAGTCCGCGGCTTTGCGGGCACTCGTCGGCGACGAAGGGAACGGGCGAAGAAATTCCGGCAAAGGGCTGATTATTGTGGATTTCGCGGGCTTTCTTGCTAGAATGACGCGTTGTCCGTCAGGCGAGGAAAGCATAGCACAATGAACCTGGTCCTTCGGCCCGCCGCCCTCTGCGCCATGCTTGCGCTGGCGGCCGCATTCGCCGCCCTCCCGACCCGCGCCGACGACATCCAGGACATCAACAAGCTGATCCGCGCCGGTCAGCACGCGCAGGCGATGGACCGCGTCAACCAGGTGCTCGCCAAGAAGCCGCGCGACGCGCAGGCGCGCTTCCTGAAGGGCGTCATCCTCGCCGAGCAGAACAGGCCGCAGGAAGCGATCGAGGTCTTCACCAAGCTCTCACAGGACTACCCCGAGCTGCCCGAGCCGTACAACAATCTCGCGGTACTGTATGCGGCCCAGGGTCAGTACGAAAAGGCGCGGCAGCAGCTCGAGATGTCCATCCGCACGCACCCCAGCTATGCGACGGCTTACGAGAACCTCGGCGACGTCTACGCCAAGCTCGCGAGCCAGGCGTACGACAAGGCGCTCCAGCTCGACTCCGCGAACTCGACGGCGAAGAACAAGCTGTCGCTGATCAAGGAGCTGATCAGCCGCGCGCCGTCCGCGACGCCGGCCGTGGCCGCGCAGCCGCCGTCCGCGGTCGCCGCCGCGCCGAAGGCCGCGCCGCGCGCCGCCGAGCCCAAGAGCGAGCCCGCCGCGCCCAGGACCGGGCCCGCGACGGCGCAGGCGTCCGCGCCCGGAGCCGGCGACGAGGTCCTGAAGACGGTGCAGGCGTGGGCGAGCGCGTGGTCGAAGAAGGACGTCGACGGCTACCTCGCGTTCTACGCGAGCGACTTCAAGCCGCCCAAGGGCGAGGCGCGCGCGCAGTGGGAGAAGTCGCGCAAGGAGCGCATCTCCGCGCCGAAGCGCATCCAGGTGACGATCGAGGCGCCCAGGGTGACCCTGAAGGGCGACGACAACGCGGTGGTCTCGTTCCGCCAGAAGTACCGCTCGGACAACCTGCAGTCGAACAACAGCAAGACGCTGGTCCTCGTGCGCGCCGAGGGCAAATGGAAGATCCAGCAGGAACGGGTCGGGGGCTGATGAACGCCAAGGGACGCATCGCCGTCGCCGCGGCCGCGATCGTGGCGCTCGCCGTGATGGGCGCGCTCGCCACCTTCGGCAAGAGCGTCGCGCCGGCGGTCGCCCAGGCGATCGACCCCGACACCGCCAAGATGATGGCCGGCGACCGCACCGCCGACGCCTATCTCGCGCGCGCGTTCGACGACATCTCGCGCGAACGCTTCGACCTCGCCCAGGGCGAGATCGACGCGCTCCTCAAGGTCAAGCCGAACTTCCGCCTCGCGCACCTGATCAAGGGCGACCTGCTGCTCGTCCGGGCGCGTCCCGTGAACGCCATCGGCGCGGTCAAGAACGCGCCGAGCGACCGCCTCGAGGGCCTGCGCGCCGAGGCGATCGCGCGCCTGCGCGCGTACCGCGAGCGGCCGCGGGCCGACCTCGTGCCCCGCTACCTGATGCAGATGCGCGACGACCAGAAGTACGCGATCGTCGTCGACACGCACCGCTCGCGCCTGTACCTGTACCAGAACGTCGACGGCCGCCCGCGCTTCGTCGCCGACTACTACGTGAGCTCGGGCAAGAACGGCGCGGCGAAGAGGCGCGAAGGCGACGAGAAGACGCCCGTGGGCGTCTACCACGTCGTCGCGAGCCTGCCGCGGCAGAAGCTCTCCGATTTCTACGGCACGGGTGCGTTTCCGATCGACTATCCGAACGAGTGGGACCGGCTCCAGGGCCGCAACGGCCACGGCATCTGGCTGCACGGCGTGCCGAGCGACACCTACAGCCGGCCGCCGCGCGCGAGCAACGGCTGCGTGGTGCTCGCCAACGCCGATCTCGACGCCATCGCCCGCGACCTGCAGGTGGGCCTCACCCCCGTGATCATCAGCGAAGACGTCGAGTGGACCAGCGTCGACGACTGGGCGCACGAGCGCAAGGCGTTCCAGGCGCAGCTCGAGCAGTGGCGCGCTGACTGGGAAAGCCGGGACGCCGACCGCTACCTCGGCCATTACTCGCCCCATTTCCGCGCCGGCAGCGAGGACCTCGCCGCCTGGAGCCGCCACAAGCGCCTCGTCAACACCGGCAAGACGTGGATCAAGGTCGGCGTGCGCAACGTCAGCATGTTCCGCAACCCGGGCAAGGAAGACCTCGTGGTCGTGACCTTCGACCAGGACTACCGCTCGAACAACCTCTCGAACACGATGAGAAAGCGCCAGTACTGGGCGCGCGAGGGCGGAACCTGGCGCATCGTCTACGAGGGCTCGGCCTGAGCCCTTCGTTTCCCGCATCACCCCGCCGAAGGAAAAGCGCAATGCGCAATCTCGTGCTCGCTTCGCTGATGCTCTTCGCCGCCGCCGCGTGGGCGCAGAACCCGCGCGTCGAGATGAAGACCAGCGCCGGCCGCATCGTGATCGAGGTGGACGCGGCGAACGCGCCGAAGACCGCGGCCAACTTCCTGCAGTACGCGAAGGACGGGTTCTACGACGGCACGATCTTCCACCGCGTCATCGACGGCTTCATGATCCAGGGCGGCGGCTTCGACCGCGACATGCGCCAGAAGGCGACGCGCGCGCCGATCGCCAACGAGGCCGGACGCTCGTCCAAGGGGGGGCTGCGCAACGACGTCGGCACCGTCGCGATGGCGCGCACGTCGGACCCCAACTCGGCCACCGCGCAGTTCTTCATCAACGTCCACAGGAACGATTTTCTGAACTTCAGGGAGCCCACCCCGCAGGGCTACGGGTACGCGGTATTCGGCCGCGTCGTCGAGGGCATGGAGGTGGTACAGAGGATCGCCAAGGTCCCGACTGCCACCGTCGGACCCTTCCAGAACGTACCGCGGTCGCCGATCGTGATCGAGTCGGCGACCGTGCTGCCCGCGAAGTAGGAGGCATCATGGTCAGGCTTCACACCAACGTCGGCGTCATCGGCATCGAGCTCGACGACAAGCGCGCTCCCGAGACGGTCAAGAACTTCGTGGGCTACGTCGAATCCGGGTTCTACGCGAACACCGTGTTCCACCGCGTCATCGACGGCTTCATGATCCAGGGCGGCGGCTTCGAGCCGGGAATGCGGCAGAAGCCCACGCGCGCGCCGATCCAGAACGAGGCCGCGAACGGGCTGAAGAACGAGCGCTACTCCGTCGCGATGGCGCGCACCGGCGATCCGCACTCGGCGTCGAGCCAGTTCTTCATCAACGTGAAGGACAACTCCTTCCTGAATCACAGCGAGCCCACCGCCGAGGGCTGGGGCTATTGCGTGTTCGGCAAGGTGGTCGAGGGCCGGGACGTGATCGACAAGATCAAGGGCGTGAAGACGGGCAAGCGCGGCTTCCACAGCGACGTGCCGGTCGACGACGTCGTCATCGAGAAGGCGGAGGTCGTCTAGGTCCGGATGACGGTCCTGTTCATCTCGGATCTGCATCTCTCGGAGACCCGCCCGGAGATCAACCGGGTCTTCTTCGAGTTCCTGCGCGGCGCCGCCGCGCGCGCCGGCGAGCTGTGGATCCTCGGCGATCTCTTCGAGTACTGGGCCGGCGACGACGACTCCGACGATCCGTTCAACCGCACCGTGCTCGACGCGATCGCGCGATGCGCCCGCGCCGGCACCCGCATCCGCGTCATGCACGGCAACCGCGACTTCCTCATGGGCCCGGAGTTCGAGGCGGCGAGCGGCGCCAAGCTCGTCGACGACCCGTACACCGCGTTCATCGCCGGCCGCACCACGATGCTCACCCACGGCGACGCCCTCTGCACCGACGACCAGGAATACCAGGCGTTCCGCCGGCAGGTGCGCGCTAAGGACTGGCAGGAGCGCTTCCTCGCCCAGTCGCTCCCCGAGCGCAAGCAGCAGATCGCGGCGCTGCGCGAGCGCAGCGAGACCGAGAAGGCGCGCAAGCCCGCGGAGATCATGGACGTCAACCCGAAGGCGGTCGAGTCGCTGCTGCGCGCGCACGCGTATCCGCGGCTGATCCACGGCCACACGCACCGGCCGGCGCGGCACGAGCACGTCGTCGACGGCCGCACCTGCGAGCGCTGGGTGCTGCCGGACTGGTACGAGACGGGCGGGGTGCTCGTGTGCGACGAGGGCGGCTGCCGGCTGGAGCGCCTGGTTTCCGCTCGATGAACAGCGGCGTCAGTCGCCCTTGATGCCCATCGTCTTCGCCACGCGCGTCCATTTTTCCAGGTCCGAGCGGACCGTGGCCGCGAGGCCGGCTCCGTCCATCCAGTAGGGATCCAGTCCGACGCCGGCGAGCTTCTGGCGAACGTCCGCGTCGCCGAATATTTTCTCCAGGGAATCTCGAATCTTGGCGAGGACCGCCGGCGGCGTACCGGCCGGAGCGAATGCCCCGTACCAGGTATCGACGACGGCGTCCGGAAGGCCCTGCGCGGAGATCGGCGCGATGCCGGGAAACAAAGGAGAAGGTTTGGCGCCGGTCGTTCCGAGCGCTCTCAGCTTGCCGGATTTCAGGTAGGGCAAGGCCTGGAACGCGGGAGAGCAGTACATCGATACTTCGCCGGTGAGCACCGCCTGGATCGCAGGCGCCGCGCCTTTGTAAGGCACCTGCACCAAGTCGACGCCCGTCGCTTGCTTGATCAACTCGACGCACATGCGGCTCGTGGATGCGTCACCCGCGGATGCGAACGTGAGAGCGCCGGGCCTCGCTCTGGCCGCGGCGACGAGATCCCGGACTGAGTCGATGCCGGCGGAAGGATGAACCACTAGCACGGAAGCGCCCTGGGCCACCATCGCAAGAGGCGCCAAATCCTTGCGCGGGTCGTAGGGAGTCCGTAGCAGCGCCGGCGCTATTGCGATCGCCAGATCATTGGTGAAGAGCAAGGTGTAACCGTCGGAGGCGGCACGGACCACTTGGCTGACGCCTATCGTGCCGTTCGCTCCGTCGCGGACCTCCACGATCACCGGCACGTTCCACCGCTCCGCCAGCTTTTGCGACGCGACCCTTGCGAGAAAATCCGGCGGGGTCGCGGCCGGGAACGGGACCACGAATCGTACCGTCCGCGCCGGGTAAGCGCCCTGCGCAGCGCATGCCGGCGGCACGATCCCTCCGGCAACCGCGAGAAGCGCGACGAGCAAGCGGCAACGACCGAGTTGAGCGGCCGGGCGCGAGCCGTCTTCGTACGGACAAGCCGCACCATTTCCCGGGCGCCTTGGCTGCGCCCCACGATGTTTCCCGGTCCGCTCCAATGCGTTATTAGACGTCATCTCGACCCATGGGGATCTACTTGAAGTGCACGCTCAGATACTCCAACTCTCTTGTATCGATATTCTCGACCCGTCGGCTATCGGCTTTCTGGTAGACGACGTCTCCGGTTTTCCAGACGGCGTCCTCCGTCTTGCCGTCGGGATAATGAAACCGTACCTTGGCGCCTCGGACGATATGTAGCAGCCGATCTGGGCGCGGCTTCATCGCTCCCTTGTCTCCCGGTTTTGAGACCATCCGGACGACATCGACCCGCTCGTTTTCCAGCAATCTCGTGACGGTGACGATGTTGGGGGTCCCGTTAGTCCCTCCGTCCGCCGCCGCATTGCCGTGATTGGCCAAAACCAGCACCGATACTCCTAACACCAACAGCTTCCGTTTCGCCGCCACGAGCATCTCCGGTGTCCAACGCTATCACGCGAAATGTCTACCATCTGCCGGCAAGTCGCTGCGCCGCCAGTAGACCACCGACCGCCGGGTCGAAGTAAGATGGCGTCCGGTTCACTACGATAACCGGGGGCTATCGCATGCGCCTGAGGCAGATCGAGGACTTCGTCGCGGTCGTGGAATCGGGCAGCATCCGCGCCGCCGCGCGCAAGCTCGGGCTGTCGCAGCCGGCGATCACGAAGAGCATGCGCCGGCTCGAAGTCGAATTGAAGTCGCAGTTGCTACAACGCACGCCCCGTGGCGTAGTGCCCACTCCTTCGGGCCGCGCGTTTTTCGCCCGAGCCCGGGCCGCCCAGGCCGAGCTGCGCAAGGCCGAGGAGGAAGTCAGCCAGATCGGCGGAGGCGGGGCAGGGTCGGTCGCCTTCGGCGTGGTGCCGGCGGCGATTCCCGTCGTGCCGCAGGCAGTCGTCCGGTTCCGACAGCAGTTTCCCAGGGCACGGCTACGCATCCTCGAGGGCTACACCCACACGCTGCTGCCCCTCGTCCGCGACGAGACGCTCGACATGGCGCTCGGGGTGCGGTTCGATCCCAACCTCGATCCCGCGCTTACGTTCCGTCCGCTGTTCCGATTCGAGTACGCCGTGGTCGCCCGCAAAGGCCATCCCCTGCGCAGCGCGCGCTCGCTCGCAGAGCTTGCCGATTCGGGCTGGATCAGCCTGACGCCGTCCGGTAGTCCCGGGGGACCGCTCGACCGGGCCTTCTCGTCGGCGGGTCTCCCGGAGCCGCATCAGATGGTCCGGTGCGAATCGCATAACATCGCGGTCGCGATGCTGGCGAAAACCGACATGGTCGGCATCATGTCGCGACGGATGCTGAGCGATCCGCTCACGCGCGACTTCATTCACGAGATCGCGGTCGGCGACGCGATGCCGTCGTATACGGTGGGGATATTCGCGCGCGCCGACCCGCCGCTCACGCCGTTCGCCGCGGCGATGGCGAAAGCCGCCACCGCAGCGGCGCGGGAGCTCGCGAGCCGCGCCTCCTAGCCCAGCCCGCGCGCGAGGTCCTCGCGCAGATCGCGCACCGATTCGAGCCCGACCGCGACGCGCAGCAGCCCTTCCCCGATCCCCGCGCGCGCCCGCGCCTCCGGCGTGATGCGCCCGTGCGTCGTCGTCGCGGGATGCGTGATCGTGGTCTTGGTGTCGCCGAGGTTGGCGGTGATCGAGATCAGCTTCGTGGAGTCGACGACCTTCCACGCCGCCTCGCGCCCGCCCTTCACCGCGAAGGAGACGATGGCGCCGCCCGAGCGCTGTTGCCGCATCGCGAGCGCGTGCTGCGGGTGCGACGCGAGGCCCGGGTAGAAAACGCGCTCGACTCTCGGGTGCGACTCGAGCCATCTCGCCAGCTCGAGGGCATTGGCCGATTGCGCCTCCACGCGGATCTTCAGCGTCTCGATCCCCTTCAACAGCACCCACGCGTTGAACGGCGACAGGCTGGGCCCCGCCGTGCGCAGGAACGAGAACACGGCGTCCATCGCCGGCCCCTTCGCGCCGAGGACCGCGCCGCCCAGCACCCGCCCCTGGCCGTCGAGGTACTTGGTCGCCGAGTGGATGACGAGATCGGCGCCGAGCTCGATCGGCTTCTGCAGCGCCGGCGTGCAGAAGCAGTTGTCGACGACGAGCAGCGCGCCGCCGTCGTGCGCGACCTTGGCGAGCGCCGCGATGTCGAACACCTCGGTCATCGGGTTGGACGGCGTCTCCAGAAACACGAGCTTCGTGTTCGGCTTCATCGCCGCGCGCCACGCCTTGGGATCGTTGCCGTCGGCGTAGGCGGTCTCGACGCCGAACTTGGCGAGGATGTTGTTGAGCATCTGCACGGTCGCGCCGAACACGCCCGACGAGCACACGACGTGGTCGCCCGCCCTGAGCGTGGCCATGGCGGTCGCGAGGATGGCGGACATGCCCGAGGCGGTCGCGACGCAGGCCTCGGCGCCCTCGAGCGCGGCGAGGCGCTCCTGGAACGCGGTGATCGTCGGATTGGTGAAGCGCGAGTAGATGTTCCCCGGCGCGTTGTTGCAGAAGCGGTCGGCGGCCTGCGCCGCGTTCTCGAACACGAAGCTCGAGGTGAGGTACAGCGCCTCGGAATGCTCGTTGAACTGGCTGCGGTGGATGCCGGAGCGCACCGCCAGCGTCTCGATGTCGTAATCGCTCATTTTCGTTTCCACAATGAAAAAACCCGTCCAGCTTTCGCTAAGACGGGCTTCGCCGCGCTTTAGCCGTATTTATAGAGCGCCCGCAAGCTGTCGATCAAATCGGCGCAATACGCAAGTTACTCTGCGGCAAGGGCAATGTCAAATTCCGGGCTCAGGCCGCGTTAAGGTCGAGCTGCCCCTGCTCGCTCTCGTCCTCGTTCTCCCCCCGTCCCGCGTGGCGCTGGCGCTCGACCGCCGCGAGGTATTCCGGCGTGATGTCGCCCGTGACGTAGATGCCGTCGAAGCACGAGCACTCGAAGCTCGAGAGCTTGGGGTTCACCGCGCGCACCGCGGCCTTGAGCGCGTCGAGGTCCTGATAGATCACGGTATCGGCGCCGATCTCGCGCGCGATCTCGTCCTCGGTGCGGCCCGTGGCGATCAGCTCCGAGCGCGTCGGCATGTCGATGCCGTAGACGTTGGGGAAGCGCACGGGCGGCGCCGCGGACGCGAAATAGACCTTGTTCGCGCCCGCCTCGCGCGCCATCTGCACGATCTCGCGGCTCGTCGTGCCGCGCACGATCGAGTCGTCGACGATGAGCACGTTCTTGCCCTTGAACTCGAGGCCGGTCACCGACAGCTTCTGCCGCACGGATTTCTTGCGGATCGCCTGGCCCGGCATGATGAAGGTGCGCCCGATGTAGCGGTTGCGGATGAAGCCCTCGCGGTACGTGACGTCGAGGCCGTGCGCGAGCTCCATCGCGCTCGGGCGGCTGGTGTCGGGCACCGGGATCACGACGTCGACCGCCAGGTCGGGCATCGTGCGCTTGATCTTGGCGGCGAGCTGCCGCCCCATGTGCAGCCGGCTCTCGTAGACCGACACGCCGTCCATGACCGAATCGGGCCGCGCCAGGTAGACGTACTCGAAGATGCACGGGGTGAGCTGCGGCTTCGCCGCGCACTGCCGGCCGTGGAACTGTCCGCCCTCGTCGATGAAGATCGCCTCGCCCGGCGCCACGTCGCGCACGAGCTCGAAGCCGAACGCGGTGAGCGCCACGCTCTCGGAGGCGACCAGGTATTCCGCGCCCCGGTCCGTCTCGGCCTTGCCGAACACGAGCGGCCGGATCCCGAAGGGGTCGCGGAAGGCGAGCACGCCGTAGCCCGCGATCATGGCGACGACCGCGTAGGCGCCGCGCACGCGCCGGTGCACGTTCGCGACCGCGGCGAAGATCGTCTCGGGATCGAGCTTCTGGCCCTTCGCCGCGAGCTCCAGCTCGTGCGCGAGGACGTTGAGCAGCACCTCGGAGTCGGAATTGGTGTTGATGTGCCGCAGGTCCTGCCGGAACATCTCCTGCTTGAGCGCGTCGGAATTGGTGAGGTTGCCGTTGTGCCCGAGCACGATCCCGAAGGGCGAGTTGACGTAGAACGGCTGCGCCTCGGCCGTGTTGAACGCCGATCCCGCCGTGGGATAGCGGCAGTGCGCGACGCCCATCTCGCCGCCGAGGTTGCGCATGTTGCGCGTGCGGAACACGTCGCGCACCATGCCCGGGCCCTTGTGCATGTGGAACTGCTTGCGCTCCGACGTCACGATCCCGGCCGCGTCCTGTCCGCGGTGCTGCAGCAGCAGCAGCCCGTCGTAGAGCAGCTGGTTCACGGGACTCTTCGCCACGACTCCGATGATTCCGCACATAGCCTCGCCCTTCCCTAGCGGTAGTGGATGCGCTGGGCGATGCGGTCGGGCAGCAGCGGCCTCAAGCCCAGCACCATCGTCTCGAGCGGCCCGGACAGCACCGCGTTGCGCCAGAACGGGTCGCGCGGCAGGGCCGTCATGCCGCCGATCATCACCAGCCCCAGCACGATGATCAGCCCGCGCAGCATGCCGAACGCGCCGCCGAGCGCGCGGTCGGTCCAGGTCCACTCGGCCGCGCGCACCATGCGCTGCACGAGCAGCCCGATGAAGCCCGCCACGATCAGCGCGCCGAGAAACAGCGCGAAGAAGCCCGCGACCGGGCGCAGCCCGGGGCCCAGGCTCTCCGGCATGTATTCGCCGAGCGCGCCGCCGAAGCCGACCGCGAGCACGAACGCGGCGATCCAGCCGCCCAGCGAGACGATCTCGAGCGCGAGCCCGCGCAGCATGCTCACGACCACGGAGAGCACGAGCACGATGAGCACGCCATAGTCGAACCAGGTCACTTCGACGTCACCTGGCCGACGGGGACGCCGAGCGCCTTCAGCTTGTCGCGCGCGCGCTCCGCGGACTCGCGGGTGCCGAACGGGCCGGCGCGAACGCGCGTCTGCTCGCCTTCCTTGCTCTGGATCTTCTCCGCGTAGGTCGCGAATCCGGCGGCCGCGGCCTTGTCGCGCGCCTGCCTCGCGTTGTCGGGATTCGCGAAGACGCCGATCGGAACCACGTAGCCGGCGTCGTTCAGCAGCGCGAGCGCGCGCTTCGCCTCGTCGTCCTTGCGCGAGCCGGCCGACTTGTCGGCGGGCTTCGCCGTCCTGGGCGCGGCCTTGGGCGCCTCGGGCGCCTTCGCTTCCGGCTTCTCCCCGGCGGTCGCGTCGGCCGGCGTCTCCCTCGCGGGCGCGGGAGCCTTCAGCACGCGCGCGCCGAACCGGCCGGCGTCCTGCGAAGGAATCTGCACCGTCAGATCGTGGCGAACGGGCTTCGGCTCCTGGTCCAGGATCACGGGGAGCACGATGACGACGAGCAGGACGAGCGCGATCGCGCCCACGAGCCGCCGGCGCGCCCGGCGCTTCAGCATCAATGCATCCTGGGTTTGTGCCATGGCGACGCTCCGGGTCAGGTCCCGCGCGTTCCGGACTGCCCGGCCATGATTTCGGCCACGGTGAGGAAGGATCCGAAAACGACGATTCTATCATTTTCACCCGCCCGACTCCGCGCCGCGGCGTACGCTTGCGCCGGCGACGCGTACTGCGTCACGTCGCCGCCCGCGCCCGATTCGGCGATCGCACGCGCGAGATCGGCGCTCGAGGCCGCGCGCGGTCCGGTGAGGCTCGCCGCGAACCACGCGGAGACGCGTCCCTTCAGCGCCGCGCACACGCCGGCGATGTCCTTGTCCTTCAGCATTCCGAAAACCGCGTAGGTCTCGGGATAGAAACCCATCGCGCCGAGGTTCTCCGCGAGCACCGCCGCCGCCTGCGGGTTGTGCGCGACGTCGAGGATCACCGTCGGGCGCCCGGGGAGCACCTGGAAGCGTCCCGGCAGCTCCACGCGCGCGAGCCCCGTGCGCACGTCCTGCGCGCCGACCGGAACGCGGCCACGCTGCGTCTCGAGCGCGGCGAGCGCGGCGCTCGCGTTCGCGAGCTGGCTCGTGCCGCGCAGCGCGGGATGCGCGAGGCCCGGCCGGCGCCCCTCGCGTCCCCAGAACATCCACTGCGCGCCCTCGGCGCGGTAGCCGAAGTCGCGGCCGATCAGCCGCAGATCCGCGCCGACGCGGCGCGCCGCCTCGAGCACCGTCTCCGGCGGCCGGGGATCGGCGACGATCGCGGGCCGGCCCGGGCGGAAGATCCCCGCCTTCTCCGCGCCGATGCTCTCGCGCGTCGGCCCGAGGTAGTCGGTGTGGTCGATGCCGATGCGGGTCAGGACCGCGCAGTCGGCGTCGTAGACGTTGACCGCGTCCAGGCGTCCGCCGAGGCCGACCTCGAGGATGACGACGTCGAGCGCCTCGGCGCAGAAGATCTCCCACGCGGCGAGCGTTCCGAACTCGAAGTAGGTCAGCGGCACCTCGCGCCCGGCGCGCGCGCGGGCGCGCTCGACGCCTTCGAAGCCGGCGACCAGCCGCTCGTCGTCGACGGGCCGCCCGCCGACGCGCACGCGCTCGTTGTAGCGCAGCAGGTGCGGCGAGGTGTAGAGACCGACGCGATAGCCCGCGGCGAGCGCGATCGCCTCGAGCAGCGCGCAGGTCGAGCCTTTGCCGTTGGTGCCGCCGACGACGAAAAGCGCCGCGCCGGTGTCGCTGCCGAGGCGCTCGCGCACCTCGCGCACGCGCTCGAGGCCCATCTCGATGGTCTTCGGGTGGATGCGCTCGATGTACTCGAGCCACCCGGAAAGGTCTTTCGCGGGCGCGCTCAGCTCGCGGGTCCCGGCTGGCGCTGCAGCAGCGTGATCAGGCTCGCCAGCTTGTCGCGCATCTGGCGCCGGTCGACGATCAGGTCGATGGCACCTTTCTCCAACAGGAACTCCGCGCGTTGGAAGCCTTCGGGCAGCTTCTCGCGCACGGTCTGCTCGATCACGCGCGGCCCGGCGAAGCCGATCAGCGCGCGCGGCTCGGCGATCACGATATCGCCCAGCATCGCGAAGCTCGCCGACACGCCGCCCATGGTCGGATCCGTGAGCAGGGTGATGAACGGCAGCTTGCGCTGCGAGAGCAGCGTCAGCGCGGCGGTGGTCTTCGCCATCTGCATGAGCGACAGCAGCCCTTCCTGCATGCGCGCCCCGCCCGTGGCGGTGATGCAGATCAGGGGCAGGTTCTGGTCCAGGCACGCGTGCACGCCGCGCACGAAGCGCTCGCCCACCACCGAGCCCATCGATCCGCCCATGAACTCGAACTCGAACGCGGCCGCGACGACGGGCGTGTTCCTGATCGCACCCTGCATGACGACCAGCGCGTCGGTCTCGCCGGTCGCCTTCTCCGCCTCCTCGATGCGCTCGGGGTAGCGCTTGCTGTCCCTGAACTTCAGGCTGTCGACCGGCACGACCTCGGCGCCGATCTCGAAGCGGCCCTCGGGATCGAGCAGCAGGTCGAGGCGCGTGCGCGCGCTGACGCGGTTGTGGTAGCCGCACTTCGGGCAGACGTTGGCGTTCTTCTCGAGGTCGGTCGCGTAGAGCACGGCCGCGCACGAGTCGCACTTCGTCCACAGGCCCTCGGGCACGGTCTTGCGCGCGCCGGTGCCGGTGCGGTTGATCTTCGGCGGAAGCAGCTTCTGCAGCCAGCTCACGAGGGCACCTTGCGCGCTTCATCCATCGCCAGGCGCACGCCGCGCAGGAACGCCGCGACGTTCTGCGGGGCCTGCCCGGGCGCCGCGCTCTCGACTTCCTGCACGATGCGGCTGCCGATGACCGCGGCGTCGGCGAACTCGCAGACCGCGCGCGCCGTGGCGCCGTCGCGGATGCCGAACCCGACGCCGATCGGCAACCGCGTCGCCTTGCGGATGCGGGCGATGTTCTTCTCGACGTCGGCGAGGTCGAGGTGCGCCGCGCCGGTGATGCCCTTCAGCGAGACGTAGTAGATGTAGCCGCTCGCGACCTTCGCGACCGCGGCGACGCGCTCGGCGGTGGAGGTCGGAGCGAGCAGGAACACGAGGTCCATGCCGCCCCGGCGCATCGCCTCGGCGAGCGGCCCGGACTCCTCGGGCGGATAGTCGACGACGATGGCGCCGTCGACGCCCGAGTCCTTCGCTTCCTTCACGAAGCGCTCGACGCCCATGGCCTCGATCGGGTTCGCGTAGCCCATGAGCACGATCGGCACGCGGTCGTCGCGGCCGCGGAACTCGCGCGCCATCGCGAGCACCTGACGCAGGCCGGTGCCGTGCCTGAGCGCGCGCTCGCCCGCGCGCTGGATCACCGGGCCGTCGGCCATCGGATCGGAGAACGGCACGCCGAGCTCCAGGACGTCCGCGCCCGCCTCCACCATCGCGTGCAGGATGGGAACCGTCGCCGCCGGATCCGGATCGCCCGCGGTGACGTACGGGATGAGCGCCTTGCGGCGCTCGCGCGCGAGCCGCTCGAAGGTGCCCTGGATGCGCGACATCAGAGCGCCGCCTGCGCCGGCGCGCTCGCGGGCGCCGGCTCGAAGGCGCGATGCTCGAGGCGCGACACGCGTCGCCTGGCGGTCGCGAAATAGCGCCGGTTCAGCTCGAAGCCGACGAAGCGGCGGCCGTTCCCGAGCGCCGCCACGGCGGTCGTGCCGCTGCCCATGAAGGGATCGAGCACGAGGCCGCCGGGCGGACAGCTCGCGAGCACCATGCGCTCGACGATCTTGAGCGGCTTCTGCGTCGGATGGTCCTCGCGCTCCGGGTCCTGGCGGTGCAGGCGCGTCTCGCTCCACACGTCCTTGGGGTTGTAGCCGACCTCGAGCCACTTCTTGCCGACGAAGATCGAGCGCGTGCGCGCCTTCTTGGTCGCCGGATCGTAGGCGATGCGCACGCTGTCGAGGTCGAAGTAATAGTCGCGCGACAGCGCGAACAGCCCGATCGTGTCGTGGACGGAGGAGAACTTGCGCGTGCTCCCGCCCATGCTCGGCACTTTCCGGTCCCAGATGATCTCGTTGATCATCAGCATGCGCGTCTTGAGATGGCTGAAGACCTCGGGGCTGTTCTGCCAGGTGAGGAACACGTAGAGGCTGCCGGAGGGCTTGAGCTTCGGGATCACCGCGTCGGTCCAGCGGCGGCTGAATTCGAGATAGTCGGCGCCGCTCAGCCGGTCGGAGTCGTTGCCGTAGTCCTTGCCCAGGCCGTAGGGCGGATCGGCGACGACGAGGTCGAGGCTCGCGTCTCGCACGCGCGCGATCGCGTCGAAGAAATCCTCGTTGAACAGGCGCGCGCCGCTGGAGAGGGGCGCGTTCAAAACCGGATTCCCGATTTCTCGGCGACGGTGTGCATGTCCTTGTCGCCGCGTCCCGAGAGGTTGACGAGGAGGATCGCGTCCTTCGGCAGGCTCGGCGCGAGCCGGGTCGCGTACGCGATGGCGTGCGCCGACTCGAGCGCCGGGATGATGCCTTCGAGCCGGCACAGGTCGTGGAACGCGGCGAGCGCCTCGGCGTCGTCGATGGTGACGTACTCGGCGCGCCCCGAGTCCTTGAGCCAGGCGTGCTCGGGCCCGACGCCGGGATAGTCGAGCCCCGCCGAGATCGAGTGCGTCTCGACGATCTGGCCGTTCTCGTCCTGGAGCAGGTAGGTGCGGTTGCCGTGCAGCACGCCGGGCTTGCCCGCGACGAGCGACGCCGCGTGCTTGCCGGTCGGGAGGCCGAGCCCGCCCGCCTCGACGCCGATCAGGCGCACCGAGGCGTCCGCGATGTACGGATGGAAGATGCCGATCGCGTTCGAGCCGCCGCCGACGCACGCGATCACGGCGTCGGGCTGGCGCCCGGCCTGCTCGCGCATCTGCACGATGCACTCGCGCCCGATCACCGACTGGAAGTCGCGCACCATCATGGGATACGGGTGCGGGCCCGCGCAGGTGCCGATGATGTAGAACGTGTCCTCGACGCGCGTCACCCAGTCGCGCATCGCCTCGTTCAACGCGTCCTTGAGCGTTCTCGAGCCCGAGTCGACCGGGACGACGGTCGCGCCGAGGAGCTTCATGCGGTAGACGTTCTGCACCTGGCGCTTCACGTCCTCGCTGCCCATGTAGACGACGCATTCCATGCCGTAGCGCGCCGCGACCGTGGCCGCGGCGACCCCGTGCATGCCCGCGCCCGTCTCGGCGATCACGCGGCGCTTGCCCATGCGGCGCGCGAGCAGCGCCTGGCCGATCGTGTTGTTGATCTTGTGCGCGCCGGTGTGGTTCAGGTCCTCGCGCTTGACGTAGATCTGCGCGCCGCCGGCCTTCTCCGAGAGCCGCTTCGCGTGGTAGATGGGGCTGGGGCGCCCGACGTAGTGCTTGAGCTCGTGCGCGAACTCGGCCTGGAAGCCGGCGTCGTCCCGCGCGCGCGTATAGGCCGCGCGCAGCTCGTCGAGCGCGTGCACGAGCGTCTCGGCGACGAAGACGCCGCCGTAGGGGCCGAAGTGCCCGCGTTCGTCGGGGAGGTCAACCATCCGCATTCCGGACTCCTGCGATAAACGCCGCGATCTTCGCTGCGTCCTTCACGCCTTTCGACGATTCCACGCCGGTCGACACGTCCACGCCCCACGGGCGCACGCGGCGCACGGCCTCGCCGACGTTCGCCGCGGTCAGGCCGCCCGAGAGGATGATCGGCCGCTCGGCGCGGGCGGGCACGAGGCTCCAGTCGAACGCGCCGCCGGTGCCGCCCCAGAGCTCGTCGTGGTAGGCGTCGAGCATCCACGCCCGGGCGGCCGAATAAGGCGCCAAGTATTCTAGCAAATTCAACCCCGGACGAATCCGCGCGGCCTTGATGTACGGCCGCTCGAAGCCGGCGCAGAACGCCGGGTCCTCGTCGCCGTGGAACTGCAGCAGCGCGGCGCCCGCCGCGATCGCGTCCTCGACCTCGCCGCGCGAGGGGTTCACGAACACGGCGACCGGCGTCACGAACGGCGGCAGCGACGCGACGACCGCGCGCGCGCGATCCGGCGTGAGATAGCGCGGGCTCGGCCGATAGAAGATCAGGCCGATCGCGTCCGCGCCGTGCGCGGCCGCCGCGCGCGCGTCCTCGACGCGCGTGATGCCGCAGATCTTGACTCGCGTGCGTGCGCTCATGCGTCGAAGGGCATCATACGGGGGAAGTCGGGCAGCTTCCAACGCGCGTCGTAGCGCACGCCCGCGAGGTACAGCCCGTCGGGCGCGAAGGTCGGCGCGGCGAGCCGGCGGTCGCGCTTCGCCATCAGCTCCGCGACCCACTCGACAGGCTGCCGGCCGCTGCCGACGTAGACGAGGCAGCCGACGATGTTCCTCACCATGTGGTGCAGGAAGCCGTTCGCGGCGAAGTCGAGCACCAGGTACGGGCCGCGCACCGAGACGTCGGCGCGATCGAGCACGCGCACCGGGCTCTTCGCCTGGCATTCCGACGAGCGGAACGCCGAGAAATCGTGCTCGCCGACCAGCGCCCGCGCCGCGCGCCGCATCGCGTCGGCGTCGAGCTCGCCGTGGAACCAGCCGACCAGCCCCGAGAGCAGCGCGGGCCGCACGGGATGCCGGTACAGCACGTAGCGGTAGCTGCGGCCCGTGGCCGAGTAGCGCGCGTGGAAATCGTCGTCGACACGCGCCGCCCACTGCACCGACACCGTGTCCGGAAGCAGCGTGTTCGCGCCGCGCACCCACGCCGTGTCGGGGCGCTCGGCGCGCGCGTCGAAGTGCGCGACCTGCGCGCTCGCGTGCACGCCCGCGTCGGTGCGGCCGGCGGCGGTGAGAGCGACCGTGTGGCCGGCGATCTCCGCGAGCGCGCGCTCGAGCACGTCCTGCACGGCCCTGCCCGAGGGCTGGGTCTGCCAGCCCTCGAAGCCGGTGCCGCGGTACGCGACGCCTATCGCGATGCGCATGTTCGTGTCGGTCCTCGAAAAACGAAATCGGCGCCGTCGGCGCCGATTCGATGGAGACGATGCGGAGCGCTACGCGGCGCCGAGCGTCTGGAGCATGCTCTGCGCCCGCTGCTGCTGCGCCGTGTCGCCTTCCTTCACGACTTCCTTCAGCAGCTCGCGCGCGCCGTCCTTGTCGCCCATCTCATCATAGGCCTTGGCGAGGTCGAGCTTGGTCGCGACCTCCTGCCATCGCGGGTCCGGAGCGCCTCCCGAGGGAGCCTCGGCCGCGGGCTCGGCCCCGATGTCGAGGTCGATCGCCGAGAGGTCGATCGCCGGTGCCTTTGCGGGCTCGGCCTGCGGCTCGGGCGCGGCGCCCGGCAGGCCACCGAGGTCGAACTCGATCATGCCGTCGCCGCCGGCGGACGCCGCGGCGACCGGCGCCGCGGGCGCGGCGATCGGAGCGGGCGCGGCGGCGGGAAGCTCGAGATCGAAGTTGAGAGGCGCGTCCGCGCCGGCGGGAGCCGCCTCGGGGGCGAATGGCGAGTCGATGATCAGCGTCCCGCCCGGAGAGAAATCGCTTTGCTCCTGCGCCGGCCTGTCGCCGCCCAGGCCGAGGTCGAAATCGAGGCCTCCCGGCGCGGCGGCCGCCATGGGCTCGGCGTCGAGCGCGATGTCGGGCGTCTGCTCGGCGGGCGTGCCGCTGCCGAGATCCAGGTTGAAATCGAGCGCTGCGGCGGGCGTTTCGGTGCTCGGCAGGACCAGATCGGGCATCATGGGAGCGGCCGGAGCCGCGGCGAGGTCGGGCGTCGTGACCTCGGGCGCGCCGGCGCCGCCGTACATCGCGTTCTGGGGATCGATGCCGCGCCCGAGGCTCATCGCCTTGTCCCACTCGGGACCCTGGCCGCCGGTGATGGACTGCAGCTCGCCGACGCTGTCCTGGAACGCCCTGGTGTCCTTGCGGTTCGCGTAGATCTCGAGCAGCTTCAGGCGGATCGCGGGTCGGCCGGAGTCCTTGGCGAGCGCTTCCTTGAGGATCTCCTCGGCCTGCGCGTCTCGGCCGTACGCCATGTAGACGTCGGCCTCGGCGATCGGGTCGATCTCCTCGGTGTCGATCTTGCCGATGCCGCTCTGGCTGAAGTCGCTCTGGAACGAGCTCGAGCCGGTATCGATGCTCTGGCCGCCCGAGGTACCGAATACCGAGTTCGCATCCGAGCTCGGCGCGCCGCTCAGCTCCGTCGCGGCGCCCGCTTCACGTTTTTTTTTTCGCCAGGCGTAAGCGGCGTAGCCCAGCAGCACGACGGCTAGGCCTGCTCCTCCTGGAATCGTGTAGTCGTTCGCGAGCAGCTCGTCGACCAGATCCGGCGCGGGCGCCGAAGGAGGCGCCGCCTTCGGCGCGGCCTTCGGGGCCGCGGCGACTTTCGGAGCCTCGGGAGCTTTGGCGGCCTCGGGCGCCTTGGGCGCTTCCGGGACTTTCGGCGCCGCGCCGGGCGGCGTCGCCTGGGCGACCTGGGTCGGGGCGGACTTCGCGGCGGGCGCGGGATCCGGGGCCTTCGCCGCGGCCGGAGCCGGGGCAGGAGCGGGTTGCGCGGCGACCACGGGCGCGGGAACCGGCGCCGGGGCGGCTTTCGCGGCGGGCGCGGGAGCGGCCTTCGCGGCGGGCGCGGGAGCGGCGGCCTTGGCGGCTTCGGCCTGCTGCTGCGCCTGGGCGCCGGCGCCGCTTTTCAGCGCGAGCAGCCGCTGCATGTCGGCGACGTTCTTCTCGAGCATCGCGACGCGCTCGTTCGCTTCCTTGAGCGCCTTGTCCTTGGCCGCGGCGTCGTCGGCGGCGGCGACCGCGGCGGCGTTGCCGCCCGCTTTCGCGTCCCCGCTCGACAGGCGCAGCTGGTCCTTCGCCGGCTCCTTCGGGGCCGCCGCCTGCTGCTCGCCCGGCGAGCCGATCTTGCCTCCGGCCTGGCGGCCGGCGTCGGCGCGCGCGGGAGCCTCGGCGACGGCGAGCCCGAGGCTGCGCCGGTAATCGTTGAAGTCCGCCATCTGCGCGCTCACGAAGCGGCGCGCGTCGCCGGTCCCGACCGCGGCCATCTCTTCCTTGTCGGGAATCGTGATGATCTTGCCGGCGCGCAGCCGGTTCATGTTGTCGCCGACGAAGGCTTCCTGGTTGGCGCGGAACAGCGCGACCAGCATCTGCTGCAGCGTGAGGCCGTCGACCTTGTTGCGCAGCGCGATCTTCGAAAGCGTGTCGCCGCGCTTCACTTCATAGGTCGCGGCGGGCTTGGCTTCGGAGGCGAGCTCGTGCTCCTCGGGCGCCTTCGGCGCCTCGGCCGCCGGCTGCGCGGTCGTCTCGCCGGGCGCGGCCGGCTCGCCGCCTTGGGCGGGCTCCTTCGGCTCGGACTGCGCGGTCGATTCCGCTGGAGCTGCCGGCGCGGATTCCGCGGGCGCGGCCGCCTGCGCTGCGGGCGCTTGCGGCGCGGGCGCCGCCGCCATCGGTGCCGGCGCGGGCGCCGCGGCCGGCGCCGCGCTCGGCTGCTTCGCGGCCGTCAGCGTCGGCGCCCGGTACTCGGGCGGATCGAGCAGGAACGTGTATTCGCGCAGCAGCCTGCCGCTCGCCCAGTTCACCTCGACCAGCATGTCGACGTAGGGCTCGTTGATCGGCTGCGTCGAGCTCATCAGCACGACCAGCTTGCCGCCCGGACGCGGCTCGACCGTGAACTTCACGCTCTGCAGCACGGGGTTGAACTCGATGTCGGCCTGACGGAACGCGGCAATCGCCGCGAGCTTGGCGTTGAGGCTGTCGGCTTCGCCCTGCTGCAGGGAAACGACCTCGATCTCGGCCCGCAGCGGCTGGCCGAGGGCGGACTGGACGGTGATCTTCCCGAGGCCTGCCGCGCACGCGTAGCCCGGCGCGAGCGCGCACGCGACCGCAAGCCAACCGTGTTTGGCGGTGAAGCTCCCCACTCTACCCACCCTGAAAGACCCTAAGGAGGAAACTAAAATACCATCATGAGCTTAGCCTTGCAAGCTCAAGGCCCACATCAAAAATCTCGTCAAGTGACTATTTTATTACCGCTTTCGACTTGACTTGGGCACCGGTTAGGGTTACCGGGGGCCTTTTTTCACGAATCGACGAGGATGCGCAGCATCCGGCGCAGCGGCTCGGCGGCGCCCCACAGCAGCTGATCGCCGACGGTGAACGCGGCCAGATAGTCGCCGCCCATCGGGAGCTTGCGCAGCCGGCCGATCGGGACGTGCAGGTGCCCCGTGACCGCGGCGGGCGTGAGCTCGCGCAGGCTCGCTTCTTTTTCGTTCGGAACGACGCGCACCCAGTCGTTCGCCCCCGCGAGCAGCCGCTCGATCTCCCCGATCGGCACGTCGCGCGCGAGCTTCACCGTGAGCGCCTGGCTGTGGCAGCGCATCGCGCCGACGCGCACGCAGATGCCGTCGATCGGGATCGGCTTCGCCTCGCGCCCGAGGATCTTGTTGCCCTCGGCCTGCCCTTTCCACTCCTCGCGGCTCTGGCCGTTGCCGAGGTCCTTGTCGATCCACGGGATGAGGCTGCCCGCGAGCGGCACGCCGAAATGCTGTTTCGGGAGCGCGTCGCCGCGGATCGCGTTCGCGACCGCGCGGTCGAGCTCGAGGATCGCCGAGGCCGGGTCGTCGAGCAGCGTCCTCGCCGCGGCGTGCGCGAATCCCATCTGCGTCACCAGCTCGCGCATGTTCTCCGCGCCCGCGCCCGAGGCGGCCTGGTACGTCATCGCGGTCAGCCACTCGACCAGCCCGGCCTGGAGCAGCCCCTGCATGGCCATGAGCATGAGGCTCACGGTGCAGTTGCCGCCGATGTAGTCGCGCACCCCGCGCTCGAGCGCGCGGTCGATCACGGCGCGGTTCACCGGGTCGAGGATGATCACCGCGTCGTCCTTCATGCGCAGCGCCGAGGCCGCGTCGATCCAGTAGCCCTTCCAGCCGGCCGCGCGCAGCTTCGGATGGATCTCGTTCGTGTAGTCGCCGCCCTGGCAGGAGACGACGATGTCCATCGCGGCGAGGTCGTCGACGCGCTTCGCGTCCTTGAGCGGCGCGGTCTCCTTGCCGACGAACGGCCCGATCGCGCCGACCTGCGACGTGGAGAAGAACACGGGCTCGACCCGCGCGAGATCGCGCTCGGCCGCCATGCGCTGCATGAGCACCGAGCCCACCATCCCGCGCCAACCGACGAAACCGACCTTCTTCATGATTCTCCTATGCTATCAGAGCGCCGCCGCCACGGCGTCGCCCATCTCGCGCGTGCCGACGCGCTTCGTTCCCGCGCGGTGAATGTCGGCGGTGCGCAGCCCCTGCGCCAGCGCCTTCTTCACCGCGGCCTCGACGCGCGCGGCCTGCGCGTCCGCGTTCAGGCTGTAGCGCAGCATCATCGCCGCCGACAGGATGGTCGCGAGCGGGTTGGCGATCCCCTTGCCCGCGATGTCGGGCGCCGAGCCGTGGATCGGCTCGTACAGCCCTTTGTTCCTTTCGTCCAGGGACGCCGACGGCAGCATGCCGATCGAGCCGGTCAGCATCGACGCCTCGTCGGACAGGATGTCGCCGAACATGTTGCCGGTGACGATGACGTCGAACTGGCGCGGGTCGCGCACGAGCTGCATCGCAGCGTTGTCGACGTACATGTGCGAGAGCTCGATGTCGCGGTAGTCCCTGCCGACGCGCGTCACCACCTCGCGCCACAGCTGCGAGGTCTCGAGCACGTTCGCCTTGTCGACCGAGCAGACCCTCCTGCGTCGCTTCGCCGCCGCGCGGAAGGCGACGTGCGCGATGCGCTCGATCTCGGCCTCGCTGTAGCGCATGGTGTCGAAGCCCTCGCGCCCGCCCGCGGGGAGCGCGCGGATGCCGCGCGGCTGGCCGAAATAGATGTCGCCCGTCAGCTCGCGCAGGATCAGGACGTCGAGACCCGCGACGATCTCGGGCCTGAGCGTCGAGGCTTCGGCCAGCTCGGGATAGACGATCGCCGGCCGCAGGTTCGCGAACAGCCCGAGCTCCTTGCGCAGGCGCAGCAGCGCCTGCTCGGGACGCTTCGGGCGCTCGAGCGAGTCCCAGCGCGGGCCGCCGACCGATCCGAACAGGATCGCGTCGGCCGATTTCGCGAGCGCGAGCGTCGCTTCGGGCAGCGGGTCGCCGCCCGCTTCGTAGCCCGCCCCGCCGACCGGCGCTTCCTCGAAGTCGAGCCGCAGGTCGAGCTTCCGCAGCACCTTCAGCGCCTCGGCGACGATCTCCGGCCCGATGCCGTCGCCCGCGAGGACGGCGACCTTCACGACGCCTGCAGCCAGGGCTGCTCGGCCCGGCGCTTCTCCTCGAAGGCGTGGATCTTGTCGGCGTGGCGCAGCGTGAGGCCGATGTCGTCGAGCCCGTTGACCAGGCAGTACTTGCGGAACGGATCGACCTCGAAGCGGAACGCCTTCGCGGCGTCGCTCGTCGCGACCGTCTGGCGCTCGAGGTCGACCACGAGGCGAAAGCCCGGGAACGCGGCGACGTCGTGGAAGAGCGCGTCGACCTCGGCGCTCTTCAGCACGACCGGCAGCAGGCCGTTCTTGAAGCAGTTGTTGTAGAAGATGTCGCCGTACGACGGCGCGATCACCGCGCGGAACCCGTACTCGAGCAGCGCCCACGGCGCGTGCTCGCGCGACGAGCCGCAGCCGAAGTTCTCGCGCGCGAGCAGGATGCGCGCGTCCCTGTAGCGCGGCTGGTTCAGGACGAAGTCCGGGTTGAGCGGACGCCCCGCGTTCGGCTTGTCGGGGCGGCCCTCGTCGAGATAGCGCCAGGCGTCGAACAGGTTCGGACCGAAGCCCGTCCGGCGGATCGACTTCAGGAACTGCTTCGGGATGATGACGTCGGTGTCGACGTTCGCCTTGTCCATCGGCGCGACGAGGCCGTCCAGCACGGTGAACTTTTCCATGATCAGCTCCAGCGGCGCACGTCGACGAAATGGCCCGCGATCGCCGCCGCGGCCGCCATCTCGGGGCTGACGAGATGCGTGCGCCCGCCGGTGCCCTGGCGGCCTTCGAAGTTGCGGTTCGAGGTCGACGCGCAGCGCTCGCCCGGCTCGAGCCGGTCGGCGTTCATCGCGAGGCACATCGAGCACCCGGGCTCGCGCCATTCGAAGCCGGCGTCGCGGAAGATGCGGTCGAGGCCCTCGCTCTCGGCCTGCGCCTTGACGATGCCCGATCCGGGCACGACCAGCGCGAGGCGCACGTTCGGCGCGACGCGCTTGCCGCGCACCACGCCCGCGGCCGCGCGCAGGTCCTCGATGCGCGAGTTGGTGCACGAGCCGATGAAGACCTTGTCGATGCGGATGTCGGTGATCGGCGTGTTGGGCTCGAGGCCCATGTAGACGAGCGCGCGCTCCATGCCCTCGCGCCGGGTCGAGTCCTTCTCCTTGTCCGGGTCGGGGACGCGGTCCTCGACCGTGACCACCATCTCGGGCGAGGTGCCCCAGGTGACCTGCGGCTTGAGGCTCCGCGCGTCGATCTGGACGACGCGGTCGAACGCCGCGCCGTCGTCGCTCCGGAGCGTGCGCCAGTGCGCGACCGCGCGGTCCCACATCGCGTCGCGGGGCGCGAACGGCCGCCCCTTGAGATACCGGATCGTGGTCTCGTCCACGGCGACCATGCCGGCGCGCGCGCCGGCCTCGATCGCCATGTTGCACAGGGTCATGCGGCCCTCCATCGAGAGCGCGCGCACCGTCGACCCGGCGTACTCGATCGTGTAGCCGGTGCCGCCGGCCGTGCCGATCTTCCCGATCACGGCGAGCGCGAGGTCCTTCGCGGTCACCCCGCGCGGCAGCGGCCCGTCGATCTCCACGCGCATGTTCTTCATCTTCTTCGCGATCAGGCACTGGGTCGCCATCACGTGCTCGACTTCCGAGGTTCCGATGCCGAACGCGAGGCAGGCGAAGGCGCCGTGGGTGCTCGTGTGCGAGTCGCCGCACACGACCGTCATTCCGGGCAGCGTCGCGCCCTGCTCGGGCCCGATGACGTGGACGATGCCCTGGCGCCGGTCGTTCATCTTGAACTCGACGATGCCGTATTCGTCGCAGTTGCGGTCGAGCGTGTCGACCTGCAGTCGCGACACCGGGTCGGCGATGCCGCGCGAGCGGTCGGTGGTCGGGACGTTGTGGTCGGCGACCGCGAGGTTGGCCGCGACGCGCCACAGCCCGCGGCCCGACGCCTTCAGGCCCTCGAAGGCCTGGGGGCTGGTCACCTCGTGCACGAGGTGGCGGTCGATGTAGAGCAGCGTCGTGCCGTCGTCCTCGACGTGCACCACGTGGGACTGCCAGAGCTTGTCGTAGAGCGTCTGCGGCGTCATGGCGAAAATCTCAATCGGAACCGGGAATTATAGCCGATCGCGACCGCCCCACCCGCCGCGCCCGGCGGAAAACGAATATAGTAGGTCCACTTCAGGGAAGATCCGGACATGAGCAGGCCGCACGGCCGCCCTCGGGGGGGAACCAGCGCGGGATCGGACGAGGTGCGCGGCGGCGCGCGCCCGCCTGCGCGCGCGCGCGCAGTCCTCGCCGACGATGCCGACGCCGACCACATCGGCAGCCGCGTCCTGCTCAGCCTGGAGCACGAGGTCGCGCTCGCCCTCGCCAACGCGCAGAGCCTGAGCGCCGCCGTCAAGTCCGTGATCCGCGTCGTTTGCGAAACGCTCGGCTGGGATTGCGGGCGGCTGCTGCGCGTCGACGAGGCGGCCGGCGTGCTGCGCTTCTTCGAGCACTGGAGCGTCGAGGGGGCCGACATCGCGCGCTTCGTCGAGCGCTCGCGCCAGGTGACGCACGCGCCCGGCAAGGGCCTCTCGGGGCACGTGTGGCAGTCGGGCGCGCCGATCTGGGTCACCGACCTCACGAAGGACCCGCGCGTGCAGTACGGGCTCGCGCTCGACACGGTGATGCACGGCGCGTTCCACTTCCCGGTCACGGCCCAGGGCAAGGTGATCGGCGTGCTGTCCTTCAACAGCCGCGAGGTGCGCCCGCCCGACGAGCAGCTGCTGCAGGCGATCCGCGTGATCGGCAGCCTGGTCGGGCAGTTCCTGCGGCGCGCCGACACCGAGGACGTCCTGCGCCGCAGCGAGGAGCGCTTCCGTCACCTCACCGAGATGTCCTCGGACTGGTACTGGGAGCAGGACGAGAGCTTCAGGTTCACGATGGTCTCGGAGAACCTGGCGCGGCGGACCAAGCGCCCGCCGCAGCTCGTCTACGGCAAGACGCGCTGGGAGCTGCCGACGCTGAACATGAGCACCGAGGACTGGCTGCGGCACCGCGCGCTGCTCGAGGAGCACCAGCCGTTCCGCAACCTCGAGCTGCACCGGCTCGACGCCGACGGGAACGACATGTACTTCAGCGTGAGCGGGGACCCGATCGTCGACGCGCAAGGCCGCTTCCGCGGCTACCGCGGCGTCGGCGTCGACATCACCGCGCGCAAGCAGGCCGAGGAGGCGCTGCGGCAGAGCGAGGTCCGCTACCGCTCGGTGGTCGACCACCTCGCCGAGGGCGTGTACATCATCGACGCCGAGCGGCGCATCGTGAGCTGCAACGCGAGCGCCGAGCGCATTCTCGGCGTCGGCCGCGAGTCGCTGCTCGGCAAGACGCTCGCGGACGCGAACTTCAAGGTCACGCGCGAGGACGGAACGCCGTTCCCGGCGGAGGACCGCCCGGCGAGCCGGACGCTGCTCACCGGCGAGCCGCAATCGGGCGTCGTGATGGGCGTGGAGCGCGCGGACGGCTCGGTCATCTGGATCTCGATGAGCACGCGCATGCTGCCCGGGGCGGGTCACGGCGCGCCGAGCGGCGTCGTCATGTCGTTCAACGACATCACGGAGCGGCGCAGCTTCGAGGAGAAGCTCACCTACCTCGCGCAGTACGACCTGCTCACGGGCCTGCCGAACCGCGCGCTCCTGGTCGACCGGCTGGAGCAGGCGCTCATCCGGGCGCGCCGGCAGGACGCGATGGTGGGCGTGCTGCTGATCGACCTCGACCGCTTCAAGGAGATCAACGACTCGATGGGGCATTCCGCGGGCGACGCGGTGCTGAAGGAGGTCGCGCGCCGGGTGCGCGGGGCGCTGCGCGACACGGACTCGGTCGCGCGCCTGGGCGGCGACGAGTTCTGCATCGTGATCGAGGGCGCCGAGAGCCGCTCGCACGTTTCGGTGGCGGCGGCGAAGATCCGCCGGCTGTTCGAGGAGCCGGTGATGACGGCCGAGAACAAGGAGATCTTCATCGAGCTCTCGATCGGCTCGAGCGTCTATCCCGAGGACGGCGAGACGATGGAGGACCTGCTCAAGAACGCCGACATCGCGATGTACGAGGCGAAGCGCGACGGCGGCCACGCCTTCCGCTTCTACTCGAGCGCGCTGCGCGCGAAGACCGCCGACGAGATCAACCTCGTATCGATGCTCAGGCGCGCCGTCGACCGCAACGAGCTGGTGCTCTACTACCAGCCGCAGGTCGACATCGCGACCGGGCGCCCGGTCGCCGTCGAGGCGCTGGTACGCTGGCAGCATCCCGAGCACGGCCTGGTCTCGCCGTACCGTTTCGTGCGGCTCGCCGAGGAGACTGGGCTCATCGTGCCGATCGGCGAGTGGGTGCTGAAGACCGCCTGCGCCGAGGCGAAGGCGTGGCAGCTCGCGGGGATGCCCGAGATGAAGGTGTCCGTGAACCTGTCGGCGCGCCAGTTCCGCGACAGCCAGCTGATCCGCAAGATCGCGGCGGTGCTCGCCGCCACGGGCCTGCCGCCCCGGCTGCTCGAGCTCGAGATCACCGAGAGCGTCATCATGAGCCACACCGATCACACGATCGGCGTGCTGCAGCGCCTGACGGAGCTCGGCGTGCGCGTCTCGGTCGACGACTTCGGCACCGGCTACTCGTCGCTCGCGTACCTGAAGCGCTTCCCGGTGCACAAGCTGAAGATCGACCACGCCTTCGTGCGCGACATCACCACCGACAAGGAAGACGCCGCGATCGTGCAGGCGATCATCACGCTCGCGCGCACGCTGAAGCTGCGCGTCATCGCCGAAGGCGTGGAGACCGACGAGCAGCTGAAGTACCTGGCCTCGGTCGGCTGCCACGAATACCAGGGCTTCGTCTACAGCCGCCCCGTGCCCGCGCGCGAGCTGATCGAGCTCGTGCGCAAGCAGTTCGTCGGGATGTTCTGAGCGCTACTTCTTCGCCGCGACGTACACCGGCTGCAGCTTGTCCGCGTTGGCCTTCATGTCGGCGAGGCGCTGGTCGGTCGGCGGGTGGTCGGACAGGAACTTCTCGACGCCGCCGCCCCCGCCGCCGCCCGCGACCTGCCCCATCTTCTGCCACAGCGTGACCGCGGCGTGCGGGTCGTAGCCCGAGCGCGCGGCGAGCTCCAGGCCGACGCGGTCGGCCTCGGTCTCGTCGGTGCGCGAGTGCGGCAGCTCGAAGCCGACCTTGAGCAGCATGCCGCTCAGCTGCTGCGTCACGTCGGAGAGGCCGAGGCCCGCGCCCAGCACCCCGAGCCCGATCTGCTCGGCCATCTGCTGCGACGCCTGCTCGCGGCTGTGCTCGCGCAGCGCGTGCGCGATCTCGTGCCCGAGGACGGCGGCGAGCTCGTCGTCGCTCGGCTTGATCTTGTCGATGAGCCCCGAGTAGACCGCGATCTTGCCCCCCGGCATGCACCAGGCGTTGACCTCGGGCGTGGACAGCACGTGGAACTCCCACGCCCACTTCGGCGCGTCGGGCCGGAAGAAGCCGGTGTTCGGGATCAGGCGGCTCACCACGCGCTTCACCTGCTCGACGTGCGCGGCGTTGGTGTCGAGCTGGTGCTTGGCCTGGGCGTCGGCGATCGTCTTCTTGTACGCGTCGGCGGCCGCCGCGTTCATCTCGTCGGAGGAGACGAGGAAGTGCTGCTTGCGGTCGACGCCGACCACGCCGGGCTGCGTAGTCTGAACGGTCTCACAACCCGCCAGAACGGTAACGGCCGCGAGCGCGAAGAGCGCCGCCCGGCTCACGATTGCTGCGCGCATGTCCATGGATCGACACCTCGTCGTCGGTTTGCTGCACGTTGGACAAGGCGGAGCGCCGCTTGGTTTTTCTTCCGGTTACAATCGCGGCGCCCATGAGCCCCCGGATCCCGCGCGGCGCGTACTTCGCACTGTTCACCGTGTCGGGCTTCGCCGGGCTCGTCTACGAGTCGATCTGGAGCCATTACCTGCGGCTGTTCCTCGGGCACGCGGCGTACGCGCAGACGCTCGTGCTCGCGCTGTTCATGGGCGGGATGGCGATCGGCGCGTGGATCTGCAGCCGCGCGTCGGCGCGCTGGGCGAACCTGCTGCGCGGCTACGCGATCGCGGAAGGCCTGATCGGCCTCGCGGCGCTCGCCTTCCATCCCGTCTACGTCGGCGCGACCGAGGCCGCGTACTCGAGCGTGCTGCCCGCGCTCGGCAGCGCGCCGGCGGCGGCGATGTTCAAGTGGACGCTCGCGGGGCTGCTGATCCTGCCGCAATCGGTGCTGCTCGGCATGACCTTCCCGCTGATGAGCGCGGGGCTGCTGCGGCGCTATCCGGCCGCGCCGGGAGAGTCGCTCGCGCTGCTCTATTTCACGAACAGCCTCGGGGCCTCGATCGGCGTGCTCGCGAGCGGCTTCGTGATGATCGAGCGCTTCGGGCTGCCGGGCACCGTCCAGGCGGCGGGCCTGGTGAACCTCGCGCTCGCGGCCGCCGTGTGGCTGCTCGCCGGGCGCGACGAGCCGCGGCCGCGGGCGGGGGCGGCGGAACCGCGCTGGGACGCGAATGCCGGCGCGCCATGGCGCCTGCTGCTCGCGGTCGCGGCGCTCACCGGCGCCGCCTCGTTCGTCTACGAGATCGGCTGGATCCGGATGCTCTCGCTCGTGCTCGGCAGCGCGACGCACTCCTTCGAGCTGATGCTCTCCGCGTTCATCCTCGGCCTCGCCCTCGGCGGCCTGTGGGTGCGCCGCCGCATCGACGCGCTCGGAGATCCGGCGCGCTTCCTCGGCGTGGTGCAGGTCGCGATGGGCCTCGCCGCGCTCGCGACGCTGCCGCTCTACGGCCGGATGTTCGAGGTGATGCAGGCCGTGATCCGCGGCCTGGCGAAGACCGATTCGGGCTACGCGATGTTCCTCGTCGCGAGCCACGGCATCGCGCTCGCGATCATGTTCCCGGCGACCTTCTGCGCCGGCATGACGCTGCCGCTCATCACTTACGCGCTGCTGCGCGGCGGCCACGGCGAGCGCTCGATCGGCGCGGTCTACGGCGCGAACACGCTCGGCTCGATCGCGGGCGTCTTCGCCGCGGCGCATCTCGGGATGCCGCTCCTCGGGCTGAAGGGCCTGATCGCGGCCGGCGCGGCGCTCGACGCGGCGCTCGGCGTCGCGCTCCTGTGGCGCGCCGCCGGCGCGCGGCGCCTCGGGATCGGCGCGGGCGCGGCGACCGCCGCGGCCTTTGCCGCGGTCCTGGTCGCGGTGCCCCTCGACCCCTACAAGATGGCCTCGGGCGTGTTCCGCCGCGGCGACCTGTATACGGAGCGCGAGGCGCGCATGCTCTCGCACCGCGACGGCAAGACGACGACCGTGAGCCTGGTCGACTTCGGCAGCGACCGGAGCCTCCGCACGAACGGCAAGTCGGACGGCGCGATCAACATGGACCCCGACGGTCCGCGCATCTCCGACGAGGTCACGATGACGCTCACCGGCGCGCTGCCGCTCGCCTACCGGCCCGACGCGCGCCGCGTCGCCGTGATCGGGATCGGCACCGGGCTCACCACGCACACGCTGCTCGGCTCGTCGGCGGTCGAGTCGGTCGAGACGATCGAGATCGAGCCCGCGATGGCCGAGGCGTCGCGGCGCTTCTCGCCGCGCAACTCGAACACCTTCGCCGACCCGCGCAGCCACATCGTGTTCGACGACGCGAAGACCTTCTTCTCGACGCACAACCGCAAGTACGACATCGTCGTCTCGGAGCCCTCGAACCCGTGGGTGAGCGGCGTCTCCAGCCTGTTCACCGCCGAGTTCTACCGGCACGTGCGCCGCTACCTCGAGCCGGGCGGGGTGCTGGTGCAGTGGTTCCAGCTCTACGAGATCGACCCGAGCCTGGTCGCGTCGGTGCTGGTCGCGCTCGCGTCCGAGTTCCCCGATTACGCCGTGTACGCGGCGACCGACGCCGATCTGCTGATCGTCGCCGGCGACGCGGCGACGCTCGCGCGCCCGCTCGCCGACGTGCTCGCGATGCCGGGCGTCGCGCGCGAGCTGCGGCGCGTCCACGTCGCCTCGATCGACGACCTGCGCATCCGCAGGATCGGCGGCAAGGCGGCGCTCGCGCCGCTGTTCGCGAGCTACGGCGTGCCGCCCAACTCGGATTTCCGGCCGTACCTCGACCTGCACGCGGCGAAGTACCGCTTCCTGCAGCAGTCGGCGGGCGAGCTGGTCGGCCTCGGGCTCGCCGCCGTGCCCGCGGTCGCGATGATCGAGGGCGCGAGCGAGCGCGCGACGCCCGCGCCGACCGAGCTCGGCGACGAGTTCCTCGACAAGGCCGAGCACATCCGGCGCGCGCGCTACGCGCGCGACTTCCTGCTGCGCGCCGTGCCGCCCGAGCCGCGGGGCATCCCGCGCCAGCTGCAGAAGGATCTCGAGCTCGTCCACGCGCGCCTCATCGAGTGCCGCGATCCCGGGAAGTACGACATCTGGCTGCACGCGCTGTACCAGGTCGCGCGCGAGGTGAATCCGCTGCTCGGCGCCGACGACTCCGCGGCGCTCTGGGACCGGGTCGAGCGCGCCCCGTGCGCGCGCGACCTGTCGCCCGAGCAGCGCGCCTGGATCGCGCTGTTCCGGGCGGTGAGCCGGCACGACGCCGCCGCGATGGCGGCCGGCGCCGAGACGCTGCTCGCCGTCCCGAGCGACCTGCCGAGCGGGTCGCGCCAGTACCTGGTCGCCGCCGGGATGGCGGGCTACCTCGCCCAGGGCCGGCGCGCCGAGGCCGCCGAGCTGCTCGCGCGCACGCCGCGCGAGTCGGGCGGCGGCGACGAGCTGACGCTGCGCCTGCTCGGCGCGCACGCGCTCGGGAAATAATCTCCGCGAGCGGGGTCCAACAGTGATGCTCATCCGATTCCACAGCAGGACCGACGGCTTCACCATCCACGGCGACGTCGGCGTCGCGCTGCTGCGCCTCATGGGCATGAGCGGCTCGGTGCCGGGGGCGCTCCTCGCCGACGACGTGCCGCCGGCGCTCGAGCGCCTGCGGCAGGCGGTCGCCGTCGGCAAGCCGATCGCGACGGGGCCCGAGGACGCGTCCGAGGCCGGCTACCGCGTGAGCCTGGCGACCCGCGCGTTTCCCCTCATGCAGCTGCTGGAGAACGCGGTGAAGCGCGGCTCGGAAGTGGTCTGGGAGGAGCTCCGCAACCACACCGGGTAGGCTGTCATCCTGAGGGCTGTCATCCTGAGCGAAGCGAAGGATCTGCTTTTGCGCAAAAAGCAGATTCTTCGGCGCCTGCGGCGCCTCAGAATGACAGGGCTAGCGCAGGCTGCGGCCGAATCGCCCGAACCGCGGCAGCCAGTCGCCCAGCACGTCGGCCGAGACGAGCACGCGCTCGGCGCGCCCGGTGAGCAGCCGCCGGTCGACCAGGCCGAAGTAGCGCGAGTCGGCGCTGTCGTCGCGGTTGTCGCCGAGCATCAGGTAGTGCTCCGGCGGAACGACGAAAGGCGCGAACGAATCGCGCGGCGTCTCGCCCAGCCACTGGATCGTGCGCTCGCCGTCGGGCGTCGCCTCGGTGAGGCGCAGCGCGCGCACGGGCGCGCCTTCGAGCGGCTCGGTGACCCAGCCGCGCGGCGCGTACTCGGCCGCGCGCCCGTTGATGACGAGGCGCTTGTCGCGCATCTCGACCGTGTCGCCCGGCAACGCGACCAGGCGCTTGATCAGCCGCGTGCCGTCCTTCGGCGAGGAGAAGACGACGATGTCGCCGCGCTTCGGATCGCCCAGGTGCGCGAGCGCGATCCCGGTGAACGGGACCTTCAGGTCGTAGGCGACGCGGTCGACGAAGACGAGGTCGCCCTCGAGCAGCGTCGGGCGCATCGACGCCGAGGGCACGTAGTTCCAGTCGGCGACCGCGGTGCGCATCAGGCCGAAGAGCGCGAAGAACACGATCCAGCCGCGGTTGTCGCGGATCCACTTTGTCATCGTCATGCCTTTCCGGGAATCGGCTTCGAAGGCGGCGTCACGTCGCCGCACTGCGCGCGGTGGCGCAGCGCGTGGTCCATCAGCACGCACGCGAGCATCGCCTCGGCGATCGGCGTCGCGCGGATGCCGACGCACGGGTCGTGGCGCCCTTTCGTCTCGACGGTCGTGGGATCGCCCTTGCGGTCGATCGAGCGCCGCGGCAGGCGGATGCTCGAGGTCGGCTTGAGCGCGATCGAGACGGTGACGTCCTGCCCGGTCGAGATGCCGCCGAGCACGCCGCCCGCGTTGTTGGAGAGGAAGCCCCGCGGCGTCAGCTCGTCGCCGTGCTGCGAGCCCTTCTGCTCGACCGACGCGAAGCCCGCGCCGATCTCGACGCCCTTCACCGCGTTGATGCCCATCATCGCCGCCGCGATGTCGGAATCGAGCCGGCCGTAGACGGGCTCGCCCCACCCGACCGGGACGCCCGAGGCGACGACGTTGATGCGCGCGCCGACCGAGTCGCCCGAGCCGCGCAGCTCGTCCATGAAGCTTTCCAGCTTCGCCACGGCCGACGGGTCGGCGACGAAGAACGGGTTCTCGTTCACGCCGTCCCACGACTTGAACGGGACGCGGTGCGGCCCGAGCTGCGCGAGGTAGCCGCGCACCTCCACGCCGTAGCGCTCGCGCAGCCACTTCTTCGCGACCGCGCCCGCCGCGACGCGGATCATCGTCTCGCGCGCCGAGGCGCGCCCGCCGCCGCGGTAGTCGCGCAGGCCGTACTTCTGCCAGTACGTGTAGTCGGCGTGGCCGGGGCGGAAGGTGTCGGCGAGCGCGCTGTAGTCCTTCGAGCGCTGGTCCTCGTTGCGGATCACGAAGCCGATCGCGGTGCCGGTGGTCTTCCCCTCGAAGATCCCGGACAGGATCTCGATGCGGTCGGACTCCTGGCGCTGCGTGACGTGGCGCGAGGTGCCGGGCTTGCGCCGGTCGAGCTCGCGCTGGATGTCGGCCTCCGAGAGCGCGAGCCCGGGCGGGCAGCCGTCGATCACCCCGCCGTACGCGGGCCCGTGGCTCTCGCCGAACGAGGTCACGCAGTAGAGCAGGCCGAACGTGTTGCCCGACATGAAAACTCTCCGATTGCTTCGAAGTTTATCATGGGGTTTTCGAGTAGCTTTCGACGCCAATGAGCGACGACGATCCAGACATACTCAAAGGGCCCGGAGGACTGACGCTGCGCCAAGTCCACGAGCAGGTGAAGAAGTCGGTCGCGCGCGACCGGGAAGCGCAGACGATGCGCTATTCCCAGAAAACGACCCGGTGGCAACTGGCTTTGGCGCTCGCTGCTATCGGCCTGGTGCCACTGTTGTTTGGGAGCTATGTCGCGCTCTCCTACCACCTTGCATTAAGGGGAGGGCGACTGCCTTATACCAACCAATCGGAATGGGTTTCGTGGTCGGTTCTTTTCGGCCTTCTAGCCACGGGCGGGTATCTGGTTTGGTTGTCAGCACGCCGGGCAAAGGCTTTGTCGGTCGCTGTCTATTTGTTCGCCATGACGCCGAGCCTGTTCTTCATTCTGATTTGGGTGGCGTGCATGTATGGCGATTGCCTCTAGTCGAGGCAATTAGACGGGCTTTCAATTTCTGTTCGTCGCTGCCGCATCCTTCGCCAGTTCCCGGATCACGGCCTCGAGCCCGCGCACCACGCGCGCGGTGCGCTCGTAGTCGATCTTGTCGGGCGTGTCCTGCATGGTGTGGTAATAGGGATAGCGGAAGTTCGCCGTGTCGGTGACCATGAGGCCGGGCCAGCCCTGCTGCCAGTACGACCACTGGTCGGAGCGCCCCGCGTCCTTGATGGCGTCGGGGAACGCGCCGCCCTCGGACGGAAACGCGGCGTGCGCGCGGAACGACGCGACGGCGCGGCGCACGAAGTCGCGCGACTTGAAGTTGCCGACGAAGCCGACGAAATTGCCTTCGCCCGGGTAGAGCGAGCTGAACGGCGGCGGGTACTTCTGGCTGCCGGGCTCGTCGCTGTAGTAGCCGATGGTCTCGAGCGAGAGCATGCCGAGCACGCGCTTGCCGGCCCGCGCGAGCGCGCGCGCGTGGCGCAGGCTCCCCATCGCGTCGGTGCCGAACCACGGCGACTCCTCGTTGACGAAGGCGACCAGCCGGATCTCCGCGCCGCCGGGGGGTTTCTCGCGCAGCGAGCGCGCCAGCTCGATCAGCGCCGCCACGCCCGAGCCGTTGTCGTTCGCGCCGACGGCGTGGCGCACCGAGTCGTAGTGCGCGCCGACGACGAGCACGGGCGCGTCCGCCGTCCCGCCGGGAATCACCACCTCGAGGTTCCTCACCTTCACGCCGGCGACGCTGAACTCGTCGCGCACGACGGGCCCGCCGCGCGCCAGCTCGCCCTCGATGTAGCGCGCCGAGCGCTCGAGCGCCCCGGCGCGGATGACGTTGTGCTCCTCGCTCGCGATCGCGGCGACGTGCGTGCGCAGGCGCGCCGCGAGGTCGCGCGCGGCGGGCTCGAGCGGCGGCAGCGCTCCGCGGTGGGAGCGCCCGGGCATGGAGGTGATCGCCCACGCGGCGAGGAGCGCGAGGAGCGCGAGCGCGGCCGGTAGCGCGAGGAAGGCGATCGCGATCCGCATCAGGCGCGGTGCTGCCCGGCGCGGAGCGGCCGCTCGAGGGGCGGCTCGAAGAAGGCGCGCGTGCGGAACACGCCGTCGGCGAAGCGCTTGCCCTGCCGGCGCAGGCTGCGCTTGAGCACGAAGTCGAAGAGCAGCGCGTTGTGCGCGCGGATCGCCGAGAGCACGGGCGCCGCCGAGGGCTCGAGGAAGCCGAGCTCGACCAGCCGGTCGAGCGAGTAGAGCGGCATGACGCCCGGCAGCGGGTAGTCGGAGCCGTTCAGGAGCCGCGGGTGCCACTCGCTTCGCTCGAGCACGCGCGCGAGCGGCGGCCCGACGCGGTTGATCTGCGTGAGCGTCGAGATGTCCGCGAACAGCGTGCCTTCCCAGCGCGGGTCGTCCATCATGCGCGCGAACAGCTCGAAGCTCGGGACCACCGGGCCGTTCGTCCCGCGGTCGAGGTCGACGTCGTTCCCGGCCGAGGCGCAATGCGCGACCACGACGCGCACGCCGTGCTCGAGCGCGCGGCGCAGCCTCAAGGGGTTGCCGAAGGCGTCCGACTCGACGTCGACCGCCATCTCCATGCCGGCGTGGCTGATGAGCGGCATCTTCGCGCGCGCGAGCGCGTAGTAGAACGGATCGCAGATCGGCGACGCCGGGTCGATGCCCATCGCCGCGGGCAGCCACTTCACAGCGCGCGCGCCGCCCGCGACCGCCGCGTGCAGCCGCTCGACCGCGTCGCGGCGGTACGGGTGGATCGACGCCGCCCACTCGAAGCGGATGACGTCGCGGTACGCGACCTGCGCGGCCCAGCGGTTGGGGACGTGGAAGCTGGTGCGCTCCCACGACACCTCGCCGTTCTCGCCGACGTTGCACTCGAACGGAAGCAGCAGCAGCTTGAAGCCGGGGCGCATGCCCTCGGCGAGCGCGCGCAGGCGCGCGACGTACGCCTTATCGACGCCGTCGCCGCCGGTGGCGCAGCCCGCGTTCAGGAAGAAGCGCCGCTGCGCGAACTCGACCGGGTGCGCGAGGCTCGTCATGCGCGGGTTGACGACGATCCCCGAGTCGGAGTCGCCCATGCCGGCGAGGTGGACGTGCGAGTCCCAGCACTGCGAAGGGTCGAGCCCCTCCCAGGCGGCGCGCACCAGCTCGTGCCCGGCGAGCGCATCGGGCAGCGCGCCCTCGCACGGGTTGCTGAAGCCCTGCTCGGGCCAGAGGTGCCAGGCCGCGCCGGTCAGCGCGGCGGCGCCGAGCGCGCCCGCGGCGGCGAGCGCCTGCCGGCGGTCGAGCTCGAAGGGTAAGCGGCCGCCGGCGGGGATTTTCAGTCGGGCCAATTCTTGATGTAGCCCTTCAGCATGCGGTTCTCGAAGTCCTGCTCCTCGAGCACGGCCTTGGCGACGTCGCGGAAGGAGATGACGCCGAGCAGGTCGCCGCCGTCCATCACCGGCAGGTAGCGCGCGCCGGTCTCGAGCATGACGCGGCGCAGCTGGTCGAGCTCCATCTTCGGCGCCGCGGTGACGGGGTCGCGCTGCATGATGTCGCCGACGCGCACGCCGTCGAGACGGCCGTCGCGGTCGCTCATCGCGCCGAGCACCTCGTGGAAGGTGAGGAGGCCCACCATGCGGCCTTTCTCGAAGACGACGAGCGACCCCATGTTGTGGTCCGCCATGGCCTTGACCGCGTCGATCGCGCTGCCCTCCATCGGGATGGTGTACAGAACGTTGCCCTTGACCCTCAGGATCTCGCTCACTTGCATGGCCGTCTCCTTGGTGGTCCCCCTGGCGAAAATATATACCCGCGCGCGACGCTGTGCCACGGGTCTGGCGTCTGTTTGGGACGGCGTGGTACCTTCGGCGTTCCCTGATGAGAGGATAAAGCCGTGCGTTTCTCCGCCTTTGCCGCCGCGCTCGCGCTCGCCGCGGCGCTCTCCCCCGCCCTCGCGCAGGACTACCCGACCAAGCCGATACGCCTCGTCGTCCCGTTCGCCCCGGGCGGGAGCTCCTCGATCATCGCGCGCGCCTTCTCGACCGAGATGGCCAAGGGCCTCGGCCAGTCGTTCGTGGTCGAGAACAAGCCGGGCGGCGCGGGCAACGTGGCGATGGACGACGTCGCGCGCTCCGCGCCCGACGGCTACACGCTGATCATCGGGCACATCGGCACGCTCGCGGTGAACCCGTACATGTTCAAGCAGCTGCCGTTCGACACCGACCGCGATTTCCGCGCGGTGTCGCTGTTCGCCAAGGTGCCGACGATTTTCGTCGTGCACGAGGCCGTGCCGGCGAAGGACCTGCGCGAGTTCGTCGCGCTCGCGAAGAGGGAGCCCGGGAAGCTGTACTACGGCTCGGCGGGCAACGGCAGCGCGGGCCACCTCGCGATCGAGTACCTGAAGCTCGTCAGCGGGATGGACATCCAGCACGTGCCGTACAAGGGCACGGGCCCGAACCTGATCGACCTCGTCGCCGGGCGCACGCAGTTCTCCGCGGCGGGCACGCCGCCGTTCCTGCCGCACGTGAAGTCGGGGAAGCTGCGCGTGGTCGCGGTCGGGACGACCAAGCGGCTCCCGATCCTGCCCGAGGTGAAGACGGTCGCCGAGCAGGGCTATCCCGGCTTCGAGACGTCGCAGTGGTACGGCCTGAACGCGCCGGCGAAGACGCCCGACGCGATCGTGAACCGGCTCGCGCGCGAGTCGGCGAAGGCGGCGAGGAGCGCGGAGGTGCAGAGGCAGCTCGAGCCCGACGCCGCCGAGGCGATCGGCTCCAGCCCCGAGGAGTACGAGCGCTACATCAAGAGCGAGCAGGCGCGCTGGAGCGAGGTCGTGCGCAAGGCTCACATCAAGGCGGACTGACGATGGCGAGCGACAACTACGACGTGATCGTCGTCGGCGGCGGCAACGCGGCGCTCTGCGCCGCGCTCTCGGCGAAGGAGACCGCGGGCCGCGTTCTCGTCCTCGAGCGCGCGCCCGAGGAGGAGTCGGGCGGGAACTCGCGGTTCACGGCGGGCCTGATGCGCATCGTCTACGGCGGCCCCGACGACCTCGGCCAGCTGTTCGAGCTCTCGGCCGAGGAGCGCGAGCGCACCGACTTCGGGACGTATACGGAAGAGCAGTTCCT
>DASRFB010000012.1:0-13467 GCA_035651815.1 Burkholderiales bacterium | reverse complement strand
GGCATCTCCTCCGGGTGCACGATCTTCTTGCGCTTCGCATTGCGCGCCGGCGCCTGCGCCGCGTCCTCGAGCAGGCCCTGGTACAGCTTCTCGTTCGTCTTGCCGCGCAGCCAGTTCTTCGATTCGCCCCAGGACATGGTCATTTCTCCGGATGGTTGTAGTCGGTCTCGTAGTGGCGCGGCTCGAAGCCCTCGCCCGCGGGAGTGGCCGGCTCGGTCGGCCGGGGGATGACCGATTTCTGGAACAGCATGTTCAGGAAGAGGAACATCGGCTTCGACTTCAGCACCAGCGCGCGCGCGGGCTTGTCGGGATCGGCGTTGTGGTGCTGGTGCACGCAGTTGTTGTGCACGATCGCGACGTCGCCCGCCTGCCAGTCGTAGCGCACGCCGTCGTGGATCTCGTAGCCGCGGCCGTCGAGGATGTAGAACGCGGCCTCGTTCACGTGGCCGTGCTTCTGCGTGCGCCCGCCGGGCGCGTACTCCTCGAGGTGGACGTGGAGCGTCTGGGTCATGCCGTCGACGGGCTCGACGAAGTGCTTGCTGAACGACTGCGGGCCGTCCTGGAACTTGAGCTCCCTGCCCTTGATCACGCGCGGCAGCGAGCGCAGGCGCTTCAGCTCGTCCTTCAGGTTGTACTGCCCGGCGATCGCGCGCACGAACACGCGGTCTTTCTTGCTGCTGTAGTGGGATTCCTTGCCCATCGATGTTCCTTTCGGCGTTACCGCCCCTGCCGGGTGATGATCTCCTCGTACAGCTTCGACCACTTCGCGAAGTGATCGAGCATGTCGCTCGAATCCACGAATTTTAGCGGGAATTGGTTGAGCTTGGTTTTGATCTTCCTGCTCGTCGGCACGAAGTCGCGTTCCAGCAGGAGGAACTGCGCGTCCGAGATCATGAAGTCGTAGAACAGCACCGCGGCGTTGGGATGCGGCGCGCGGCGCGCCATGCCGATGCCGTTCGGACGCGCGATCGCGGGCGGGATCACGAACCAGTCGATCGGCGCGCCCTTCTGCTTGAGCTGCTCGGCCTTGTAGTTGTACACCGTGAGCGCGAGCGGCACCTCGCCGGCCGCGACGAGCTGCGTGAGCAGCGTGTGTCCCTTGCGCACCGAGAAGCCGTTCCTCGCGGCGATGTCGCGGAAGAGCTTGAGCCCCCTCTGCTCGCCGAGCTGGCCGACGACGCCCGCGAACCAGTCCTCGTCCGCGGCCTCGATCCCGAGGCGGCCCTTCCAGCGGGGATCGAGCAGGTCCTCCCATCTCTTCGGCAGCTCGTCCTTCTTCACCAGCCTCGTGTTGTAGGCGAGCGCGAAGATATTGAGCCGCGTTCCCACCCACTCGCGGTGCGGCATGATCGCCTGCGGAATCAGGTCCGCGAGGTAGGGCGACTTCACCTCCTGGAGGATCTTCTCCCGGTGCAGCGACTCCATCTCGGGGCCGTTGGTGTCGAAGATGTCGACGTCGAAGCGCCCGGCGCGCGCCTCGGTCACGCCGCGCTGCTGCACCTTCTCGGACGACGCGCGCCACACGCGAACCTTGACGCCGTACTTCTTCTCGAACGCGGCCGAGAACACGGCGTAGTCGTCCGCGGGCGCGGAGGTATAGACTCTGAGCTCGCCCTCCTTCTTCGCGCCCTGCAGCACGCGCCGGGCGCGGTCGGCGCCCTGGTACTGGGCGATGGCGGACGCGCTTTTCGCGTCCTGCTGTGCCACCGCGGAGCAGCACCCGGCGGCGAGCACCGCGGCGGCCACGCGCGCCGAAAGCCTCATGGAAATCACAAGCCCTCCTGGAAGATTCGACCCGATCGGGCCTGCGAAATTCCAGCCTCGGGTCCGCAGCAAATGAAAACGGCCCGGAGCGCGGACGCGCCGCCGGGCCGCTAGAACCGCTTTACGCTAGAACGAGTGGCTGACGCCGATCGCCGCCTGGCTGATGTCGCTGCCGGGGTTGAAATTGCCGTCCACCGCATCGGTATTGTCGTGATGGGCCGAATCGCCGTTATTTAGACGCGAGTAGATCGCGAAGATGCCCGTACGCTTCGACAGGCTCAACATCGCGCCGACGTTCAGCATGTTCGAGGCCAGGCCCGTGGTCGTGCAGGCGGCGCCGCCTACGATCGTGCAGCTGCCGTCGGTCGACTTGGCGTAGCTCGCGGCCACCTTGATGTTGCCGAAGCCCTGCTCCGCCGTGACGGCATAGCGCCGGTTCTTGTAAGTGCCGAACTTCCCGGTCGCGGCGCCGTCGGTCTCGTCGAGCTTGAGCTGCGCGACGTCCAGCGACACTTTGGTCTTGGTCGGGAACTCGTACATGAAGGCGGCGCGCGTCGCCCTGTCCTTCGAGTGCACGCTGGCGCCGTTGGTCCCGTTCTTGAGCGCCGGAGTCACCTCGTCGCTGTTCGAGAACTGGAACTGGTCGTCGCGGATCTCGTGCGCCACCGCCGCGTAGATCGGGCCGGCCTCGTACTTGACGCCGAACGACTCGGTCCTCGCCTTCAGGTTCGACCCGGCGACCTTCTTCTCATCGTTCACCGGCGTCGAGTAGCCCGCGAGCAGCGTCACGCCGCCGAAGCTGGGCGACTCGTACACGAACGAGTTCTTCTCGCGCTGGTGGAAGTTGATGCCGCTGAAGGGCCCTTGCGAAAGGACGGCGCTGTCCGACACGAAGTTGCCGCTGCTGATGCCCAGGATCCCGATCGGGTCTCCGAGCGACTTGTACACCGTGTCCATGTTGCCGAGCTTGATCGTGCCGAAGCCGCCGCTCAGGCCGACGAACGAGTCGCGGCTCGCCCACAGGTTGCCGCCCGCGTCGATGGAGGTCTTGCTCTCGATCTGGAAGATCGCTTTCAGGCCGCCGCCGAGGTCCTCGGAACCGCGAATGCCGAGCCGGCTGTTGTTCGCTTCCTGCGCGAAGCGGCCTTTGAGGTTTGCGCTGCTGAGCTGTCCCGGATCGGTGAGCGTGCTCACGCTCGACCCCGACGCGGTGGCGCCGGAGCTCTTCGAGTATGCGAGTTGAGGATAGACCTTCCCGTAGACCTGGACGTTCTGCGCGAGCGCGACGACGGGTGTACCGAGCGCGCCGGCGACTGCCAGGGCGACCGCGTTTCTCCTGAGCATTTCCCCTCCTTTAGTTCTAGGTGCTGTCAGATTCTTCCGGACGGGTGGTCTTGCCGCCCCGCCTCAAGTTCCGTTCCTCTATGCGGAACTCCGCCCTACAAAATCAGGGCGTTAGGGGCAGCGTACGAGTGGACTATGTCCCTGTCAATGGGCTGACGCCTCATTTGTTGTGTTTACGCAACGCGATCGCGGTCACGCCGCCTTGGGCGGCAAGTCTTCGAGCTCGGCCTCGTAGGCCTTGTCCATCCGCGGCCGCAGCCCGCGCTTCGCGAGCGCGTCCGCGAACATGTGCCTAACCAGCGGTTTTTCATCCGCATAGTCGATCTGGTCGCCGCCGATGCGGCGGCTGATCCACGCCTTCGGGACGCCTTGTGCGTTGCGCAAGGCGACGCCCTCGTACTTGAAGGCGAGATAGCGCGCCGGCGTCGAACCGGCGTTGAAATGCTGGTGCATCCACATGTTGGGCGGCACGATCATCGTCCCGACCTCCCACTCGTAGCGCCGCGGCTCGTCGCCCTCGGGCCACATGAGGCTGTAGCCCTCGCCCGAGAGCAGGATGACGTGCGCGCCCGGCCCGTGCGCGTGCGCCTTCTTGTAGGTGCCGACCGGGAACTGCGAGATGTGCGCCGGCAGCGAGCCGCGCGCGAGGTTGAAGCGGATGTGCCCGCCGCCCGCGCCGCGCTCGCCCGCGGCGATCAGCGGCAGGTTCACGGCGTCGGCGACGAAATTGGTCGCGAGCAGGAAGCCCTTCTGCTCGCCCTTGTTCGCGAAGTAGTCGGGCTCGCCGGAGAAGCGGCCCTTGAAGTCGTGCTTCGTATTGAAGACGAAGTCCGTGTCCTCGTACAGGTTGATCACCACGGGCGCGTTGGTCACGGCGACGTAGCGCGCGGGCTCCTGCCCCGAGCCGTTGAAGTGCTGGTGCCACGTGTTGAGCGGGATCGCGAACAGCGCCCCCGCCTTCCACTCGAAGCTCGAGCGCTGGCCCGCGTCGTTCCAGATCTGCGTCGAGCCGCGTCCCGAGAGCACGTACACCATCTCCTCGAACAGCTGGCGCTGCGGCGCGAGCTTGCCGCCCGCGGGGATCTCGCAGACGTAGCAGTCGTTCGTCGTCCGCGACGCTTCGTGGTTGAGGTACACGCCCTTGCCGCCGCGGCGCGCCCAGGGCTTGAGCTCGACCGTCTTCAGGTTCGGCACGTAATGCGCGCCGAGGATGTCCAGCCCTTCGCCCTTCACCCAGCGGGTGTAGGGCGTCTCCTTCTCGGTCGCGAACTTCTTCGCGAGCTCGTCGGAGACGATCGTTTCGCTCTTACCCATCAAATCACTCCTTCCGAAGTCATCCCGAGCAAGCGAAGGATCTGCTTTTCGCGAACGTCGACAGCAGGTCCTTCGCTCCGCTCAGGACGACATGATTTACACCGTTTCCTTGATCCTGCGCTTGAGATACTGCGCGACGAGCTCGGCGGTGAGCACGACCTTCGGGTCGTACTCGGGCGCGTCCTCGAGCTGCTCCAGGTCGTTCAGCCCCACCTGCTTGTAGATCCGGTTCGTCGCCGAGATCAGCCGCACCGGACGCTCCGCGTCCGCGTTGAAGTGCTGGTGGATCGTGTTCGGCGGAATGTAGATCACGTCCCCCGCTTCCCATTCATACCGCTTCACCTCGTCCTGCGGCTTCCAGTGGTACGTGTCCGTGATCTCCACGTCGCAGTCCTGGTGCAGGTCGTACCCGCGGCCCTCGAGCACGTACACGCACTCCTCCGCCAGGTGCCGGTGTTTGCCCGAGCGGCTCCCCGGCGGAATGATCTCCATGTACGCGTCCACCGTCTCCATGCGCGTGTTCATCCCCGCGTTCAGCAGGTGCTTCAGGATCCCCTGGCGCGACATCTCCCAGGGCATCTCCTCCGGGTGCACGATCTTCTTGCGCTTCGCATTGCGCGCCGGCGCCTGCGCCGCGTCCTCGAGCAGGCCCTGGTACAGCTTCTCGTTCGTCTTGCCGCGCAGCCAGTTCTTCGATTCGCCCCAGGACATCGCTCACTCCTTCGAATGGTTGTAGTCGTCTTCGGCTTCGCGGACCTTGAAGCCCTCGGCGCCCGGCGCCGGCTGCGACGGCCGCGGCTCGACCGTCTTCTGGAACAGCATGTTCAGGAAGAGGAACATCGGCTTCGACTTCAGCACCAGCCCGCGCGCGGGCTTGTCGGGGTCCGCGTTGAAGTGCTGGTGCACGCAGTTGTTGTGCACGATCGCGATGTCGCCCGCCTGCCAGTCGTAGCGCACGCCGTCGTGGACCTCGTAGCCGCGGCCGTCGAGGATGTAGAACGCGGCCTCGTTCACGTGGCCGTGCTTCTGCGACTTCGCGCCCGGGCCCCATTCCTCGAGGTGGATGTGCAGCGTCTGCGTGATCCCGTCCTTGGGCTCGACATAGTGCCGGCTGAAGGTCTGCGGGCCGTCGGTGAACTTGAGGTCCTTCGCCTTGCGCACGCGCGGCAGCGAGCGCAGGCGCTTCAGCTCGTCCTTCAGGTTGTACTGCCCGGCGATGGCCCGGACGAAGATCCGGTCCTTCTTGCTGTGGTAGTGGGACTCGTTGCCCACGGGGGACCCGTCGTTCGCGGGTTCCGGCTTGTCGACGACTTCCACGGGATCGCGTTTCATCGGCTTCCTTTCACAATGATCTCGTCGTACAGCTTGGCCCAGCGCTCGCCTTCGTCGAGCATGCGCGCCGGGTCGACGACCCTGAACGAGCTCCGGTCGAGCGAGCTCTCCACCTTCGTGCTGGTCGGGATCGAGTCGCGGCTCGCCAGCAGGCGCTGCGCTTCCTCGCCGATCATGAACTCGTAGTACAGCAGCGCCGCGTGCGGGCGCGGAGCCCGCTTCGGAATCGCGACGCCGTTGGCGTGCGCGACCGCGGGAGAGAGCACGAACCAGTCGAGCGGCGCGCCGCGGCGCTTGAGCTGCTCCGCGGTGAAATTATAGACCGTCAGCGCGAGCGGGATATCGCCGGTCGCGACCAGCTGCGCGATGACGCTGTGGCCGCGGCGCACCGAGAGCCCGTTCGTCGCCGCGAGGTCGCGGAAAAGCTTCAGGCCCTTCTCCTCGCCGAGGCCGCGCACGACCTCGGAGAACCAGTCCATGTCGGACGCCTCGACGCCGAGACGCCCCTTCCAGCGCGGGTCGAGCAGGTCGGCATAGCTCTTCGGGAGCTCGTCCTTGCGGACCTGACGGGTGTTGTACGCCTGGACGAACAGGCTCAGGCGCGACGCGACCCATTCGCCGTGCTTCGGCACCGCGGCGGGCACGAGGTCCGCGGCGCCCGGCGCGCGCACCCGCTGCAGCACGCCTTCGCGGTGCAGCGTCTCGAGCGGGATCGAGTTGCATTCGACGACGTCGACGTCGAAGCGGCCGGACTTCGCCTCGGCGAGCGTGCGCTGCAGGACGTTCTCCGACGACGAGCGCCACGGTCTCACCTTGACCCCGGTGCGCTTCTCGAACAGCGCGTTCACCGCGGCGATGTCCTCCGGCGGGAACGAGGTGTAGACGGTGAGGAAGCCTTCCCGGCGCGCGCGCTGGAGCCGCTCGCGATCCAAGTCCTCGGCACGCAGCGCCGGCGCGACGGCTAGGCCCGCGAGAGCGGCAAGGGCGCGTCTACGTTCCATACTCGTCCAGCCGGTAGCGCTTGGGCTTGAGCGCGCGGCAGATCTCGCGGTCGACGCCGGCCTGCGGCAGCGCGATGCCGACCTCGCTCGCCATCTCGGCGACGATCGCCATGTCGTCCTCGGCCCAGGCCATCGTCTGGTTGCCCCAGTTCTCGAGCGCGCCGTTGGTCGCGCTGCTGGTGAGCAGCGCCTTGCGCAGCTTCTCCACGTCGAGGCCGTAGCGGTGCGCGAGCGCGAGGCCTTCGTGCGACGCGACCAGGCACGCCCACAGCATGAGATTGTTGGCCGCCTTCGCGACCTGCGCCGTGCCCGCCTCGCCCGTGTGCTCGATGTCGCTCGAGTACGCGGCGATCACGGGCTTCAGCCGCTCGACCACCCCGGCCGGTCCGCCGACGAACGAGAGCAGCGTGCCCTCGTCGGCCGCCCAGCCGCCGCGGCAGACCGTGGTGTCGACGACGTCGACGCCCGAGGGAGCCGCCTGCTGCGCGAGCTCCTTGATCGTGCGCGGGTGGACGGTCGAGAGCACCGCGACGATGGTCCCGCGCTGCGCGTCCCGGAGCAGCCCGCGCTCCGACAGCAGCTCGCGCAGCTCGCGGTCGTAGCCGACGCACACCAGGATCGCCTGCGATTCGCGCGCGAGCGCGCGCAGATCGGCCCAGCGCGCGCCGCGCTTCTCGACCGCCGCCTGCTTCGCGGGATCGAGGTCGTGGACCTGCACCGCGAACCCCTTGCGCGCGAGGTGCCCGATGATGGGCTGCCCCATGCGGCCCGCGCCGATCACGCCGACGCGCTCGATCGCTCCGCTCATGCCGCCTCCGTCGCCTTGCGCAAGTTCATCGCCTCGACCAGCGTCACCTCGCGCGGCGCGACCATCGACGTCGCGCGCGCGCCCTGCGCCGCCGGATCGGCGCCCGGGGGCGCCTCGCCGCGCGCGACCGCCGCGGCCGCGTCGGTGAGGCGCTTGCGCGCCATGATGATGCCGTTGTCCGAGGACACGAGCCGCTCGCGCGCGCGGTCCTGCACCGGCCCCATGCTCTCCTGGATCGCCGCGTCCTGCACGCCGACGTCGAACACGCCCGAGAACGTCCGCTTCGCCTTCTGCGCCTCGCGGTCGACGAGGTAGTCGTTGCGCTTGTTCGCGACCGGCGTGAAGCTGCCCGCGATCAGCCGCACGTGGATCCCCTTGCCCGCGTGCGCGGCGTCGCGCTCCTCCGCCGAGAGCGGGCGGTGCGGCTGGTAGTCGATGCTGAACACCCAGCAGCTCTCGTCGTCGATCGGCACGAAGGCGTGACCGCCGTACGGGTTGTCGCCGTACGGGGGAAAGAAGCTGAAGCACGGCATCAGCCACTGGGTGACGCGCCAGTAATAGTCGGCCGGGCCGGCGTCGCGGCGCGTCGCCACGTAGAGACCCGCCGGCGAAATCGTCGGGATGAACTTCGGATTGCGATCCGCCTCGAGCAGCGCGCGGCTCTTCGCGTCGCGCTTGAGCAGCGGGTCGTCGCCCACCGTATACCGGTGCAGGAACGTCGAATGGATCGAATCGAGCGCGCCTTCCATCGCCTGCAGCCAGTTGCATTCCTGCAGCCGCTTCGAAATATAGCGGTGCGAATCCGGGACGAGCGTCCAGTCGTACGCCGGCTCGGGCGGCCGGGCTTCCGCCGGGCCGAGATACGCCCAGATCACGCCGGCGCGCTCGATGCAGGGATAGGCCGCCAGCCGGATCTTCGCGCAGAAGCCGTTGTCCGCGGGCTCCGAGGGGACGTCGACGCATTGCCCCGTGACGTCGTACTTCCAGCCGTGATAGGGACAGCGGATCCCGTGCTCCTCGTTTCGCCCGAACCACAGGCTCACGCCGCGGTGCGCGCAGAATTCGCCGACCAGGCCGAGCCGGCCGGACGTGTCGCGGAACGCGATCAGGCGCTCGCCGAGCAGCTTCACGCGGACCGGCGGGCAGTCGGGCTCGGGGAGCTCGCTCGCGAGCAGAACGGGCAGCCAGTACCGGCGCAGCAGCTCGCCCATCGGCGTGCCGCGGCCGGTGCGTGTGAGCGTCTCGTTCTGCTCGCGCGTCGTCATCGGGCGGCCGTGCGTCCGTAAATGGCGTCCTCGAACACCTTCGTCCAGCGGTCGTAGTCGGCGAGCACGGCGTTCACGTCGATGAACGTCGGCTGGAAGCTGCGGATGTAGGCCTCGTTCTTCCGGCTCGAGATCACGTGATTCAGCCCGGCGAGCAGCTGCTGGCCGTCGGACAGGACGAACTCGTAGAAGAGCAGCGCGGCGTTCGGGTGCGGCGCGCGCTTCATGATGCCGACGCCGTCGGTGTACGCGATCGTCGGCTTGAGCGCGATCCAGTCGATCGGCGCCCCGGCGCGCTTCGACTGCTCGGCGAGGTAGCTGTACATGGTCACGGCGAGCGGGACCTCGCCGGCGACCACCATGTTGTCGAGCAGCGCGTTGCCGCTGCGGACCGAGAGCCCGTTCTTCGCGACCAGCTCGCGGAAGAAGCTCAGGCCCCGCTCCTCGCCCATCGCGTGCACCAGCGTGAAGAACCACTCCTGCTCCTTGGCCTCGATCCCGAGCCGGCCTTTCCAGCGCGGATCGAGCAGGTCCTCGAAGGTCTTCGGCAGCTCGTCGCGGCGCACCTTCTGCGTGTTGTACGCCTGCACGAAGATGTAGACGCGCGGCCCTGCCCACTCGCGGTGGGGCGCGACCGCCTCGGGGATGAGCTGGTCCTGGTACGGCGAGCGCACGGGCGCGAGCAGCCCCTCGCGGTGCAGCAGCTCCATCTCGGGCGACGGGTTGTGCACGAAGTCGACCTCGAAGCGTCCCGCGCGCGCCTCGGTCACCGCGCGCTGCAGCACCTTGTTCTTGCCCGAGCGCCAGACGTTGACCTTGACGCCGTAGCGCTTCTCGAACGCCGAGACGAGGCGCAGCAGGTCCTTCTCGGCCATCGAGGCGTAGACGTTGAGCGAGCCTTCGCGCTTCGCGGCGGCGACGTCCGCGGCCTGCGCGGACCCGGCGAAAAGAACGGCGGCGACGAGGATCAGCGCGCGCGTCATCGCTTCTGCGTGAGGGTGTCGATGAGCGCGGGCTGCCCCGCCTTCACCTTGGCGATCGCGCGCTCGAGCGCCGCGGCCACGTCCTTGCCGCGCTCGATCGGTCCCTCGGCGTACCACCCCATCGAGCGCGCGAGGCCGGCGAAGTCGACGAACGGGCCTTCGATGTCCATGCCGATGTGCGCGCGGTCGAGCGGCGTGCCGCGATGTCGCGCCATGCGGATCTGGTGCTCCCAGTCGTTGTAGTAGGCGCGGTTGTTGTACATGACGACGAGCATCGGGATCTTGTGCTTCGCCGCCACCCAGAGCGCGCCGGCGTCGAACATCAGGTCGCCGTCGGGCTGGAGGTCGACGACGAGGCGCCCCGCGTCGCGGTGCGCGAGCGCGACGCCGAGGGAGATTCCGATCTGCGTCGAGGTGCCGAGCGACTTGCCCGGGTGACGGTACGGCTTGTCGAAGTTCCAGAGCTTGAGGCTCCACTCCTCGAGCGTGTTCGCGGTGAGCACCCAGTCCTCGCCCTTGATCGCGTCCCACACCTCGGAGGCGAGCCGCCCGAGCGGGATCGGGCTCGCGTCCCAGTCCTCCTTCGCCTCCTTCGCCCACTGCGCCCGCGTCTTCCTGTGCACGTCGTGCCAGCGCTTCGTGCGCGCGTCGATCGTCTTCTTCAGCGCGCCGTCGCCGGCGATCTTCTTCCTCAGCAGCTCGGTGAGCTGCGGGATCGCGACCGTGGTGTCGGCCATCACGCGCAGCTGCGCGTGCATCAGGCGCTGGTAGTCCATTGCCCAGCTCGAGAGCTCGAGGTCGCCGAAGCCGATGTCGACCCAGACAGCGCCCTCGGGCACGACGCTCGTGACCTTGCGCGTCGTGCTCACCAGCTCGGTCGTCGGGCGCTCCCAGTCGCGCACGTCGAGCGTCAGCACCAGGTCCGCGTCGCGGAACATGTCCTTCACCATCGACAGGTTCAGCGGGTGCTCGGTCGGGAAGTTGAGGCGCGCGTTCACGTCGTACACCGGCGCGCCGATCGTCTCGGCGAGCTCGACCAGGGCGTCGAATCCCCTCGGATCGCGCCCGACGAACTCGGCGATGATCGTCGGGCGCTTGGCCGCGGCGATCAGCTCGGCCGCGCGCGCGATCGCGGCCGGATCGGGCCCGAGCGGCGCGGGCACCGCGGCCGCCGACTCGGGCGGCAGCGGCACGTCGTGGTCGAGCGGCTGCTCCTGCAGCCACGCGTCGTAGCACATGTACACGGGTCCGCGCGGCTCGGTCATCATCACCGCGTAGGCGCGCGCGAACGACTCGGGCACGCCGTCGATGACGTGCGGCTGGTAGTCCCACTTGGTGTAGTCGCGCACGGCGTTCCCCTGCACCAGCGCCGTGTGCGTCCAGTCGATGCGCGGCCGGCGCTTGGTCTCGTCCATCGGCCCGGTCGCGCCGACGATGAACACGGGCGCGCGGTCGATGTAGGCGTAGTAGATCGAGAGGTTCGCGTGCAGCAGGCCGACGAGGTTGTGCAGGATCGCGACCATGGGGCGGCCAGCCGCCTTGGCGTAGCCGTGCGCGATCTGCACGGCGGTCTCCTCGTGCTGGCACAGCATCATCACCGGCTTGTTGCCGCCGTAATTGACGATCGAGTCGTGCAGCCCGCGGTAGCTCGCTCCCGGGTTCAGCGCCGCGTACGGCAGGTCGTAGCGCTGCAGCAGGTCGACGATGACGTCGGAGGCCCAGCTGCGGTCCGGGGCGTACGGACTTTTCTTCCTGCTCTTCGGATCGGGGCGGGCGTCGTTGGCCATGGTCAGGCGGCTTTCCTCTTCTCTTCGGGAATCGCGGTGCATTTCTCGGGATCGATGCGCAGGTGCACCCGGGTGCCCACGGGCGGCGAGAACGACGGGTGCACGCGCGCGAGCAGCATCGTGCCGTCGACCTTCACCTGGAACTCGAGGCACTCGCCGAGGAAGATCTTGGCGTCGACGGTCCCCGCGATGACGTTGCGGTCGCCCTGGCGCTCGGCCGACATGTGGAGGTCCTCCGGCCGCACCGAGACGGCGACCGTGTCGCCCTCGCGCAGCGGCTCGAGCGCGGTGCACTCGAGCAGGCCGATCGCGGTGCGCACGTGCCAGCCGTTCTCCGCGTCGCCCTTGCCGGCGACCGTGGCGTCGAGGAAGTTGGCCGAGCCCACGAAGTCGGCGACGAAGCGGTTCCGCGGCCGCTCGTAGATGTCGCGCGGCGAGCCCACCTGCACGATCTGGCCCTCGTTCATCACGGCGATCTCGTGCGAGAGCGCGAGCGCCTCGCCCTGGTCGTGCGTCACGTAGACCGTGGTCAGGCGCAGCTCGCGCTGCAGGCGCTTCAGCTCGAAGCGCATGCGCTCGCGCAGCTTGGCGTCGAGGTTCGAGAGCGGCTCGTCGAGGAGCAGCAGCTGCGGCTCCATCGCCAGGGCGCGCGCGAGCGCGAGGCGCTGCTGCTGGCCGCCCGAGAGCTTGGTCGCCTCGCGGTCGGCGAGGTGATCGAGCGCGACCGTGCTCAGCACCCGCATGACCTTGTCGCGGATGTCCTGCTTGCCGTGCCGGCCGTTGCCGACCCGCAGCGGAAACGCGGCGTTCTCGAACACGGTCATGTGCGGCCAGATCGCGTACGACTGGAACACCATGCCGAAGTTGCGCTTGTTGGGCGCGACGAAGGTCTTCCTCTGCGAGGAGTACACGACGCGGCCGTCGACCGCGATCTCGCCGGCGCGCGGGCGCTCGAGCCCCGCGATCGAGCGCAGCGTCGTGGTCTTGCCGCAGCCGCTGGGCCCGAGCAGGGTGAACAGCTTGCCCCGCGGCACTTCGAACGAGACGTTCTGCGCGGCCTTGACCACCTGGCCGCGCTCGTTCGGGTACTCGGTGTAGAGCGCGTCGACTTTCAGCATGGCGGGACTCAGGCCTCCTTCATTCCGAAGCGGCGCGCGACCCACTGCGCCGCCATCACGAGCACGAACAGCGCCAGGATGAGCAGGACGCCGAGCGCCGACAGCTCGACGTACTGCCCGTTCTCCCAGAGCTCCCAGATGGTGATCGACACCACCTCGGTGCCCGGGCTGTAGAGCAGGATCGACGCCGACAGCTCGCGGATCGAGACGATCACGATGTAGATCCAGCCGGCCAGGAGCCCGGGCTTCAGGAGCGGCAGGATGATGCGCCAGAACGTCGTGCTCCACGACGCGCCGCTCATGGCCGCGGACTCCTCCAGCTCCTTGTGGATCTGCAGCATCGACGTCGTGTTGTAGCGCAGCCCGTAGGGCAGGAAGCGCGTGATGTACGCGAGGAACATGATCCAGATCGTGCCGTAGATGCCGATGTCGAAGTTGAGATAGAAGATCATGATCGACAGGCCGAGCACCAGGCCGGGGAACACCATCGGCAGCGAGGCGAGGTTGTCGAGCAGCCAGCGCCCCGGGATCCTGGTCTTCACCACGATCCAGCAGATCACCGAGGTGACCAGCATGATGATGGTCGCGCTGCCGAAGGCGAGCAGCAGGCTGTTCCAGACCGCGCCGGCCAGCGACGGATACGTGAAGACGAAGCGGTAGGCGTCCAGCGTCAGGTTCTGCAGCGCCTGCATCGACGGCACGCTGTAGAACTTCTGGAACGACGACCACAGCAGCACGAGGAACGGCAGGA
>DASRFB010000011.1:0-24247 GCA_035651815.1 Burkholderiales bacterium | reverse complement strand
CAGCAGCGCCTTGGTGACGGCGAGGATGCCTTCGCCGTGGAAGACCTGGCCGCGGCCGAGCCGGAGCAGCTCGACCTCCTTCTTGAACGAGCGTTCCATGCCGCTATTCTAGACCAGCACCTTCGGCAGCCAGACGGCGATTTCGGGGACGAAGAACACGAGCGCGAGCAGCAGCAGGCTCATCGCGATATAGGGCAGCACCGCTCGGAAGATATGGCCCATCGTCACTTGCGGAGGCGCTACCCCTTTCATGGTCATCAATAACAGACCGTGGGGGGGCAATAAGAGCCCGAGCTGCATGCAGATCAGGAACATGACGCCGAACCAGACCGTGTCGACGTTCATCTTCTGCACCAGCGGCATGAAGATCGGCAGGGTGATCAGCATCATGCTCACCTGCTCGACGAAGAGACCCAGGAACACGAGCACCGTCATCATCGCCGCGATCACCCCCATCGGCGGCAGTCCCAGGCCCGCGATCGACTCGACCACGCCGTTGCTCGCGCCCGAGAACGACAGGATCTGCGAGAAGGTGAGGGCGCCGACGATGATGAAGAGGATCATCCCCGAGATGCCGGCCGTGCCGCGCAGCGCCTGCATCAGGTTCGCGGGCGTCAGCGCGCGGTAGGCGAGCGCGAGCAGCATCGTGAAGAGCGCCCCGATCGCCGCCGACTCGGTCGGCGTCGCCCAGCCGGCGGACATGGACGCGACGACGACGACGAAGATCGAGACGAGCGGCAGCACGTACTGGAAGAGCGGTCGCAGCTTGTCCCAGCCGTGGTGCTCGACGAAGGCCGAGGCCGGCGCGAGCGACGGGTTCATCTTCACGCGCGTCACGATGTAGGCGACGAAGGCGACCGAGAGGATCAGTCCGGGCACGATGCCGCCGATGAGGAGCTTCGAGATCGAGATCCCGGAGAGGCTCCCGAGCAGCACGGTGAGCGCCGAGGGCGGGATCAGCATGTCGACCGCGCCGATCGCCATCAGCGGTCCGGTCGCCATCGTCGGGTGGTAGCCGCGCGCGAGCATGACGGGCAGCATCAGGCTGCCGAGCATCGCGGTGGTCGCGATGGTCGAGCCCGAGATCGCGGAGAACACCGTGCCGGCGACGACCGCGACGACGGCGAGCCGCCCCGGCACCTGGCGGATCAGGCGCTCGACGCCGTCGATCACCTTGACCGCGAGCCCGGTGTGGAACAGCACCTCGCCCATCAGGATGAAGAGCGGGATGGGCGTGAGCGAGAAGCTCGCGACCGATCCCACGCAGTTGCGCGCGAGCTGGACGAGCCCCGCCTCGCCGCCGAGGAAGATCACCGCGCCGGCGAGGTTGATCGCGAGGAAAGCGAAGGCGACGGGCAGCCCGAGGAAGAGCAGCAGCGTCGAGCCCCCCAGCATGAACCACGCGGCCGCCTGCCACGACATGACGCTATCCCGCGGACACGGCGTCCTCGCGCGGCGCGCGCGGACCCTCGAGCAGGCGGCGCATGCGGAACGCCATCTCGAGCGCGAGCAGCGCGAACGCGACCGGCAGCGGCGCGAGCAGCCACCATTCCGGCGTCACCAGCGTCTTGATCGACATCGAGCCGGCCCGCCAGCTCGCGAGCGCGGCGCGCGCCGCGTAGAGCGTCATCACCGCGCAGCAGGCGAGCGCGATCGCGTCGCAGGCGAGCTCGCACACCCAGCCGGCGCGCTTCGGGATCACGCGCAGCACCACGTCGACGCGGATGTGGCGCCCCTGGCGCAGCAGCCACGGCGCGGTGAGCATGGTGACGAGGTAGAGCGCGGCTTCGGAGACCTCGTTGCTCCACTCGAGCCCGCGCACGCCGGGAACGAGGGCGACGTTCCGCAGCAGCACGTCGGCGCAGATCATCAGCGCCATCCCGAGCAGGACGAGCGCCGCGAGCGCCGCGAGCGCGTCGAGCAGCTTCCCGTACGCGCGGGAGAACCTGTCCATCACGTCATTCTGAGGAGCGAAGCGACGAAGAATCTGCTTTTGTCGTGAAAACCAAAAGCAGATCCTTCGCTTCGCTCAGGATGACAATCAGCGCGAGAACAGCTGCTTCAGCTTCGGCCCGTTTTCCGGGCTGGCCTTGATGATGCTCGCCCAGCCGACCTCGTAGGCCTTTTCCAGGTACTGCTTCGAGGTCGCGGCGTCGAACTTGATCACCTGGATGCCGGCCTTCGCCTGGCGCTGTGCTTCCTCGCGGTTGTACTTCTTCCAGAACTCGTTCTGCGCCTCGAACGCGATCGCCTGCTTCGTAAGGTAGTCGCGCTGCTTCGGCGAGAGCGCCTTCCACTTGTCGAGGTTGACGACCAGCGACACCTCGGCGTTGTAGAAGCCGGGGTCGACGCGGTACTTGGTGTGCTCCTGCCAGTTCAGGTCGAACAGCGCGTGGATCGGCCAGCCGTAGCCGTCGACGACGCCGCGCTCGAGCGCGGTATAGACCTCGCCCGGAGCGGTGGTGACCACCGTCGCGCCGAGCGCCTGGAAGAAGTCGCGGTACACCGGCGTGATGCGGATCTTCAGGCCGGTCAGGTCGGGCTTGTCGATCTTCTTGTTGATGTAGAGGTGGAACGGCGTGTAGTCGACGATCCGGGCGAGGTAGTGCATGTTCGCCTTCTCGTTCCAGATCTTCTCGATGGCGCCGTAGGCGCCGTTCTTGCGCAGCTCGGTGGCCGGGATCTGCGTGAGCTTCAGCGCGTCGGCCTCGGGCATGAGGTTGGTGTAGTACGCCCCCGTGGTCATCGCGATGTCGACGACGCCGGTCTTGACGGCGTTGCCGACCTCGAAGGTCGGGATCGCCTTCGGGCCGCCGATGAAGCTGATCTGCAGCACGCCCTTGCCTTCCTTGTTCACCTTGTCGATCCAGTCGACCGTGCGCTTCACGTAGTACTGGTTCTCGGGGAAGGCGCTGACCAGGCGCAGGGTCACCTCCTGCGCGAAGGCGACGGCCGACGCCGTGACGAGAACTGCGGCGAGCGCCGCGGCAAGGGCGGCGCGGAATGCGAAGCGAAGCATGTTGTCCTCCTCGTGCGGGACGGGATTCCCGTGGGCTCGCGCGAGGGTAAGCGCCGCGTCGGCGCCTGTCAAATCACGCGGCGCCCGAGGCCGGTCGATCCGCTGGTCAACCCTGCGGCGCGGGGCTCGCTTCCCCGGGTGCGCACACGACGCGATTGCGGCCCTGCTCCTTGGCGCGATAGAGCGCCGCGTCGGCGCGCTCGATCGTCTGATCGACCGGCTCCGGCGGCCGGTGCTCGGTCACGCCGATCGACACGGTGATCCCCTCCGCGCCGGCCACCGTGCTCATGTCCTCGACCAATTGCCGGATCCGCTCCGCCACCATCGCGGCTTCCGCGATCGACGTTTGCGACAGCACGATCAGGAACTCCTCGCCGCCGTAGCGGACGAGCGCGTCGGTCGCGCGCAATCCTCCCTGGACCGTCGCGGTGAAGCCCTTGAGGACCTCGTCGCCGGCGGCATGGCCGAACTTGTCGTTGATCGCCTTGAAGCCGTCCAGGTCGGCCATGCAGATCGTCAACGGCTCGCCGCGCGCCGCGCGCTTCGACTCGGTCTCGAGGATGTCGCGCCCATGGCGGCGGTTGTAGCAGCCGGTCAGGGCATCGATGCGCGCCCGCGACTCCGAGGCCCTGAGCGCCTCCGTGAGGCTCACGTTGGCGAGCTTGAGCTTGCGCCGCAGGCGGCTCACGTAGCCACCGATCAGGCTGAATCCGCCGAGCATGAGGGCGAGGATGCCGACGCGCATCGCCTCGCGCGGAAGGTCGGCGTCGTGGCTCGACGGCAGGGCGAGGGCGACCGCCGATGCGTAGCACGCCAGGTAGAAGACGGCGATGCCGAGGAGCCGTCTCGTGTCGAGCGCCAGGATCCCGAACATGAAGGCGATGAAATAGAGCGCGACGAACGCCGGCCGCGCGAAGACGTTGCTCTCGTACACCAGGTACGACGTCGCGAGCCCGGCCGCGACCATCTGCGGGATCGTGAGGCTCGGATCGTCGAGGCGCAGGTTCATCCCGCTGCGGATCCAGGCGTAGAAGGCGACGATCAGGACGGCGACGGCCGAGGCGAAGACCGCGGCCGCCGAATACGCAAGGTAGCCCGCGGCCGCGACGATCAACGCGAGAGCCGCGGCGGCGACCGAGGCGCACGCCGAGAGGACCAGTCGCTGGATGCGGACTCGCTGTCTCTTGTCGTCTTGTGGCAGGAAGTTCCGGATCGCTCGTTCCCCGGTCGCTCGACACCGTTATGCTACACCGAGGAGCCGCCTGCTAGACTCGCAGGCATGAATTCCCCTCACGAAAGACCGCCCGCGCCGGGCGAGCCGATGGGCTCGCTCCCGGGCACGATGCGCCGCGAGATGGCGCGCATCGGGCCGATCTGGGGCTCCGACATCCCGAAGCACCGCGACATCGTCCTCTCGGCGTACGCGCCGCTGCTCGCGCAGGCGCCGAAGTCGGGCGTCGCCATCGAGGCCGACCGCGCGTACGGGGCGCACCCGCGGCAGGTCCTCGACGTCTTCCGGCCGCAGGCGAAAGCTCCCGCGCCCGTGGTGATCTTCGCGCACGGCGGCGCCTTCGTGCGCGGCAACAAGACGGCGAACGAAGAGGTCTACGCGAACGTGCTCTACTACTTCGCGCGGAACGGCTGCGTCGGGATCAACATGGAATACCGGCTCGCGCCCGAGGTTACGTTTCCCGCCGGCGCCGAGGACGTCGCGCTCGCGGTGCGCTGGGCGCGCGAGCACGCGCAGGAGCTCGGCGCGGACCCCGCGCGCATCTTCGTCATCGGCCACTCCGCCGGCGCGAGCCACGTCGCGAGCTATTGCTGCGACCCCAATCTCGGCCGCACGCCCGCCGAGGGCGTCGCGGGCGCGGTGCTGCTCTCGGGACGGCTGCGCGCCGACGCGCGCCCCGAGAACCCGAACGCCGAGGGCGTGCGCGCGTACTACGGCGCCGACGGCTCGGTCTACGAGGCGCGCTCGCCGGTCACCTGGGCGCAGTACTGCCCGGTGCCGGTGATGCTCGCCATCGCCGAGTTCGACAACCCGCTGCTCGACGTGTACGGCGCGGAGTTCTTCTGGCGCGTCGCGGCCTCCCGCGGGCGCGCGCCGCGCTTCGTGCGGCTGCGCAACCACAACCACATCTCGATGGTCGCGCACTTCAACACCGGCGAGGAGCTCCTCGGCCGGGAAATCCTGGACTTCATCGCCACGGCGCGCTGATAATTCGTCTCCCACCCGAGCCAACCAGACCATGCCCAACCGACTCTCCGGCGTTCTCGCCCCCGTCGTCACCCCCTTCAAGCGCGATCTGTCGCCCGACGCCGCGCGCTACGTCGGCCACTGCAAATGGCTGCTCGCGAACGGCTGCCGCGGGCTCGCCGTGTTCGGGACCAACAGCGAGGCGAACTCGCTCTCGGTCGACGAGCGCATGACGCTGCTCGAGACGCTGGTGCAGGGAGGCGTGCCGGCGGAGAAGCTCATGCCCGGCACGGGGACGTGCGCGCTGACCGACTCGGTGCGGCTCACCGCGCACGCGGTGTCGCTCGGCTGCGCGGGCGTGCTCATGCTGCCGCCGTTCTACTACAAGGGCGTCTCCGACGACGGCCTGTTCCGCAGCTTCGCCGAGGTGATCGAGCGCGTCGCGGATTCGCGCCTGCGGCTCTACCTCTACCACATCCCGCCCGTGTCGCAGGTGCCGATCACGCTCGCGCTGATCGAGCGGCTGCTCGCGCGCTATCCGGGCACGGTCGCCGGGGTGAAGGACTCGTCGGGCGACTGGACGAACACGAAGGCGATGCTCGACGCGTTCGCGAAGCAGGGATTCGACGTCTTCGCCGGCAGCGAGGTGTTCCTGCTCGAGAACATGAGGAACGGCGGCAAGGGCTGCATCACCGCGACCGGCAACATCAACCCGGCCGCGATCAACCAGGTGTTCGAGCGCTGGCAGACGAGCGAGGCCGACGCGCTGCAGAAAGGCATCACGGCGACGCGCAACGTGATGCAGAAGTACCCGATGATGGCCGCGCTCAAGGCCGTGATCGCGCACTGGGGCCGCGACCCGGAATGGGCGACGGTGCGCCCGCCGCTGGTCGAGCTCGCGCCCGAGCAGAAGAAGAGCCTGGTCGCGGAGCTCGCCGCGCGCGACTTCGACATGCCGGGCCTCGGGCCCACGCTCGCCGCCGCGCTGGCCTGACTCCGGTGGGCGCGCGCGGCTGCGTGCTCGCGATCCACGGCGGCGCGGGCGTCATCACGCGCGAGCGCCTCTCGCCTTCGCTCGAGTCGCGCTACCGCGCCGCGCTCGAGCGCGCGCTGCGCGCCGGGCACGCGGTGCTCGCCGCGGGCGGCCCGGCGCTCGACGCGGTGGTCGCGGCGGTGAAGGTCATGGAGGACTCGCCGCTCTTCAACGCGGGCCGCGGCGCCTGCGCCAACGCCGACGGCCGGCACGAGCTCGACGCCTCGATCATGGACGGCGCCACGCTGCGCGCGGGCGGCGTCGCCGGGGTGAGCCGCATCCGCAACCCGGTCGACGCCGCGCGCGCGGTCATGGAGCGCAGCCCGCACGTCCTGCTCGCGGGCCGCGGCGCCGAGCGCTTCGCGCGCGCGCACGGCGTGGCGACGGCGGCGCCCGGCTACTTCCTCACGCGCAGCCGCATCGCGTCGCTCGAGCGCGTGCGCCGCGCCAAACCGCGCGGCGAGGACGACGTCCACGGCACCGTCGGCGCCGTCGCCCGCGACCAGGCCGGCCATCTCGCCGCGGCGACCTCGACCGGCGGGACCACGGGCAAGCTCCCGGGGCGCGTCGGCGACTCGCCCATCGTCGGCGCGGGCACCTACGCCGACGACGCGGCGTGCGCGGTCTCGGGCACCGGGATGGGCGAGTTCTATCTGCGCGCCTGCCTCGCCTACGACGTCGCCGCGCGCATGCGCTACAAGCGCGAGCCTATCGACCGCGCTGCGCGCGAGGCGCTCGCGCGCATGGCGTCGCTCGGCGGCGTCGGCGGGCTGGTCGCGATCGACCGCGCGGGGCGCGTCAGCGCGCCCTTCAACAGCGAGGGCATGTACCGCGGCTGGATCACGCGCGCGGGGCGCGCGACGGTGGCGATCTACGGCTAGAACTCGGCGTGCGCGCGGAGCGACGCGACGCGCACGGGGCCGCGGTCGGCGTTGTAGCCCGGGTTCTCGATCCGCTGGAAGTCGACGCTGAGCGCGAGCGCCTTCGTCACCGCGATCCGGTAGAACGCCTCGACGATCTGCTCGGGACGGTAGTTGAGCTGTCCATCGCCGAGAAAAAATCCGAGCCCGCCCGCGGCGAGGTAGTCCCGGTGCGAGGCGGAAAGATAATTGCGCACGGCGCCCAGGCCGACGGCGTCCTCGGCGCGCTTCCACGCGGCGCCTTTGACGAGGACGCCGCCCGAGAGCGAGCGGTCGATCTCGGTGAACGCGTACGTCTCGGTGCGCCCGTCGGCCCGGCTCGCGCGGAGGAACGCGCCGACGTCGGACGAAAGAGCCTGCTCGAGGTTGACGCCGTAGCCGGTCTTGGTCTTCTCGCCGCCGCGCACGGCGTTCAGGTCGGGTGTGCCGCCGGCCGCCGCCGCGGCGTCGAGCGCGTCCGCATAGCTCGCCATGCGCGCGCGGTTGCGGAAGGCGAGCAGGCGCACGGCGCCTTCGCGCCCGGCGAGGCGGTGGTGATGCTCGAGCTCGAGCTGGTCGCCGTAATGGCGGAAGATCTTCGGGTCGAGCTCCATCTGGTTCGGCTGCCGCGGCTGCGCGAAGCGCCCGGCGCGCAGCGTCCAGTCGTCGCGATACCACTCGAGCGCCGCGCCCCAGGTGTAGCCGCGCGCGTCGGCGGCGAAGTCGAACGCGCCGTGCGTCATCAGCGACCAGTTGAGGAACTGAGTTCGCGGGTCGTGGCTGTAGGCGTTGTCGTCGAAGAGGTCCGTGACGGAGAGGTTCCCGACGGTCAGCACGATGCGTCGCTTCTGCGCGAAGCCGGCGAGCTGGTTCATCTCGGCGTCGACGCGCTCGCTGCCGCCGCCGCCGTTCCAGGTCTGCCGCAGGAACAGGCGCGCGCGGTACAGCTTCAGGCTGGGGCCGGAAGTGCGCGCGATCTCGCCGTTGGTGAAGCCGCCGAGTCCCGTCAGCCCCGAGAGCGGCACGCCCTGGGCGACCTCGGGATCGAGGTACAGCTCGCCGTCCCGCCACGGCCTGAACCCGAGCGCGATCGTGCCGGTGAACGAGTAGCTGCGCTCGCGCTCGGGGCGCAGGCTGTGCTCGCCGGAATAGGGCGCGTCGAACGCGGACTTGCGCTGCCCTACGTACGTCGCCTGCCCGTGGACGTCGACGTCGAGGGGCTCCGCGGCCGCCGCGAACGACGCGAGGAGAAGGAGCCCGGCGGCGATGTCCCGGGACGCGCGCGCGGGCATGGGCGGGTCACCAGTACGCGAGCGCGCCGCGGAAGAGCTGCCCGAGACTGTCCTTCGTGATCTCGCGCGGCGAGTTCGTCATCAGGCGCTGCTGCGCGTACGCGCCCTCGGACAGGGCGCCGAGGTCGCGCTCGCCGTAGCCGACGCCGCCGATGCCGTTCGGGATGCCGGTCGCGCGCATCATAGCGACGAGCTGCTTCGCGAGGATCTCGCCCGCGTCGCGCGCGGTCGCGCCGCGCACGTCGGCGCCGAGGAATCTCGCGCCGTCGAGGTGGCGCTCGGGACACGCCTCCGAGGTGAAGCGGAACACCGAGGGCGCGTTGACGATCACCGACATGCCGTGCGGCACGATCGGCTCCTTGCCGGGGTAGCCCTCCGGATGAAATTCGCGCACGAGCCCCGCGACCGCGTACGCCATCCCGTGCGGCACGTGCACGCCCGAGTTGCCGAAGGCGATGCCGGCGAGGGTCGCGGCGAACATCAGGTTGTCGCGCGCCTCGCGGTCGGACGCGTCGTTCACGCCGCGCTCGAGGAAGGCGCCGATCTTGCGGAGCGCCGCCTCGCAGCCGACGTCGCTCCAGGGATTCGCGCCCTGGCTCATCGGGCGCGCGGCGGGCGAAGACGGCTTCGCGCGCAGGGTGTAGGGCCGCGCCGTATACGACTCGAGCGCGTGCGAGAGCACGTCGAAGCCGCTCGCGGCGACGACGGCCTTCGGCAAAGTATACGTGGTCGTCGGATCGACCAGCGCGAGGGACGGCTTCAGCCGCTTCGACGCGATTCCCGTCTTCACCTCGCGCTCCACGAGGTCGAAGATCGCGATGCCAGTGCACTCGGAGCCGGTGCCGCAGGTCGTGGGGCAGGCGATGTGCGGCTTCAACGGGCCGGGCACCGCGCGGCCGGCGCCGATCGGCGCATTGACGTAATCGAGGAAGGGCGCCGGGTGCGTCGCGTACAGGTTCGCCGCCTTCGCCGTGTCCATGACGGAGCCGCCGCCGGCCGAGACGTAGCCGTCGAAGCGGCCCTCGACGGCGAAGAGCGCGGCCGCCTGGAACGAGGCGTCGGTCGGCTCGACCTGCGTCTCGTCGTAGACGGCGACGTCGCAGCCGGCGTTGCGCAGCGACGAGAGCGCGTCGGCGACGCACTCGAGGTTCTTCACCCGCGCGTCGGTGAAGAGCGCGACGCGCTTCATCCCGAGCGCGCGCGCGTGCTCGCCCACCTCCCTCAGCACCCCGGGCCCGAACGCGATGCTCGCGATGTCGACCGAGAAGGCGGACTCGTGATTGTCAGTGATCGCGTAGTAGTGGCAGCAGCTCATCGGTGTGTCGTTATCCTGAGCGAAGCGAAGGATCTGCTTTTCGGTTTACCGGCCAAAAGCAGATTCTTCGTCGCTACGCTCCTCAGAATGACAGTCTAGCGCCGCAGCACGCACTTCTGGTACAGGTCCCGGAACCGCCCGTCCGGATCGTAGCGCCGCTTGAGCGCCTCGTACGCCGGCCGGTTGTAGATCTTCCAGAACTCGTCCTCCGGATAGTAGGAGTCCGAGTAGAGCGATTTTATTCCCCCGAGCTCGCGCACCTTGCGCTCGATCTTGCGGTTGTACCAGCCCGCGGGGTGCTCCTCGGCCGAGCGCACCACGTCCCAGAACCCGAAGTTCACCAAGGTCGTCTTCGGGTCGTAGCGGTAGAGCACGAAGTCGTTGTTCGCGTCCCAGGCCCGGATGGGGCAGATCCACACCGGCGTGATGCCGATCTCGCGCAGGAAGAACTCGAGGAACTCGGCGCAGCGCTCGATCGGGATGTCGACGTCCTGGATCACCGACTCGGGCGTGCGGCCCGAGAGCCGCGTGAGCGCGCGCGTGATCCCCCACTTGCTGTTCCAGCGCATGACCTTCGTGTACGTGGTCGAGTTCAGGCGCTTGCGGCCGACCAGGCGCCGCACGAGCGGGTTCTGCACGTACAGGTTCTTCGAGCACCAGAACCAGTCGGTGTCCCAGCGCCAGATGAAGTCGTGCGTGGTCAGGCAGTCGCTCTCCTTCTCGCGGATCGAGCGGTAGTAGATGTTCTCGAAGGTGTAGTCGCTCGTGCGCGGGGCCGTGTCGGCGAAGCGGCCGAGCGTGAGGTACATCTCTTTCCCGGAAAACACGGTGCCGTCGACGAAGTCGGCGTTCCGGGCGTCGCACACGTCTGCCAGGTGCTGGAAGTAGCGCAGGGGATCGTGATGCCGCAGGTGCTGGATCGCCACGTAGGGCTTCACCGGCACGGCCTTCGTCGTGAGCTTCAACGCATAGCCGAGCGTGCCGTACGAGTTCGGAAAGCCGAAGAACAGGTCGCGGTGCTCGTTGTCGGGCGTGCAGTGCGCGATCGTGCCGTCGGCGAGCAGCACGTCGATCGCCGCGAGCGTCTCGTGCGCGAGGCCGTACTTGAAGGACGACGCCTCGATTCCGACGCCGGCGGCGGCGCCCCCGAGCGTGATCGACTTCAGCTGCGGCACGACGCAGGGCATCACGCCGTGCGCGAGCGTCTCGTCGACGAGGCGCGCGTACGTCGTCATGCCCTCGGCCTCGACCGTGCCGGCGGCGACGTCGATGTTCACGACTTCGTCGAAGCCGGAGAGGTCGATCCTGGGCTTCGACGGGCGCCGCCCGTCCGCGACGCGGTCGCGGAAGAGATTGGAGGTCTTCTTCGCGAGCCCCACGCTCGCGCCCGAGCGCAGGCCCGCGAGCAGGCTTTCGACCTTGGCGCGATGGCTGGCGGCGGTCATCGCGGGGGCGGCGTCCCGTCGCCGGTCAGGCGCCCGCCGTCTGCGGGACGTCGCTCGCCGAGCGAGACGTCAGCGCCCTCGCGGCGGCCGCGATCACGGCGAGCTGGAGCAGGGGCACGAGCCACTCCTCGAGCAGGAGCCCGAGCCCGGCCGCGATCCGGCCTTGCGCGAGCAGCCGGACGATCAGGCTCCAGGTCGAATAGATCGGCCACCAGAGCGCGTCGGAGACCGGCATGATCCCGGAGAAGCCCGAGACGCGCACGACGAAGTACCTGAAGAGATACACGAGCAGGAATCCCGCGGCGGCCGCCGCGACGACATAGGCCCACCGCGGCGACGCGACCGCCCAGCCGACGCAGCCCACGAGCCCGGCCGCGCAGACCGCGAACTGGACCGCGGCGTACGGAGAGGTCCCGTGCGCCGCCGCCGTCTCGAAAATGGAGCGCATGATTGCGATCGACCACGACGCCGAGGCGACCAGCAACGCCGTCGTCTTCAACGGCGCCTACTCGTACAGGAACTTCCGGCTCATCGGGTAGCTCGTCGCCGTGACGTTGCCCTTGCTCACCACGATCTGGAACAGATGCGTACGCCCGTTCGGCGAGCGGAACATCTCGGCGCAGGCCCACAGGTAGGTGCGCCAGATGCGGCGGAAGCGCTCGTCGAACTTCTTCGGGTCGAGCGCCCGGATCTTCTCCCAGTTCCGGTCGAAGCGCTCGGCCCAGACGTCGAGCGTGAGCGCGTAATTGCGTCGCAGGTTCTCGATGTCGACGACCTCGAGGCCCGCCTTCTCGCAGCAATCGATCGCCTCGGCGAGGCTCGGGATCCAGCCGCCGGGGAAGATGTACCGCCGGATCCAGAACTCGGTCGGACGCACGCCGACGTGGCCGATGAAGTGGATGACGCCGAGCGCGCCCGGCTTCATGAAGTCGGCGTGCGCCTGGATCACCTCCATCATCTGGTCGCGCCCCGCGTGCTCGAGCGTGCCGATCGAGAGCAGCTTGTCGAACTGGCGCGGCGGCTGGCGGAAGTCGCGCTCGAGGCATTCGAGCTTGCCCTCGAGGACCTCGACCTTGCCCTCGAGTCCGCGCTTCCTGATCTCCTCGCGCGTCTCCTTCACCTGGATGTCGCTCGCGTTGATGCCGGTGCCGTTCGCCCCGTAGTGCTCGTGGGCGTGGAACAGCAGGCCGCCGAAGCCGCTGCCGATGTCGACGAAGGTCTCGCCGGGCTTGAGCAGCACCTTGCGGCAGACGAGGTCCATCTTGTTCTTCTGCGCCTCCTCGAGCGTCTTCGTGCCTTCCTTCCACCAGGCGCAGGTGTACATCAGCCCGTACTCGTCGAGCCAGTGCTTGTAGAAATCGCGCCCGAGGCTGTAGTGGAAGCAGGCGTTGTCCCTCGCCTGCTCGATCGACGCGTTGCTGTAGCGGAGCTCGTGCCACCAGTTGCGCACGCGCACCAGCAGCCCGGGCGCGCGGTCGAAGCCCGCGTCCATGCCCGCGCGGATCGCGAGCGCGAGGCTGCCCTCGATGTCGACGTCGCCCGCGAAGTAGCCCTCGAGGAAGCCGACGTGCCCGAACATCACGACGCGCCGCAGCGCGCGGCGGTTGCGGAAGAGCACGGTGACGTCGGGGGCGCGCTCGTGGTTCTGGTACGACGCGCCGTCGGGAAAGACGACGCGGAAGCACACCGAAGTCGCCGCGCCGATCGAGCGCATGATCTTCTGCACGGCGCCGCCGCGGCTCGTGTCGGGACCCGCGCGGCCGGCCTGGTCGTGACGCGATTCGACGGAGGAGACACGCGTATCCATTGGCGATCGGCTCTCTGGTCTACGGACGCCCGAAGTATATGCGGCTTTTGCTACACTCGCCGCTGGCGATCCCAACCATAAGACCTTGCGCGCCGCTTCCCGGTTCGATCCCGCCCGAGTCCGTGCCCTCGCCGCAGATCTCGCGGCGGCCGTGAGCGGCGAGGTCCGGTTCGACGCCGGCAGCCGGGCGCTCTACGCCGCGGACGCCTCCAACTACCGCCAGGTCCCGATCGGCGTGGTCGTGCCGCGGACCGCGGAGGACGTGGTCGAGGCGGTGCGCGTCTGCCACGCCCACGGCGCGCCGATCCTCGCGCGCGGCGGGGGCACGTCGCAGAACGGCCAGTGCGTCAACGTCGCGGTCGTCATCGATTCCTCGAAGTACCTGAACCGCATCCTCTCGATCGACGCGCACGCGCGCACCGCGGTGGTCGAGCCGGGCGTCGTCTGCGACGCGCTGCGCGCGGCGGCCGAGCGCTACGGCCTCACCTTCGGGCCCGATCCCGCGACCCACAGCCGCTGCACCCTCGGCGGGATGATCGGCAACAACTCCTGCGGCGCGCACTCGGTGATGGCCGGCAAGACCGACGGCAACATCGACGCGCTCGAGGTGCTCACCTGCGACGGCGCGCGCTTCCGCGCCGGGGCGACGTCCGAGGCCGAGCTCGCGGCGATCGTCGCGGCGGGCGGGCGCCGCGGCGAGATCTACGCGGCGCTCGCGCGCCTCGCCGACCGCTACGGCGAGCTGATCCGCGCGCGCTTCCCGAAGATCAAGCGCCGCGTCTCGGGCTACAACCTCGACCAGCTGCTGCCCGAGAACGGGTTCCACGTCGCCCGCGCGCTGGTCGGCTCGGAGGGCACGTGCGCGCTCGTGCTCGCGGCGACGGCGAAGCTGGTGCGCAGCCCGGCGCAGCGCGTATTGCTCGTCCTCGGTTATCCCGACATCGTCGCGGCGGCCGAGGCGGTGCCTTCGATCATGGCGCACGGGCCGATCGCGTGCGAGGGACTGGATCATTTCCTCATCGGAGGTCTGCAGCGGAGGGGGCTGCGCGCCGCCGACGTCGCGCTGCTGCCCGCGGGCCGAGCCTGGCTGATGGTCGAGTTCGGCGGCGACTCGCGCGAGGAGGCGGCGGCGAAAGCGCGCGGCGTCGCGGCCGGCGAATCGGGACGGCTGCTGCTGGTCGAGCCCGAGATGCAGACGCGCGTCTGGACCCTGCGCGAGACGGCCGCCTCCCACACCGCGCTCTCGATCGATCCGGGCGTGCCGGATCCGGCGGTCGGCTGGGAGGACGCGGCGGTCGATCCGCTGCGGCTGCCCGAGTACCTGCGCGCGTTCCAGGCGCTCGTCGACCGGCACGGCTACCGCACCTCGCTCTACGGCCATTTCGGCGACGGCTGCGTGCACGCGCGCATCACGTTCGAGCTGCGCACGCCTGCCGGCGTCGCGCGATGGCGCGATTTTCTGCGCGAGGCCGCGGAGCTCGTCGTCGCGCTCGGCGGCTCGCTCTCGGGCGAGCACGGCGACGGCCAGGCGAAGGCCGAGCTGCTGCCGATCCAGTACGGGCCCGAGCTGATGCAGGCGTTCCGCGAGTTCAAGGCGATCTGGGACCCGGAGAACCGCATGAACCCGGGCAAGCTCGTCGATCCCTACCGCGTCGACGAGAACCTGCGGCTCGGCCCCGATTACCGGCCGGTGACCGTGTCGACGCGCATGGCCTTCCTCTCGTCCGAGGGCGACGGCTTCGCGCGCGCGATGGAGCGCTGCATCGGCATGGGCCGCTGCCGCTCGGCCGAGGGCGGCACCATGTGCCCGAGCTACCGCGCGACGCTGGAAGAGCGCCACTCGACGCGCGGGCGGGCGCACGTCCTCGCCGAGATGCTGCGCGGCGAAGTGATCGCCGACGGCTGGAAGAGCGACGCGGTGCGCGAGGGCCTGGACCTCTGCCTCTCGTGCAAGGGCTGCGCGAGCGACTGCCCGACGCACACCGACGTCGCCGCGTACAAGGCCGAGTTCCTGTCGCACTACTACGAGGGCGCCGGGCGGTGGCGGCCGCGCCAGGCGCACGCGATGGGGCGCATCGGCGACTGGGCGCCGGTCGCGGGCGCCGTGCCGCGGCTCGCGAACTTCGCCGCGAGCGCGCTGGGCGGCGCGGCGAAGCGCCTGGCGGGCATCGCGCCCGAGCGCGAGCTGCCGCGCTTCGCGCGCGTGCCGTTCCGCGCGCGCTTCGAGCATCGCGCCCGGGCCGAGGCCGGCGGACCGGAGGTTCTCCTCTGGGTCGACACGTTCACGAACTTCTTCGAGCCGCGCGTCGGCGACGCGGCGGTCGAGGTGCTCGAGGCGGCGGGGTGCCGCGTCTCGATCGGCCCGAGGCGCCTGTGCTGCGGCCGGCCGCTCTACGACTTCGGCATGCTCGACGCCGCGCGCGCGCGGCTCGCGGCGATCCTCGACGCGCTCGCTCCGGCGATCGACGCGGGCACGCCCGTGGTGGGACTCGAGCCCGCGTGCGTCTCGGTGTTCCGGCACGAGCTGCTCGAGCTCTTCCCGCGCGACGCGCGCGCGAAGCGCCTCGCGGCGCAGGCGGCGATGCTCTCCGACTTTCTCGAGTCGATCGGCTGGACGCCGCCGCGGGTCGCGGGCTCGGCGCTGGTCCACGGGCACTGCCATCACAAGTCGGTCCTGGGGATGGGCGCCGAGACCGCGCTCCTGCGCAAGACCGGCCTCGCGCTCGCGCTGCCCGACACCGGGTGCTGCGGCATGGCCGGGGCGTTCGGCTACGACGAGCGCCACTACGCCGTGTCGCAGAAGATCGGCGAGCTCGCGGTCTACCCGGCGGTGCGCGCGGCGCCCGCGGAGTCGCGCATCGTCGCGAACGGGTTCGCCTGCCGCGAGCAGATCCGTCAGGGGACGGGGCGCGCGGCGGTGCACTCGGCGGAGCTGCTCGCGGCCGCGGTGCGGGGCGAGGCGTGAACCGCGACCGCCGCATCGTCTTCGCCGCGAGCTTCATGCGCGCGGTGGCGAACGGGCTGGTCGGGGTCGTCGCCGGGATCTACCTCGCCGAGCTCGGCTTCGATCCCGCGGCCTGGGGCGTGATCCTCGGCACCGGCGTCGCCGGCACCGCGGTGGGCGCGGCGGGCGTGATGTTCTGGGGCGACCGCATCGGGCGCAAGCGCTGGCTGATCGGGCTCGGCATCCTCGCGGCCGCGGGCGGCCTCGTGTTCGCGTTCTCCTCGCAGATGGTCGTGCTCGGCACCGCGGCGTTCCTCGGCATGCTGAACTCCCTCGGCAAGGACCGCGCCGCGGCGCTCGCGATCGAGCAGGCGATCCTGCCCTCGACCGGCGCTGAGAGCGACCGCACGCGCGCCTTCGCCTGGTACAACGTGATCCAGGACATCGGCCACGCGCTCGGCGCGGGCCTCGCGGTGCTGCCGACGGCGCTGCGCGATTTCGCGGGCGTCGACGCGCTGCATTCGCTGCGCGCGGCGGTGATCGTCTACGCGCTGCTCTACGCGGCGACCGCGGTGCTGTATCTCTACCTCTCGCGCGCGGCCGAGGCGCCGACCGCGGCGATCCGCGTCGACGTCGCGCCGCAGAGCAAGTCGATCCTGTGGAAGATGTCGTTCCTGTTCGCGCTCGACAGCTTCGCCGGCGGCTTCCAGGGGAGCGCGCTGTTCGCCTACTTCTTCCACGCGCAGTTCGGCGCGTCGGAGGCGACGATCGGGCTGCTGTTCGTCGGCGCGCGCATCATGAACGCGTTCTCGCACCTCGGCGCCGCGTGGCTCGCCGAGCGCATCGGCCTCGTCAACACCATGGTGTTCACGCACACGCCGTCGTCGATCCTCACCTTCACCATCCCGTTCACCGGCAGCTTCGAGGTGGCGGCGATCCTGTTCCTCCTGCGCGAGGGGCTCTCCGAGATGGACGTGCCGACGCGCCAGAGCTACCTCATGGCGGTCGTGCGCCCCGAGGAGCGCACCTTCGCCGGCGGCGTCACCAACCTCGCGCGCATGATCGCGCGCGCGGTCGCGCCCATGTTCGCCGGCACCGCGATGCAGACCGTCGCGCTCGGCGCGCCGATCATGGCGGCGGCGACGATGAAGATCGTGTACGACGCGCTGCTGTACGTCGCGTTCCGGAAGGTGAAGCCGCCGGAGGAGCGCTGAGGCGTTAGAATTCGTTCGTCGTGGTGAAGATCAGCATCCTCTACCCCAACCGCGCCGGCTCGCGCTTCGACATGCCGTACTACGTCGAGAAGCACATGCCGCTCTCGATACGCCTGCTCGGCGCGCATCCGGGATTCCGCGGCGTTTCCGTCGAGCGCGGCGCGACCGGCGTGCCGCCGGAAACGGCGCCCGCGTACGTCGCGATGTGCCATTTCGAGTTCGAATCCGCCGAGGCCTTCCTCGACGCCTTCATGCCGCACGCGCAGACGCTCCAGGGCGACATCGCGAACTACACGGACGTCGAGCCGGTGATCCAGTTCAACGAGGTGCTCATCTCGAAAAAGGCAGGAGAGAAGCGATGATCGTGACGGTATTCCGCTCGCGCGTGAACCCCGAGGCCCAGGAGGAGTACGCCCGCTGGGCGAAGCGCATGAGCGAGCTCGCCGCGAAGATGCCGGGGTACGTCTCGCACAAGGGCTTCACCGCGCCCGACGGCGAGCGCGTCACGATCGTCGAGTTCGAGTCCGAGGAGGGCCAGCGCGCCTGGGCGATGCACCCCGAGCACCTCGAGGCGAAGAAGAAGGGCCGCGCCGGCTTCTACCTCGAGTACCGTGTGCAGGTCTGCGACGTGGTCCGCGACACGGGCCTCAAGAAGAAGTAGCGCGGCAGCAGGCACTTCTTTCCGCGCCGTTGCACGATTTACCGCGGTGCATTGCGCCGCCCGGCGCAGTTTCGTTCCCGCGCGCGAACAATCGTCGATCCTGAGGCCGCGATCGTTTCGGATCCGCAACCGCTCCCGCATTTTTTCGCGCGGGTCCGTTATTTGCATTACCGGGGTCGACTCGTCATCACCGAACACCGGAGGAAATGCAAATGGCCACCATCGTCCACGAAGGCGTCGAGCGCCGGACCTATCCGCGCCGCGCCAATGACCGCACCACCATGGCGCTGCGCGACACCGCCGGCACCGCGCCCGTCGCGATCAGCGACACCGACGGCATGCGCGTGTCCTGGGGCGGCATCTGGGGCGGCGTGCTGGTCGGCATGGGCGTGCTGATGCTGCTCACCGCGCTCGGGCTCGCGATCGGCGCGACCGCGGTCGACCCCACCGGCACCGAGGCGCAGACGATCGGCATCGGCGCCGCGATCTGGGCCGGGATCACGCTGCTGATCGCGCTCTACTTCGCCGGCCACGTGTCGACGCGCATCGGCGCGATCTTCGACCGCACGACGAGCACCTACGAGGGCTTCCTCGTGTGGGTGGTCTCGATCCTGTTCATGGCGTTCTTCGCGGCGAGCGGCATCGGCCTGGTCGCGAGCGGCGCGTTCAAGCTGGTCGGCGGCGCGACGCAGGCGATCGGCACCGTCGTCTCGGGCGGCAACGTCAGCGACCTCTCCCAGGGCAACGTCGACCAGATCGTGCAGCGCCTGCGCGATCCGCAGACCTCGCGGATGCTCGCGGGCGCCACCGGCATGGATCAGCAGAAGGTGCAGCAGAACCTCTCGCAGATGGCCGACAAGGCCGAGCAGGCGAAGGACAATCCCGCGCAGGCCGCGGCCGAGGTGCGCCAGGGCGTGCAGCAGATGATCCAGCAGGCGAAGGACGACGGCACGCTGCAGCGCGCCGCCGAGCGCGCGCAGGACGCGGCCAAGAAGACCGCGTGGATCACGTTCATCGCGCTGATCCTTTCGCTGCTCGCGGCGCTGCTCGGCGCGTGGTCGGGACGTCGCGGCGCGGCGGTGACCGCGGGCCGCGAGGCGTAATCCGCTCAGCGGTAGATCAGGAAGCCATCCCGCTCGCCGCGCCAGGCCTTCTCGTCGGGCGCGGCGAGCGCCTCGAGGTCCGCGGCGGTCGCGGACCGGTCCTCGACCCATTCGCGCAGCGCCGGTCCGCCGTTGATCACGTCGATCGCGAGGCGCGTCTCGTACTCGTAGGGGAAGTCGCGCCACAGCTCGTAGTCGCGGTACTTCGACTTCAGCGCCTTGAACGCGAGCGCCGTGAGACGCCAGGGGCGGAAGGCGCCGTGCTCGTACACCGGCGATTCGGCGTGGATCTGGACGCCGGCGCAGAGCTTGCCCGCGTGCTTGTGGAACGTCGGCTCGAACCAGCATTCGCGCAGGACGCATCCGTTCATCCACTGCGGCGCGAGCCTCCGCATCTCGGCGATCAGCGCGCGGGCGTCGATGTCCGGCGCGCCGAAGAGCTCGAGCGGCCGCGTCGTGCCGCGGCCCTCGGAGAGCGTCGTGCCCTCGAGCATCACGCTGCCCGGGTAGCAGCGCGCCATCGCGAGGTTCGGCGCGTTCGGGCTCGGGTTGACCCAGGCGCGCTCGCCGAGCGGCCAGCCGTGGCCCGGCGCGGCGTCGGGCTTCCAGCCTTCCATCGCCACGACCTGGAGATCGACGTCGAGGCGAAGCGTCTTCGCGAACCAGCGCGCGAGCTCGCCCATCGTCAGTCCGTGGCGCATCGGCATCGGGCCCGCGCCGACGAAGCTCTCCCAGCCGGGGGCGAGCTTCGGGCCTTCTACCGGGCGGCCGACCGGGTTCGGGCGGTCGAGCACCCAGACGCTCTTCTTCGCCTCGGCCGCCGCCTCGAGCACGTAGCGCAGCGTCGTCACGAACGTGTAGACGCGCGTGCCGAGATCCTGCAGGTCGACGAGCAGCACGTCGAACGCGTCCAGCATCGGCCGCGTCGGGCGGCGCACCTTGCCGTACAGGCTGAACACCGGGATGCCGTGAACGGAATCGGTGGCGTCGGGCGACTCGATCATGTTGTCCTGCTTGTCGCCGCGCAGGCCGTGCTGCGGGCCGAACGCGGCGGTGAGCTTCACGCCCGCGCGCGCGAGCGCGTCGAGCGAGTGCGTCAGATCGGCCGTCACCGACGCCGGGTGCGCGAGCAGTGCGACGCGCCTGCCGGCGAGCGGCCTGCGCAGCGCGGCGTCTTCGAGCAGGCGGTCGATTCCGGTTTTCATTCGAGCTCCAGCGCGAACGACCCAGTATGATGGAAATCGGGCCGGCCGGGCGGATGCGCGAGCGCCCAGTACGAGAGCGCGCCGCGGACGTCCTCGATCACCGCCGACAGGCCGAGCGCGAGCGGCGCGCGCGCGTGCTCGGGCGACAGGCGCTCCAGCCGCAGCGTCGCCTCGAGCTCGAGCGCGCTCGAGGAGCGCTCGAGCACGATCCCGGGATCGAGCCCGGACGCGTCGAGGCCGGCGCGCTCGCGGTATGCGCCGAAGGCGTACGCCGCCCATTCGCCGGACGGCGCGAGGTTGAACTCGTGATAGGCGCCCGCGCCGCGCCGCGCGACGAAGACCTCGCAGCAGGTGTGCTTCCACAGAAAGTCGGCGAAGCGCGGCGCGGCGGGCGGCGGCACGCGCAGCCGCCGCACGGCGGCCTCGATCGTGAAAGCCACCGCGAGCGCGCCGCCCGCGGACCTGAACACGCGCGCGCGCACGCCGCGCACGGCGCCCGCGCGGCTCTCGGGATGGCAGGCGAGCGCGACGGCGCGTTCGGCGGGCATGGCCGAAGCTTATCAAAAGCCATACAATTTCCGGCGCCGCAACGGAACCAGGGGGAAACCATGAGACTCGCAGCCATCGCCTTGGCGCTCGGAGGGCTCGCGATTGCCGCATCGGCGCGCGCCGCCGACGTCGCTTACCACCTCACCGGGAAGCCCGGCGTCGTCACGCTCGTCAACCTGCATCCCGACGAGAAGGCGAAGCGCCTCTACTCGGTGAACTACCAGCTCGACTCGCTCATGCCGGCGTGCACCAAGGTGAACATCCTTTCGGTCACCAACAAGCACATGGAGTTCGAGGCCGGGGGCACGAAGTACGAATACGTCTTCCACGACACGATGAAGGACCCGGTCGCGAAGCACCTCGACAAGTACTTCGGAACCGCGTGCCCGCGCAAGAAGATCGACTCGCTCACCGGGGTGAACAAGCAGGGGTTCAAGGAAGGCCGGATCCTTCCCGGGATGACGAAGGATGCCGTGGTCCTCGCCGCGGGCTACCCGCCCGAGCACGCGACGCCGAGCCTCGAATCCAACACGTGGAAATACTGGCGCAACAAGTTCGCGACGCACAGCATCGTGTTCCAGGGCGGGAAGGTCGCGAAGAGATGAGCTAGCGGTAGAACACGTGCCCGCCGATGCGGGCCGTCTGGCGCTTGCCGTGCGCCCAGTCGGGCTTGATGTAAGTCGCGTGGTAGAACATCGTGCGGTCGTCGAGCACCGAGGGCTCGTTCCCGCGGTACACGGCCTCGGCGATCGTCAGCGCGCGCAGCCACTCGTCGCCGGCGAGCGGCGGCAGCTCGTCGAGCTCGGTCCACGAGAAGGCGCCGACGTAGCGCTTGCGGATCGGGTCCCAGTTCTTCTGGTAGACCACGCCGCACAGCGTGTCGGCGTAGCGGCCCGACGCCAGCCGGTTCATCGTCACCTCGGCCACCGCGATCTGCCCGGCCGCGGGCTCGCCGCGCGCCTCGTAGTAGACGTTCTTCGCGAGGCACAGCATTTCCTGGCGCTCGGCGCGCAGGTCACCCATGGCGTCGATCGCGAACGAGATCGCGACGGCCAAGCCGCCCACGATCGCGACGACGATCAACGGGAACGGGTTGAAGCGGTACCACGCGAGTCGAAGCTCGAACAGCGGATGCTTCGCCGTCCAGGCGATCCGTTTCGCGACGTCTCTCAGAAAGAATTTCGCGCTCATGACGCCGTGCATGGTCGTCACGCGGGCAAAAGGTGTCAAGGTCAAATGCCTCGGGGCGCAAGCTTCGGGTCGGACTGGAGAATCGGCGGCGAATGCCGTAGAGTCCGAGCGCGAGCGCAACAGCAAGTCGAGGGGGAGCGATGACGAACGCGCAGTCGGTTGCGGTGGGCGTGAGGCTGTTCGCGATCTTCCTGCTGGTCTACGTGATACGCGGCGGACCGGGGCTGTGGCTGATGAACTGGCGCGAGGGCGACACGGCCGGAATGACCACGGTCGTCGTGATCATGGTGGCCTTGCTCGCGGTGGCTGCGCTGCTGTGGCTGTTTCCGCTCAGCGTCGCGTCCAGCCTCGTTCCGCGATCCGCGCTCGAGCGGAGCAGCGGGCTGCCCGTCGAGGACCTGCAGCGATGCGGGTTCCTGCTGCTCGGGCTATGGGTGCTCGCGAGCGCCGTGCCGGGATTCGTGAGGTACGCATTTCTGTACTATCTGAGCTCGCGACCCGGAGCGATGGTCGATCTCGGCGTGAACATTCCGGCCGCCTTCGTGGGGATCGTGTGCGAGCTCGTCATCGGCGTCTGGCTGGTCTTCGGCGCCAAGGGCCTCGTGGGCCTGGTGCGCCGGGCGCGCGACGCCGGGCACTAGCCCGCGCCCGATCCGCTGCGGTGCAATTGTGACGCGTAGAGCTGCCTGACCGTCGCGATCGTGTCCGCCTGCGCCGCGGTCTTGTCCTCGCGGTAGCGCTTGACGCGCGCGAAGCGCAGCGCGAGCCCGCCGGGATAGACGCGGCTCTCCTGGATCTCGTTGTACGCGATCTCGACCACGAGCTCGGGACGCACGTGCACGACGTGGCCTTCGCGCGCGGTCTCGAGCCCGAGCAGTCGCTCGGTCTGCCACGCGAGCATGGTGTCGGTCATGCCCTTGAACGTTTTTCCGAGCATGACGAACCCGCCCGCGTCGGGGTCGAGCGCGCCGAGGTGGAGATTCGAGAGCCAGCCTTCGCGCCGGCCGCTGCCCCACTCGACGGCGATGACGACGAGGTCGAGCGTGTTCGCCTGCTTGATCTTCAGCCAGCTCGCGCCGCGCCCGCCCGCCTCGTAGGGCGCGCCGAGCGCCTTCGCCATCAGGCCCTCGTGCCCGCGCGCGAGCGAGGCGTCGAAGAAGCCTTGAGCCTCGGCGCGGTCCGCCGTGACGATGCGCGGGATCAGCGACGAAGAGGCCAGCGCGCGCGCGAGCGCTTCGGAGCGCTCGCGCGCGGGACTCGAAGTCAGGTCCTCGCCGTCCGCGAGCAGGCAGTCGAAGAAGTACGCGGAGAGCGGCATCGCGGCGCGCAGCTCGTCGGCTTCCAGCCGCCGGCCGAAGCGGCGCATCGTCTCCTGGAACGGGTACGGCGTGCCGTCCGCGCGCAGCGCGATCGTCTCGCCGTCCAGGATCAGCTCGCGCGCTCGAGCGCCGCGCACGGCGGCGACGACCTCGGGCACCGCGCCGGTCACGTCGTTCAGGTTGCGCGTGTACGCGCGCACCTCGTCGCCCGCCTTGTGCAGCTGCAGGCGCACGCCGTCGAGCTTCCATTCGAACGCGGCCTCGCCGAGGCGCTCGAGCGCGTCGGCGACGTCCTCGGCGGGCTGCGCGAGCATCGGCTGCACCGGCTGGAAGATCTTCAGCGCGAAGCGCGCGAGCCCCGCTTCGCCCTCGGCGAGCGCCGCCCGCGCGATCGCGGGCAGGCCGCCCGCGCGCATCGCGGCGGCGCGCACGCGCGCGGGCGGCAGCCCGGCCGCGCGCGCGATCGCGTCGACCATGACGCCTTCGAGCGCGCCCTGGCGCAGCTCGCCGAGCAGCAGCCGCGCGAGAAAGTCCTGCTCGGGCGCGGTGGCGCGCGCGAACAACCCGGCGAGGCGCCGCCGCCGCTCGGCCGCGGAGCCGGCGCCGCCCAGACGCGCGATGGCGTCGAGCTCGCGGTCGAGGGCCGAAATCTCGAGCGTCGCGGCGGGCGCGGGCGCGGTCTCGAGCGCCGCCTTCAGCGCCGCGTAGCCGATCCCCGATTTTCCCTGGCGCGTCTCGCCCGAGAGGTAGGCGACGCCGAGCGCCGCCTCGTCGGGCGGGAGACGCCGCAGCACGCCGGCGAGCGCCTCGACCTTCGCCAGGCGGCTGCGCGTGGCGGCCACGCGCGCCGAGGCGGCGATCAGCTCGGCGAGCAGCATGGCGTTATCATGAGGTCATCCGCACGAATTCCTTCGACCCCCGCATTGTCCAACGAGCCATCATGCCGCGTTACCTCAAGTTTGCGCTGATCGGACTGGCCGGCCTGGTCGTCCTCGCCGTCGCCGTGGTCGCGATCGTCGCCGCCACCTTCGACCCGAACGACTACAAGCCGCTC
>DASRFB010000010.1:0-13233 GCA_035651815.1 Burkholderiales bacterium | reverse complement strand
CTGACCTTCCACTTTCTTCTGCACCGCCGCTTCGATGCGCGCGCGCACCTCGTCCGTGTACGCGGCAGGATCGAACGTATCCGAAGCCTGCGCTTCGATCAGCTGCTGCGCGAGCCTGAGCTCCGCGTCCTTCACTTCGATCGGCGGGATCTCGATCTCCGAGATCGATCTCACTTCCGTGCCGTAGAGAAGCTGCTGCATGACGAGCCCGTCGCCGCACGGGCGGATCATCACGATGTACTGCTTGCCGCCAGCGGCCCACCGCGCAGCGCTCGCTCTCGCGGAGCGCCTTGGCGAAAAGCGCATACGGCTTCGCCCCGAACTTGTCCGGCGCGAGGTAGTACGCCTTATCGAAGTACACCGGATCGATCGCCTCGATCGGCACGAACTCCACGATCTCGGCGGTCTGCGTGCCCGCCTCCTCGAGCGCTTTCAGCTCTTCGGGCGTGAACATCACGTACTGGTCCTTGGCGAACTCGTAGCCCTTGACCATGTCCTCGCGCGGGACCACGACCTCCTCCTTGATGCAGAGGTACTGCTGCTTCACGCGCGATCCGCACGCCTTGTGCAGCAGGTTGAACGAGATCGCGCGGCTCGCCTCGGTGGCGGAATACAGCTTCACCGGGATCGAGACCAGCCCGAACGAGACGCTGAGCGATGCGATGGATCTTGCCGCCATGGTGCTCTCCCGACGAAGGGGCGCGTATTATGAGCGCAAAACTCCAGTGGAATCAAGCGGTCCCGGTCAGGACTTCGCGTTCTCCAGGACCTTTTCGAGACTCTGCTTCCCGGTCAGGGCCTGCGCCCAGCGGTCGCCGGTCTTCGCCAGGCGCTCGGCCGCATTGGTGATCCGGAAGTCGAGCGGGTGCGCCTTCTCCAGCTCCTCCCAGGTGAGCGGCATCGAGACCGCGGCGCCCGGAAGCCCGCGCGGCGAGTAGGCGACGTTCAGCGTCTTGCCGCGCACGTTCATGTTGTAGTCCATGAAGATCTTGCCGGTGCGCTTGGGGACGCTCCATTCCATGGTGATGTCCTTCGGGTGCTCGCGCATCAGGTGCCGGCCGACCAGCTCCGACACCGAGCGCGCCGCGTCGAAGTCGATGGTGCGCCGGATCGGCACGAAGACGTGCAGCCCGGTCTTCCCCGAGGTCTTCACGATCGGCTCGAGCTTCATTCCGTTCAGCAGCTCGCGCAAGGCGAACGCGATCTCCTTGCCCTTCTCGAACGCGACCGTGTTGAGCTCGGGCTCCTCGCCCGCCTTCTCCTTCCCGGAGTAGATGTACGGATCGATGTCGAAGACGACGTAGTCGGGAAAGTTGAGCAGCGAGCCCTCGAGCGCCTCGAGCGAGCTCGAGAAGTCGGTGCCGTCGACGGCGGCGTCCTCGCCCGGCGTCACGCGCGAGTGCCAGACGTGGAACTCGAGCGTCCCCGACTGCGCGAGCCACAGCAGCGTCGGCAGGTTGTTGACGAGCAGGTAGTCCTGGCGCTCGTCCTTGCTCTCGGAATAGATGTTCGTGCGCTCGACGAACTCCGGGATCGCCTGCTCCCAGTGCTTCTGGTAGAAGCGCTGCCCGTGGATGCCCTCGGGCATGCGGATCATGGTGAGCGGGCGGTCCTCGAGGTGCCGCAGGATGTGCGGCGACACCTGCGCGAGATAGCGCAGGAGATCGCGTTTGGTCAGCGCGGGCTGCTTCAGGGCGCGATCCTCGGGCCAGTAGACCCGGTCGAGGTGCGTGAGCTTGATCGGGTGCGGCCCGACCATGATCGTGTGCGCCGCCTTCGTGCCGTCGAGCTGCACGAGGACCTCGTCGATCTCGGTGCTCGCGCGCGGTGGCGTGCGCGGCCTCGTCTTCGGCACCGCCCCGGTCGACTGGACGCGCGCCACGGTGCGCGGATCGACGTCCTCGCGCAGCCTCAGGAACACCGGCGCGCGCAGCACGTCGTCCCGGGTCCACTCCTGGAACTTCACCTCCGCCACGAGCTCCGGCTTCACCCAGGTGGTCGGGCTGTGGAGATCGGGCTTCTCGGCGAAGGGCCTGGAGCTCGTGCGCAGGCGCTCGAGGCGCCCCTGCACGTCGGCGAGCGTCTTGTCGTCGAACCCGGAGCCCGCGTGTCCCGCGTAGTGCAGCTTCCCTCCGCTCCAGTAGCCGAGCAGCAGGGCGCCCATCGGCTCGCGCGCGCCCTTGCCCTTCGTGAACCCGCCGATCACGAACTCGGCGCTCTGCGTCGACTTCACCTTGAGCCAGGCGCTCGAGCGCCGGCCGGCCTCGTACTTCGCGTCCTTGCGCTTGGCGATCACGCCCTCGAAGCCGCTCGCGAGCGCCGCCTCGTACAGCGCGCGGCCGTCGTCGGCCGCGTGCATGAGCTGCACGTGCGGCGTCGGCAGCAGGCATTGCGCGAGCCAGCGGCGCCGCTCGGCGTAAGGCGCCTCGCGCAGGTTCATCCCGGCGAGGTGCAGCAGGTCGAAGCAGTACAGGATCGCGGGCGACCTGCGCTCGGCGGCCGCGACGTCGCGCTCGGCCTTCAGCTGCACGCGCTCCTGCAGCGCATTGAACGACGGACGCCCGCGCGCGTCGAGCGCCACGATCTCGCCGTCGAGCACCACGTCCGCGTCGATCTGCTTCTCCAGCTCGGCGACCAGGCCGGGGAAGGCGCGGGTGAGCGCGAGGCCGCCGCGGCGCGACCTGAGCTCGACCTTCCCGTTCTCGACGAACGCGAGCACCCGGTAGCCGTCGAGCTTGGGCTCCCAGGCCCAGCGCGGATCGTCGAACGGAGCGTCGCGCGAGTCGGCGAGCATCGGCAGCAGCTTCGCCGGCAGCGCCTCGCCCGCGCCGCCCGCGATCAGCTTCGCCGCGGGCAGGCGCGCGACCGGGTGCGCCTTCATCTCGGCGACAGTCATGCCCGACAGCACCGAGCGGTCGCGCGCCGCGACCGGATCGGTCGAGACGAAGCGGTCCTTGTGCTTGATCAGCAGCCAGCTCTTGCGGTCCGAGGTGCGCACCAGCGCGAACGAGCCCTTCAGCTTTTCGCCGCGCAGCTCCAGCGAGAGCTTGCCCTTGGCGAGCGCCTCGCGCGCGCGCGCCTCGGCGCGGTCGCGGTCGCCGAACCAGGTCGCCCCCGAGTCGTCCTCGGACCAGACGCCGCAGTCCCAGACGATGACCTCGCCCGCGCCGTACTGCCCGGGCGGAATGATGCCTTCGAAGGACGCGTACTCGAAAGGATGATCCTCGGTCGGCATGGCGAGCCGCTTGTCGGCGGGATCGAGCGACGGGCCCTTGGGCACCGCCCAGGACTTCAGCACGCCGTCCAGCTCGAGCCGGAAGTCGTAGTGCAGGCGCGTGGCGCGGTGCTGCTGCACGACGAAGAGCAAGGGCCCGGTGCGCGCGGCGACCTCCGGCCCGGGCTCGGGCGTGACGTCGAAGGCGCGCTTGGCCGAATACTCGCTCAGTGCGGTCCCGGTCGCGCCCGCGCTTGCGGTGCTTTTCGGTCGTGAGGGTCGGGGAGCCACGGGACTGTCGATTCTATTTGATCCAGGTCAAATCCCGCCCGAGGGGGAAGCGCAAGATCGGATCGTACGCAATCCGATCATCAAGGAGACGATCATGCTGGGACTCAGAAAAGAAGACTTCGCGATCCGCGCCAAGAATTTCGACCTCACGAACGAATGGAACATCCTGCGCATCATCGCAGGCATGTTCATGTTTCCGCACGTGGCCGGGAAGTTCGCCCACGGGCTGGTGCTCTCCGCGCCGACCGTGGAGTTCTTCGCCAAGGCGGGAATGAATCCGGGCGAGACGTGGGTCTGGATCGCCGCGGCGGCCGAGACGCTCTCGGGCATCTGCCTCGTCCTCGGCATCGGCACCCGCTACGCTGCGCTCGGCGCCGCCGCGGTGCTCGGCATCGCCGCCTGGGCCCTGTTCACGGTGAAGGGATTCGGCTGGGTTTGGAACAAGGGCGGGTTCGAATACCCGATCTTCTGGGCGATCACCTCGCTCGCGGTCGCGATCCACGGCTTCAAGGAAGCCGCGGCGCGTGAGCCGTCCGCACTCGGCAAGCGCTACGTCGGGGTGGGCGCGTAACGTCTCCTCCTCCGTCCCGGCAACGGGACGGCTCCGGACGGGCGGCGTGCAGCGCCGTCCGTCCTTCTTTGTTTCGGATACGCTGTCGTCATGGCGATCCGGCTGTCGGTCGGCACGAGCGGCTTTTCCTACAAGGAATGGCTCGGGAAGTTCTATCCCGAGAAGCTTCCCGGCGACCAGATGCTCGCGTTCTACGCGAAGCACTTCGAGACGGTCGAGATCAACAACACCTTCTACCGGATGCCGGCGGAGACGATGCTCGCGCGCTGGGCCGCGGAGGCGCCCGCGGGATTCGAGTTCACGCTCAAGGCGCCCCGGCGCATCACGCACGAGAAGCGGCTGCGCGAGGCCGAAGGCGACGTCGCGGAGTTCTGCCGGCGTGCCGCGACGCTCGGCGAGCGGCTCGGCATGCTGCTGTTCCAGACCCCGCCGTTTCTGAAGAAGGACCTGGCGCGCCTGCGCGACTTCCTGGCGCTGCTCGGGCAGCCCGAGCGCGCCGCCTTCGAGTTCCGCAACGATTCCTGGCACAGCGACGACGTCTACGAGGAATTGCGCTCGCGCCGCGCGATGCTGTGCGTCACCGATACCGACGAGGGCGAGACGCCTTTCGTCGCGACCAGCGGCCGCGGCTATCTGCGGCTGCGGCGCACGCACTACGAGGACGCCGAGCTCGCCGAGTGGGCGCGGCGCATCGCCGAGCATCCGCTCGAGCGCGCGTACGTGTATTTCATGCACGAGGACGACGCGCTCGGCACGCGCTTCGCGCAGCGGCTGAAGGCGCTCTGGCCCGAAGCCCGGTAAGACGCTACTTCTTCTCCGGCTTGCGGCGCGGGCCGGTGCCGCCGATGTCGCTCAAGCCGCCCTGCTTCAGCCCCGAGTCCCGGTCCTCGACTTCGTCCTGCTTGGATTCGCCGCGCCGGCTGGACGACGCCTGCGTCGCGGTGAATCCGGGATCGTCGGCGGCGCTCCGCGCCATGCGCGGGGTTCCTGCCTTGCCGTTCGCTTTGCGTCTCATCGCTGCCTCCTGACGACGAGGCGGCTGCAAGGCGCGTGCCACGCGTCCGGGCCGTTCATTCGATTGGGAAAACGCGGCTCGGGCGCGGCCTGCGCCGGGAAACTTTTCCGGCGCGCCGGCAGGCCTTACCGCTAGTCGAGGTCCACCTCGAAGGCGCGCGGCCCGGGCGGCGCGGGCTCGATGTCGAAATAGATCCGGCCGATCTCGCGCTCGTCGGTGGTCTCCACCTGCACCTTCCAGTCGCCGGCCTGGTAGTTCGTCTTGACGCCGTAGCCGCGAAAGCCCTGCTCGCGCCCGCCGACGATGTTGATCGGGATCGAGTCCTGCAGCGACCACCCGTGGGCCTCCTTGCGGTACCAGCGCATGAGGACCTGGTCGGAGAAGCGCGTCGGCGAGAACACGCGAAAGAACACGGCCACCTTGTCGCCGGGCTGGGCGCGGAAGCGCTGGTCGCCGTTGTGCCAGACGCGCCACCATGGGCGCTCGTGGCTCAGCCGGTAGCCGTCCTGCGTCTTGTCGACCGCGTGGTACACGCCGATGTAGGGGATCGAGAGCGGCACCGGCGGGATCAGCCGGAACAGGTAGAAGATCAGGAACACCGCGAGCACCGCGCCGAGCGGCACCAGCATCTGGCGCCTCGCGCGCACGGCGAGCGCGTCCGAGCGCCGGCGCAGCCACGAGGCGACCGCGGCGATCGGGATGCACCCGAGCGCCATCGAGATCAGGAACACGGTGACGCCGAGGTACCCGACCAGCACCGGTACGACCAGCGCGGAGAACGAGAGCAGGCACAGCGCGAGCAGCGCGAACTTGAACGGCAGCCCGAGCGCCGTGAAGCGGCGCGACTCGTTCGCGAGGAGCAGCAGCACCAGCACGCCGAGGAAGGAGAACGAGACCAGCAGCGAGGAGCTCTTGAAGAAGAAGATCGTGTACAGATTGAGCAGCGTCCCGAACAGGAAGTGCACGACGACGCTGCGGTAACGGTAGTACCAGCGCTTGGGCGCGGGCATCGCCGCGGGCTCGGGCGCTGGGCGCTCCTGCTCGATCAGCAGCTGCGTGAGCGCGAGCAGGATCAGCGCGAGGTACGCGGCCTGCTGCGCGATCATCTCCCAGGAGTCGATGCGCCCGACCATGAATGCGTCGAAGACGAAGCCGGCGGCGAACGAGGCGGCCGCGATGCGCTGCTCGTTGCGCTCGTAATAGAGCTTGAGGCGGGGGAGCGTACCCGCGCCCGGGGCTTCGGCGGGCGCCGCCTCCGCGCCCGTGCTGCCGGCCATCGCGCCTCCCTTGGATCCGGTGCTACAGGGCGGCCAGTTTAGCCCGGGAGGCGGAAGCGGACCAGCGTATGCTGCCGGCATCCGTCTTGCTCTGTCCTGGGCGCAGAGCCGTTCGCCGGCCCGCGAGCCCGGGTTGCGCGGCGAGGAACGACGATTGCCCGTCGTCCCCGTCGTCACCCCGACACGACGGGCCTTTTTCCGGCCGCGCGGACAGGAATAATTACCGGCATCAAGAGGGGGAACAAAATGAAGAATCGCATTCTCGGCACCTTTGTCGCGCTATCGCTGCTCGCGGCACCGGCGGTTTTCGCCCAGGACCTGCTGATCGGCCAGGCCGCGGCGCTGAGCAACCCCGCGACCACGGCCAACGCCAAAGGCATCCAGACCGGATTCCAGGTGTACTTCAAGTACGCGAACGAGCACGGCGGGGTCCACGGGCGGCCGGTGAAGCTGGTCAGCAAGGACGACGACCTCACGCCCGGCAAGATGCTCTCGATCACGAAGGAATATATCGCCGACAAGAACATCCTGGCGCTCGCCGGCTTCGTCAACACCGGCGGCATCACCGACGTGTCCAAGTCGAATGTCCTCGCCAGCTCCGGCATCGCGCTGATCGCGCCGCTCCAGGGCGACCACAGCATCGTCGGCGCGGCCAACTTCTTCCCGTTCCGGTCGGGCTACCCCGACGAGGTATCGGCCCTGGTCAAGGAAGCGGCGTTCACGCAGAAGAAGCGCGTCGCGGTGGTCTTCTGGAACATCACCTTCGGCCCGGCGATGAAGAAGCTGGTCGAGGACGACGCCAAGACGCAGGGTCTCAACGTCGTCGCCTACGTGCCGATCGACGCCAAGCCCGATGCGCAGAACAAGTTCGCCCAGGTCATGAAGGACGCCGTGGCCGCGGTCGTGAAGGAGAAGCCCGACGCGGCCATCATGCTGATCTCGGGGAAGTACGCGCTCGAGTTCGTCAAGGAGATCAAGAGCTCGCCGTCCGCCGACGCGCAGCTCTACGCCATGTCGATCGTGCCGCCCGGCGACGTCGTCAAGGTGGTCGGCGACGCGAAGGCGCGCGGGCTGGTGATCGCGCAGTCGGTGCCGTTCCCGTTCTCGCCGGTGCTGCCGGTCGTGTCCGAGTACCAGAAAGTCATGAAGCAGTACGCGCCCACCGAGCCGCTGTCGTTCTCCACGCTCGAGGGCTTCATCGGCGGCAAGATCACGGTCGAGGCGCTCAAGCGCGCAGGCCCCAAGCCCACGCGCGAGAAGGTGCTGAAGGCGCTGCTGTCGATGGGCGAGCTGAACCTCGGCGGCGTCTACGTCAACTACTCGACCCAGGCGCGCAAGGGCTGGGGCACGGTCGACCTGACGGTGATCGGACCCGGCGGCAAGCTGCTGCGCTGAGCCGCTCGCGGCCTAGCTCTTCTTCTCTTTCGCGAGGCGGACGAACTCGCGCTTCAACGCGTTGAGCCGCGCGAGGTAGCCGCGCAGGTCGTGCTCGCCGCAGCGCTGGCCCGGCGCGACGCGGAAGCCACGGCGGGCGTAGCCGTCGGCCGCGGCGCCGCCGCACAGGTGCGCCACCGCGGCGAGGTCCTCGGCCTGCGCCGGCGTCGCCGCGCGGCGCGCGAGGCGCGCGGCGACCGCGCGGTCGAGCGACGCCGACGTCATCTCGATCGCATGGGTCGGCAGCACGCGCGTGTACAGCGCGTTGAACCAGCACGAGCCCGGGTCGTACCATGGCCCGTCCTCGACCACTGCATGGTCGTGGACGCACAGGCGCCGCGCGTCGCGGAACGCGGGGTCGGTGATCTGGTACATGCCGACGGCGCTCGACGCCGGCCGGTACACCTCGAAAGGGTTCCACGAAAGGCGCCACGTCCAGTAGGTGTGCGCCGCCGGGTTGCCGGCGCCTTCGACCTGCGCGAGCGCGGCGAGGAGCTCCGGGCTGATCCTCGCCGTCGAGTGCAGGCGGAACAGCGGCCCGTAGCGGCGCCAGGTCTCTTCCGGCGTCTTCGCCAGCACGCCGCTCACCGGGAACAGCATCTCCGCGGGCTTGCGCGCCGCCTGCACGATCCAGTTCGCCACAGCCCAGGCCGAGAGAAGCGCGAGCGCGCCGGCGAGCACGCGCACGGCGAACGGCGCGCGCAGCAGCGCGCGCCAGGCGCGGCGCAGGAGGCGCGCGAGCCCGCGCCGCAGCACGAGGCGAAGCGGCCGCGCATAGGTCCGGCGCGTGGTGGCCTGCGACATGGCCGCGACTATGCACCAGCGGAGCCGCCGCCGCACCTGTGCCCCGCCGCGCGCCAGGAAAAAATGACGACCGTCATCCCGGTGCAAGCCGCCGCGTGCAGAATGCGCCGATGGACCCGAACGATATTCGCGTCGAGGAGCGCGAGCGGCTGCCGCTGATCAAGCGCCTCGGCCCCGGCCTCGTCGCGGGCGCGGCCGACGACGATCCGAGCGGGATCGCCACCTACTCGCAGGCCGGCGCCCGCTACGGCTACGGCCTGCTCTGGTCGGTGCTGTTTACGACGCCGCTGATGATCGGCATCCAGGTGGTGAGCGCGCGCATCGGCCGCGTCACCGGCCACGGCCTGGCCGCGAACATCCGCGGACGCTTCCCGGCGCCGCTGCTCTACTTCGTCGTCGCGCTGCTGCTCGTCGCCAACACCATCAACATCGCCGCCGATCTCGGCGCCATGGGCGACGCGCTCGTGCTCGTCGCGGGCGGACGCAGCGAGGTCTACGACGTGTTCTTCGCGCTCGTGTCGCTCACGCTGCAGCTGTTCGTGCCGTTTCCGCGCTACGCGCCGATCCTGAAGTGGCTGACGCTGTCGCTCTTCGCCTACGTCGCGACGGTGCTCGTGGTGCACGTGCCGTTCTGGGAGCTCGCCGCGGGCACGCTGCTGCCGCGGCTCTCCCTCGATCGCGACTACATCGCGCTGTTCGTGGCGGTGCTCGGGACCACGATCAGCCCGTACCTCTTCTTCTGGCAGGCATCGCAGGAGGTCGAGGAGCAGCGCGCCACGCCCGGCCACGAGCCGCTGCGCGAGGCCCCCGAGCAGGCGCGCCTGCACCTCGCGCGCATCAAGTTCGACACCTACATCGGGATGATCTTCTCCAACCTGGTCGCCCTGTGCATCATGCTCACCACCGCGGCGACCCTGCACGCCGCGGGCGTGACCGACATCGCCGACGCGGCGCAGGCCGCCGACGCGCTGCGGCCGCTCGCGGGAAATTTCGCGTTCCTCGTCTTCGCCGCCGGGATCGTCGGCACCGGGCTGCTCGCGGTGCCCGTGCTCGCCGGGTCGGCCGCGTACGCGGTCGCGGAGACCTTCCGCTGGCCGATCGGCCTCGGGTTGACGGTGGCCGAGGCGCGCGGTTTCTACGCCATCCTGACCGTCGCGACCGTGCTCGGGGTCGCGATCGACGTGGCCGGGATCGACTCGATGAAGATGCTGCTGTGGTCTGCAGTCGTGAACGGCGTGATCGCCGTCCCGATCATGGCGGTGATGATGCTGCTCGCCGCCGACCCGGGGGTGATGGGCGCTTTCGTGGTCAGCCGGCGGCTGAAGATCCTCGGTTGGCTCGCCGTGGCGGTGATGGGCGCGTCGGTGCTCGCGATGCTGCTCGTCTAGCGGTCACGGCGGCGCGAGCCGCCACGGTCCGCCGGCTTCGTCGCGGCACGCGCCGTAGCGGAACGGCAGCCCGGCGCGTCCCGGCGTGAGGAAGCGCAGGTCGACGAACCAGACGCACACCGACCCGCGCGTGGCGCCGTCGAAGGCGGGCTTCGCGGCGAACCAGCGGTACACCGCCATCGCCGGCGACTCCCAGGCCTCGCGCGCGAGCGGCTCGATGGCTCCGTCGCCGTAGCGCGTTCGCGTCTCCCAGCGCGCGCCTTGCAGCGGAGAGTAGACGGCGTCGAGCTTGCGGATGAAGCCGGCATCCGGCCCCGCCTCGAGCGGCCGCTCGCGTACCAGGTTGACGTGCGCGAAGTGGTGCGCCTCGGCATCGCTCACGAACACGGTCCAGTTGAACGGCGACACCGGCCGCGGCTCGGCGGCGATCACCGCCCCGCGCGCGCCGTGCTCGCGCGCGTAGCGCTCGCCGAACTCGAGCGCCTCGCGCTTGAGCGCGTACTGGAAGCCGACGTAGGCGACGAGCGCGAGGCACGCGACGATCGCCGGGCGCCGGTCGTGCCGCAGAAGCGCGGACGCGCCGAGCCCGGCGGCGATGATGCCGGTGAACCAGAGGTCGATGATGAACGTCGTCCCGATGCCGGCGCGCCAGTCCGACAGCGGCGCGAGCACCATCGTGCCGTAGCTCGTGATCACGTCGCCGGCGACGTGCAGGCCGATGCCGAGCGCGCAGACGCCGTAGAGCGCGCGCCAGCCGCGCGGCTCGCGCTGGATCGCGGCGAGCGCCCACGAGAGCGCGAGCGCCCAGAGCGGCAGCAGCACGAGCGAATGGGTGACGCCGCGATGGTTCTCGAGATACGCCACCGGGCCGAAGAAGCCGGCGACGAAGTCGAGGTCGGGCGCGGCGCACGCGAGAAATCCCGCCGCGATCCTGCGCCCGAGCGGGCGCGGCGCCTCGCCGGCGCGCGCGGTGGCCCGCGCGAGCAGCGCGCCGGAGAGCGCATGGGTCAGCGTATCCATCCGGACTAGGTCCCCAAATTTTTTCAGCGCGTCGCCGCGTCACGACAAGCGGCTCGAGCGCGATTTCGGCAACGATGACATGGATTTGCGCGCGCCGCACGCCTCGTCGCAATCGAACGACATTCCGCTCGGGCTATATAAGGCCGCTGCCGATGTTGGTACAAAGCACACCGAGCCCAAGTGCAACACCGGGCCCGAAGCGCGAAGCAGAGCCGGAACATGGCCGCTGCGCGCTTCCCATCACATCAGGGAGATGTACAACATGCGCAATGCAGGCAGAAGTTCGTTCGTCCGCGCCCATGGCGGCCACCGCAAGTCCAAGCAAGCCCTCCTCTTCGCGAGCATAGGTTTCATCTCCGTGCTCGCGTCGGGCGGCGCGCTCGCGCAGACCACGACGTCGGCGACGACGTCGACGTCGGCTGCAGCGGCAGCGACCTCGCCCGCAGGCACCTCGATCCCGTCGGCGACGCAAATCGTCGACGCGAGCGGCGCGGTCTGGACCGTCAGCGGCGGCAAGGTGATGCGCAACGGCGCGCTCGCCGGCTTCAGCGCCAACGTCGTGCAGCTGTACTACGACGGCTCGAGCATCTTCCAGCGGAACAGCGCGGGCGGCTGGTGGTCCTGGAACGGCACCACCTGGGTCGACGCGACGAACCCCGTCGTCCTCACGACGTCGCCCGCGGGCACGTCCATCCCCTCGGCGACGCAGATCATCGACGCGAGCAAGGCGGTATGGACGGTGAGCGGCGGCAAGGTCATGCGCAACGGCGCGCTCGCCGGCTTCAGCGCCAACGTCGTGAAGCTCTACTGGAACGGCTCGACCGTCTTCCAGTCGAACAGCGCCGGCGGCTGGTGGTCCTGGAACGGCACGACCTGGGTCGACGCTTCCAACCCGACCACCGCATCCACGACCTCGACCGGTACCACCGGAACGACTTCCAGCACCGGCACGACTTCGACCGGCACCACCACGACGAGCCTCGCGACTTCGGCCGCGGGCACGTCCATCCCCTCGGCGACGCAGATCGTCGACGCGAGCCTTGCGGTGTGGACCGTGAGCGGCGGCAAGGTGCTGCGTAACGGCGCACCGGCCGGCTTCAGCGCGAACGTCGTCGGCCTGTACTGGAACGGATCGAGCGTCTTCCAGACGAACAGCGCCGGCGGCTGGTGGTCCTGGAACGGCACGACCTGGGTCGACGCCGCCAACCCGACGACCGCGTCTACGACCACCACCGGCACCGGGACGACTTCCGGCACCGGAACGACCACGACCGGCTCGACCGGCTCCACGGCCTCGACCGGCACGACCGGCACGACCGGCTCGACCGGCTCCGCGTCGACCACGGGCACCGGCACCGCGCCGGTCACCCTCGGCAACGCGATCACGTACGAAGCCGAGTCGATGTCGCTCTCCGGCGGCTATGCCGTCGAGGGCACGCTGATCAAGGTCGCGACCGGGGGCAGCGGCACCGCCAGCCAGGTCTTCAGCGGCGCGAGCGGCACGTACAACGTGCAGGTCGTCGTCTCGCTCGAGAACGACGGCACGCCGGACCTCAAGCTCTACCGCGGCAGCGCGCTGCTCAGGGATTACACCTATCCGCTGGGTGCGACGAACGGCCAGTCGGCGAGCTTCACCATCAATAACGTCTCGCTCGTGAAGGGCGACACGCTGCGGCTGGTCGGCACGATCAACGCCGGCGCGCTCGCGCGCGTCGACAAGGTGGTGCTGACGCCGGTCATCGTCGCGACGACCACCCCGCCCAGCACCGCGAACCTCACGACCTCCGCCCCCGGCACCGCGATTCCGCCGGCGACGCAGATCGTCGACGCGAGCAAGGCCGTCTGGAACATCAGCGCGGGCAAGGTGATGCGCAACGGCGCGGCCGCGGGCTTCAGCACCAACGTGGTCGGCTTGTACTGGAACGGCTCGAGCGTGTTCCAGACGAACAGCGCCGGCGGCTGGTGGTCCTGGAACGGCACGACCTGGGTCGACGCCGCCAACCCGACCGTCGCTTCCACCGGCTCGACGGGCTCGACCGGATCGACCGGTTCGACCGGCTCCACCGGCACGACGACCACCCCGCCGCCCACCGCCACCAGCTCGCTGCCCTCGACCGGCACGCGCGCGGTCGCGACGTTCGAGTCGATCGGCCTGTACTGGACGCCGCCCTCGAACCCCGGCTCGGCCGGCTGCGAGATCGTCTACAAGAAGGTCGGCG
>DASRFB010000009.1:0-38867 GCA_035651815.1 Burkholderiales bacterium | reverse complement strand
GCCGTCGGGCGCGGCCTTCGCGAGCGCCTGCGCCATCTGCGCGCCGCGCGCGGCGGGACGCACGTCGACGATCACGGGATGGCCCATCGCCGCCGACATCTTGGTCGCGACCATGCGCAGCGCGACGTCGCCGCTCGAGCCCGGCGACGCGGTGCTGATCACCTGGATGGGCTTCGTGGGGAATTGCGCCCAGGCGAGCGCCGGCGCGAGGCAGGCGATCAGGGAGACGGTTCGTCGCATCATCGAAACGAGCGTAACATAGCGCAAACCGAGGCGCCCATGCGAGCGATCAACACCCATTTCCACTGGTATCCCCGGTCGGTCTTCGAGGCGCTCGCGAAGCGCGCCGATTTCCCGAGGGCGGTCGCCACCGCGCGCGGCGGCTACATGGTGTCGCCGCACGAAGGCGCGGCGCGCACCGATACCTGGGCCGACTGGTTCGACCTCGACGCGATGCTCGGCACGATGGACGCGGCCGGCGCGAGGATCGGCTGCGACTTCGGCGTCGTCTGCACGACCGGGCCCTTCGGCGCGTTCTTCTCCGAGACCGACGCCGCGCACGGATTCGCGTTCGCCCAGCAATGGAACGACGAGATGGCGGGCGCGGTCGCGCGCAACCCGGGGCGCGTCTGGGCGAGCGGCGTCGTGCCGCTGCAGGACCCGAAGAAGGCGGTCGACGAGCTCGAGCGCGCGATGAAGCTGGGCCTCGTCGGCGTCAACGTGCCGAGCTCGATCGGGCCGCGCGGGGCGACGCGCGTCGACGATCCCTCGCTCGAGGACTTCTACGCCGCGGCCGAGCGCCTCGGCGCGATGCTCTTCCTGCACCCGACCGACGTCGTCTTCCCGCAGATCTGCGACGGCTACAACGGCGCGCTCTACAACAGCCTCGGCAAGGTGATCGAGGTCAGCGTCGCCGCGTACCGGCTCGTGCTCTCGGGCCTGATGGAGCGCCATCCCGGGCTCAAGATCTACGTCTCGCACACGGGCGGCGCGCTGCCCTACCAGTCGGGGCGCATGGACAAGAACTCGCGCGCGGCGAAGCTGCCGAAGGACCCGAGCGTCTACCTGCGCCGCATGTACACGGACACGGTGCAGCCGCACGCGATGGGCCTCCGGTTCGCGATCGAGTACTACGGCGTCGACCACGTCATGTACGGCGACGACTATCCGTGCTGGAACCCGAAGGCCGCGATCGCGGTGTTCGAGGAAATGGGCCTGTCCGAGGAGGATCGGCGCAAGATCCTGCACGACAACGCCGTGCGCGTGCTCGGCCTGAAGTCGCCGGAGAAAACCAAGCAAGCCGCCTGATCAGAGCGGGCCTCTTCCGATCAGCACCGGCACGGCCGCGAGCCAGGCGCCGTCCTTCGGCTCGAGCTTCACCGACAGCACGCCCAGCGTTCCGTCGTGCAGCGGGACCGATGTCTCGGGACCGTCGGTGTCCCAGGTCGCGAGCGGCTCGGTCCCGAGCGCCACGTCGACGCGGTAGGCCGCGACGCGGCCCGGCGCGCCGTCGGCCATCGCCGAGGCGGCGACCGTGCGCTCGAGCCACGCGTCGGCCTCCCGCCAGGAAGGCGGCGTCGCCCCCGACGCGAAGCTTCGCGTCACGCGCACGGCGGTCGCCTTGTACGACACCGTCAGCTCCAGCGCCCAGCGCGCGCCGAGCGGCGCGTCGCCTTCCATGCGCACGAGCGTCGCGTCCTCGCGCAGGTCGGGCGCGAGCCGCGCGATCACGTCCTCGGCGCCTTCGAGGCGCGCGCTCCTCTCGGCGGCGGCGAGCGCGTGCGAGGCGAGCCGCGAGCCGTCCGCCGCGGCGTCGAGCGCGCGTCTCGCGATCTGCGCCGCGCGCCGCGCGAGCGCGATCTCGAAGGCGTCGGCCGGGTGGCGCACGTCGGTGAACACGCCGCTCGCGTCGACGAGCTCCGCATCGCGGGTCGGATCGGCGATCGGCTGCGCGATCCGCCACGGCAGCGCGTCGAGCTCGACCACGCCGAGGCGCGAGACGCGCTTCTCGGACATCAGCGCCGCGGCGCCTTTGCCGAGGTCGGGCGCGGCGCGCACTTCGCCCACGCGGCTGGTCTCGTGGATCCAGGGGTTCATGCGCTTCGAAAAGGCTGCGAGCAGCACGGGCGCGCCGTCGGGGAACACCGCGAGCAGCGCGTCGTTCCAGTACGGCACGAAGTGCGTGAGCCACGCGACGGCGGCGGGCCGCGCGAACGAGCTGTACACGAGGACGCAGTCGAGCGCCTCCTTCCGCATCGCCGCCTGCAGCTTCGCGACGCGCGCGTCGAGCGCCGACGCGGGCACCTCGTCGCGCGACCAGGCGATCAGCCCGTGCCTCATGCGGCGACCTCGAACAGCTCGCGCGGCGTGCGCGTCAGCACCTCGCAGCCGCCGTCGGTGACCACGGCGCTGTCGCCGTGCACGAAGTAGCCGACCTCGGGGTGATACGTGTTGGGGTGCACGATCAGCGTCATTCCCGGCCGGAATTCGAGCGCGACGTCCTCGAGCAGCATCGGCCGCGAGTCGACGTAGAGCCCGAGGCCGTGCCCGCGCACGCGCGTGTACTCCGAGGTCACGTACTCGCCCAGTCCCTCGCGGCGGAAGATCGCGTTCTCGGCGCGCGCCACGTCGCCGGCCGTGGCGCCGGGCTCGAGCGCGGCGACGCCCGCGGCGAGCGCCTCGTCGTATATGGCGAAGGCACGGCGCTGCTCCGCGCTCGCGCGCCCGATCACGAGGGTGCGGCAGATCTGCGCGTAATAGCCCTCGACGCAGGGCGTGAGCTCGGTGGTGACGAGATCGCCGGCCGCGAGCCGCCGCTCGCCCGGCGGGTGCATGCCGCGCACCTCGCGTCCGCCCGAGGCGAGGATCTGGAAGTTCTCCGGGCAGCCGCGCGAGCGGAAGAACGCCTCGACCTCGGCGACGAGCTCGTACTCGGCGCGGCCGGTGCGCGCCGCCTCGCGGAACACCCGGTAGCCCTCGTCGGCGAGCGCCGCGGCCTTGCGCACCGCGTCGATCTCGCGCGGCGATTTCACGAGCATCAGCCGGTCGAGCAGCGCCGTGCCTTCCGCGATCGTGCGGCCGAACGGTCCCATGGCGAGGCGATAGGGCAGCGCGGCGAGCGGCGCGAGGGCGACGCGCTTCACGATCAAGGCGGCGAGCGCGCGCTCCGCCTCGGTGATCGCCGAGCGCGAGGCGGCGACCGCGACGTCGGGCAGCTCCCGGGCGAAGCGCGCGCCTTCCGCGGGCGAGTCGACGAAGAGCCGCGCCGCGCCGCCGCGCTCGACGATCGCGATCGCGCGGCCCTCGAGGGGCGTCGCGTCGAGCGCATAGCGCAGGTAGTCGCTGCGCCACGCGTCGCCGGCGACGACGAGCGCGTCGAGCCCCGCGTCGGCGAGCGCGGCGTCGATGCGCGCACGGCGCTCCTCGCGCAAGGCCCGGGACGACGGCGACACGGCTACAGCTCCGGCTTGATGCGCCCGGTCTCCACGATCTTCCGGTAGCGCGCGGACTCCGAGCGCAGGAACGCCGCGGTGTCGGCGCGCGACAGGCCGGTCGGCACGTGGCCGGCGTCGCGGATGCGCTTGCGCACCGCCGGATCGGCGAGCGCGCCATCGACCTCGCGCGCGAGGCGCTCGACGGTCCGCTCGTCGGTGCCGCGCGGCGCGGACAGCACCCACCAGTTGCCGAAGACGAGGTCCGGGAAGCCCGCCTCGACCGTCGTCGGGACGTCGGGCAGCTCGGGCAGCCGCTCGCGTCCCATCACCGCGAGCACGCGCACGCGGCCCGTCTTCAGCGCGCCGAGCACCGTCGTGATCGTCGGGAAGGTGACCTGGATGTCGTTCGCGAGGAGCGCCTGCACCATCGGCGCGATGCCCTTGTACGGCACGTAGACCATGGCGTTGCCGGTGAGCTGCGAGAACAGCGCGCCGGTCAGGTGCGACGGCGACCCGGTGCCGGGCGCGCCGTAGTTGAGCTTGCCCGGGTTCGCGCGCACGTATTGCTCCAGCTCCTTCAGCGAGCGCGCCGGGACCCCGGCGTTGATCACGGCGAGCAGCGGCGCCTCGGCGAGCATCGCGATCGGCTCGAGCGCCGCGAGCGGATCGAAGCCGAGGTTCGGGAACAGGTGCTGGTTCACCGCGTAGTTCGCCGTCGGCGCGAGCAGCAGCGTGTAGCCGTCGGGCGCCGCGCGCGCGACCTCGGCGGTGCCGATGTTGCCGGCGGCGCCCGGCTTGTTGTCGACCAGCAGGCGCTGGCCGAGCTTCGCCTCCACCTGCGGCGCGATCGCGCGCAGCAGCACCTCGCCGACCGAGCCGGCGGTGTTCGGGACGACGACGTGGATCGGCCTGGACGGCCATTGCTCCGCGAAGCCCGCGCCCGAGGCGAAGACGAGCGCGGCGAAGAAAAAGCATCGCAGCATCAGTCGGCCCTCAGGTGATTCTTGCGGATGATCTCGCCCCAGCGCTCGTAGTCGCGCCGCACGACGGCGTTGAACTCGTCGCCCGAGAGCCCCGAGGGCTCGACCCCGAGCTGGCGGAAGCGCTCGCCGACCGCGGGCAGCTTCAGCACCTCGCGGATGTCGGAGGCGATCCGCTCGAGCACGGGCTTCGGCGTCGCGCCCGGGGCGAAGACGCCGTGCCAGCTGCCGATGCCGAGGCCGGGGAAGCGCCGGTCGAAGGGAACCGCGCCCGGCAGCTGCTCGAGCGGCTGCGAGCCGGTCACGAGGATCGCGCGCGCTTTTCCCGACTTGACGAGCGGCACCGTGGAGACGGTGACGTCGAGCATCATCGGGATCTCGCCCGCCATCACCGCCTGCAGCGCGGGCGCCGCTCCCTTGAACGGGATGTGCGTGAGGTCGATGCCGGCCGCCGACTTGAGCAGCTCCATGTAGAGGTGCTGTCCGGAGCCGTTGCCCGCGCTCGCGTAGTTGAGCTTGCCGGGCGCGCGCTTCGCGCGGCCGATGAGATCCTCGATCGAGGCGATGCCCGAGGACGGGTTCACGACCAGCGCGTAAGTGAGCAGCGTGGTCTGCGTCACGCCGGTCAGGTCGTGCAGCACGTCGTAGGGCACCTTCTGCATCTGCGGCAGCGTGATGAGCGGCGTCGAGCTGATGATCATCAGCGTGTAGCCGTCGGGCGCGCTCTTCACGACCGACTCCGGGCCGATCGTGCTGCCGGGCTTGTTTTCGATCAGGACCGGCTCGCGCCAGCGCTCCGCCAGATGCGTGCCGATGAGGCGGCCCGAGATGTCGAGCGGCCCGCCCGGCGGGAAGGGCACGACCAGGCGCACGGGCTTCGACGGGAAATCCTGGGCCGATGCCGCGGCGGCAAAGGCGGCGAAAAGCAGGGCGACGATGCGTTTCATCGAGGTTTTGTTCCTCCGTGCCGCCTGATTATATTAGGGAAGTTGCGCGGCCGCCGCCGCTCTTAAGGTCTGCGTAAGGCGCCCGGCCGTAACATGGTCGTCTCCATGGAATCTTCCGTCTGGCGCGACCGACTGCTGCGCTGGGCCGTCGCTTTCCTCGCGACCGCCCTGGCGCTGGTGCTGCGCGACGCGCTCGAGCCTCTGCTCGGCGGCTCGGTCCCGTTCTCGACGCTCTACGCCGCGGTGGCGGTCGTGGTGCTCGTCGGCGGCTACGGGCCCGCGCTCGCCGCGATGGCCGCGGGCTACGTCGGCGCCGAGTACCTGTTCGTGCAGCCGGTGCACACGGTGTTCGTCAGCGCGCCGCCCGATCCCCTGCGGCTCGCGCTCTACTCGCTGTCGTGCCTGATCATCGTCGGCTTCGGCGGGGGCATGCGCTCGGCGCGCCGGCGCCTGGAGCGCGAGGTCACGCGGCGCAAGCGCCTCGAGGAAAAGCTGCGCGAGGCCGACAAGCGCAAGGACGTCTTCCTCGCGACCGTCGCGCACGAGCTCAAGCACCCCCTCGCGCCGATCCGCAACGTGCTCGAGGTCCTGCAGCTCAAGGACCTGCCCGACCGCGAGCTGCGCTGGGCGCGCGGCGTGATCGACCGGCAGGTGAAGCAGCTCGCGCGCCTCGTCGACGACCTGCTCGACGTGTCGCGCATCGTGCGCGGCAACATGGAGCTGCGGCGCGAGCCGCTCGCGGTGTCGCGCATCGTCGCGGACGCGGTCGAGGTCTGCCGCCCGCTCGCGGAAGCGCAGCGGCACGGGCTCGCCGTCGCGCTGCCGCGCGAGCCGCTGATCGTCGAGGGCGATCTCACGCGCCTCACCCAGGTGGTCGGAAACCTGCTCGACAACGCGGTCAAGTACACGCCGCCCGGCGGGCACGTCGCCGTCTCGGCCGAGCGCGACGGCGACGCGGCGCTCATCGTCGTGCGCGACGACGGCATCGGCATCCCGGAGAGCATGCTGCAGCGCGTGTTCGAGCCGTTCGCGCGCTCGGAGGAGGCGCGGGCGCGCGCGGCCGGCGGCATGGGGATCGGCCTCTCGGTCGTGCGCGACCTGGTCGAGCTGCACGGCGGCGGCATCGAGGCGCGCAGCGCCGGCCGCGACCGCGGCAGCGAGTTCCGCGTGCGGCTGCCGCTGGTCCCTAGCTCGCAGGCGCTGGAGCCGGAGACCGGGCGGGCGCATACTTTCCCGAGAGCTGAGGTGCCCGCCCCTTGACGCCTTTCTGCTCGCACTCGAGGCGCGTGTCGCGCGACCAGGTGCGCTCGAGCCGGTCCCTCACCTTGACGCGGAGGCGCCCGACCTTCTCGACCTCGAGCTCGATGCGGTCGCCGTCCTGAAAGGCCGAGAGGCCGCGGTGGTTGGTGCCGGTCGCGAGCACGTCGCCCGGCTCGAGCGTGTGGATGGACGACACCCACTCGATGCAGCGCGGGATGTTGTGCGCCATGTCCGAGGTGTTGAAGTCCTGCTTGAGCGTCCCGTTCACCCAGAGCCGGATCTGCAGCTTGTGCGGATCGCGGATCTCGTCCGCGGTCACGATGAACGGACCCATCGGCGCGAAGGTGTCGCGCGACTTCATCTGGTAGAACGTGTTGCCCGCCGGCGGCAGGTCGCGCGCCGAGCCGTCGATGAAGCAGGTGTAGCCGAATATGTACTTCATCGCCTGCGCGGCCTTGACGTTCGACGCGCGCCGGCCGATCACGAGCGCGAGCTCGGCCTCGCCCTCGAAGATCGACGCCGGCACGTCGGGCAGCACCATGGTGTCGCCGTCGCCGATGACGCCGCTCGGCGACTTGTGGAAGGCGTTGATCGGCGCGGGCTCCGAGCGCGTGCCGTCCTCCATGTAGTTCACCGCCATGCAATCGATGTTGACCGGCCGCGGCAGCGGCGCCCGCAGGCGCACCTTCTTCAGCGGGACGCCGCGCCCGGCGGCGGCCGCCTTCTCGAGCTTCGCGCGGTATTTCGGAAAGTCCGCGATCAGCGCCGCGATGAGGTCGTGCGGCCCCGTGTGCGGGACCGCCTTCACCGTCTTCGAGACGTCGACGACGGCGTCGCCTTTGACGATCCCGAGCCTGAAATCGTCGAAGTAGCAGATCTTCATTTGGTGTCCTTGTTTTGCGAGATCGAAGCGTTCAGCGCCGCAGCCAGCGCCGCGTCGCCGCTGACGAGCGATTGCCACGAGACCTCGATGCCCTTGCGCGCGCCCTTGGGCGTGAGCTTGAGGCCCGCGGGCGTCAGCGTCAGCGTGTACTTCGCGCCGCCGATGTCGACCTCGCGCTTGAGCGGCTTGTCCAGTGGCGTCGTCATGGGGTCCTCATGCTCATGCCGGGCTCCGCGCGACCTGCTCGCGCCGCGCCGCCGCCTTGCGGTCGGCGAGGATCATCTCGGCGCCGCGCTCGGCGATCATCACGGTCGGCGAGTTGGTGTTGCCCGAGGTGATCGTCGGCATGATCGACGCGTCGATCACGCGCAGGCCGCCGATGCCGTGCACGCGCAGGCGCGCGTCGACGACGCTCGCGCGCTCCGACGCCGGCCCCATCCGGCACGTGCCGACCGGGTGGAAGATGGTCGTGCCGACGTCGCCCGCGGCGCGCGCGAGCTCCTCGTCGCTGTCGTGCTGGCGCCCCGGCATGAACTCCTCGGGCGCGAAGCGCTCGAGCGCTCTTGCGCGCGCGATGCGGCGCGTGAGCCGCAGCGCGGCGGCCGCCACCTTGCGGTCCTCGGGCGTGGAGAGGTAATGCGGGTTGATCGCCGGCGCGGCGCGCGGGTCGGCGTTCGCGATCCGCACCCAGCCGCGGCTCGTCGGCCGCAGGTTCGCGACCGACGCGGTGAACGCGGGGAACTCGTGCAGCTCCTCGCCGAAGCGCTCGAGCGAGAGCGGCTGCACGTGGTACTCGAGATTGGGCGTCGCGTGCTCGGGCGCGGACCGCGTGAAGACGCCGAGCTGCGAGGGCGCCATCGACAGCGGGCCGCTCCGGAAGATCGCGTACTCGAGCGCCATCCTCGCCTTGCCGGTCCAGCTGTGCGCGAGCTCGTTCGCCGTGCGCGCGTTCGTCACCTTGAACGCCATGCGCAGCTGCAGGTGGTCCTGCAGGTTCTCGCCGACCCCGGGCAGCTCGTGGCGCACCGGGATGCCGTGCGCGCCGAGCAGGCCCGCGGGCCCGATGCCCGAGAGCTGCAGCACCTGCGGGCTGCCGATCGCGCCCGCGGCGAGGATCGTCTCGGCGCGCGCCTCGGCGTACCGGCGGTCGCCGCCGAGGAGGTACGCGACGCCCGTGACCCGCCTGCCGTCCATGCGCAGGTACTGCACGGTCGAGTCGGTGCGCACCTCGAGGTTCGGCCGCTGCATCGCCGGGCGCAGGAACGCCTTCGCCGCCGAGACGCGCACGCCGCGGCGCTGGTTCACCTCGAACTTGCCGCTGCCCTCGTTGTCCCCGCGGTTGAAGTCCTCGGTGCGCGGGATGCCGCACTCCTCGGCGGCCGCCTGGAAGGCGTCGAGGATCTCCCACGAGAGCCGCTGCTGCTCGACGCGCCACTCGCCGCCCGAGCCGTGCCACACCGAGCCGCCGCGCCAGTGATCCTCGGACTTGCGGAACACCGGCAGCACGCTCTCCCAGGACCACGACGGGTCGCCGGTCAGCTTCGCCCACTCGTCGTAGTCGCGCTTCTGGCCGCGCATGTAGATCATCGCGTTGATCGACGAGCAGCCGCCGAGCACGCGGCCGCGCGCGTACAGGATCGAGCGGCCGTTCAGCCCGTCGCAGGCCTCGGTCTTGAAGCACCAGTCGGTGCGCGGGTTGCCGATGCAGTAGATATAGCCGATCGGGATGTGGATCCAGTGCCAGTCGTCGCGCCCGCCCGCCTCGAGCAGCAGCACGCGCACGTCGGGATCGGCCGAGAGGCGGTTGGCGAGCACGCAGCCGGCGGTGCCGCCGCCGACGATGACGTAGTCGAAGGTCTCGGTGCTCATGGGTCTGCCGGGAACTGTAGCAGCCTTCGCGCCGGGTCGTCATCCGTGGATTAATATGACGCCTCCCGGAGACAGATTTCCATGACAGAGCTCAAATCCATCAGCCTCGCCGAGGTCGCGGAGTCGGTCCGCCACGGCATCAAGCCGGTGAGCATCCTGTGGCAGGCGCCCGACACGATCGCCTTCGTCGCGCGCGGCCGCAAGCACCGCAGCGAATTCCACGCCGACCCGAGCGACGAGGTCATGTACATGATCAAGGGCGAGATGAACCTGCACTACCTCGCCGGCGACGGCTCCGAGAAAGTCGCGGTGGTGCGCGAAGGCGAGATCATCTACTGCCCGGCGGGCGTGAAGCACTCGCCGCGCTTCTCGCCCGACGCCTTCCTCCTCGTGCTCGAGCGCAAGCGCCGGCCCGAGGAGAAGGACCGCTTCTTCTGGTATTGCGCGAGCTGCGGCGCGGAGCTGTACCAGGCGGTGCGCCACGTCGCCGACTACCGCGAGGACCCGGTGTCGCGCGTCTACGAGGAGTTCTACGCCGAGGATTCTCACCGCAGCTGCGCGAAGTGCGGCCACGTGACGCCGCGCCCCGCGTGACCCGGGGACGCCCGTGACGCGGATCGCGAAGGTCGTCCTGCTCGCCGCGGTCACCTTCGTCGTCGTGTGGATGGGGGCGCGGCTGTACCGCCAGACGGTCGAGGAGGAGCCCGCGCCGGCCGCGCCGGCCGCGGTCGCTCCGGCGCCGCCGGCGCAGGAGCCGCTCGTGGTCGCGCAGGGCCGGCTCTCCGACTGGGAGAAGAGCGTGACCGCGCTCTTCAAGGCCGCCGCGCCCTCGGTCGCGTACATCACGACCGAGGCGCGCCGCTTCGACCCGCTCTCGGGCGTCGAGCTCGCGCAGGGCGCGGGCTCGGGCTTCGTGTGGGACGCCGAGGGCCACATCGTCACCAATTTCCACGTGATCGAGGACGCCGACACCGTATACGTACAGCTCGACGTCGGCGACCCGATCCCGGCGAAGGTGATCGGCGGCTCGCCCGACTACGACATCGCGGTGGTGCGCCTGTCCGAGGTGCCCAAGGGCCTGCGGCCGCTGCCCGTCGGCGACTCGAAGGCGCTGCAGGTGGGACAGTCGACCTTCGCGATCGGCAACCCCTTCGGCCTGTCGCGCACGCTGACCACGGGCATCGTGAGCGCGCTCGAGCGGCGCCTGCCGACCTCGCGCGGGCGCGAGGTGCGCGGCGTCATCCAGACCGACGCCGCGATCAACCCGGGAAACTCGGGCGGGCCGCTGCTCGACAGCTCGGGGCGGCTGATCGGCGTGAACAGCGCGATCTACTCCGAATCGGGGACTTCGGCCGGCATCGGCTTCGCGATCCCGGTCGACCTGGTGAAGCGCGTCGTGCCGCAGATCATCAGGACCGGCCGCGCGCCGCGCCCCGGGATCGGGATCGCCGCGGCCGACGAGCGCATCGCGTCGCAGCTCGGCGTCCAGGGCGTGATGGTGCTCGGGGTCGCGCGCGGCTCGCCCGCGCAGAAGGCGGGCATCCAGCCCTGGGACCTGAGGCGCCGCCGCGTCGGCGACGTCATCGTCGCGCTCGACGGGAAGCCCGTGGCGACGCTGTCGGACTTCGCCGCCATGCTCGACGATATCGGCGTGGGCAAGGAGATCACGCTCACGGTCCGGCGCGACGACAAGGACCGCGAGGTGAAGACGCGGACGATCGACCTGCAGGACTGATGCACGAACGGCCCGGGCCGTGCCAAAATCGGCGTCGCTCGTGCTCTGTCATCGGGAGGGTGCCATGTCGCAGGAGTCCCAGTACGTCTCCCAGGGGATCGGTCCCCTGGCCCGGCTCAGCGAGGACGAGCTGCGCAAGCTCGCGCCCCACGGCAGCGTGCGCGCGTATCCCAAGCACGCGCTGATCATCAACGAGGGCGACGAGACCGACTCGCTGTACGTGCTGCTCTCCGGGCGGGTGAAGGTGTTCGTGAGCGACGAGGACGGCAAGGAGGCGGTGCTCAGCACCTCGCGCGAGGGCAGCTACTTCGGTGAGCTGGTGATCGACGGCGGCCGCCGCTCGGCCTCGGTCATGGCGATGGAGCCCTGCCGCTGCTTCGTGATCCCGATGAGCGACCTGCAGGGGCTGCTCGAGAGCAATCCCACGTTCGCGCTCCACATGATCCACCTGCTGATCGCGAAGACGCGCAGCCTGGTCAAGCAGGTGAGCGACCTCGCCCTGAAGGACGTGTACGGCCGCTTCGCCAAGTTCGTCGACGAGAGCGCGGTCGAGCGCGACGGCGTGCGGGTGGTGCCCGAGCGGCTGACGCAGACCGACATCGCCGCGCGCATCGGCGGGTCGCGCGAGATGGTGAACCGCATCGTCAGGGACCTCACCGCCGGCGGCTACATCTCGGTCGACGCGCGGCAGATCACCATCCACAAGCGGCTGCCGGCGCACTGGTAATACGGCACAGGGCGCCCGCGTCGCGGGGCACGGCATCGCTGTGCCTTGCGACGGCGAGCGCGAAGGCCCGCGAATCCTAAAGTGGTCTCCGTCGGGAGGCGATCCCCGCCCGCCCGAAAGACAAGGAGGAGACCCCAATGAGCAAGCGCGAAAACCCCGTCGTCGACACCCTGCTCGCCGCCGCCGTCGCGATCGGCGGGATCTGCGTCGTGGCCATGATGGTGCCGGCGGGCTCGGCGTCTTCGGCCGCCGTGGCGAGCGCCGCGTCGGTCGAGGCCGGCTATCTCCCGGCGCAGGTCGTGAACCAGGCGAAGGAGATCGAGCCGCTGCCGCCGACGTTCTGAGCGGCGGGACGAGCGCCGTCGAGGGGCCCGAACGGGCCCCTTTCTTTTTTTGCGGATACAATCCGCGACGTTCCCCGGAAAGGAAATCGCGTGCGGCCTGTCCTCGTCGTACTCGCCGGTCTCGCCGCCTGCGGCGCCGTGTGCGCGGCGCCGGTCGGCTACGAGGTCGATCCCGAGCACACCTATCCCTCGTTCGAGGCCGACCACATGGGGATGTCGATGTGGCGCGGCCGCTTCAACCGGACCACCGGCAAGGTGACGATGGACCGCGCCGCCGGCACCGGCACGATCGACATCGCGATCGAGGCGGCGAGCATCGACTTCGGCCATCCGAAGCTCGCCGAGTACATGATCGGTCCCGACCAGCTCGACGCGAAGAAATTCCCGACGGTGACCTACAAGGGGCGCCTCGTGCGCTTCGTGAACGGCGCGCCGACCGCGGCCGAGGGCGAGCTGAGCCTGCACGGCGTGACGCGGCCGGTCGCGCTGAAGATCGACATGTTCAAGTGCATCCCGCATCCGCTGCTCAAGCGCGAATGGTGCGGCGCCGACGCGCTCGGGCGGCTCGACCGCAGCCAGTTCGGCCTCGACTACGCGCCGCAGTGGGGCTTCAAGCCCGACGTCGTGCTGCGCATCCAGGTCGAGGCGCTCGCGGAGCCGGCGAAGTAGATGTCGCGCGACGCCGCCGCTTCCTGGGGAGGACCGGCGAAGGCGTTCCACTGGGTCATGGCGCTGCTCATCTTCGTGCAGATCGCGCTCGGCCTGATGGCGGCGAACTGGCACCTGTCGCCGACGCAGATCCGCCTGTTCTTCTGGCACAAGTCCATCGGGATGCTGATCCTCGCGCTGCTCGCGCTGCGGCTCGCCTGGCGCCTCGCGAGCCGGGCGCCGGCGCTGCCCGCGGACATGCCGGTGTGGGAGCGCGCCGCGGCGCGCGCGAGCCATGCGCTGCTCTACCTGCTGATGGTCGCGTTGCCGGTCACCGGCTGGATCGTCAATTCGGCCGCCAACATCCCGTTCCGGATCTTCTACCTCGTGCCGCTCCCGGCCATCGTCGCGCCCGACAAGGCGCTCTCCGACGGCGTCGCGTGGGTGCACCGCGGGCTGTTCGTGGTCCTCGCGCTGGTGCTCCTCGCGCATATCGGCGCGGCGCTGCGGCACCATTTCGTGAAGCGCGACGACGTGCTCGCCCGCATGCTGCCTTGGAGGACGCGATGAAGGCCCTGGCGCTCGTCGTGCTCTTCACGGCGGCGGCCGCGCACGCCGCCGACTGGAAGTCGGTTCCGGCCGGAAGCAAGCTGGAGATCGTCGCGAGCTTCGAGAAGACGCCGGTGCCCGGCGAGTTCAAGAAGTTCGACGTCGCGCTCAAGGGATTCGACCCCGCGAAGGCCGGCGGCAGCCTGGAGGTCGTCATCGACGTCGCCAGCGCCGACATGGGAGTCGCCGACGTCAACCGCGAGATCCGCGGCAAGGACTGGTTCGACATGGCCGCGCATCCGCGGGCCGAGTTCCATTCGAGCGAGATCCGGCGCGACGGCAATCGCTGGGTCGCGCGCGGCACGCTCGCGCTGAAAGGCGCGAAGCAGCCGGTGGACGTGCCGTTCGCGTGGACGCCCTCGGGCGACGGCGCGACGATGGAAGGCGAGTTCGCGGTGAAGCGCGGCGCCTTCGGCATCGGCGCCGGCGAATGGGCCTCGACCGACACCATCGGCGCCGACGTGAAAGTCCGCTTCAAGGTCCGGATGGCGAAGGGCGGCTGATGCGCGGCATCGTCATCGCCGCCGTCGCGTTTGCGCTCGTCGGCTGCGCGCCGGCGGTGCGCGAGGCGGCACGGCCCGTCGGTCCGCCGCCGGAGTTTCCCGAGGCGCATTACCGCGAGCTGCTCGCCGCCGGCAAGCCCGTCTACCGGGTCGACCCCCGGGAATCGGTCGTCGTCATCGAGGTCGGCCGCGCCGGGAAATTCGCCAACCTCGGCCACGACCACGTCGTCGCGAGCCGCGACGTGCGCGGCTGGATCGCGCCCGAGGAGGGCCGCGCCGACCTGTACGTGCCGCTCGAGGCGCTGACGGTCGACGAGCCCGAGCTGCGGCAGGAATCGGGATTCGAGACGCAGCCTTCCGAGACGGACGTCGCGGGCACGCGCGCCAACATGCGCGACAAGGTGCTCGAGGTCGACAAGTTCCCGTACGCCCTGGTGCACGCGAGCGTGAAGGACGGCGACCGGTCGCTGCGGGTCTCGATCACGCTGCACGGGGCGACGCGCTCGTTCGAGGTCCCCGCGAAGGTGGACGCGGACGCGCGGCGTGTCGGGGCGAGCGGGCGCCTGTCCTTCGACCAGAGCGCCTTCGGCATCACGCCGTACTCGGTCCTCGGCGGAGCGGTCGCGGTGCGCGACCGGATCGACCTGCGCTTCGACGTGCGCGCGCGCCGCGCGGGCGCCGACTGAGAGCCGATCCGATGGCGAACGCCTGGACCGATCCCTTCCCCGGCAACTTCATGTGGTCGAACGCGACCCTGGTGTGCCGCGGCATGGCGCCTTACGGCGCGGTCGCGCTCGGGGAGATCGAGCGCGTGTGCGAGCGGCTCGCCGCGCGCGGGCCCGCCGACCCGGACGCGTGGTGGCAGGAGTGGTGCGCGATGGCGGAGAAGAACGAGCGCCTCGCCGACGCCGCGGCCGCCGAGGGGCGCGACGCGACCGCCGGCCGCCACTACCTGCGCGCGGGCAACTACTACTACACCGGCGAGCGCTTCGTGCCTCCCGGCGAGCGCAAGCTCGCGATCTACAGGCAGGCGCTGCGCTGCTACCGCGAGGGCCTCGCGCTGCGGCATCCCGAGATCGAGCCGGTCGAGGTTCCCTACGAGGGACAGTCGCTGCCCGCGTACTTCATGCGCTCGGAGAACGCGCTCGGGCGCGCGCCGACGGTCGTGCTCTTCGACGGCATGGACAACTGCAAGGAGATGAGCGTGCTGTTCGCGGGCCTCGAGCTCGCGAAGCGCGGCTTCCACACGCTCGCGATCGACGGGCCCGGGCAGGGCGAGACGCTGCGGCTGCGCAAGCTGCACGCGCGCCACGACTACGAGGCGGCGGGCAGCGCCGCGTACGACTTCGTCGCCGCGCGCCGCGACGTCGACGCGAGGCGCGTCGCGATCATGGGCTACAGCTTCGGCGGCTACTACGCGCCTCGCATCGCCGCGTTCGAGCCCCGCTACGCCGCGTGCGTGTGCCTGGGCGCGCTGCACTGGGACCTGCACGCGTGGCAGGCGAAGATCAAGGCGCAGCTCAAGGACGACCCGAAGAAGAGCGCGCAGTCGAATTTCCAGTTCCAGTGGATCCTGGGATTGAGCGACTCGGACGAGGCGCTCGAGCGGGCGAAGCTCTTCTCGCTCGCGGGCGTCGCCGAGCGCATCGAATGCCCGGTGCTGATCGCGCACGGCGAGGACGACCGCGTCGTCCCGGTCGACGCCGCGCACAAGCTGTACGCGGCGCTGCGGACCGGCAGGAAGAAGCTCAGGATCTTCACCGCCGACGAGGGCGGCGCCGAGCACTGCCAGGTCGACGACCGGCAGCACGGGATCGATTTCATCGCGGACTGGCTGTCGGAGACGCTATGACGTGTCATTCCCTACACTGTCATTCTGAGGGCGCAGCCCGAAGAATCTGCTTTTCGATCTTTCGCAAAAGCAGATCCTTCGCTTCGCTCAGGATGACATTCGTTTGGCTGTCGTGCCTGCTCGCGGCATCGAGCTTCGCGCAAGGCTATCCCTCGAAGCCGGTGCGTCTCGTCGTCCCGTTCCCCGCCGGCGAGTCGGTCGACGCGACCGCGCGGCTCGTATCGCAGTCGTGGTCGGCGGCGCTCGGCGCGCAGATCGTGATCGACAACCGCGGCGGCGCGGGCGGCACGATCGGAAGCGAGGCGGTGGCGAAGTCGGCGCCCGACGGGTACACGCTGCTCTGGGGCAACGTCGGTCCGCTCGCGATCGGACCGTCGCTGTACAGGAAGCTCGGCTACGACGTGGCGAAGGACTTCGCGCCGGTGTCGCTGGTCGCGACGCTGCCGTTCGTGCTGTTCGCCAGCCCGCAGCTCAAGGCGAATTCGGTCCCCGAGCTGGTCGCGTACGCGAAGGCGCACCCCGGCGAGATCAACTTCGGCTCGACCGGCGTCGGCTCGGGGCTGCATCTCATCGCCGAGCTGTTCAAGAGCGCGGCCGGCATCGAGATCGTGCACGTGCCCTACAAGGGCGTCGCGCAGGCGCTGCCCGAGATGATGGCGGGCAAGGTGCAGATCGCGTTCAACACGATCCCCGCCTTCCTGCCGCACGTGAAGGCGGGGCGCCTGAAGGCGCTCGCGATCACCGCCGAGCAGCGCTCGCCGCTGCTGCCGCAGGTGCCGACGATGCCCGAGGCCGGGCAGCCCGCGGTGCTCGGCGGCTCATGGCACGCGGTCGTCGCGCCGGCGGGCGTGCCGAAGGACGCGATCGCCAGGCTGAACCGCACGCTGGTCGCGAGCGTCGAGGAGCACGAGCTGTACAAGGCGCTGCTCGCGCAGGGCGCCGACCCGGTCGGCAGCACGCCCGAGGAGCTCGCGGCGTTCATGCGCGACGAGGCCGCGAAATGGGGCCGGGTCATCCGCGCCTCGGGCGCGCGCGCGGAGTGAGCGCCGTGCGCGCCGCCGTCGCGCTGTGTGTCGCGCTCGTGCCCGCGCTCGCCGCGGCGCAGGAGGATGCCGCGTCGGAGACGCGCTGGCGCGTCGCCGTCGGCGCCGGGGTCCTGAGCGCTCCCAAGTTTCCCGGCAGCGACAAGCAGCGCACCCTCGCGCTGCCCGTCGTGCTCGCGAGCCTGAGCTACGGCCGCTTCTTCATCGGCGGCGAGCCGGCCGCGGGCAGCGCCGGCGGCATCGGCATGCGGCTGTATACGGACGCGCACTGGCGCCTGGCCGCCGGGCTCTCGGCCGATCTCGGGCACCGCAAGGAATCCGACGACCCGCGCCTCACCGGCCTCGGCGACGTCGACCGCACCGCGTCGGCCTTCGTCTCGGCCGCGTACGTCGCAGGGCCGGTGACGACGCGGCTGCGCGTCGCGAGCGACATCCTCGGCCACGACCAGGGCACGCTCGCGCGCTTGGACGTGCTGGGGCGCGCGCGGGCATCCGAGCGCGTCACCGTGTTCGCCGGCCCCGGCGTCACCTGGGCCGACCGGCGCTACACGCAGACCTTCTTCGGCGTCAGCGCCGACCAGAGCGCGCGCTCGGGGCTGCCGCAGTTCGATGCCGGCGCCGGCTGGAACAGCGCGCGCTTCTCCGCGGGCGCGATTCTCCGCATCGATGCGCGCTGGAGCGCGAGCGCCTTCGCGGCGTACGCGCGGCTGCAGGGCGACGCCGCCGACAGCCCGATCACCGAGGACCGGTCGCAGGTTTACGCCGGCGTGTTCCTGACGTACCGGTTCGGGAACGCGCCCGTGTCGCGCGAGACTGCAGCGCCGCTCTAGGGATTGAGCACGGCGCTTTCGCGCGCCTGCTTGTTCAGCTTGTCCCTGTCCTCCGGGAGCAGGAATCCCGCTGCGACCGCCTTGTCCGCCGCCGCGCTCACCGCGTTGACGTAGCCCTGATGATCGCCGTAGCGCTCCTCGAGCGACAGGCGCGGGTCGCCGGTCGCCATGCGCTCGGCCTTCGTCTTCGCGAACGGGATCATGCCGCCGACATAATCGCAGACCTGGTCCTTGTGGAAGCCCGCGGCCGTGATGTTCCAGCCGAGGTAGGTGCCGAGCGGCGCGTCCTGCAGCACGACCGGCACGCCGCCTTGCTCGTTGCCGTCGGCGTTCGTGCGCGGGACGAGCATGCGGATCACCTGCTTGATCGGCGGCGGTACGTTGGTCGGCACGCCGGTCGCGTCGCTCGGATCGAATTGCGGACCCCAGTCGTAGTCGAGCACGGGGTTGATGAAGCCGGACTCGGGGGCGGTCGGCCGCCAGCCCGGGAAGGCCGCCGCGACCGGAATCGCGGGGAAGCCCATCGCCTTCATGTTCGCGTCGACGAGGTCGGGAGCGCGCGGGCCGCGGTTGTCCGCGCCATGGTCGTCATCCCCTTCGTGCGCATTCGGATTCAGCCGCGGCCACACGCTCGCGGGCGGATCGACGTCTTTCATGACCCAGTTCCGGAAGTGCACGCGGATCGCGTTCACCGTCTCGGTATGCGGCATCGGGTTCGCGGGCAGGATGCCCCTGCCGTAGTTGTTGCCGGGGCAACTCGCGCCCACCGTCGGCAGGAACCCGGGTTGGCCCGGAGGATTGCTCGGCAGGCTGGTGTTGAAGCCGCCCGCGCCGCCCCCGTGCGTGCTGCTCGGGATGTAGTAGCGGCGCACGTTCTTCGGCAGCTGGATGTCCTTCTTCGCGTCGGTGCCGACCCATTCCGGCGTCAGCTTGAGCGCCCACACCTCGGCCGAGCCGAAGTGCTCGATGATCTTCGGGCAGGTCTTCGACTCCTGGCAGCGGTCGAGGATGCCGCGCTTGGGCAGATCGCGCACCTTGTCCTCGTACTTGCCCCACCACTGCGGGCCTTCGCTGCCCGCCTGGTACAGCTCCAGCACGCCGTCGGGCTGCGCCCAGCGGAAGTCGAGCGCGATGCGGCGGCCGGCGATGATTGGCCACATGCCGTCGTGGACCCGACGGTGCGCCTCGTCCTCGTTGAAGCCGAGGTGGAGCCATCCCCGCAGGAAGTTGCCCGACTGCGACACGCCGCGGCCGATGCTCCAGCGGATCCGGCCCGCGACCGGGTTCGCGGTGCCGAAGTCGTCCTGCGCCGCGTACTTGAAGAACGCGCCCACGTCGCGCCAGGCGGCGAAGCCGACGCCGAGGACGTAAGGATCCTTCGCCGTATACACGACCTGATAGAGCTTGTTCGGGTCGAACCCGCCCTTCAGGCAGATATTCACCGGCACCTTCGTGAGCGCGACCGGAGCGTCGAAGGTGCCGCCGCCGCAGAACTTCCAGTCGGAGGCCGCGATCGGCGTCTCGCCCGTCACAACGCCTTCCATGCTCTCGTGGTCGCGCGAGACGAGCGTCGCTTGCGCCGTGTCGAGCGTCGCCGGCAGATAAGGCAAGGGATTGTTCTGGACGTTGAGCGGTTGCGCGTTGAGGCCGCTGCGGTTGACGATGCGCCCGAAGACGAGGCCGGTGACGGTCGAGCCGTCGCGGTTCTTCGCGACCGGGACCTGTACCCAGTGCGATCCGCCGACCGACATCGCCGGCGGCTGCGGCACCAGCGTGCCGCCCGCGTTGTCGCCCTGCCACGCGCTCGCGAGCCCGACATCGCCGAAGTTGCGCTCGGAAACGTCGAACAGGATCGAACGGCCGCGGTTCGGCACGTCCTGCCACATCATGCCGCTGATCTTCGAGCGGTCCTTCGGCACCGTGAGCACCCACGACGCGATGTAGTGCACCTTGCCGTCGATCGGGTCCTTGCCGAGCTCGATGTCCTGGATGATGGCATTCAGCGGATCGCGCGGGTCGAGCACGCCCTCGGCGTGGCCGGCGAACTGCTCGTAGTCGAGCGTCTGACCCGCCGTCGCCGGCGCCTTCAGAAGATCCCTTTGTTCGTCGATCACGATCCTCGTGACGCGCGCCTCGACGGGCGCCGCGAGGACGAGCGCGCCGGCGAGCGCGCCGATGCGAAGGCGACGAGACAACGTGGGGGTCATGACCGTCTCCTCGGTGTTGTTCGCTGGGACGCCGGCGAAGCCGGCGCGAAAGACGTTAGTCCGGTCCGGCGCTTTATGCAATACGCATACGCGCGTGCTACAGTCGCGCGCTCGCGTTCCGGAGGGAAGAACGATGGAGCAGGGCGCCGCATCGCAGGGAAAGACCGTCGTCGTGCTCGGTACGGCCACGCCAGGCGGAGGTTTCCCGGCATACGGCGACGCGTACGCGGGCGTGCTGAACGAGGCGGACCCGACGCTCGCCATCGAGCCGCGCAACACCAAGGGCAGCACCGAGAACGTCCCGCTGCTCGAGGCGGGCAAGATCGACATCGGCCTCGCGACGGGCGAGGTCACGTACGAGGCGCTCGCCGGCATCGGCCGCGCGAAGGCCGAGCTGCGCATCGTCAACGCGATGTACGCGAGCTTCGGCATGTTCGCGGTGCGCGCCGACAGCCCGGCGCGGACGATCGCCGACCTGAAGGGGAAGCCGATCGCCTGGGGCGCGTCGGGCTCGGGCTTCGTCGTGCTCGCGCGCTACGTGATGGACGGCCTGGGGCTCGACATCGAGCGCGACTTCCAGCCGATTTACCTCGAGCGCGCGGGCGACGGCTCGAAGATGGTGCTCGATGGCCGCGCCGCGGCGCTCTGGGGCGGGGGCATCGGCTGGCCCAACTTCGTCGCGCTCGCGAACGCTCCCGGCGGCGCGCGCTTCATCGCGCCGGCACCGGAGGACGTGCGACGCGTGCGGGCGAAGCACTCGTTCATCAGGACGATCGCCGTGCCGGCGGGCAGCTACCCCGGGCAGGATGCGCCGATCGCGGCGCCGGGCTCGTGGTCGCTCGTGCTCGCGAGCCCGAGGCTCGCCGACGACGTCGCGTATCGCCTCGCGCGCGCCCTGCACCGCGGCCGCGGCGCGATCGCCGCGCGCCATCCGCAGGGGCACGAGTCGACGCTGGAGAACACGCTCGCGGCGGCGGCGACGCGCGATCTCGTTCATCCCGGCGTGCTGCGCTACATGCGCGAGGCCGGGATCCTGCGCTAGCTCATTCGACCGCGGCGGCGAGCGCCTGGTGCGTGGCCTCGAGCGTGCGGCGCAGGTCGCGCACGGAGCCGAGGTCGATGCCCGCGAGCGCCGACTTGCTCGCCGTCTCCAGCCGCGCGGCCGAGTCGCGCAGCCGGATCGCCCCCGTCATCATCGCGGCGCCCTTGAGCGCGTGGGCGAGCTCGCGGAACTCGCGCTGGTCGCCGCGCTCGAGCGCGGCCTCGAGGCGGTCGACGAGCCGGTACGAGTCCTCGGCAAAGCGCGACGCGAGCCGGCGCACGAACCCCGCGTCCGGGGCGAGCGCCGCCATGTCCTTGAGCAGGTCGCGGTCGACGTAGCCCTCGTGCGCGTCCGCGGCCGTGCTCTCGTGCAGGTCGCCGCCCGACTGCGAGAACGCCTGCTGCACGCCCTGCAGCAGCGCGCGCGGATCGATCGGCTTCGACAGGAACAGGTCGACGCCCGCGTCGAGCGAGTGCTCGCGCAGGTCGGTGCTGGCCGCGGCCGTGAGCATGACGATCGGCATGCGGCGCGCCCCGTTCGCCGCCTCGATGCGCCGGATCTCGCGCGCCACCTCGAGGCCGCTCGAGCGCGGCATGTGCATGTCGAGCACCGCGATGTCGAACGCGACGTTGCGGTACTGCTCGAGCACGGCGTCCCCGTCGTCGACCAGGGTGACCTGGTGGCCGCCGCTGCGCAGCATCATGGCGATGATCTGCTGGCTGATCGCGTTGTCCTCGGCGACCAGGATGCGCAGGCCGGTGCGTCCGAGCGGCGCCGGCATCCGGAACTCGGCGACGGCGCCGGCGCCCGGCGCCCCGGCGACGACGCTGCGCAGCGCCGCGGCGAGCGCGCGCTCGTTGCGGCCGTCCACCAGCGACGCGTAGCCCGCGTCGAAGGCCTCGTTCTCCGGGGCCCCCGCGTGCGCGAGGATGCACGGCAGCGCCGCGCCCGCGTGCTCGAGCGCGTCGGGGACGTCGCGCCAGGCGCAGGCGGGGTCCTCGCCGTCGACGATCAGGACGCGCGGCCCGTACTGGGTCTCGCTGCGCGCGGCCGCGAGGAAGTCGGCGAGCGAGGCGAAGCGCGCGTGGCCGACGCGCCAGCGGCGCGCCGCGGCAGCCAGCCGCTCCCCGGCCGCGGCGCGCGTGGAGATGAAGTACACGCGCGCGTCGCGCAGCGCCGGCTCTGCGCCCGCCGCTTCCGCGGACGCGGGCTGGCGCCCGAGGGGCACGGTGAACCAGAACGTCGTTCCCCGGCCCGGCCGGCTGCCGAAGTTGATGCTGCCGCCCATGAGCTCGACCAGGTGCTTGCAGATCGTGGTCCCCAGCCCCGAGCCGCCGAACTGGCGGTGGATGCCCGTGTTCGCCTGCGTGAAGCGCTCGAAGATGCGCGCCGCGTGCTCGGGCTCGATGCCGATGCCCGTGTCGCGCACCTCGAAGTGCAGGATGACGCGCTCCGCGCCCTGCGTGAGCGCGCCGACGCTCATGCGCACCGACCCGTTGCGCGTGAACTTGACCGCGTTGGCCGCGAGGTTGATCAGCACCTGCTGGATGCGCGCGTCGTCGCCGATCAGCAGGTAGGGCGCGTCGGCCGTGACGCTCTTCGTGAACCGCAGGCGCGCGCGCTTCGCCTCCGGCTCGAACAGGGCGGCGATGCGGTTCATGAGCACGTGCAGGTCGAAAGGCGCCGGCTCGATCTCCATCTTGCCGGCCTCGATCTTGCGCAGGTCGAGCAGATTGTCGATCAGCGAGCGCAGCTGGCGGGAGGAGGCGAGCAGCCAGTCGACCAGCTGGCGCTCCGCCGGCGGCAGCTCCTTGATCGCCAGCATCTCGGCGGCGCCGACCACGCCGTTGAGCGGCGTGCGCATCTCGTGGCTCATGGTCGCGAGGAACTCGCTCTTCGCCTCGCTCGCGGCCTCGGCGTCGGCGCGCGCGCGCTCGGCTTGCACGCGCGCGCGCTCGACGCGCTCGCGCTCGGCCTCGGCCTGGGCGCGCTCGGCCGTCTGCACCGCGACCAGCTTCTGCTTGAGCAGCAGCGCGACGTAGATGGTGGGCGCGGCGATCCAGATCAGCGCGCCGAGCCACACCATGGGGTGCCGGTACCAGAAGCCGTCGACCGCGGCGCTGAAGCCGTAGACCGCCGCGAAGCCGACGATCGAAACCACCCACGCGGCGCGCAGGTAGCTCAGGCCGAAGCGGAAGCCGTGGCCCACCGGCACCCAGGTGTAGACGAACAGGATGATCGCGCTGCGCTCGCCGGTGAACCCGAGCAGCACGGTCGGCGTGCCGATGTCGACCGCCATCGACAGGAAGCGCAGGAGCGGCGAGGGCCGCCGCAGGGCCGACACCCACGCGAGCAGCACGAAGGTCGTGGCGACGAAGCCCCAGAAGAACGTCGGGATCCACGCGGGCTCCCAGCTCCCCATCGCGACGTAGTAGCTCGCGAGCGCGAGCCCGATCCCGACGCGGATGACGGCCTGCGCGAACTCGCCGTAGTTCGGCCGCGAGCGCTGCTGGTTCCACCACGACCGCAAGGCTTGCACCGGAGTCCTCTCCACGGCGCGATGGCTTGTATATACGCCGCAAAAATATTAGCATGGCGGGCCTGGTCGCGCGACGCGCGGCCGTCCACCCCGAGGTGCCTCATGAGCGGCTCCGGCCCCGACGTCGTCCCCGGCGCGCCCCGCGCCCGGCCCGCCGATGCCCCGGTCCACGTGCTCGGGCTGCGCGGGGCCTCGGTGGTCATCGTCGACGACGAGGACACGGCGCGCACGGTGCTCGACCACATGGTCCGCGGCATCGACCCGGAGGTTTCGACCTCGGTCTTCGCCGGAGGCGACGAGGCCCTCGACTGGCTGAAGGGCCACGAGACGGATCTCGTCATCACAGATTACCGCATGCCGGGGATGAACGGCGCGCAGCTCGCCGCCCGGCTGCGCCAGGAAGCGCGCCTTCGCCACGTCCCGGTGATGGTCGTGACCGCGACCAACGATCGCGCCGTGCGCTACGAGGCGCTCGAGGCGGGGGCGGTCGATTTCCTGGCCAAGCCGATCGACCCGATCGAGGTGCGCACGCGCTGCCGCAACCTGCTGCTGCTCACGCGGCAGTACCGCCTGGTGAAGGACTACTCGACGCTGCAGGAGCGCAAGCTCGAGCAGCTGCAGGAGCTGCTGCGGCCGCTGCTGCGCGGCAGCGGCACGAAAGACGTCGCCGAGCGCCTGGAGCAGGGCGAGCTGGTGACGTTGGGCTTCGAGAAGCTGTTCGCGATCACGAGCTGCATCGCCGGGGTGCAGGAGCTGGTCGACGCCGCCCAGCGCCACATCGGCGAGCTCGAGGCGCAGCTCATCCGGCCGCTGCGCCGGCCCGACGACTAGCCGCTAGCGCTTGCGCGCCGGCGGACGCCGCATCACCGTCGCGACCCTCAGGACGGTCTCGCGCTGCTCGGGATCGAGCGCGCGGTAGACGTCGAGCCAGCGCCGCTCGTCGTCGGTGAAGCGCTCGACCTGGTCGAGCTTGAGCCCCGCGGCCTGCGCGAGGATCATCCAGGGCTCGACACCGAGGGCGTTCGCGATGCGGCCGAGGACGTCCTCGGTGACCGCGGTCCAGGTCCCGCTCTCGATCTGCGACAGGTAGCCCTGGCTCACGCCGCTGCGCTCGGCGAGCACTTCCTGCCCGACGCCGTGCAGCTCGCGCAGCCGGCGCACGGCGCTGCCGAGGCCCAGGCCACGCTTGGGAATCCGCGCGCGCGGGGCGCGCGCCTCTTGGGTCATCGTCCTTCGCCCTCCGGGGCGCATCCTACTCTATGCTTGACACAAATATTGTACACGTATATTAATACGTCCGCAGTCTTCCCGGAGGGAGGGAACCATGGACCTGCACGCCGGCGAGGTGCTCGCCGCAGCCACGATCACGACGCTGCAGCAGTCGCTCACGCGCTCGGTGCGCGGTCTCGGATATCGCTACTTCATGTACCGGGGATGCTTCGCGCGGCCCGGTGCGGCCGGCCGCGACGTCTACCTGGACGATTGCCCGCCCGGCTGGCGCGATTACTGCACCCGCCAGATCCAGGAGCGGCGCGACCCGCTGCAGGCGCAGGCGTTCCAGGGCTCGAAGCCCATGCCCTGGGCGCGGCTGGCGGCGCTCGCGCCCGAGTTCTACGCGCGTGCCCGCGACTTCGGCCTGGTCGCGGGCACCAGCCATCCGGTGCACGGGCCGGGCGCGCAGTGGAGCTCGCTCACCTTCGTGTGCGACCGTCTCGGCCACGACCCGGCGCTCACGCCTTCGATCACCCTCGGCGGCTGCCAGCTGCTCGCGACGTACGCGCACGACGCGGTGGCGCGCATCATCGGACGCGAGCGCGGCGGGCGCTCGATCCGGGCCGGCGCGCCGGGCGCCCGGTTCGCGCTGAACGAGCGCGAGCGCGAGATCCTCGGCCTCGCCGCCGCCGGCCACACCAACGCCGGGATCGCCGGCATGCTCTCGATCTCGGACCGCACGGTGGTTTTCCACCTGCGCAACGCGCGCGAGAAGCTCGGCGCGGCGAATTGCGTGCACGCGGTATCGAAGGCGCTGTCGCTCGGCCTGATCGCCTCGGCCTAGTCCGCGAAGCCGTACAGCGCCGCCGGGTTCTCCGCCAGCACGCGCCTGCGCAGCGCCTCGCCGGGCAGCCAGTCGGCGAGCAGCTCGAGCAGGTCTGCGTCGTTCGGCATCGCGCCCTTCAGCATCACGTGCGGCCAGTCGCTGCCCCAGAGCAGCCGGTCGGGGCGCGCCTCGGCGAGCGCGCGCGCGAGCGGGACCACGTCCGCGTAGGGCAGCGGAGCGGCCGACAGGCGGTAGGGCCCGGTGAGCTTGACCCAGCAGCGGCCAGCGCCGAGCAGCCGCAGGAGCGCCTGGAACCCGGGATCCGCGACGCCGCGCCCGGCTTTCGTGTAGCCGAGGTGCCCCAGCACGACGTCGACCGGAAACCCGGCGAGCAGGCGGTCGAGCTCCGGGAACTCGTCGACGTGGAGCAGCAGCTCGAGGTGCCAGCCGAGCGGCGCGACGCGCCCTGCGAGCGCGCGCAGCTTCTCGAGCGGCAGCACGCCGGGCCGGCGACCGGGGACGTCGACGACGTTGACGCGCACGCCGCGCACGCCGTGCGCGTGGAGGCGCGCGAGCTCCGCCTCGGTGATGTCCCGGTCGACCACCGCGACGCCGCGGTAGCGGCCGCCGCCGCGCGCGAGCGCCTCGACGAGCACCGTGTTGTCGCGCGCGTACACGCTCGGCTGGACCAGGACCGCGCGTTCCAGTCCGAGCGCGGCGAGCATGCGCTCGTAGTCGGGCAGCAGGCAGTCGGGGGGCGTGTAGACGCGCTCGGGCGCGTACGGGTGCGCGCGGGCCGGCCCGAGGATGTGCGCGTGGCAGTCGCAGGCTCCCCGGGGCAGGGCGATCCGGGCCCGACGCGGATGGAAGTCGGGCGGCGCGCACTGCGGTGGAGGCGCGGGGGCGTCGAGGCTCAAAGTGCCTGGAATATAGCCAAAAAGTCGCGCCCGGGGGCCGCCCCCAATTTACAATCCGCCCAGGACTGGGGATAGTGGCGGGCCGCGCCGGCGGGCGCGCGCCACTGGCGGAGGGGATCTTGGGCCGTTTCGACGTCGCGTCGTTCTTGTCCACGCTCGGCAGCAGCGCGGACGAGCTGCCCGCGCAAATGCAGCTCGCGCAGGAGCTGATCGAGACGCTGCCGGTCCCGGTGTTCTTCAAGGCGCGCGACGGGCGCTATCTGGGCGTGAACCGCGCGTGGGAGGAATTCTTCGGCTTCACGCGCGAGGAGTTCCTCGGCAAGACCGTGCACGAGCTGTACCCGCAGAGCCGGGGCGTGGCCGAGAAGCACTTCGCGATGGACCTGGAGCTCTGGCAGAACCCTGGCAGCCAGCGCTACGAGATCCCGGTGACGGTGCGCGGCGGCCGCGTGCGCCATACCATCTACTGCAAGGCGACCTTCACCGGCGCCGACGGCAAGGTCGCCGGGCTGATCGGCACCATCCTCGACATCACGGAGCGCAAGCAGGCCGAGCAGCGCGAGGCGATCGAGCACGCCGCGACGCGGCTGATCGCCGAGGCCGACACGCCCTCGGACGCGATCCGCGGCATCATCGCCGCGATCTGCCGGCAGCTCGGCTGGGTGTGCGGGGCGCACTGGGCGCTGCAGCCGGGCGCGAAGACGCTGAAGCGCGCCGAGACCTGGACCAACGGCGATCCGGCGATCGGCGCCTTCCTCGACGCGACCCGGGGCATGGTGTACGCGCCGTCGCACAGCGGCCTGGTGCGGCGCGTCCTCGGCACGGCGATGCCGGTCTGGATCGGCGACGTCGCCACGGAGAAGGAGTTCCTGCGCGCCCAGCCCGCGGCCGCGGCCGGGCTGCACGGCGCGTTCGCGCTCCCGGTGCTGATCGGCAACGAGGTGCGCGGCGTGATCGAGTTCTACGGCAGCGACGTCGCGCACTTCGACGACTGGCTGCTGCAGCTCGGGACGAGCGTCGGCAACCAGATCGGGCAGCTGATGGCGCGGCGCCAGGCCGAGGCCGACCTGCGCGAGGCGCACGAGGAGCTCTCGCGCCGCGCGCAGGACCTGGCGCGCTCGAACGCCGAGCTGCAGCAGTTCGCGTACGTGGCCTCGCACGACCTGCAGGAGCCGCTGCGCATGATCTCGAGCTATACGCAGCTGCTCATGCGCCGCTACGGCAAGCTGTTCGACCAGGACGCCAAGGAGTTCATGGAGTTCATCGTCGACGGCGCGGCGCGGATGAAGCAGCTGATCGAGGACCTGCTCGCCTACTCGCGCGTGGGAACGCGCGGACGCGACCCGGAGCCGACCGACGCTCAGGGCGCGCTCGACCAGGCGCTCGCCAACCTGCGCGCGGCGGTCGAATCCTCGGGCGCGGCGGTGACGCACGATGCGCTGCCGATGGTGCGCGCCGACGCCTCGCAGCTGGTGCAGCTGTTCCAGAACCTGATCGGCAACGCCATCAAGTTCCACGGCGAGCAGCCGCCGCGCATCCACGTCGGCGCGCAGCAGAAGGGCGCCGAGGTCGTGCTCTCGGTGCGCGACAACGGCATCGGCATCGATCCCCAGTACTTCGAGCGCATCTTCGTGATCTTCCAGCGCCTCCACAGCAAGGCGGAATACGAAGGCACGGGCATCGGGCTCGCGATCTGCAAGAAGATCGTCGACCGCCACGGCGGGCGCATCTGGGTCGAATCGCAGCCGGGGCAGGGCAGCACGTTTTACTGTACCCTGCCGCGGGTTCTCGAGGGCCAAGCGGAGGCGCAGAACCGGCCGATGACCTGACAGGGAGGCGTGCGGGCCGCGCGGCCCGCGAGCCATGGAGGGATCGCTCATGAGCGAAAGAGGAGATCCGGTGGAGATTCTGCTGGTGGAGGACAACCCGGGCGACGTGCGGCTCACGAAGGAGGCGCTCAGGGAGGGCAAGGTCTACAACAACCTGCACTGGGCGAAGGACGGCGTCGAGGCGCTCGAGTTCCTGCGCCGCGAGGGCAAGCACGCGAAAGCGCCGCGTCCCGACATCATCCTGCTCGACCTGAACCTGCCCAAGAAGGACGGGCGCGAGGTGCTCGAGATCATCAAGGGCGACGAGCGGCTGAAGAACATCCCGGTGGTGGTCCTCACCACCTCGAAAGCCGAAGAGGACGTCGTGCGCAGCTACGCGCTGCACGCCAACTGTTACGTCACCAAGCCGGTCGACCTCGAGAAATTCATCGTGGTCGTGAAGTCGATCGACCGGTTCTGGCTCACCGTCGTCACCTTGCCGCCCTCCAAATGAAGATGGGCGAAGCCGGCCAGACCGTCCTGCTCATCGAGGACAACCCGGGCGACGCGCGCCTCATCCGGGAGATGCTGGCGCAGCACTCGGCCGGGTTCCGGCTGAGCTCGGTGGACCGGCTCTCGCGCGGCCTGGAGGTCCTCACCTCCGAGCCGCCCGCCCTCGTGCTGCTCGACCTGTCGCTGCCCGACAGCCAGGGCCTCGACACCTTCGCCAAGGTGTACGCGCACGCGCCCAAGATCCCGATCATCGTGCTCACCGGCAACGACGACCAGGCGCTCGCGCTGTCGGCGGTGAAGACGGGCGCGCAGGACTACCTGGTCAAGGGCAAGATCGACCCCGAGCTGCTGCTGCGCGCCATGCAGTACTCGATCGAGCGCAAGCGCTACCAGGAGGAGCTCGAGCGCCAGGCGAACTACGACGGCCTCACCGGGCTGCCGAACCGCAACCTGCTGCACGACCGTCTCAAGCAGGCGGTGTACGGCCAGCGCCACGTGCGCTCGATCGCGGTCGTGTTCATCGACCTCGACCACTTCAAGTTCGTGAACGACTCGCTCGGCCACAACGCCGGCGACAAGCTGCTGCAGTACGTCGCCGAGCGGCTGCAGTCGACGGTGCGCGACGGCGACACGGTCGCGCGCATCGGCGGCGACGAGTTCGTCGTGATCCTGAACGACCAGTCGCGCGAGGACGTGATCTTCCGCGCGATGCAGCGCATCGTCACGCGCGTGAGCGAGCCGGTGCGCATCAACGACCACGAGCTGAACATCACCTGCTCGGCCGGGATCAGCGTCTATCCCCAGGACGGGCCCGACGTCGAGACGCTGCTCAAGAACGCCGACGCCGCGATGTACCGCGCCAAGGCCCGCGGCCGCAACAACTTCCAGTTCTTCACCGCCGAGATGAACAAGGTGGTGACCGAGCGGCTGATGCTCGAGCATGCCTTGCGGCGCGCGATCGAGCGCAAGGAACTGCTGCTGCATTACCAGCCGATGGTGAACCTGCGCACCGGCGCGATCGAGAGCGTCGAGGCGCTGGTGCGCTGGCAGCACCCCGAGCACGGGCTGATCCTGCCCGAGCGCTTCATCCCGCTCGCCGAGGAGACGGGCCTCATCGTGCCGATCGGCGAATGGGTGCTGCGCACCGCGTGCGCGCAGAAGCGCGCGTGGCAGGACGCCGGACTGCCGCCGGTGGCGATGTCGGTCAACCTCTCGGCGCGGCAGTTCCGCGAGGAGACGCTGGTCAAGACCGTCGCGCGCACGCTCGCCGAGGCGCGCCTCAATCCCCAGTACCTCGAGATGGAGCTCACCGAGAGCATGGTGATGCACGACGCCGAGGCCGCGATCGCGACGCTGCGCGGCCTGAAGTCGCTCGGCGTGCGCCTGTCGGTGGACGACTTCGGCACCGGCTACTCGAGCCTGTCGTACCTCAACCGCCTGCCGATCAGCACGCTCAAGATCGACCAGTCCTTCGTGCGCGGCATCACGGACGGCGGCGACCGCGGCGTGATCGCGCAGGCGATCATCTCGCTCGGGCACAGCCTGGACCTGCGCGTCGTCGCCGAGGGCGTGGAGACCGCCGAGCAGCTCGAGTTCCTGAAGACGCACCGCTGCGACGAGGTGCAGGGCTTCTACTACGCGCGGCCGGTGCCCGCCGAGGAATGCGCGCAGATCCTGGAGAGCGGGATCATGGCGAGGAGCGGCGCCGAGTGAGCGATGCGCCTCGCCGACTGCCGTAACTTCCACGATTTCCGGTCGCTCGCGAAGCGGCGCCTTCCCGGCCCGATCTTCGACTACATCGACGGCGCCGCCGACGACGAGGTGACGTACCGCCGCAACACGGCGGCCTTCGAGCGCTGCGACCTGGTGCCGAGCGTGCTGCGCGGCGTCGGGGACATCGACCTCTCGGTGACGGCGATGGGGCAGAAGCTCGCGCTGCCCGTCTACTGCTCGCCGACCGCGCTGCAGCGCCTGTTCCACCACCGGGGCGAGCGCGCCGTCGCCGCGGCCGCCGCGAAATTCGGGACGATGTTCGGCGTCTCCTCGCTCGGCACGGTGAGCCTGGAGGAGCTGCGACGCGCCTACTCGACGCCGCAGTGCTACCAGTTCTACTTCCACAAGGACCGCGGCCTGAACCGCGCGATGATGCAGCGCGCGAAGCAGGCCGGCGTCGACGTGATGATGCTGACCGTGGACAGCATCACCGGCGGCAACCGCGAGCGCGACCTGCGCACCGGGTTCTCGATCCCGTTCCGGCTCACGCTCGGCGGCATGTTGCAGTTCGCGATCAGGCCGAAGTGGGCGATCGACTATCTCACGCACGAGCGCTTCCGCATGCCGCAGCTCGACGAGCACGTCGACATGGGCGGGGGCGCGATGTCGATCGGGCGCTACTTCACCGAGATGCTCGACCCGTCGATGAGCTGGGACGACGTGGCGAAGATGGTGCGCGAGTGGGACGGGCGCTTCTGCCTGAAGGGCGTGATGTCGGTCGGCGACGCGAAGCGCGCGGCCGAGATCGGCTGCGCCGGCATCGTGCTCTCGAACCACGGCGGGCGCCAGCTCGACGGCTCGCGCAGCCCCTTCGACCAGCTGGCCGAGATCGTCGACGCGGTCGGCGACCGCATCGACGTCCTCATGGACGGCGGCGTGCGGCGCGGGACGCACGTCCTCAAGGCCCTGTCGCTGGGCGCGAAAGCCGTCGGGCTCGGCCGCTATTACCTCTTCGCGCTCGCGGCGGCGGGCGAGGCGGGCGTCGAGCGCGCGCTCGCGCTGATGCGCGCCGAGCTCGAGCGCGACATGCGGCTGATGGGGTGCGCCTCGGTCGACCGGCTGTCGCGCGAGAACCTGAGATTCCGCTGACGGGCCGCGGGCGGTTGCGTTCCGGCGGCCGCTGACCAAGAATATGCGACCGATCCGCGGAGCCCGCCATGAATCCCTCGACCGCCGACGCCGTCGCCGAAATCACCGCCGACCTGAGCTACACGGTCGACACGGGCGTGAAGCCCGTGAACGAGACCTTCGGCCCGAACAACATCCGCCGGCGCACGAGCGGCACGTTCGAGGAGCGGCCGGTGCGCGTGCGCGACGGGCGCGGGCTCGCGACGACCTTCCGCCTCGACACGCACGGCTTCGAGTTCGTCGAGCACCGCACCGCGGTGCGCGACTTCTTCGACGCCGGCGAGCTCGAGCGCGTCTATTACCCCGAGGTCGAGGCGCTCGTGAAGCGCGTCTCGGGGGCCGCGCGGGTCGTGGTGTTCGACCACACGCTGCGCTCGGGCGACGAGAGCGAGCGCGAGGCACGCAAGCTCCGCGAGCCGGTGCTCTCGGTGCACAACGATTACACCGAGTGGTCCGGTCCGCAGCGCGTGCGCGAGCTCCTGCCCGAGGAGGCCGAGGACCTGCTCGCGCGCCGCTTCGCCATCGTCCAGGTCTGGCGCGCGATCGCTAGCCCGATCGAGTCGAACCCGCTCGCGATCGCCGACGCGCGCTCGATCGAGCCGCGCGACCTGATCGCCTGCGAGCGGCGCTATCCGCACCGCGTCGGCGAGACCTACCGCCTCGCGTTCAACCCGCGCCACGAGTGGTACTACTTCCCGAGGATGAGCCGCGACGAGGCGCTCGTGTTCAAGGTCTACGACTCCGAGAAGGAGGGCCGCGCACGCTTCACCGCTCACACCTCCTTCGCCGATCCGACCACGCCTCCCGGCGCGCCGCCGCGGCAGAGCATCGAGGCGAGGACGCTGGCGTTCTTCGCCTAGCGAGGCCGGCGCCGATGGCCGATATCCGCAGGGACGATCCGCGCGCGCGGCGCGTCGCGCTCGCCGTCGTGGCGGTCGCGGCGGTCGCCGGCGCGCTCGCCATCGCCGCCGTCGAGCATTGGCGGCCGGAGCTCGACGCCTGGCTGCGGCGCGATCCGTCCTCGTCGTCCGCGGCGCTCATGCTGGCGGCGCTGACCGCCGGGCTGCCGGCGCTGGTCGCGGCGGCCTGGCTCTGGGCGTACGGCGGGCGCGTCGCGCGCACGGCGATGTACCCGGCGCCCGGCGGCGCGCTGTTCCGCGGCACGCGCGTGCTCACGGGACCGGGCGCCGTGCGTCGCGGGCGGCTGCTCCAGGCGCTGGCCGCGGTCCTCTGGACGACCGGCGTGCTGCTCATCGCCGCGCTGTGGCGGTTCTGGACGGTGGTGCCGGCGGCCCCGACGTGATGGGGCGGCCGTCGGGGGAGATGCCGTGAGCTATGGCTAGCCGGATCGGCGCACTGTTGGTCGCGCTGTGCGCGGGCGCGGCGGTCGGCTTCGCGTATCCCCATATCGAGCTCGCGCTCGCCTGCCGCGAGCCCGCGTCCGAGGCATGCGTCTGGGGCAAGGCCTACTTCCCGCTGACGCTGACCGTGAGCCTGGTGTTCCTCGGCCCGATCGCGGCCGCGCTGGTATATGCTGCGCTCGCGTGGCTGCGCCGCCGGGGGCGGGGCCGCGAGGGAGGCAATCCATGAAGCCCTTGTTCGCCGTGTTCCGGGTGATTCACGCGCTGATCGCGCTGCTGTTCGCGATCGCCGCGCTGATGCTCATCGCCGTCGCGACCCGCGACGGCTGGTCCGCGTTCTTCGGCGACTGGGACGAGGAGGTCTCCCAGTCGATCATCGAGTCGGTCGGGCTGCTCGCCGCGGCCGTGGTCGCGCTGCAGATCGCCGAGACCATCGCCGAGGAGGAGGTGATCCGCGAGGCCGACATCAGCGCGCCGACGCGCGTGCGGCGGTTCCTGTCGCGCTTCTTCGTCGTGATCATCGTGTCGCTCGCGGTCGAAGGGCTCGTCGCGACCTTCCGCTCGATCCACGAGGACATCCGCCAGCTCGTCTACGCCGCGGCCTCGATCGTCGCGACCGCGGCGCTCCTCGCCGCGTGGGGGTTCTTCATCCATCGCAACCGCGCGGCCGAGGAGCTCGAGCCCGACGCGATGGAAGAGGCCAAGCGCGAGGACCGCAAGCTGCAATAGCATTCGCGAGTGGAGAACCCGACGCACGATCCTTCCCCGGCCCCGCTCGAGGCCGCCTGCTCCGACGTCGGCGTCGGCGTGGTCCTGCTGCACGGCAAGGCGGGGACGCCCACGGGCCGGGTCGCCGACCTCGCCGCGGCGCTCCAGCGCGACGGCTTCCGGGTCGCCGTGCCGACGATGCCGTGGGCCGAGGACCGGATCTACAGCGCTTCGTACGAGGACGCGCTGCGCCAGATCGACGGCGAGGTCCGGGCGCTCAGGCGCGAGGGCGCCAGCCTCGTGGCCGTCGCCGGCCACAGCCTGGGCGCGAACGCCGCGATCGGCTACGGCGCGTGGACGCGCGCCGACGCCATCGTCGCGCTCGCCCCCGCGCACTACCCCGACCAGGCCCGGATGCGCGAGCGCTTCGCCGCCGACGTCCGCCGCGCGCGCGAGCTGATCGCCGCCGGAAGGGGCGGCGAGAAGCAGGCCTTCTCGGACCTGAATCAGGACACGCCGCTGCAGGTCACGGCGACGGCCGAGGCCTACCTCTCCTGGTTCGACCCCGAGGGGCCCGCGGTGATGCCGAGGAACGCCGCGGCGTTCAAGGCGCCCACGCCGCTGCTCGTGGTCATCGGCGCCGGGGAGCGCACCGCGCGCTGGCGGCACTACTTCTTCGACAAGGCGCCGCCGCATCCGAAGAGCGCGTTCACCGTGGTGTCCGGGGAGCACGTCGAGGTGCCGGACCGGGCGATCGCGCAGGTGCAGGAGTGGCTGCGCCGGCTCGAGCCCGGCGCCGGCGAACGTTAGCGAGCGGAAAGGACCCTAGCGCCATGCAGACTGTCGACGATCGGGAATTCGAGGACCACTGCTGGAAGGACGTCGTCCCCGCCGCGATGCTCGCGGTGTACTCGCACTACCGGCGCAGGATCTTCGTCGGCGCGTCGCCCGCGCTGCTCGCGATCGACCTGTACGAGCTCGCCTACCAGGGGGGCGCGCGCCCGGTCGTCGAGGTCGCGCGCGAGTATCCGAGCTCCTGCGGCGAGCACGCCTGGGCGGCGATCGCGCCGACGCAGCGCCTGTTCGCGGCGGCGCGCGCCGCCGGCCTGCCCGTGTTCTACTCGACGCGCGACTGCCGCCCCGACAGCGCGCCGCGCGCGATCGTCGCGACGCGCCGGCGCGACACGCCGACCGATCCCGAGGTCTACCGGATCAGGGCCGAGTTCGCGCCGCGGCCCGGCGACGTCGTCGTCACCAAGATGCGCGCGAGCGCCTTCTTCGGCACGCCGCTGGTCGCGCACCTCACGCAGCTCGGCGTGCGGACGCTGATCGTCTGCGGCGAGAGCACCTCGGGCTGCGTCCGCGCGACCGCGGTCGAGGCGTACTCGCACGGCTTCCACGTCGTGCTGGCGGAGGAGTGCTGCTTCGACCGCTGCACCCTCTCGCACAAGGTCAACCTGTTCGACATGCACCACAAGTACGCCGACGTGATGCACGTCGACGAGGTGGTGCGCCACCTCGGGACGCTCGGCGCGAGAAAGGCGGGCCGAGGGTGAAGCCCGGCGCCTACGGTCCGTTCCCGTACTCCCCGATCGTCCGCCGGCCGCGGCTCGATTGGCCGGACGGCGCGCGCGTCGCGCTCTGGGTGATCCCGAACATCGAGTTCTTCTCGCTCGAGGACAAGGTCCCCGCGGGCTCGGGCGGCCCGGGAACGAAGCCGCCCGACGTGCCGACCTGGGCGGTGCGCGACTACGGCAACCGCGTCGGCGTGTTCCGGCTGATGCAGGTGCTCGACCGCTACGGCATCCGCGGCACGGTGGCCCTGAACAGCAGCCTGTGCGCGCGCCACCCGGAGATCATCGAGGAGGGCCGCGCGCGGAAATGGGAATGGATGGGGCACAACGAGACCAACACCCGGCGCCTCAACGAAGTCCCGCCCGAGGAGGAGCGTCGCATCGTGCGCGACTCGCTCGCGACCATCGAGCGCGCGACGGGCGCGCGCCCCGCGGGCTGGCTGGGCTCGGGGCTGCAGGAGACCTGGGACACGCTCGACCTGCTCGCGGCCGAGGGCTGCCGCTACGTCGCCGACTGGGTGAACGACGACCAGCCCTACCTCATGACGCTCGAGGGCGGCAGGCGGCTCGTGTCGGTGCCGTACAGCTACGAGATCAACGACAAGCCCGCGTTCGAGAAGCAGATGCGCACCGCGCGCGAGTTCGAGGAGATGATCCGGCGCCAGTTCGACGTCCTGTACGCGGAGGGCGCGGAATCGGGCCGCGTCATGGCCATCGCGCTGCATCCCTACCTCACCGGCCAGCCGCACCGCATCGGCGCGCTCGACGCGGCGCTCGAGCACATCTGCCGCCACGATCGCGTGTGGCGCGCGACGGGCGCCGAGATCGCGAGCCATTTTCTCGCGCACGCCGCCCCCGCGACGTCATCCTGAGCGCCACGGAGTCATCCTGAGCGCAGCGAAGGATCTGCTTTTGCGCAACCACGGAGTAGCGCTCGCCTCCATCCTCGGCGGCCTCCTCCTCTGGGAGGCCGTCAGCCGCCTCGCCGTCGCCAACGCGCTCTTCCTCGCCGCGCCCTCGCAGATCGTCGGCGCCATCGTCCGGCTCGCGGCCACCGGCGAGCTCGGGCGCCACGTCGCGATCAGCGCGGTCGAGTTCGTGCTCGGCTACGCGATCGCCGCGGTGCTCGGCATCGCGCTCGGCCTCGCCATGGCCTCGAGCGAGCGCGCGAAGCAGGCGCTGCAGCCCTGGGTCGCCGGCCTGTACGCGACGCCGACGATCGCGCTCGGCCCGCTGTTCATCCTGTGGATGGGAATCGGCATCGGGTCGAAGGTCGCCGTCGTCATCCTGCTCGTCGTCTTCCCGGTCACGATCAACACCGAGGCCGGGCTGCGCACGACCAGCGAGCGGCTGATCGAGACGCTGCGCTCGTTCGGCGCGACGCCGCGGCAGATCTTCTTCACGCTGTCGCTGCCGTCGGCGATGCCGTTCATCCTCGCGGGCCTGAAGCTCGGGATCGGGCGCGGGCTGATCGGCGTGGTCGTCGCCGAGCTGTTCGGCTCGCGCGCGGGGCTCGGGCAGCTGATCAGCCAGTCGGCCGACAGCTTCAACATGCCCAATCTCTTCGCCGCGGTCGTCGTGCTCGCGGCGGCCGGCATCGTGATCACCGCGGGCTTCGGCTGGCTCGAGCGCAAGCTCGTGCCGTGGACCCGGGACTAGCGTGACCGCCAAGCTCTCGGTCGCGGGCCTCTCCAAGCGCTTCGGCGAGCTCGAAGTGCTGCGCGCGATCGGCGTCGACGTCGCGCGCGGCGAGTTCGTGTCGCTCGTCGGGCCCTCGGGCTGCGGCAAGACGACGTTCCTGCGCATCGTCGCGGGCCTCGAGCGCGCGAGCGCGGGCGGGGTCCGCATCGACGGGCGCGCCGTGACCGGGCCCGGCGTCGACCGGGGGTTCGTGTTCCAGACCGACAACCTGCTGCCGTGGCGCACGGTGCTCGCGAACGCGCTGCTCGGTCCCGAGCTCGCGGGGCGCGACGCGCGCCCGCGCACGCTCGAGCTGCTGAAGCTCGTGGGTCTCGCGGGCTTCGAGCACTACTATCCCCGCCAGCTCTCGGGCGGCATGCGCCAGCGCGTGAACCTCGCGCGCGCGCTCGCCGTCGACCCCGAGATCCTGCTCATGGACGAGCCGTTCTCGGCGCTCGACGCGCAGACGCGCGAGATCATGCAGACGGAGCTCCTGCGCATCTGGAACGAGGGCCGCAAGACCGTGCTCTTCGTCACCCACCAGATCGACGAGGCGGTGTTCCTCTCCGACCGCGTGCTCGTCTTCGGGCGCCGGCCCGGGCGCGTGCGCGAGGTCGTTCGCGTCGACCTGCCGCGGCCCCGCGACCTGGCGGTGAAGCGCACGGGCGAGTTCGTCGCTTATGTCGATCGCATATGGCGCCTGATCGAGGACGACGTGCGCGAGTCGGTGCTGCACGAGAAGGCCTGAGCGGCGGTATCATTTTTTCGAGGAGGCGAGATGAAGCCGAAAGAGCGCATCACCTATTCCCCCATCGCCGGGCGGGCCCCGCTCAAGCTCCCGGGCGGAGCGCGCATGGCGGTCTGGGTGATCGTCAACGTCGAGGAATGGGACATCGACCAGACGATGCCGCGGACGGTGCTCACGCCGCCCGCGGGCGGGTCGCCCATGCCCGACATCCCGAACTGGGCCTGGCACGAGTACGGCAACCGGGTCGGGTTCTGGCGCATGCTGGAAGTGCTCGACCGGCACGAGATCCGCGCCGTGCTCGCGGTGAACGGCACCGCGATCGGGGCGTACGCGCCGATCACGAAGGCCGCGCTCGAGCGCAAGTGGGAGTTCATCGGCCACGGCTACACCCAGCGCAACATGCAGAAGGTCGAGAACGAGCGCGAGGACATCGCGAAAACGTCGGCCGCGATCGCGAAGGCGACCGGCCGGCCCCCGAGGGGCTGGCTCGGGCCGGGCCTGACCGAGACCTGGGACACGCCCGACCTGCTCGCGGAAGGCGGCTACGACTACGTCGCCGACTGGGTGCTCGACGACCAGCCCGTCGTGCTGAAGACGCGCGGCAAGCCGATCGTCAACGTGCCCTATACGCAGGAGTGCAACGACGTCGCCATGATGCTGATCCAGCACCACCCGGCGCGCGAGTACTTCCAGCGCGCGATGGACCAGTTCGAGCAGATCTACCACGACGCGCGCGACTCGGCGCGCGTCATGGCGCTGGTCGTGCACCCGTACATTATGGGCGCGCCGCACCGGCTGAAGTACTTCCGCATGGTGTTCGAGCGCATCCGCGAGCGCTCCGACGTCCTGTTCTGGACCGGCGAGCAGATCCTCGACTGGTACCTGAAGGAGCGGCCGCTCGCGTGAGCATCGCGCTCTTCCAGGCGCTGAACGGCCTGACGTTCGCGGCGCTCCTGTTCCTCGTCGCGAGCGGCTTCACGCTCGTGTTCGGGCTGATGCGCATCATCAACCTCGCGCACGGCGCGCTGTACCTGCTCGGGGGCTACGTCGCGCTCGCGGCGGTGACGCGCTCGGGGAGCTTCCCGCTGGGGCTGCTCGCCGCGGCAGGGGCGATCGCGGTCGCGGGGCTCGCGGTCGACCGGCTGCTGCTCGGCTTCGTCAAGGGCT
>DASRFB010000008.1:0-4193 GCA_035651815.1 Burkholderiales bacterium | reverse complement strand
GGGCCCGTGCTTGAGCTCGCCCGCGGCGTAGGCCTCGGCGTGGATGTAGGAGATCTCCTTGAGCTTGAGCGCGCCTTCCATGGCGATCGGGTAGTGGATGCCGCGGCCGAGGAAGAGCGCGTGGTGCTTCGCGGCGAACTTCGCGGCCCAGCGCGCGACCTGAGGCTCGATCTCCAGGACGTGCTGCAGGGCTTGCGGCAGGTGCCGCAGCGCGCCGAGCAGCTCGGACTCGCGCTCGGGGGCAAGGCGTCCCTTCAGCTTCGCGAGCACCATCGTCAGCAGCACCAGCGCGACCAGCTGCGTGGTGAAGGCCTTGGTCGAGGCGACGCCGATCTCGGGGCCCGCGCGCGTGAGGAACCTCAGCTCCGAGGCGCGCACCAGGGCCGATTCCGGGACGTTGCAGACCGCCAGGCTGTGCCGCTGGCCGAGGCGCTTGGCGTGCTCGAGCGCCGCCAGCGTGTCGGCGGTCTCGCCCGACTGCGACACGGCGACGACGAGCGTGCGGGGATCGGCCACCGGCTGGCGATAGCGGTATTCGCTTGCGATCTCGACGTCGGTCGGCAGGCCCGCGAGCGCCTCGATCCAGTAGCGCGCCACCATCCCCGCGTGGTAGCTCGTGCCGCAGGCGAGGACCAGCACGCGCTCGGTCGCGCGCAGCACCGGTTCGGCGCTCGCGCCGAAGAGCGCCGGCGACACCGACGCCGCCTGGGTGACCCAGTCGAGCGTGTTCGCGACCGCCATCGGCTGCTCGAAGATCTCCTTCTGCATGTAGTGCGCGTAGGGCCCGAGGGCCACGGCATCGGCGGTGAGCTCCGAGGTATGCACCGGCCGCTCGACCATGCGGCCGCCGCGGTCGGCGATGCGCACGCCCGCGAGCGTCACCTCGGCGCAATCGCCGTCCTCCAGGTAGATCACGCGCCGCGTCACCTGCAGCAGCGCCGAGGTGTCGGAAGCGGCGAAGTTCTCGCCCTCGCCCAGGCCGAGCAGCAGCGGCGCGCCGTGGCGCGCGACCACCAGGCGCGTCGGATCGGATTCGCAGATGACCGCGATCGCGTAGGCGCCGACGAGCTCCGCGACCGCCTGGCGCACCGCGGCGAAGAGGTCGGGCGCGCCCTGCGCGAGCCTGGCGTGGACGAGGTGCGCGATGACCTCGGTGTCGGTGTCGGAGGTGAAGGCGTAGCCGAGGGCGATCAGCTTCGCGCGCATCGCCTCGTGGTTCTCGATGATGCCGTTGTGCACCACCGACACGCCGCCCGAGACGTGCGGATGGGCGTTGCGCTCCGAGGGCACGCCGTGCGTCGCCCAGCGCGTGTGCGCAATGCCGATCTTGCCCGAGAGGCCGCCCGCGAGCCGCTCGAGCTCGGCGACGCGGCCGGCGGAGCGCAGCCGCTGGAGCCTGCCGTTGACCACGGCGACTCCGGCCGAGTCGTAGCCGCGGTACTCGAGGCGCTTCAGGCCCTCGATCAGCACCGGCACCACGTTGCGCGGCGAGACCGCGCCGACGATTCCGCACATGGCTCTACTTGCCCGGCTTCGTCGGCCGCTTCCAGCCCGGGATGGTCGACTGGCGCACGCGCGAAATCGTGAGCTCTCCCGCGGGCGCGTCCTTGGTGAGCGTGGTCCCGGCGCCCAGCGTCGCGCCGCGGCCGACGCGCACCGGCGCGACGAGCTGGGTGTCCGAGCCGATGAAGACGTCGTCCTCGATGACCGTGCGGTGCTTGTTGGCGCCGTCGTAGTTGCAGGTGATGGTGCCGGCGCCGACGTTGACGTTCCTGCCGATCTCGCTGTCGCCGATGTAGGCGAGATGGTTGGCCTTGGAGCCCGCGCCGACGCGGCTCGCCTTCACCTCGACGAAGTTGCCGACGTGCACGTCCCCGGCGAGCACGGTGCCGGGCCGGATGCGCGCGTACGGGCCGAGACGGCAGTTCGACCCGATCTCGGCCTCGTCGAAGTGGCAGAAGGGCTCGATGCGCGTGCCCGCCCCGACCTTGACGTTCCTCAGCACGCAGTTCGCGCCGACGCTGACGCGGTCGCCCAGCTCCACCCGCCCCTCGAACACGCAGTTGACGTCGATCGCGACGTCGCGGCCGCACTCGAGCGTCCCGCGCACGTCGATGCGCGCCGGGTCGGCGAGCGTCACGCCGCGCTCGAGCAGCGCCCCGGCGACGTTGCGCTGGTGCATGCGCTCGAGCTCGGCGAGCTGCGCACGGCTGTTGACGCCGAGCACTTCCCACGCCGATCCGGCCGCCACCCCGGAGACGGGGACGTCCTCGTCGACGGCGAGCTTCACGATGTCGGTGAGGTAGTACTCCTTCTGGGCATTGTCGTTCCGGAGGCGCGCGAGCCAGCTCTTCAGCTTCGCGGTCGGCGCCACCATGATGCCCGTGTTCACCTCGCGGATCGCGCGCTCCTTGTCGCTCGCGTCCCGCTCTTCGACGATGCGCGCGATGCGCCCGCGGCTGCGCACGATGCGCCCGTAGCCCTTGGGGTCGTCGAGCTCGACGGTGAGCAGGGCGAGCCCCTGGCCCGCGGCGGCCGCGAGCCGCTCGAGCGTCTCCTTGCGGATGAGCGGCACGTCCCCGTACAGGACCAGCGTGTGCGCGTTGGTCTTCAGCGCGGGCACCGCCTGCTGCACCGCGTGGCCGGTGCCGAGCTGCGGCTCCTGCTTCACCCAATCGACGCCCGACGCGCCGATCGCTTCGCGGACGGCCTCCCCGCCGTGGCCGTAGACGACCACGACCGCGGACGGCGAGAGGCTCTTCGCCGTCTCGATCACGTGCGCGAGCAGCGGCCGCCCGGCGAGCCCGTGCAGCACTTTCGGCGTGTCCGAGTGCATGCGCTTGCCGTGCCCGGCGGCAAGAATGACGACGTTCATCGGATCCAGTCTATCAGCGCGGGAGCTCCGACGAGCCCATGAGGAACTCGTCGACCGAGCGCGCGCACTGGCGCCCTTCCCGGATCGCCCACACCACGAGCGATTGCCCGCGGCGCATGTCGCCGGCGGCGAAGACCTTGGGCACGGAGGTGGCGTAGCTGCGCTCGCCCTCGGTCGACGCCCGGGCGTTGCTGCGCTGATCCTTCTCGATCCCGAACGCGTCGAGCACCGAGCCCACCGGCCCGAGGAAGCCCATCGCGAGCAGCACGAGGTCGGCCTTGATCTCGAATTCCGTCCCGGGAACCTCGACGAGCTTTCCGTCCTTCATCTCCACTCTTGCCGCGATCAGCTTCTCGAGCTTTCCGTTATTGCCCTCGAATCGCTTGGTCGCGACGGACCAGTCGCGGGCAACGCCTTCCTCGTGGGACGACGAGGTGCGCAGCTTGTACGGCCAGTAAGGCCACGTGAGCGGCTTGTTCTCCTGCTCGGGCGGCTGCGGCAGCAGCTCGAACTGCGTGACCGAGGCGGCGCCCTGGCGGTTGGCGGTGCCGACGCAGTCGGATCCCGTGTCGCCGCCGCCGATCACGACGACGTGCTTGCCGGTCGCCATGATCTGGTGCTCGACGCGATCGCCGGCGACCACCTGATTCTGCTGCGGCAGGTAGTCCATCGCGAAGTGCACGCCCGTCAGCTCGCGCCCCGGCACGGGCAGGTCGCGCGGCTGCTCGGCGCCGCCTGCGAGCACGACGGCGTCGTACTCGGCCAGGACGTCCTTCGCGGCGAGCGCGCTCGGGCCCTTGCCGCCGACGTCCTGCCGGGTGCGGAACTCGACGCCCTCGGCGCGCATCTGCTCCATGCGCCGGTCGATGTGGCCCTTCTCCATCTTGAAGTCGGGGATGCCGTAGCGCAGCAGCCCGCCGATGCGGTCGGCCTTCTCGAGCACCACGACCTCGTGCCCGGCGCGCGCGAGCTGCTGTGCGCAGGCGAGCCCCGCGGGCCCGGAGCCGACGACCGCGACGCGCTTGCCGGTCCTGCGCTTGGGCGGCAGCGGCACGACCCAGCCGCCTTCCCAGCCCTTGTCGGCGATGTAGTGCTCGATCGATTTGATGCCGACCGGATCGTTGTTGATGTTGAGCGTGCATGACGCCTCGCACGGCGCCGGGCACACGCGCCCCGTGAACTCGGGAAAGTTGTTCGTGGCGTGCAGCCGCTCAATCGCCGCCTGCCAGCGATCGCGGTACACGAAGTCGTTCCAGTCGGGAATCAGATTGCCGAGAGGGCACCCCTGATGGCAGAAGGGAATGCCGCAGTCCATGCA
>DASRFB010000007.1:0-49842 GCA_035651815.1 Burkholderiales bacterium | reverse complement strand
CTCCACGGCGAGCGGGGAATACGAGCAGCCCAGGCCGGGCAGACGCACCAGCCGCTCCGTGTAGTGGTCCTGCGCCGATGCCGGCTCCATCTCGTCCGCGGAGAGAAAGTAGTCGAGCGTCGGCAGGCCGGAAGTGAGGGGATGCCCCCAGGTCGTCATCTGCACCGGCGCGAGCCGCGTGCTCGCGAGCTTCATCGTTACGGGGTCCATGCCGATCTCGGGATAGATGAGCACGTCGAGCTGCTCGGCCAGGATGGCCTCGGCCCATTGGCGCAAACCTCTCTTGCCCTGCTCGAAGCGCGCGGCGCGCGAGCGGGCATAGTCGGTCTCTCGATCATGCGCGGGCCCGAGGTGAAAGAAGTGCAGCTTGAAGCGGCTCGCGTCCAGGTTCCGCGCCCAGCCCTTCACGATCGCGGTCCAGACCGACTGATCGTAGAAGAAGCGGGACGCGATGCCGACCCGGATCGGCCCGGCGCGCACGCGGCCCGTCCCGGGGACGGGAAGCGATTGCCGCGCCTGCCAGTCCGCCATGACGCGCGCGCAAAGCGCGCCGTAGCCGCGCATGAGGTCGCGGGCGTTCAGATCCTGATACGCGAGCAGGAACGGGTGCTGATCGCCGACGCAGTCGACGGCGCCCGCGGCGCGACGGGCGTCCAGCCAGCCGTCCAGCTCCGCGAGCCGCGAGACGAAGGCGCCCCGGGCGCGCTGCGCGTCGGCCTCGGAGTCGCAGATGGCCGGGATCTGGATGATCGTCAGCGACCAGCGTGCCGCGACGTTCTCGGGCGCGACCGAGACGGCCTTCTCCACGCTCGCCATGGCCTCCTCGTGCCTGCCGACCAGGTGCAGGGCGTGTCCGCGGTTCGCGAGCGCATCGACGTTCACCGGGTCGGCCGCGAGCGCGCGATCGTACGCCGCGACGGCGTCGGTGTGCCGCTCCATCGCCTGGTACGCCGTGCCGAGGTTGTTCAGCACGTTCGGCAGGTCGGGACGGATCGCGAGCGCATTCTCGTAGCTCGCGATCGCCTCCGCCAGGCACCCCGCCGCCTGGAGCGCCGTCCCGCGGTTGTTCAGTGCCTCGAGCAGCGCCGGCCGCAGCGCGAGCGCGCGGTCGTAGCTCGCGATCGCGGCGTCGATCCTGCCGAGCGCCTGGAGCGCGTTGCCGCGGTTCGCGAGCGCCTCCGCGAACTCCGGGCGGAGCGCGAGCGCCGCGTCGTAGCTCGCCAGCGCCTCCGCCGGCCGGCCGATCGCGTCCAGCGCGGTGCCGCGGTTGAAAAGGGTCTCCGGCTGCCGCGGATCGAGGGCGAGGGCGCGCTCGTATCCCGCAAGCGCCTCCTCGACCCGGCCCGCCGCCTGCAGCGCCGACGCGAGCGTCGCGTTCGCCTTCGCCGAGCGGGGGTCGGCGCGGTGCGCGCGCTCCGCGAGCGCGAGCGCCTCGTCGGCACGCCCCTGCTGCGACCGCAGGATCGACAGGAGCCGCAGCACCTCCGCATCGCCGGGCGTCGCATCGAGCGCGGCGAGGTACAGGGTCTCCGCTTCGGCGAGCCTGCCGGCGCGGTGATGCGACAACGCGTTCTCGGTGATGGGCGACAAGGGAAATCCGCGTCGAGCGCACGATTCTATAGCCAACGGTGCGGCGGTTCATTCGGCTCGCCTCGTCTCGAACGGCGCAGGCGCGGTGTAATATGTGCCCGGGAGGAACGCCCGCTTTGTACAAGGCACTCATTCCGGCGCTCGCCGGCTTCCTGCTTCTCGCGCTCGGGACGCCGCCCGCTTCGGCGCAGCCCGCCGCGCGCTCTCTGAAGATCGTCGTCCCCTTCCCGCCCGGCAACGGCACCGACATCCTCGCGCGCCTCATGTCGCCGAAGATGACCGCGGCGACCGGCCAGGCGGTGATCGTCGAGAACCGCGGCGGCGCGAACGGCATGATCGGCGCGGAATACGTGGCGCACGCCGCCCCGGACGGGGCGACGATCCTGTTCACCTCGCCCAGCACGCACGTCACCGCCCTGTTCCTGTCGAAGAACCTGCCGTACGACCCGGTGAAGGACTTCACGCCGATCACCGCGGCGGTGGAGCCGGTCACCGTCATGACGGTGACGCCTTCGCTGCCGGTGAATTCGGTGAAGGAGCTGGTCGCCTACGCGAAGGCGAATCCGGGAAAGCTCGACTACAGCAGCCCGGGCGTGGGCGCGGTGTTCCACATGTCGGGCGAGCTGTTCAAGCTCGGCGCGGGCGTCGACATCGTCCACGTCCCGTACAAAGGCGCCGCCCCCGCGCTGCAGGCGGTGATCGCGGGCGAGGTCGCGATCGGCTTCAACTCGCTCGCCTCGGTGCTCCCGCACCTGCGCTCGGGCAAGGTGAAGGTGCTCGCCGTCCTCGAGGCGAAGCGCTACCCCGGGCTGCCCGACGTGCCCTCGATCGCCGAGGCGCTTCCCGGGTTCGAGAAGCCCGCGTCGTGGTTCGGCCTGTTCGGCCCCGCGGGCCTGCCCGCCGCGACGACCGCGAGGCTGCACGACGAGCTCGTCGCCTCGCTCGAGAGCCCGGACGTGCGCGCCAAGGTCGACGACCTGGCGATGACCCTGATCGCGAACACGCCCGAGCAGTTTTCCGCGATGCTGAAGAGCGGCATCGCCCAGTACGGACGCGTCATCAAGGCCGCCGGCATCAAACCGGAGTGACGAGATCACCCGGCAACGAGCGTCGCAGGATCCAATGACCCGCAAGAAACGACCCGAAGACCTCCGCAGCCACCGCTGGTACGGCGCGCCCGGCCGCAAGACCTTCGACCACCGCTCGCGCTCGGCGCAGATGGGCTACGACAAGAGCGACTACGAAGGCAAGCCCGTCATCGCGATCGTCAACACGTGGAGCGACATCAATCCCTGCCACGCGCACTTCCGCGCGCGCGCGGAAGAAGTGAAGCGCGGCGTATGGCAGGCGGGCGGCTTCCCGGTCGAGATGCCGGCGATCACGCTCTCGGAGCCGTTCCAGAAGCCCTCGACCATGATGTACCGGAACCTCCTCGCGATGGAGACCGAGGAGCTGCTGCGCTCGTACCCCGCCGACGGCTGCGTGCTGATGGGCGGCTGCGACAAGACCACGCCCGCGCTCGTGATGGGCGCGCTCTCGATGGGCCTGCCCACCGTCTACATGCCCGCGGGTCCGATGCTGCGCGGCAACTGGCACGGCCAGGTGCTGGGCTCGGGCAGCGACACGCGCAAGTACTGGGCGGAGCTGCGCGCGGGGACGATCACCGAGCGCGACTGGGAGGAGATCGAGGAAGGCATCGCGCGCTCGCCCGGACATTGCATGACCATGGGCACGGCCTCGACGATGACTTCGGCGGTGGAGACGCTCGGCCTCGCGCTCACCGGCTCGGCGTCGATCCCGGCGGCCGACTCGCACCACGCGAAGATGGCGACCGCGACCGGCAAGCGCGCGGTCGAGATGGTGTGGGAGGACCTCACGCCTGCGAGCCTGCTCACCGCGTCCTCGTTCGACAACGCGGTGACCTGCGTCCTCGCGTGCGGCGGCTCGACCAACGCCGTGATCCACCTGATCGCCATGGCGCGGCGCGCCGGCATCGCGCTCGACCTGCAGCGCTTCGACGCGCTGTCGCGCAAAGTCCCGGTGATCGCGAACCTGCGGCCCGCGGGCAAGTACCTGATGGAGGACTTCTACTACGCGGGCGGCCTGCCGGCGCTGCTCGCGTCGATCGGCGACCTGCTCGATCTCTCGGCGAAGACGATCACCGGACAAACGCTCGGCGAGAACATCGCGGGCGCGAAGAACTACAACCCCGACGTAATCCTTCCGCGCGAGAAGGCGCTGATCGCATCGGGCGGGCTGGCGGTGCTTCGCGGCAACCTCGCGCCCGACGGCGCGATCGTGAAGCCCGCCGCGGCGGAAAAGCGCCTGCTGCAGCACAAGGGCCGCGCCGTGGTGTTCGAGGACTACAACGACCTGCAGGCGCGCATCGACGATACGGCGCTCGATGTCGACGCCGACTCGGTGATCGTGCTCAGGAACGCCGGGCCCATGGGCGCGCCCGGGATGCCCGAGTGGGAAGTGCCGATTCCCAAAAAGCTCTTGCAGCAGGGCGTGCGCGACATGGTGCGCATCTCCGACGCGCGCATGAGCGGCACGGCGTACGGCTGCTGCGTGCTGCACGTCGCGCCCGAGTCCTGGGTCGGCGGGCCGCTCGCGCTGGTGAAGGACGGCGACGTGATCGAGCTCGACGTGCCCGGCCGCGTGCTTCAGGTGCATATCGACGACGCGGAGATGGCGCGGCGCAGGAAGGTCTGGCGCGCGCCGCAAAGGCGCTTCGCGCGCGGCTACGGCGCGCTGTTCTCCCAGCACATCCGCCAGGCGAACGAGGGCTGCGATTTCGACTTCCTCGAAGGCACGGCGCCAACGCCCGAGCCGGAAATCCACTAAGCTGGGACGCGCTCTTGGGCGCGGAGGGTGACCTGATCGTGAGGCGACTGCAAGCCTTGGCCGCATTTCTGGCGTTCGGCGCGCCGGCGCCCGATGCGGTCGCCGCCGCATGTCTGGGCATCGATTTCGCGACCGTCCACAACTATCGATTCCTCAATTCCGAAAAGCGCGAGCGGTTCGCCACCGTGGAACGCAAGCTTTGCAATTATGTCGCCGAGGGAGGCGCCACAAAGGAAAGGGCCGCTCGCTTCGCCGAAACCTGGATCTTCCGTAACATCTACTGCGATGGAGCAAAGCCGGACGCGAATTTCTGGCGGGAGACGCTAAAGATCGGCATTCTTCCTCCGTCGGCGGACCGATTCTGCCGGGAGACGGACGAGGCACTCTCAAAAGTCTACGAAGAGCTGCCTCGAATGGAGATCGACATCTTCTGCGCGCAATCCGCGGCGCCTTTCCCCAACCGGATGATGGCGCTGACCTTGTCGGACTTGCCGAGCCAAAAGAAACTCCAGGACGCAGCTTCGCGCCTGTGTCAGGAATTGCAGGCCGGCAAGATCGATGTGGAGACCGCCCGATATCGCTACGCTAAGGAGTCGGCCAACGCACGTGAAGGGATACCGGTGGAGTTCGCCAAAGGATTGGCGAACAGCATCGGCGATGGGCTATCTGGCCTCGTCAAAATATTGCTGGGTGTGGTCTCTCTGGTGGCTACGCTCGTCAGCATACTCGTCGGGATCAGGACTCTCGCGAAGAAACAGGACGGGCCGTAGGTTGCGGCAATCTGCAGACGGCGATTCGCGCAGTGTAGAATTTGGTCCGCCATTTCCCAGATAGGAACGATTCCATGGCCCTTTCCGAAGCCGACCGCAAGAAGGCGGTCGAGATCCTGCTGAACGCCGAGAAAGAAAAGAAGCAGGCGACGCAGCTCTCCGTGACGTTCCCGGGCATCACGATCGAGGACGCGTACGCGATCTCGACCGCGGTGGCGCAGCACAAGATCAAGGGCGGCGCGAAGCTGATCGGCCACAAGGTAGGGCTGACCTCGAAGGCGATGCAGGCCTCCTCGCAGATCAACGAGCCCGACTACGGCCACCTGCTCGACTACATGATGATCGCGGACGGCGCCAAGGTGCCGCACGCGAACTACTGCGTGCCGCGCGTCGAGGTCGAGCTCGCGTTCGTCCTCGGCAAGCCGCTGAAGGGCCCGGGCGTCGGCCTGCTCGACGTGCTGCGCGCGACCGAGTACGTGATCCCGGCGATGGAGATCGTCGACGCGCGCATCGTCAACCCGCGCAAGATCTTCGACACCGTCGCCGACAACGGCGCGGCCGCGGGCATCGTCTGCGGCGGCCGGCCGATCAAGCCGGGCGAGGTGGACCTGCGCTGGGTCGGCGGCATCATGTACCGCAACTCCGAGATCGAGGAGACCGGGCTCGCCGCGGGCGTGCTCGGGCACCCGGCGCTCGGCGTCGCCTGGCTCGCGAACCGGCTCGGGCAGAACGGCGTGACGCTGGAAGCCGGGCACCTGGTGCTCGCGGGCTCGTTCACGCGCGTCGTGTTTGCGCAGAAAGGCGACACGCTGCACGGCGACTTCGGTCCGCTCGGCGGCGTCGCGGTGCAGTTCGTCTAGAGAGGACCCGCATCATGGCCAAAGTCGGTTTCCGCATCCTTCCCGTGCCGAAGCGCCCCGACAGGAAGCTCCTCGCCGAGCTCGCGAAGATGGTGACGCCGCACCTCTCGGACAGCATGGAGCGGCTGTACGCGGGCGGCGCCGCGCTTCGGCCCATGCACGACGGCGCGAAGCTCTGCGGTCCCGCGTTCACGGTGCGCACCTCGCCCGGCGACAACCTGCTCGTGCACAAGGCGATCGACATCGCCGAGCCGGGCGACGTGATCGTCGTCGACGCGGGCGGCGTGTGCGACAACGCCATCATCGGCGAGCTGATGTCGGCGCGCGCCGAGCAGCGCGGCGTCGCCGGCATGGTGATCTGGGGCGCGATCCGCGACTCGAAGGAGCTCTCGCAGGGCAGCTTCCCCGTGTACGCGAGCGGCGTCACGCACCGCGGCCCGTACAAGAACGGGCCGGGCGAGATCAATGTCGCGATCTCGATCGGCGGCATGACCGTGAATCCCGGCGACATCATCGTGGGCGATTCCGACGGCCTGGTCGCGATCCCGCAGGACCAGGCGGAAGCCGTGCTCGCGTCGGCGAAGGCGATCCTCGCGAAAGAAGAGAAGTCGATGAAGGAGATCAAGGCCGGCACCGTCGACCGCGGCTGGGTCGACAAGGCGCTCAAGGAAAAGGGCTACCAGGTTTAGATTGTCATCCTGAGCGAAGCGAAGGATCTGCTTTTCAAATTTCAAGAAGCAGATTCTTCGTCGCTTCGCTCCTCAGAATGACATAAGGAGAAATCGCCTTGGAACTTCCGATCAACACGTTCAAGCGCGCGCTCAAGGCGGGCAAGCCGCAGATCGGGCTGTGGTGCAGCCTGTCGTCGCACTACGCGATCGAGCTGGTCGCCGGCTCGGGCTTCGATTGGCTGCTGCTCGACACCGAGCATTCGCCGAACGACCTCGAGTCGGTGCTGACGCAGCTGCAGGCGGCGGCGCCCTACCCCACGCACCCGGTCGTGCGCGTGCCGTGGAACGACATGGTCACGATCAAGCGCTTCCTCGACATCGGCAGCCAGACGATCCTGATCCCGTACGTGCAGGACGCGGAGGAGGCGAAGGCCGCGGTCGCGCACACGCGCTACCCGCCCGCGGGCGTGCGCGGCGTCGCGGGCGGCACGCGCGCGACGCGCTGGGGCCGGGTGAAGGACTACGCGAAGCGCGCGCACGAGGAGATCTGCGTGCTGGTCCAGGTCGAGACCCAGACCGCGCTCGACAACCTCGAGAGAATCGCCGCGGTCGACGGCGTCGACGGCGTCTTCATCGGTCCCGCGGATCTGCACGCCTCGCTCGGCTACCCGGGCGAGACCAACAACCCGAAGGTGATGCCGGTCATCGACGAGGCCGTGCGGCGCATCCGCAAGGCGGGCAAGGCGCCCGGGATCCTGACCACGGTCGAGGCCGACGCGCGCCGCTGGCTCGAGTGCGGCGGCCAGTTCGTCGCGGTCGGCGTCGATACCGTCGTGCTCGCGCGCGGCACCGAGGCGCTCGCTGCGAAGTTCAAGTCCTAGGCGGTGTCCCTCGGCCCGCTCGAGGGAAACCGGTTCGACCCGTAGCGGATCACCAGGATCGCAAGCGCGAGCAGCAGGATCGCGCCCGCGATCAGGATGATCCCCATGTCGGGGTGCAGGTGCTTCTCCTGCACGTCGGCGATCATCATGCGCGTGAGCGCCGTGATCGCGACGTAGATCAGGAACCGCACCGGCATGTGGTTCGTCTTGAAGTAGATGCCGACCATCGCCCCGAGCTCGAGGTAGATGAAGAGCAGCAGGATGTCGTCGATCGACGCGCCGCCCTTCGCCGCCATGCCCCAGAACGAGGAGATCGCGGACCAGACGATCGCGCCGCCGATCGCGAAGAGGGCGAGATAATGGAACGCGTCGACGAGAAAATGGCCGATCGTACCCGCCAGCCGATCCATGGTCTTGCGCATCTTCTCGGTTCTCCTCGGCTCCATGTCCGCTCCCGGATGTCGCGCCGGCCTTAGGATACATTAGCTCGCGTGAAGACCGTGAAGCTTCCTTCGGGCGAGAGCGTCGCGGCGCTCGGCCTGGGAACCTGGCGATACGGCGAGGAACGTTCGCGCCGCGCGCAGGAGATCGCGACGCTGAGCGCCGCGCTCGATGCCGGCGCGACGCTGATCGATACCGCCGAGATGTACGGCGAAGGCGCCGCCGAGGCGCTGATCGGCGAGGCGCTGGCCGGCCGCCGCGACGCGGCGTTCATCGTCAGCAAGGTCTATCCGCACAACGCGACGCGCAAAGGCACGCAAGCCGCGTGCGAGCGCAGCCTGAAGCGGCTGAAGACCGACCGCATCGACCTGTACCTCCTGCACTGGCGCCAGAGCACGCCGCTCGAGGAATCGGTCGAGGCGCTCGCCGCGCTCGAGCGCGGCGGCAAGATCAGGCACTGGGGCGTGAGCAACCTGGATCTTTCCGACATGCACGAGCTGTGGGACCTGCCCGAAGGCCGCGGCGTGCAGACGAACCAGCTCCTCTACAACCTCTCGCGCCGCGGCATCGAGTGGGACCTGCTGCCGTGGCTGCGCGAGCGGCGCGTCCCGGTGATGGCGTACTCGCCGATCGAGCAGGCGCGGCTCGTGCGCCACCGCGGCCTCGCCGATTTCGCGCGGCGCCACGGCGCGACGCCCGCGCAGGCCGCGCTCGCGTGGCTGCTCGCGAAGGACGGCGTGATCGTCATCCCGAAGACGAGCCGCGTCGAGCGCTTGAAGGAGAATCTCGGCGCGATGGAGCTGCGCTTGTCGAAGGAGCAGCTCGCCGAGCTCGACCTTCTCTTCCCGCCCCCGAAAGGCCCGAAGCCGCTCGAGATGCTCTAGGACAGGCCGGCGCTCAATTCGCGCGTGAGCTGCGCCGCCGGGATCTCCCTGCAGCCGCTCGCGTTCTGTCCCGACCACAGCGACGAGAAGTCGGTCTTGCCGTGCGCCTCGGCCTTGGCGCGCAGCGCGACGATGGCCGCGGTCGCGAGCGGGAACGCGGGCGCGAGCGTGCTGAGCGGACCGAGCTCTTTCATCACGCGGTTGACGATGCCGCGCGCCGGCCTCCCGGTGAGGAGGTTGGTGAGCGCGGTGTGGCGCGCCGCCTCGCTCTTCAGCGCCGCGCGATGCAGCGCGCTGGTCGTCGCCTCGGGGCAGAGCAGGTACGCGGTGCCGACCTGCGCTCCGGCGGCGCCGAGCGCGAGCGCCGCCGCGACGCCTTGCGCGTCCGCGATGCCGCCGGCCGCGATCACCGGCACCTTCACCGCGCGCACGACCTGCGGAACGAGCGTCAGCGTGCTCAGCTGCGCGGTGAGATCGTCGGACAGGAAATTCCCGCGGTGACCGCCGGCCTCGAGCCCCTGGGCGATCACGGCGTCCACGCCGCGCGCCTCGAGCCAGCGCGCCTCGTCGACGGTCGTCGCCGACGCGAGCACCTTCGCGCCCCACGCGCGCACGCGCGCGAGCAGCTCCTTCGACGGCAGCCCGAAGTGGAAGCTCACCACCGCGGGACGGAACTCCTCGAGCACGTCGGCCGCCTCGGCGCTGAACGGAAGCCGTCCCGGACCGGACGGGATGGTCGCCGGGTCGATCCCGTACTCGGCGAAGTACGGCGCGAGCGCCTTGCGCCAGGCGGCCTCGCGCTCGGCGCTCGGCGCGGGCTGCGCGTGGCAGAAGAAGTTGACGTTGTACGGCTTCGCCGTGCCGGCACGCAGCGCCGACAACTCCTTGCGCATCGCGTCGGGCGCGAGCATGGCGCACGGCAGCGAGCCGAGGCCGCCCGCGTTCGACACCGCGACCGCGAGCGCGCTCAGCTGCACGCCGGCCATCGGGGCCTGAATGATGGGTACGTCGATTCCAAGAAGAGACTGCAGCGTCGCCATGTCTTGCACCTGGAGCGCCCGCTCACGCCGATTTCGCGCGTCGCGCGGGATTCCTGCATCGTAAGTCCATACGGGTGCACGCGCAAATACATGCAGGCCGCGCATCGCCGGCATGCGGGCCGATCATGCAAGGAAGCGGACGCCGCCGTCACTTCACCGAATCCACCGCCTTCCGCCACACGCTTGCAAGCCAGGGCTGTTGCTCGCGCGGCAGGCCCGGCGGACGATAGTAGTGCTCGAGCTCCACGAACGCCGCCCGCTCGAGAAACGCGCGCCATGATTCGAGGTCGTGATACACGCCGTACCGCCCGCGATTCCAGCCCTCCTCGTTGTTCCCGCGCGGGTTCGAGGCGAAGAGCACGCCGTCGGGCTTGAGCGCGGCGTGCAATTCGCCCAGCACGCGCGGCAGCTCCCGGCGCGGCACGTGGAAGAGCGACGCGTTGGCGAAGATGCCGTCGAAGCGCCCGGCGGGAAGCTTCAGCGCGAGAAAATCCTGCTCCCAGACCTCGCACCCGCTGTGCTCGCGCGCCATGGCGGCGAGCGGCGCCGAGCCCTCGAGGCCGATCGGCTCGTGGCCCAGAGCGCGGAACGCCGCCAGGTCCCGCCCGGGGCCGCAGCCGAAATCGAGTATGCGCAACGGCGGCGCGCCGCGAATGTGCCGCAGCAGCGCCTCGATGTTCTGCTTCACGTCGTGGTCGCGCGTGCGCTCCCGGAACTCGGCGGCGCGCTCGTTGTAGTGCTCGAGCGTCTTCGCGGTGATGAGCGCCAGGTCCTCGGACATCAAGGTATGAACCGGAGAGTGGAAATGAGCTTCCGATACGTGTCGTCGAGCTGCTCATGCGACGCAGGCTGCTTCACCGTGATCTCGAATATGTCCGTCTTGTTCAGCGAGGTGAAGAACTGGAACTGCCTTCCGAATGCGCCGACGTGCTCCATGCGGACCGTCGATCGTCCTCCGATCGAAGTGTTCGTCGTCGGAGGCGGCGCCGCGTTCATTCGCCGAAGCTGATCCGCATACCACTGCTCGACAGGCAAGCCGTTCGGATTGATGTTCCGTTGAACCCAGAACTGCACAGCGAGCTGCGGCTTCCCGGCCTGAGGCGTCTCGCTCAGCATGACCGTTTCGGGTCCTGTTCCCTTGACCGGGCGCACCTGCCAGGTGCCCGGATATCTCGTCTCGAACCCCATCGTCTCGTTCCGATAGACGTTCCAGCCTGAAACGTCGGCTTGAGGAGGAGACTGAGCGGACACGGCGGCCGAGCCGAACACCAGGACCGCCGCGAGCATGGCTATCCGGGACATCTACCTACTCTCTGGGAAATACGTAGCCGCACATCGGGCAAAAGTGTGCTATCGGGTCGACCGCGTGGCCGTTCGGGCACTTCCGATCGCGAAACAGGCCGGGAGCATGAATGGCAGAGTAGAGCGTGGCGAAAGCCGCTCCATAGAAAATCATCCAATGACCCGAGAATCCACGAATTACGGAAGGCGGAGCATCTCCTGCAGGATGCGGACCGCTGCTCGTGGCGAGCATGAACAAGAGAAAGTTGAGGATTGCATAGCCTAAGAGGACGCTCGACCTAAAGTTAGGCGCGATACGCTTACCGATTGACTTTGTTATTGAACGACGCATCGAAGAACGGCTCAGGGTTACACAACAACTCCCATTGTTCCGCAGCCGTTAGACCGGTCTGCCTCTCAACGAGCTTGGTTGTCCGATGAGATAACAAGCTGCTACCCACAAAGCTCACCACAACGACTATTGGTATGGCGAACCAACTCCAACTAATGGTGCCTAGCGTTGCCGCAACAGCAGTGAGAGTCCACCAGATAAATCTGGCTCGTCGCGCACGAAGCCGATGATAATGAATCAATCCGAGAGCCTCCGCTTTCCGCTCAAGTTCAGACGTACTCAACCCAAAAGCCTCCGCCACCGTTCGCTCCAGCTCTGGCGTGAGGTGTTCGTTGCGATTAACTGGGGTCATGAAGCGCGCCTAACGTTCACGGTGAGGGGCGCGCGCCGCCTTTGCGCGCGTCCCTCTCGACCGTGGGGTTAGAGGGCTGCGGTCCTTGCGGAGCGACCGGAGTAGTTTGAGCAGCGCGTTGTATCTGGTTGGACTCTCGTTGGGCTTGAACGGATTGCCAAGTTATCCAAGTGTAAACGACCGTCGCCGCTGCAATCACTACGGTTAGCGCGATCGTGACGGCTTGAAGCCTGCCTTGAGAAGAGGCAGCTTCCTTTTGAATTTTCTCCGCCTCAAGCAATCGCGCTTCTAATTTATCGGTCACCATGTGCATGGATTTCTTAACGTCAAAGAGACCCATGCGTACTTCCATTAGTGCAGCGATAGTCTTCTTGGCCATGATGCGTTCATATTGCGCGATGAGGTTCGGCTGTGACCCATCGAAGTTCAGCAAGTGATCATCGGACAGTTCCTTCCAATCTCTACTCACGTGAGCTCCCTTCAGCCCTCTAACTACCAATAGTCCGCATTGCGCGCATCGTAAAACCATATATGCGCATATGCAAACATCCACCCGTATATCGAAATATATGCCGCTCTATATGGCGCGCGCCGGTAAGGTTTTCTCCGACAATACGCGATGCTGGATTCCCAGGGCACGGACGGCCTGCCATCGGCTCCCGCGTCTTTTCCGCCGGTCGCCAGACGGCGCCCGCTTTCTTGACTGCGGCGCGCAGCTCGGTCTCGCCCCAGTCGATGCGGACGCGCACGAGGTCGTGATCGTCGCGCGCGGTGCACTTCAAATCGGGTAAGCTTCCGCGCTCCATGAACGTCCCCGCCCCGCAGCTCTCTGAGCAGATCGACGCCATCTTCGCGGCCTGGGGCATGTCGGAGCCCGCGCGCGAGGCGTGCGTGCGGCTGATGATCGCCGCGGACCTGCGCGGCATCGACTCGCACGGGGTGATGATGCTGCCGCTCTACGACGAGCTGCGGCGGGACGGGCGGCTCAAGATGGATCCGAACGTCAAGGTCGTGCGCGAGTCGCCGGTGACGGCGCTGGTCGACGGCGACATGAGCCTCGGCCATTACCCCGCCGACACCGCGATGAAGCTCGCGATCCGCAAGGCGCGCGGCTCGGGGCTCGCCGCCGTCGCGGTGCGCAACTCCAATCACTTCGGCGCCGCGGGCGTGTACGCGATGCAGGCGGCCTCGGCCGGCTTGATCGGGATCGCGATGACGAACGTCTGGAACCTCGCGATCGTGCCGACGCGCGCGGCGCAGGCGATGTTCGGCACGAACCCGATCGCGTTCGCCGCGCCCGCGGGCGAGCAGCCGCCGTTCTGCCTCGACATGGCGACCTCCACCGTCGCGATCGGCAAGATCAAGCTCGCGATCCTGCGCGGGAAGCCCCTGCCGCGCGGCTGGGCGCACGGTCCGGACGGGCGCATCACCGACGACGCGGACGCGGCGCTCGCCGCGCGCCTGCTCACGCCGATCGGCGGCACGCCCGAGCTCTCCAGCCACAAGGGCTACGGCCTCGCCGCGATGGTGGAGATCCTGTGCGCGATGCTGCCCGGCGCGTGGTACGCGCCGACGCGCGAGCGGCGCCACCCCGGCGAGAAGCGCTACAACGTCGGCCACTTTTTCCTCGCGATGGACCCGCACGCGTTTCGCGCCGAGGGCGAGTTCGAGGACGATCTCGACGACATGATCGGCGCGCTGCGCTCGGCGACGCGCCTCGACCCCGCCCAGCCCGTGCTCGTGCACGGGGACCCCGAGCGCGCGGAAATGGAGCGGCGCGGCCGCGAGGGCGTGCCGCTGCCCGAAGCGCTCGCCGAGAAGATCCGCTCGATCGCGGCCGACTGCGGCGCGCCCGCCTTGATCTGATTTCATCGCCGCTCTGCCGTTTTTGCACGATGTTTCGTGCAGGATCGGCGGCTATCGTGCGATGAACCATTCGGGCCAGTCCGGCTCGGAGGTATTGGAACCCGTCCAGAAGGAGAACGACCATGAGACTTGCCGCCCGACCCGCCATTCTCGCCGCCCTCGCCTGCACGCTCGCGTTGACCGTGAGCGCCTGCGGGGAGCACAGCACGCCCGCGACCAAAGCGACCGACGTCACGCCGCCGCAGGCGGCGCAGCCGGCCGTGCCCGCCCCGGCGGCGCAGACGCCCAAGGCCGACCCGGACGCCGAGCTCGCCGCCAAGGTGAAGTCCGCGTTCGCGAGCGACCCGCAGCTCAAGATGCTGCCGATCGACGTGCGCGCCTCGAACGGCGCGGTGACGCTCTACGGCACCGCCGACAGCGCCAGGCTGCGCGACCAGGCGATCCGCACCGCCGAAGCCGTCGACGGCGTGAAGTCGGTGAGCGCGAACCTGCAGATCGTCCGCGGCTCGTGAGGCGGCGCTAGTCGATCTTCGCGCCCGAGCGCTTCACCACCTCGGCCCACTTCGCCGACTCGCGGCGGATCAGATCGCCGAATTCCTCGGGCGTCCCGCCGCCGAGCTCGTTGCCGATGTCGTCGAAGCGCTTCTTCGACGCGGGCGTGACGATCGCCTGGTTGATCGCGGCGTTCAGGCGCGCGAGCACCGGCCGGGGCAGCCCCACCGGGCCGATGACGCCGGTCCACGTTCCCGCCTCGTAGCCGGGCACGCCCGCCTCGGCGATCGTCGGCAGCTCGGGAAAGCCCGCCGAGCGCTGCGCGCCGCTCACGGCGAGCGCCCGCACGCGCCCCGAGCGCGCGTACGGCGCGATCGAGTTCAGGCTCTCGAACATTACCTGCACGTGCCCGGCGATCAGGTCGTTGATCGCCATCGAGCCGCCCTTGTACGGCACGTGGACGATGTCGGTTCCCGTCATGTATTTGAACAGCTCGCCGCCCACGTGGCCCGGCGAGCCGTTGCTCGAGGAGGCGTTGAGCAGCTTGCCGGGGTTCTTCCTGGCGTAGTCGATCAGCTCGCGCACCGAGCGCACCGGCAGCGACGGCGACACCGCGAGCAGCAGGTGGCTGCGCACGACGAGCGCGATCGGCTGCAGGTCGCGCTCGATGTCGTAAGGCAGCTTCGACACCATGTGGCGCGTGATCGCCAGCGCGCCGATCGGCCCCATGCCGACGGTGTAGCCGTCGGGCGCCGCCTTCGCGACGAGATTGATGCCGATGGTGAGCGCGCCGCCGGGACGGTTCTCGACGACGACCGGCTGCCCGAGCTTCCCGGGCAGCTCGGCGGCGAGCAGGCGCGCGATCGTGTCGGTCGCGCTCCCCGCCGCCTGCGGCACGATCAGGCGCACGGGATGCTCGGGAAACTCGGCGCGCGCGGCGGCGCACGCGAGCGCGGCGAAGACGAGCAGCGCAAGCGATCTCACGGCGAAGTCCTCCTCGGTGGCGTTGCGCGCCATTGTAGAGGCAAGGCGCGGCGCGCAGCGGGCGCTACAATCCCGGGTCCGACCTGACCTCGCCGCCGCCATGCCGAAGCAGATCATCACCTCGCCCGACGCGCCGGTCACCGGCTTCACCGACAAGGGAACGCCGTCGCCGCTCGCGCAGGCGATCCGCGCCGGGAGCCTCCTGTTCGTGTCGGGACAGGGCCCGCTCGATCCGAAGACGCGCGAGGTCGTCCCCGGCGACATCCGCGCGCAGACGCGTCAGACGCTCGCCAACCTGAAGAACGTGCTGGCCGCGGCGGGCCTCGATTTCCGGCACGTGGTCAACATGCGCGTCGTCCTGCGCAACACGGCGGACTTCCCCGCGTTCAACGAGACCTTCCGCGACTTCCTCCAGGGCGAGAAGGTCACGCGCACCTGCGTCGGCGCGACCCCGCACCGCAAAGGCGTCGACGTCGAGATCGACTGCGTCGCGAGCTACGACTGAGGTTCCTCCGGTCCGTCGGGCCGGAGGAACCGCGAGGGCGTCTCAGTGACGCCCGGACCGCTCCGGCCGCTCGCGGCGCTCGGGCTTGTCCGCGCGCTCTGGCTTGTCGATGCGATCGGGCTTGTCGGCGCGCTCGGGTTTCTCGGCGCGCTCGAGCTTGTCCATGCGCTCCGGCTGGGCCACGCGCTCGGGTCGGTCCGCGCGCTCGTCGACGCGGCGCACGTCGCGCTTGCGCATGTCGCCGTCGCGGAAATCCACGCGCACGCGCCGGCCTTCCTCGCGGATGCGCACCGAGTCGAAGCCGAAGCGCGCCCCGAGGTCGGTGAGGGTGTCGCGGTCGCGCGCGCTCAGCGACGAGTCGCGGAAGCGGATGTCGTTCGCGCCCCGGGTGAGCGCGGCCCGGATCTCGACGATGAGCCTGGGCACGTCGATCGCGCCCGCCGCGGTGCGCGGCAGCGCGATCCTCGCGGTCTCGCGCGCATGCTCCTGCTCGCGCTCGCGGTGCGTATCGGCGCGGTCGAGATCACGTGGAACCGCCGCCACTCCCGTGGCGATCCCGCAGAGAGCGAGCGAGGCGACCGCGGCGAAGCGCCGGCGGATCTTGCGCATGGTTCGCTTTCCTCGGGCAGCCGCGCGCGGCGGCCGATAAGCGCCACGGTATCAGCAGCGCACGGCGGCGTATTGCGCGCGCACCGGGTCCGCATGGCCTGTCGCCTCGCGGTGACAGCCGCGGAAAAAGCGACGCCGCGCAGGCGCCGGGAAAGCGCCGCGCGGCGTCGGAGTACGGCGCTCTAGTGCGGGCCGGACCGCTCGGGGCGATCCGCGCGCTCGGCGCGTTCCACCCGCTCGACGCGCTCGACGCGCTCGGGCCGCTCGGCGCGCTCGGCCCTTTCCGGACGCTCGGCGCGCTGCGGCCGATCGTTCGCGCCGCGGCGGTCGCCGCCGGCACCCGCGTCGGCGACGCGGTCGTCGCGCCGGCCGCGGTCGTCGTCGCGCGCCCCGTGGTCGTCGCTGCGCACGCCGCGGTCGGCGCGGAACTCGACGCGCACGCGCTTGCCGGCCGAGTCGACGCCGCGGATCTCGACGCGCGTGAACCCGAGGGCGGCGAGCTGCTGCGCGAGCTGCGCGCGCTGCTCGGGCGTGAGACCGGCGAGGTTCACGTCCTCGATGCGCGCGCGCAGCGTCCCGTCGGGCTGACGCGTCACGCGCACGTCCACCGCGCCGCGCAGCGTCACCTTGCGCTCGAGACCGTCCTTGGGCAGCAGCGCCGCCATCTCCGCGAGCAGGTTGTCGCCGGCCGAGGCCGACAGAAGCAGGCTCTGCACGTCGGCGGCCGTGAGCGTGGCGCCGCGGAACTGGATCTCGCGCGCGCCCGCCGAGATCCGGTCGCGCACGAGGGCGAGCAGCTTGTCGACGTCGATCGCGCCGGTCGCGGTTCTCGGGATCGCGAGCTTCGCCTCGGCGCGCTCGTTCTCGTTCTCATTCTGGACTTCGTTCTCGGCGGCTTCGTTGCGCCGGTCCATCCGGCGGTCTTCCTGCCGGTCGACGGCGCGGTCTTCCTGGCGAACGCCGGTCGACGACTGCGCCTGCGCGAACGCCGCCGGCGCGAGGACGGCCAGCGCCGCCGCCGTCACGAACAGATGCTTGGTCCACATGATGGCTTCCTTTCTTGCGTTAGTGTGATCGCCGTCTCGACGTCGGCGCCGGCCCGCCGGGGAGGGATGGCGGGCCGGGCCGGCGGCGATGCCGGCACGATGCTCGGTGCCGGCCCGAGCGACCGGGACTTTCGTCCCGTTTCGGCTCGCCCGGTTCCTTCGACCCCCCGGACTATACGTGGGATATTTTCCCACGTCAACCTGTTTCGGTGGTAATATTTCCCACATGCGCGACGAGAGCTCCGGTAGACTGGCGGCTGCCATGGCCAAGAACGCGACCGACGCCCCCGCGAGCGCGCCCGGCTCGCTCGTGCGGGCGCTGCGTCACCTGCTGCACCCGCTCCTGCGGCTGCTGGTGGCGCGCGGCGTGACCTACACCATGCTCTCCGACGTGCTCAAGGAGATCTACGTGGACGTGGCCGAGCGCGACTTCGCGCTCGACGGCAAGCGTCCGACCGACAGCCGCGTCAGCCTGCTCACCGGCGTGCACCGCAAGGACGTGCGCCGGCTGCGCGAGGCGGCGCACGCCGCGGCCGACGCCGTCCCCGAGACGGTGGCGCTCGGCGCCCAGCTGGTCGCGGCGTGGACGACGCGGCGCGAGTTCCTCGACTCGAAAGGCAAGCCGCGGGCGCTGCCGCGCCTCGCGAGCCAGGGCTCGGGCCGCTCGTTCGAGTCGCTGGTCGAGAGCGTGAGCAAGGACATCCGGCCTCGCTCGGTGCTCGACGAATGGCTGCGCCTGGGGGTCGTCGAGCTGGACGCGCAGGACCGCGTCGTGCTGCGCACCGCGGCGTTCGTGCCGCGGCGCGGCTTCGACGAGATGGCGTTCTACCTCGGGCACAACGTGCACGACCACCTGGCGGCGGCGGCGCACAACCTGCTCGCCGAGGGGCGTCCGTTCATGGAGCGCAGCGTCCATTACGACGCGCTCGGCGAGCGCTCGGTCGAGGAGCTGGCGGAGCTCGCCGGCCGCGCCGGCATGGAGGCGCTCAACCAGGTCAATCGCAAGGCCATGGCGTGCGAGGCGCGCGATCGTGCCGAGCCTTCGAAACGGCGCATGACGTTCGGCATATATTTCTACGCCGAGCCCGAGCGCGACGACTGACCGTTCCCCCCTGACCGCCATGAGCATCCGCTTCGCCCTCGCCGTCATTGCCGCCTCGCTCGCCTTCGGCTCGCCGGCGTGGAGCGCGTGCCCCGACGCGGGCGGGATCGGCGGCACGGGCGTGCGCGCCGAAGGCGGAATCGGGGGCACCGGCGGACGCGCCGAAGGCGGGATCGGCGGCACCGGGACGCGCGCGGAAGGCGGCACCGGCGCGATCGCGGCCGAGGAAATCGGCGTGGTCGGCGTCATCACCGGCTTCGGCAGCATCTGCGTCAACGGCGTCGAGGTGCACTACGACTCGGGCACGCCGGTCACCGTGAACGGGCAGCCCGGCGCCGCCGACGCGCTCGCGCTCGGACAGACGGTCGCGGTGCGCGCGGTCGGCGCGGGAGCCGAGGCGCGCGCCCGCGCGATCTCGGTGCTCGACGCGGCGGTCGGCCCGGTGGCCGCGGTCGATCGCGCCGCGGGCACGCTGCAGGTTCTCGGCCAGCGCGTGCAGCTCGCGCCCGGGACGGTGTTCGCCCCCGGCCTCGGCGCGGATGCGGTGCGCGGCGCGAGCGCGGGCGAGACGCTGCGCGTGAGCGGCCTTCGCCGCGCCGACGGCACGATCGTCGCGACCCGCGTGGAGCGCGCGGCTCCGGGCACCGCGCTCGTCTACGGATCGCTCGACCTCGATGCCGCGGGCGCGCCGCGCGTGGGCGGCATGCGCATCGAGGCGACCGACGCGGCCATGCGCGCGCTCGCCGAGGCGCGCGGCCCGGTGCTGATCGCAGGCCGCGCGGGCGGCGAGCGCCTGCTCGTCGACCAGGTCGTCGCCGATCCGCTCGCGGCGTCGCTAGCGCCCGGACGCTTCGTCACCGAGGCCTATGTCGAAGGGCTGCAGTCCGGCCGCGGGTTGCGGGCGGGCGGACTGCAGTATTCGCTCGAGTCACAGGACATTCCCGGCCTCGGCCGAGACCATCTCGTGCGCCTGTCGGGCCATGTCGACCGCGAGGGCCGGCGTTTCGTCGAGCGCGTCGATTTCCTGGCCGAGCCGATGAACCCGCGCCCGTTGTCGGCCGCTCCGCCCGTCGTTCCCGCCGCGCGCGCCGCGGACGAGCGGCGCGGCGGCTCCCGCGGCGGCAGTGACGATTCGAGCGGCCGATCCGACAACTCGGGCCGCGGCGGCCCGGACCGCGGAAGGGGCCCCGGCTCCGACCGTTCGGGCCGTCTCGACGATCGCCCCGATCGCCTGGAGCGTCCCGATCGCGCGGACCGGCCGGATCGCGCGGACCGGCCCGCCCGTCCGGATGCGATCGAGCGCCCCGAGCGCCCCGAGACCCGCGGTGGCGGCGGCCCCGGGCCGCATTGAGGGCGTTGAATGTCCGGGCGTAGCCGACATCAATGACTTAGAGCCGGCAGACCGGCCAAAATCCGTAACCCCCACAGGAAAGAATACGAACATGAGACGACATCTCGCATTCGCCGCGGCTCTGCTCGCGGTCTCCGCCTCGTCGGCGCTCGCGGCCGAAGGACTGACGACGTTCAGCGTGGGCGCCGACTACACGACCGGGAAGTACGGCGCGACCCAGAGCACCGACATCCTGTACATCCCGTTCACGGGCAAGTACGAGACCGGCCCGTGGACCGCGAAGCTGGTCGTGCCGTGGATCCACATCACGGGACCGGCCAATGTCGTGGGCGCCCCCGGCGACACGGTCGTGATCGCCGGCGGCAACGCCGGCCGGCGCACCGAGTCGGGCCTGGGCGACGTCGTCGCGAGCGCCTTCTACAACGTGCTGAACGAGCGCAATGCGCCGTTCGGGCTCGATCTCGGCGGCAAGGTGAAGTTCGGAACGGCCGACGAGAACCGCGGCCTCGGCACCGGCAAGAACGACTACTCGTTGCAAGCCGACTTTTTCAAGCCGCTCGGCGCGCTGACGCCTTTCGGCTCGATCGGCTACCGCAAGTACGGCGATCCGGCCGGCATCGACTTCAAGAACGTGGTCTACTGGTCGGCGGGCGCGTCGTACAAGATGTCGCAGCCCACGAGCGTGGGCGTCGCCTACGATTTCCGCCCGGCCATCATCGACGGCGGCAGCCACGTGAGCGAAGGGACGTTCTTCGTCTCGCACAAGCTGAACGCGGATTGGAAGCTGCAGGCCTACGCCGTGAAGGGCTTTTCCACGGGCAGCCCCGATTGGGGCGTGGGCGGAGTCCTCGCGTACAGCTACTAGCGCTCGCTCATTCCGCCTTGATGTTCGCCGCCCGCACGACCGGGCGGTAGCGAGCGAGCTCCGCGCGGATCCACTCGGCCACCTGCTCGGGGCTGTTGCCGAGCGGGTCGACCCCCATGCCGACGAGCTTGTCGCGCACGTCGGGCAGGCGCACGATGCGCGCGACCTCCGCCGAGAGCTTCGCGACGATCGGGCGCGGCGTCCCCGCCGGCGCGAACAGCCCGATCCACAGCGACATGTCGTAGCCCGGGACGCCCGCTTCCGCGAGCGTCTGCAGATCGGGCAATCCCGGCGCGCGCTTCGCCGAGGTCACCGCGAGCGCGCGCAGGCGGTCGGACTGCAGGTGGCCGGCGAGCGGCGGCGTATCCACGATGGTGAGCTGCACGTCGCCCGCGAGCACGGCGTTGATCGACGCCGCGCTGCCCTTGTACGGGATGTGCCGGATGTCGGTGCCGGTCATCTGCTTGAACATCTCGGTCGCGACCTGGAACGACGTGGACCCCGCGCTGTAGTTCAGCTTGCCGGGGTTCTTGCGCGCGTACGCGACGAGCTCGCGCACCGAGCGCGCGGGCACCGACGGGTTCACCACCAGCACGAGCGGGAACACGCCGACCATGCTGATCGGCTCGAAGTCCTTGAGCGGATCGTACGGCAGCTTCGGGTACAGGATCGGGTTGAGCGACATGCCGCCGGTCGCGTTGACGAGCAGCGTGTAGCCGTCCGCGGGCGACTTCGCGACCAGCTCGGCCGCGATGATCGACGCCGCCCCCGGGCGGTTCTCGACGATCACCGCCTCGCCCCAGGTCTGCTGCATCTTCGCGCCGAGCAGGCGCGCGATGATGTCGTTGCCGCCGCCGGGCGGGAAGCCGACCACGAGGCGGATCGGCTTCGAGGGCCACGTCTGCGCCTGCGCCGCGGCCGCAGCGCACAGCACGGCGACGCCGAGCCACCTCTTCAGGAGACCGGTCATGCGCGCATTGTAGTCAATGGGTGCCGCACGCGGGCAGCATCAGCGCCTGCAGCACCTCGCCGGTGCGGCGATCCTGCACGAACGCGGCGACGCCGGATTGCGCCGGGTCCGCCTCGGGAAGCAGCGGCAGCGTGCGGCGCTGCGCGACGCGGCCGTCGGCGCCGAAAGCGACCGGGCCGAGCCATTCGCGCACGACGAAGTCGTGCTCGAGTCGGCGGCCGCGGTTCTCGCCGGCGCGCACGTCGCTCGCGAGCTTGTTCTCGTACGCGGCGACATAGACGGCCGCCTCGTCGCGAAGCGCGGCGTCGGCCAGGTCGGCGCCGAGATCGACGTCGGCGCCCGACGGGCCGATCGAGCGGATCGTCAGCGCGAGCGCGGCGCGCGCGGGGCGCGCGTTGATCTGCGCGACCATCGTCGCGAACGCGTCCGTCGCCCAGCCGCGGAAGTCGCGTCCCTGCAGCAGCACCTGCGGCGTGTACACGAGCGTCGCGCGGCCGAGCCGCGCCATGCGGTGCTGGCGCGCCGAGAACTGGCGCTTCGCGTACGGGTCCTTCCACCCGATGTAGTCCCAGTAGTCGACGTGCAGCGCGAGCGGCACCACCTGGCTCGCGCTGTAGCCGCTCGCGAACAGCGACGAGAGCCAGCGGTCCGCGGGCGGACAGCTGTCGCAGCCCTCGGAGGTGTAGAGCTCGACCAGCGCCGCGGTGCGCGGGCCGCTGCGCGCCGAGCACTGCGGCGCCGCGGCGTTCGCGGCGCACGCGCCGGCGAGGAGGCACAGCAGGAGGAGCCGCGCGGCAGCCATGGCCCCGATCATACCGCGCACCGCGCCGGCGCGACGGCGCGCTCCGGTGAAGTGCGCGGTAAACTGCGGCTTTTCCGGCCCAGGGAGCCCGCTCGTGGACACCGTGTACAAATGGATGGGGATCATCTTCGGACTCGGGATGCTCCTGATCGTGACCGAGATCCACTTCGCGCGCAAGAAGAAGGAAGGCTTCACGCCCATCGACCGCAAGCGCGTGGTCGGGATCTTCTGGGTGTCGCTGTTCCTGGCGGGGCTGGTCGGCGCCCTGATCTGGGCGAGCGACTGAGCAGCGAGCGGCGGCGATGACCCTGCGTCTCGGGGTCCTGGACCAGTCGCCCGTCGTGAGCGGCCGCAGTCCGGCGGAGGCCGTCGCCGAGACGCTCGCGCTCGCGCGCCTCGCCGAGGACCTGGGATACGGCCGCTACTGGCTCGCCGAGCACCACGCGATCGCCGCGCTCGCCGATCCGTGTCCCGAGATCCTGCTCGCCCGCGTCGCCGCCGAGACCTCGCGCATGCGCGTCGGCACGGGCGGCGTGCTGCTGCCCTACTACAGCCCGTTCAAGGTCGCGGAGATCTTCCGGATGCTCGAGGCGCTCTACCCGGGGCGCATCGATCTCGGCATCGGACGCGCCCCCGGCGGTGACCTGCGCACCGCGCAGGCCGTGGCTTACGGCGCCGGCGTGTCGGCCGAGCACTTTCCGCAGCAGGTGCAGGACCTCGCGGGCTTCCTCGACGGCACGCTGCCCGCGGGCCATCCGTTCGCCGGCCTGAAGGCGCAGCCCGGGGGCGCGACCGCGCCCCAGATCTGGCTGCTCGGCTCCTCCGACTACAGCGGCGCGCTCGCGTCGCAGCTCGGGCTGCGCTTCGCTTTCGCGCACTTCATCAGCGCGCGCGGCGCGGGCGCCGTGATGCGCGACTACCGCGAGCAGTACCGGCCGTCGGCGCGCGAGCCCGCGCCCGCCTCGCTGCTGTGCGCCTTCGTGATCTGCGCCGCGACCGCCGCGGAGGCCGAGCGCCTGGCGGCGAGCATCGACCTGCGGCGCCTCCACATGGCGCGCGGCATCGACGCGCCCGTGCCGACGCTCGAGGAGGCCGCCGCGCACCGCTACACCGAGCAGGAGCGCGCCTACGTGCAGCAGCAGCGCGCGCGCCTCGTCCACGGCGACCCGGGCGCGGTGCGCGAGAAGCTGCTCGCGCTGCGCGAGGAGACGCGCGCCGACGAGCTGATGATCCTGTCGATCACCGGGGACTACGAGAGCCGGCGCGAGTCGTACCGGCTCGTGGCGCGCGCGATGCTGTAGGCGCTAGAACCGCCAGGTAAGGCCGACCGAAATCAGGTCGATGTTGCCCTCGCCCGTCTTGTCCGGGTCCCCGACGTTCAGCGCGCGTTCCCACTCGGCGCGGATGCCCATGGCGTTCGGCAGGCGATACTCCGCGCCGATACCGTACTTGCCATCGAACTCGGACTTCTTGCCGTTTGCGGAGACGGCAACCAGCGCTCCCGAGGTCGAGAGGTCGGTCTTGGTCGTCGTGTAGATGAGGCCGACCTTGGCGAAAAGGTCGAAGCCCCCGACGGGCAGGATTCCGAGCGCGTCAAAATGGAACCCGCTCGATTTGACCGTCGCGGTGGCCGAGCCGACAGCCGGCGCGGTGACGTCGCGCGTGGCCGAGAACTTGCCGAAATCGGTGAAGCCGCCCTCGAGCGCGAAATTGCGGTTGAGCCTGTTGCCCGCGTACACCTTGAAGCCGGTGTCGGTCTCGTCCTTCTTCACGCTGCTCGCCGTCGCTCCCGCGACATCGACCGAGCTGTCGTCGATCTGGATCTTCGATTGCCCGATCGATACCCCGCCGTACCAGCCTGTTTGCGCGTGCGCGGCCGATGCGGCCAATGACAGCGCGACGGCGCCCAATGCCTTCGTGAGTATGACCTTCATGCGACCCTCCTGTTGTTCGTTGCCGTCCCTGAACCGACCTTTCGACCGGGTCGGCGGGCCGAACGTTCAACGGAGAGCCCTAGCGCCGCACCCCCGGCGACTCGATCTTCAGCCCCTCGGCCCGCCACGCGAGGAAGAGCTCGAGGTCGAGGTACTCGGGCGCGCCGTAGGGCAGCATCTCCGCGCGCACGCCCGAGAGGCAGGCGCGCAGGCGCCGCTCCTCCGAGCCGAGCGTCTGCCATTCCATGCGGTACGCCGGGTACGCGGTCGGGTGGCCCTGGCTGACGGTCTCGGCGAAGAGGCGCTTGCCCCAGTTCTCCTCGTGGCACTGCGCGCACGCGAGGTTCATCTGGCCGCGGCGTCGGTAGTATGCGGCGCGGCCCGCCTCGAAGTGCGCGCGCGCCGGCCCGTCGATGCCGACGTGGATCGGCAGCCCGCGCGACTGGCTCGCGACGTAAGCGGTGATCGAAAGCAGTTCCTGCGACTCGTGCGCGAACGGCTGCGCGCCCTGGTGCCCGGTGCGGCAGGCGTTGATGCGGCCCTCGAGGTTGAACAGGCGCCCGCGCGCGGCGTCGAACTTCGGATACGACGCGGCGACGCCGCGCATGCTCTGCGCGGCGTCCTGGTGGCAGTCGGCGCACGAGCGTCCCGCGGTTCCCGCGCGCTCGCTCCACATCTTCGCGCCGCGCTCGACCCAGAGCATCGCCGGATTGCCGAGGTCGTCGGACTGCAGCGCGCGCAGGTCGGCGCCGAGGAAGTCGGTGCCCGGCTTGAGCCGCTCGAGCGGGAGCGCGCGCTCCTGCGCCGCCGCGCCCGCGCACAGCGCGAGCGCGATCAGCGCCGCGGCCGAGCGCGGCCTCATGCCACCACGACCGGCGCGCGCTCCGAGCCGCGCACGCCTTCGTCGTCGATCCACGAGAACTCGAGCACGCCGCTCGCGTCGGCGACGGTAAAGAACTGGATGTAGGGATTGGCCGCGATCCCGGAGGAAAGATCCGCGCGGAACACCTCGGCGCCGTTGTAGCGGCACGAGAGCTCGTGGATGACATTGCGCTTGATCGGGTGGCCGACCTCGTCGTGGCGGTAGCCGGTCTCCATCGGGTGCTGGACGATGATCCGCACCGGCATCGGCTCGCCGCGCTTCGCCTGCTGGGGGACCTGGATGCGCGCGGCCATGATCAGGATTCGTCCAGGCAGGCGGACAGCGTGACCACCACCGACGCCGAACCCGCCCAGAACGAGCCGTCCGACATCTCGGCGAGCGCGACGATCTTCTGGCTTCCCGCGAGGCGTATGCGCGAGGCGATCTCCGCGCGCCCGCTCTTCGGCCCGAGGTGGAACGCCGCCATGTGCCGCACCGGGTTGCGCTCGGAAAAGAGGTGCACCGCGCGCACGTGGTCCTGCGGCGTCATCGGGCTCTCGACCGTGAGCTTCATCGCGACCGAGTTGCCGTTGTCGGCGAGCGGCGGCAGCTCGAGCTTCACGCGGCCGGAGCGGATCGGCGCGCCTTTCGTCACCGACTGGACGTCGGGGTCCTTCGGGTCGATCGGCGCGATCGGGTTCTCCTGCGCGCGCACCGCGCCGGGTGCGAGCGCGAGCGAGGCCGCGGCGGCGATGAACTCGCGGCGCTTCACCGCCGCGCTCCGCGCCGTTTCACCGCCGCGCTCCACGCCGTTTCACCGCCGCGCTCCACGCAGCGTGCGCAGGTAGGCGACCACGTCCTCGACCTGCTGCGCGTCGAGGATCGGCTTGCCGCGGTAGCCGCTCGCGACGTCGTAGAGGCATTCGGTGCGGTAGTACGCGGGCATGGGCGTCCTCGGATCGATGCGGCTCTGGTCGACCACGCGCAGTCGCAGCTGCCCCGCGGAGAGCCGCGCGCCGACGCCCGCGAGGGGAGGGCCGATGTCGCCCATGAAGCGCGGCTCGGGCTCCGGGAACGCGTGGCACAGCACGCAGCCGCCGACCGAGCGGTCGAGCACGATTTTCCGACCGCGCGCCGCGTCGCCCGGTTCCCGGACGAGCGGCGCGGGGATCGCGTCGCCCTCGACCTCGTACTTCACCAGGCCTTCGGCCTGCGCCGCGAGCACCGGCGAAAGCACGCCGGCGAGCGCCGCGAGAATCAGCCGCGCGACCTTGCTCAAGCCATCGAGATCCCTTGGTCCATGAGCGGCAGCGAGCGGATGCGCTTGCCGGTCGCGGCGTAGATCGCGTTGCACACCGCCGGCGCGATCGACGCCTGGCCGGGCTCGCCGACGCCGCCCCAGAAGCCGCCCGAGGGCGCGAGCACGACCTCGACCTTGGGCATCTCGCGCAGCCGCATCATGCGGTAGTCGTGGAAGTTCGACTGCTCGACGCGCCCGTCCTTGATCGTGATCTTGCCCCAGAACATGGCCGTCAGCATGAACACCGCGCTGCCCTGCATCTGCGCGACGATGTTGTCGGGGTTCACCGCGTACCCCGGGTCGATGCCGAGCACGAGGCGGTGGATCTTCACCACGCCCTTGTCGTTCACCGAGAGCTCGGCCACGGCGCAGGTGTAGCTGCCGTACGCCTCGGTCTCGGCGATGCCGCGGAACACGCCCGCCGGCAGCGGGCTGCCCCAGTTGGCCGCCTTCGCCGTCGCCTCGAGGATGCCGAGGTCCTTCGGCGCCTTCTGCAGCAGCGCGCGGCGGAACTCGAACGGGTCCTTGCCCGCGGCGAGCGCGAGCTCGTCCATGAACGACTCGCGCACGAACGGGTTCTGCGAGTGGCCCACCGTGCGCCAGAACCCGACCGGGACGTGCGCGTTCCTCTGCGCGTACTCGACGCGGATGTTCGGGATCGCGTGCGGGATGTCGAAGATCGACGCCACCGCTTGCGGGTCCACACCCTCGGCGGGCGCGAGCGGCGGCTTGAGCGGCAGCCGCGTCAACGTCGCGATGATCGAGGTCGACGACACGCGCGAGTACCACGCGACCGGGTTGCCGCTCGCGTCGAGCGCGCCCTTCATGCGCACCAGGCTCGCGGGGCGGTAGAGGTCGTGCTGCGTGTCCTCCTCGCGGCTCCACAGCGTCTTGACCGGCGTGCCGGGCATGGCCTTCGCCACGGCGACGCCGATGCGGACGAAATCCTGCCCGCCGCCGCGCCGGCCGAAGCCGCCGCCGAGCTGCATCGGGTGCACCATGACCGCGTCGAGCGGGACGCCCGCGGTCGCGGCCGCGGTCGCGAGCGAGGCCTCGGCGTTCTGCGTCGGCACCCAGACGTCGACCTTGCCGTCCTTGATCAGCACCGTGCAGTTCTGCGGCTCGAGCGTCGAGTGCGCGAGGTAGGGCGTGAAGTACTCGGCCTCGAGCACCTTGCCGCCCGAGCCGAGCGCCTGGTCGACGTCGCCGACCTTGCGCGCGACGGCGATGTCCTGCGTCGCGTCGAGCCCGGCGCGGTAAAAGTCCATCAGGGTCGCGCTCGAGGCGTTGCCGTTCGCGCCCGTGTCCCAGTCGACCTGGACGAGCTTCAGCGCTTCCTTCGCGCGCCACCAGTTGTCGGCGATCACCGCGACGAAGGTGTCGAGGTTGACCACCTTCTTCACGCCGCGCCGGCCTTCGGCCTTGGACGCGTCCATGCTGCGCACCTTGCCGCCGAAAACCGGGGACTGCGCGACCGCGGCGTAGAGCATGCCCTTCATCTGCACGTCGATGCCGTAGCGCTGCCGGCCCATCGCCGTGTCGGGGATGTCGACGCGCTTCATCGGCTTGCCGGCGATCTTCCACTCCTTCGGGTCCTTCAGCTTCACGTCCTTCGGCGGCTCGAGCTTCGCCGCGTCGTTCGCGAGCTTGCCGTAGGAGAGCTTGCGGCCGCTCGAGTGCGTCACCATGCCGTTCGAGGCCTTGCACTCCGACGCCGGCACGTCCCACTTCTGCGCCGCGGCGGCGATCAGCATCTCGCGCGCGGTGGCGCCGGCCTTGCGCAGGTACTCCTGCGAGTTGCGGATCGTGCGCGAGCCGACCGAGGCCATGTCGCCCCAGGCACGCTTGTGGCGGAGGTTCTCGCTCGCGAGCACCTGCTCGATCCGGACATTGCTCCAGTCGCACTCGAGCTCCTCGGCGACCAGCATCGGCGCCGAGGTCTTGCTGCCCTGCCCCATCTCGGCGCGGGCGTAGCGGATGATCACGGTCTCGTCGGGCCGCACCACGACCCAGCCGTTGATCTCGGCGCCCTTGGCGCCGTTGCCCTGCGCGAGCACCGACGGCACGTGGAAGCCGACCGCGAGCCCGCCGCCGACGGCGGCCGACTGCTTCAGGAACGTCCTGCGGGAGGAAGCGAATTTAGTCGTCATGGTCGTCTCCTCACGCCTTCACCGGCTTCTTCGCGCCGCGCCCGCCCTTCGCCGCGGCGTGGACCGCCTCGCGCATGCGCGCATACGTGCCGCAGCGGCAGATGTTGGTCATCGCCTCGTCGATGTCCTTGTCGCTGGGGTTCGGGTTCTTCTTCAGCAGCGCCGCGGCGACCATCATCTGGCCGCCCTGGCAGTAGCCGCACTGCGGCACCTGGTGCTCGATCCACGCGGTCTGCACCGGGTGCGGCTTGCCGTTCGCGGACAGCCCCTCGATCGTCGTGATCCGCTTGCCCGCCGCGGCCGAGACCGGGAACGAGCACGAGCGCACCGGCTCGCCGTTCACGTGCACGGTGCACGCCCCGCACTGCGCGATGCCGCAGCCGAATTTCGGGCCCTTGACGTCGAGGACGTCGCGCAGCACCCAAAGCAGCGGCATCTCGGGCTCGACGTCGGCCGAGCGCGGCTTGCCGTTGACGGTCAGTTTGATCATCGGGTTCTCCTCCTGAAAGCTGGGATTGAGTCGGCCCGGCAATATTAATCCAGAAAGAAGTCCGGCAGCAGCCGGGCTTTGCCCGGGACCAGGGCGTAGCGCTCGAGGTCGGTGACGCCCTCGGCCGCCAGCACCTCGTCGTCCACGTAGAAGTTGCCGGTGTGGCGGCGGCTGTCCCGGTTCAGCACGATGTAAGCCGCGTCGGCGACGATCTCGGGCCGGCGGCAGTTCTCCGGCTTCACCAGCCCCCCGAGCATGGCGATCGCCGCCGTCTGGATCACGGTGCGCGGCCACAGCGCGTTCACCGCGACGCCGTCGCCCCGGAACTCCTCGGCCATGCCGAGCACGCACATGCTCATCCCGTACTTCGCCATGGTGTAGGCGACGTGGTCCTTGAACCATTTCGGCTTCATGTTGAGGGGCGGCGAGAGCGTCAGGATGTGCGGGTTCGCCGCCTCCTTCAGGTACGGCAGGCAGGCCTGCGAGCAGCAGTAGGTGCCGCGCACGTTCACGCCGAACATGAGGTCGAAGCGCTTCATCGGCGTCGCGAGCGTCCCGGTGAGATTGATCGCGCTCGCGTTGTTCACGAGGATATCGATGCCGCCGAAGGTCTCGGCCGCCTTCGCCGCGGCCTGCTGCACCGCCGCGTCGTCGCGGATGTCGAGCGCGAGGGGCAATGCCTTGCCGCCCGCCTTCTCGATCTCCTCGGCCGCGGTGTAGATCGTGCCCGGGAGCTTGGGATGCGGCTCGGTGGTCTTCGCCGCCACCACGATGTTCGCGCCGTCGCGCGCCGCGCGCAGCGCTATCGCGAGGCCGATGCCGCGCGAGGCGCCGGTGACGAAAAGCGTCTTGCCTTTCAGGCTCATGATTCGGAGCTAGAGAAGCTTGTGAACGTCCTCGCGGGTCAGATCGCAGTCGCGAAGAATCTTTGAGAGAAGCCCTGGGCCGATCGTCTCGCCCGAGTGAACCGGTACGACGGTCGTTCGCCCGTCCTGGTGCCGCAAAAAGTGATGGCTTCCCTTAACGCGCATAACCTGAAACCCGGCTTTCTTCAGCACCCCAACAAGACCCTTGCCGGTGATGCTGGGTAAGGCGGTCATGCCTGCACGGTCACCCGCTGAACCCCAACGAAATCGAGATCGTCAACCGGCTGACCCTGTACTTCCAGGCAGAGCTCAATGGCTTCGCGAATGCGCGCCATGAGATCGTCAAGGGACTTCGCCTGGGTATGGCACCCGGGGAGCGCTGGTACCGAAGCCACGAAGTAGCCGTCGGAATCCCGTTCTACTACGACGTCGAACTGGCGAGTCATCGCTGAATTCTACACCGTACGGTAAGGACGCCGTTTCGTGGTGCGGCTACGCTAGCTGAATTTCGAGAAGTCCGGCTTGCGCTTCTCGAGGAAGGCGCTGAGCGCCTCCTTCGCCTCGGGCGAGGCCAGCCGCTCGCCGAAGGTCTTCACCTCGCGCGTCATGGTCTGCTCGACTTCGGCGAGCACCGCCTGCTTCATCAGCGCCTTGGTCGCGCGCATCGCCGCGGGCGGCTTCGCGGCGAGCGCGAGCGCCTTCGCGCGCGCGGTCTCGAGCAGGGCTTGCGGCGCGACGACCTCGTTCACCAGGCCGATGTCGCGCGCGGCCTCGGCGCCGAACGGCTCGCCCAGCATCAGCAGCTCGGCGGCCTTCTGCCATCCGGCGAGGCGCGGCAGCAGGAGGCTCGACGCGGCCTCGGGCACGAGGCCCAGGCTCGCGAAAGGCAGCTGGAAACGGCTCCCGGCGGCGGCGTACACGAGGTCGCAGTGCAGCAGCATCGTCGTGCCGATGCCGATCGCCGCGCCGCTCACGGCCGCGACCAGCGGCTTGTCGAATTGCCCCAGGATGCGCAGGAAGCGGAACGGCGCGAAGTCCTCGCTGCGCGGCGGAGCGGCGAGGAAATCGGAGACATCGTTGCCGCTGCAGAAGACCTCGGGCTTCCCGTGCAGGAGGACGGCGCGCACCGCGCCGTCGCCGGACGCCGAATGCAGCGCGTCGCCGAGCGCCTGGTACATCGCGATCGTGATCGCGTTCTTCTTCTCGGGGCGGTTCAGCTCGATGCGAAGCACGCCGCCGTCGCGCTCGGTGAGGATCGTGTCCACGCTACTTGCCGGCCGGCAGCCGGTGGTCCTTGAAGTCCTGCCGCAGCTTGGTCTTCAGCAGCTTGCCCGTCGCGGTGTGCGGCAGCTGCTCGACGAACACGACGTCGTCGGGCAGCCACCACTTCGCGACCTTGCCCTGGTAGAAGGCGAGCAGCTCCTCGCGCGTGACGCTCGCGCCCGCCTTCTTGACCGCGACCACGAGCGGCCGCTCGTCCCATTTCGGGTGGCGCACGCCGATCACCGCCGCCTCGGCGATCGCCGGGTGCGCGACGGCGATGTTCTCGAGGTCGATCGAGCTGATCCACTCGCCGCCCGACTTGATCACGTCCTTGGAGCGGTCGGTGATCTGCATGTAGCCGTCGGCGTCGATGGTGGCGACGTCGCCGGTCGGGAACCACCCGTCGCGCAAGGAATCGCCCTCGCCCTTGAAGTACTCGCGCAGCACCCACGGCCCGCGCACGAGCAGGTCGCCGAACGCCTTGCCGTCGCGCGGCAGCTCCTTCCCCGCTCCGTCGACGATCTTCATCTGCACGCCGTAGATCGCGCGTCCCTGCTTGCACTCGAGCTGGTGGCGCGCGCCTTCGGACAGCGCGTCGTGCCGGTTCTTCGGCGAGTAGAACGTGCCGAGCGGGCTCATCTCGGTCATGCCCCAGGCGTGGCGGCACGCGACGCCGTACTCGTCCTGGAAGGCCTTGATCATCGCCGGCGGGCACGCCGAGCCGCCGACGACGACGGTCTTGAGCGTCCCGAAGCGCAGCCTGTTCTCCTTCATGTATGCGAGCAGCCCGAGCCACACGGTGGGCACGCCGGCCGACGCGGTCACCTTCTCGCCCTCGAACAGCTCGTACAGGCTCTTGCCGTCGAGCGCGGCGCCGGGGAACACGAGCTTCGCGCCGTTCAGCGTCCCGAAATACGGGATGCCCCAGGCGTTGACGTGGAACATCGGCACGACCGCGAGCACGGTCGAGCGCGAGGAGCAGTTGAACACGTCCGGCAGCGAGGACGCGTAGGCGTGCAGGACGGTGCTGCGGTGCGTGTAGAGCACGCCCTTCGGGTTGCCGGTCGTGCCCGAGCTGTAGCAAAGGCCCGCGGCGGTGCGCTCGTCGAGCTGCGGCCACTCGTAGTCGCCGTCCTCCTTCGCCATCAGCTCCTCGTAGCAGAGGAGCTTCGGGATCTGCGCGGAGGGCATGTGGGCGCGGTCGGTCATCGCGACCCAGCCCTTCACCGCCTTGCACTGCGGAGCGAGCTTCTCCACGAGCGGCGCGAAGGTGAGGTCGAAGAAGACGTACGCGTCCTCGGCGTGGTTGACGATGTAGGTCAGCTGCTCGGGGAACAGGCGCGGATTGATGGTATGGATGACGGCGCCCATGCCCGAGACGCCGAAGTAGAGCTCGTAGTGCCGGAAGCCGTTCCAGGCAAGCGTGCCGACGCGGTCGCCCTCGCGCACGCCGAGGCGCGCGAGCGCCTGCGCGAGCTGCTTCGCGCGCCGGCGCGCGTCGGCGTAGGTATGTCGGTGGATCGGCCCTTCGATGGTGCGCGACACCATCTCGGTGTCGCCGTGATACAGGCCCGCGTGCTCGATCAGCGACGAGACGAGCAGCGGCATGTCCATCATGAGGCCGCGCAGCATGGTCGCCGCAAATTACCCCGCGACCCCCGCACTGTCAACCGACGACGGTTGTAGAATCGTCCCGAGCCTCCGCGCAGCGCATTCCCATGTCCGACGCCGTCATCGTATCGACCGCCCGCACGCCGATCGCCAAGGCGTGGCGCGGCGCCCTCAACATGACGCACGGCGCGAAGCTCGGCGGGCACGCCGTGCGCCACGCGATCGAGCGCGCCGGCGTCGCGCCGGCCGAGGTCGAGGACGTGATCATGGGCTGCGCCTATCCCGAGGGGGCGACCGGGCAGAACATCGCGCGCCAGATCGCGCTGCGCGCCGGGTGCCCGGTGACCACGGCGGGCGTGACCGTGAACCGCTTCTGCTCCTCGGGCCTGCAGACGATCGCCATGGCGGCGCAGCGCGTCATCGTCGACAAGGTGCCCGTCGTGGTCGCGGGCGGGGTCGAGTCGATCTCGTGCGTGCAGAACGAGGCGAACCGGCACATGCTGCACGACGAGTGGCTCGTGCGCCACAAGCCCGAGATCTACTGGCCGATGCTGCAGACGGCCGAGGTCGTGTCGAAGCGCTACGACATCGGCCGCGAGCGCCAGGACGAGTACGGCGTCCAGAGCCAGGCGCGCGCGGCCGCGGCGCGCGCCGCGGGCAGGACCGAGGCCGAGATGTTCCCCATCACCGTGCGCATGCAGCGCGCCGACAAGGATTCCGGCAAGAGCTGGATCGAGGAAGTCACGATCTCGAAGGACGAGGGGATCCGCGCCGACACGACCTACGAGGGCGTCTCCAAGATCAAGCCCGCGATCGAAGGCGGCACCATCGCGGCCGGCAACGCGAGCCAGTTCTCCGACGGCGCGGCGGCGTGCGTCGTCATGGACGCGAAGCTCGCCGAGAAAAGGAATATCAAGCCGCTCGGCATCTTCCGCGGCTTCGCGGTCGCCGCGTGCGAGCCCGACGAGATGGGCATCGGCCCGGTGTTCGCCGTGCCGCGGCTGCTTTCGCGCACCGGCGTCAAGATGCACGACATCGGCCTGTGGGAGCTGAACGAGGCGTTCGCGGTGCAGGTCATCTACTGCCGCGACCGGCTCGGCATCCCGAACGACATCCTGAACGTCAACGGCGGCGCGATCGCGCTCGGCCATCCCTACGGCATGTCGGGCGCGCGCCTCGCCGGCCACGCGCTGATCGAGGGCGCTCGCCGCGGCGTGAAGCACGTCGTCGTCACCATGTGCATCGGCGGCGGCATGGGCGCGGCGGGGCTGTTCGAGGTGGCGTGACAGGGGTTTGAGAGGAAGAAAATGAGTGTAAGAAAACTCTTCGACCTCACCGGCAAGATCGCGCTCATCACCGGCGGCTCGCGCGGGCTCGGGCTGCAGATCGGCGAGGCGCTCGGCGAGATGGGCGCGAGGCTCGTGATCACGGCGCGCAAGGCCGACGAGCTCGAGGCGGCGAAGGCGCGCTTCGCCGCGCTGCGCGTCGACGCGCTGCCGCTCGTGTGCGATCTCTCCGACCCGAAGGCGGTCGAGCCGATGGTGAGGAAGGCGCTCGAGGCGCGCGAGCGCATCGATATCCTCGTCAACAACGCCGGCGCCACCTGGGGCGCGCCGGCCGAGGAGCACCCGCTCGAGGCGTGGCAGAAGCTCGTGAACCTCAACCTCACCGGGACCTTCCTCGTCACGCAGGCGGTCGGGCGGCTGTCGATGATCCCGAAGCGCTACGGCCGCGTCATCAACGTCGCGTCGGTCGCCGGCCTGCGCGGCAACCCGGTCGGCCTGCTGAAGACGCTCGGCTACAGCACCACCAAGGGCGGCGTCGTCAACTTCACGCGCGCGCTCGCCGGCGAATGGGGCGCGCACGGCATCACCGTGAACGCCATCGCGCCGGGGTTCTTCCCCTCGAAGATGACGCAGGGCGCGCTCGAGGTGATCGCCGACCGCGTGATCGCCGCCACGCCGCTGCACCGCCTCGGCGACGACCAGGACCTGAAGGGGCTCGCGGTGCTGCTCGCCTCCGACGCCTCGCGCCACATCACCGGCCAGGTGATCGCGGTGGACGGCGGCGCGACGGTGGTATAAAAACTCGGTCCATGAACGACAAGGCCGCGACGCAGAGCTTCCCGATCAGGATACCGTTCACCGAGCACCTCGGCGTGCGCCTGCTCGACATGACGCGCGAGCACGCCGTCGTCTCGCTCGAGAAGCGCCCCGAGCTGCTGAACAGCTGGGGCGCGACTCACGGCGGCGTGATCATGACCATGCTCGATCTCGTGATGAGCTGGGCCGTGCGCGGACACTACGAGGTGCTCGGCGGCGTGCTCACCGTCGACCTGAGCGTCGGCTTCATGCGCGCCGGCTTCGGCGAGCGCGTCGTCGCCGAGGGGCGCGTCCTCCACGGCGGCCAGTCGACCGCGTTCTGCGAGGGCGAGGCGCGCGACGAGCAGGGCCAGCTCCTCGCCAAGGCGATCGGCACCTTCAAGCTGCTGCCCGACAAGGAAAGGAAGACGAGCGCGTGATCATCGATTTCGACTCGCACCTGCGCGAGGGCTACTTCATGGACGAGGTGTACCGCCTCGAAGGCGCGTACGAGCGCTTCCGCCCGGTGAGGATGAACGACGGCCGCACGCACAACACCAAGTTCCTGCACTCGCTCGACCCGATCAGCCCCCAGGGGCACGCCGCGCACCGGCACCCGTACATCTACGACCCGAAGACGAACTGGCGAGGCGGAGACATCGCCGCGCGCCAGGTCGGCGGCTACGACATGGCGCGCCGGCGCGAGGACATCAGAAAGGAAGGCATCGACAGGCAGCTGATCTTCCCGACGCAGATCACGGTCGCGACCAGCAACCTCGGCGGCCTCGGCCGCGAGTGCGCGCGGCTCTACAACGACTGGGTGGCGAAGCTCGTGCGCGGCCACGAGGACGTATTCCTGCCGGTCGCGATGGCGCCCGCGGGCTGCCCCGAAGCGATGGCCGACGAGCTGCGCCGCTGCGTGAAGGAGCTCGGGTTCAAGACATCGCACCTCGTCCCCTACTGCGGCACGCGCAACCTCGACGACCCCGCGTACTTCCCTTATTACGCCGAGGCCGAGGCGCTGGGCGTGCCGCTCCTGTGCCACCCGAACTCGAACGGCGAGCTCGTCGACCGCTTCGACAATTTCTACAAGACGCACGTGCTGGGACGGCCGACGAACTGCAGCGCGGCGCTGGTCGCGCTCGTGCTCGGCGGCGTGTTCGAGAAATTTCCGAAGCTCGAGGTCGTCTTCTTCGAGTGCAGCGCGGAGTGGATCCTCTACTGGATGCACCGCATGGACGACGACTGGGAATGGGCCAAGGATTTTCCCCAGATCTCGGCGTCGATGAAGCGCGCGCCCTCGGAGTACATCCGCCGCAACTGCTGGGTGACGTGCGAGGCCGACGAGGGCGATCTCGCGCGCCCGATCGCCGAGCTCGGCGAGGACCGCATCCTCATGGCGAGCGACTACCCGCACTTCGACTCGGAATACCCGCGCACGGTCTCCTCGATCCGTGAGCGCAAGGATCTCACCGCGCGCCAGAAGGACAAGATCCTCGGCGAAAATGCGGCTCGCCTGCTTCGCCTGTAGCCTGCTCGTGGCCGCGACCGCGTCGGCGGTCGAGCCCTCGCCCGGCGTCGCGGCGGCCGCCGCGTACCCGGGCCCCGACCGCGCGGCGCGCCTCGCCGCGGGCGCGAAGCAGGAAGGCGAGCTGATGGTCTACTCCTCGCTCGTCCAGGAGGATCAGCGCAAGCTCGCCGCGGACTTCAAGCAGCGCTACGGCGTCACGCTGAAATTCTGGCGCGGCAGCCAGGCGAACATCCTGCAGCGGGTGGTGAACGAGACGCGCGCCGGGCGCTTCGAGTTCGACGCGCTCGAAACGAACGCGCCGCAGGTCGAGGTGCTCGCGCGCGAGCAGCTGCTGCAGAAGATCGCCTCGCCCCTGCTCGACCAGGAGCTGCTCCCCGAGACCGTGCCGCCGCACGGCGAGTGGGCGCCCGACCGCCTGAACCTCATCGTCTACGCGTACAACACGCGCGCGGTCGCCGCGTCCGACCTGCCCAAGCGCTGGGAGGACCTGCTCGATCCGAAATGGAAGCGGCGGATCGGCATGGAGTCGACCAACGTCGAGTGGTTCGCCGCGGTGGTCGAGGCGCTCGGCGAGAAGACCGGGCTCGAGCTGTTCCGCCGGCTCGGCGAGAACGGCGTCGCGGTGCGCACCGGGCACAACCACAGCGCGGTGCTGGTCGCCGCGGGCGAGATCCCGCTCATGATGGGCATCTACAGCCACGACGCCGAGCGCATGAAGGCGAAGAACGCGCCGGTCGACTGGTTCGTGCTGCCGCCCGCGATCGTGCTGCCCTCGGCGGTCGCCGTGTCGCGGCGCGCGCCGCACCCGCACGCGGCCGTGCTGTTCTACGATTACATGCTGTCCGACGGGCAGCGCTTCTACACCGAGGTGCACCGCATCCCGGCGAACAAGGGCTACGACACGCCGGTGCGGCGCCTGGTGAACGAGCGCCGCCCGGTGAAGATCGTCGACGCGCGCGAGGCGATCGACGATTACGACCGCTGGCAGGCGCTGTACAAGCGGCTGATCGTCGACCGCTCGCAGAACTAAAACGAGGAGGAGATCGCATGGCCAATGACATCGACGCCTCGGCGCGGCTGCTCGCGCGCCTCGAGCGCCTGCCGTTCTCGGGCTGGCACAAGTCGTTCCTGACGGTCGCTTTCTTCGGCACGCTGTTCGACGCCGCCGACTTCGCGCTCTTCGGCGCGGCGCTCCCCGTGATCGCGCGCGAGTTCCACCTCGGGCCCGTGCAGGCGGGCCAGCTCGCGACCGTGGGGCTCGTCGGCGCTTTCGTCGGCGCGCTCTTCTGGGGCACGATCTCCGACTACATCGGCCGGCGCACGGCGTTCAAGTGGACGATCGGCATCTTCGCCGTGTTCACGGGCCTGATCGCGGCGTCGTGGAGCGTGGCCTCGCTCGCGGTGTTCCGGTTCCTGTCGAACTTCGGGCTGGGCGGCGAGGTGCCCGTCGCCTCGACGCTCTCCTCGGAGTTCATGCCGAGCAAGATCCGCGGCCGCGCGACCGGCACCATGATGGCGGCGTTCCCCGCGGGGCTCGTCCTCGCCGCGGGCCTCGCGCTCGCGGTGCTGCCCAATTACGGCTGGCGCACGCTGTTCGCGCTCGGCGTGCTGCCGGCGCTGGTGCTCTTCTTCGTGCGCCGCAACGTCCCCGAGTCGGTGCGCTACCTCGTGAGCAAGGGCCGGACCGGGGATGCGGAGGCCACCGTCGCCGACATCGAGCGGCGCGCGAGCGGCGGCGCGCCCGCCGCGAGCGCGGCGGCTCTCGACGCCCAGATCAAGGCCGCGCCGCAGTCCGCGCGCGCCGCCGAGTCGCGAATCACCGTGCTCGAGCTCATGCGCCAGGGACGCGCGACGCGCACGCTGCTCCTGTGGGCCGTGTCGTTCTGCTTCCTGTGGTCGTCGAACGGAATCCTGTTCATGCTGCCGACGATCCTCACCCAGCGCGGCATGCCGCTCAGCCAGGCGCTCGGGCTGGTGCTGGTGCAGGCGATCGGCGGCGTCTTCGGCTACGTCGCCTGCGCCTTCCTCATCGACCGCTACGGCCGGCGCCCGATCCTGTTCCTGTACTTCTTCGTCGGCGCGGGCTTCCACCTGTGGTTCGCGCTCGCGACCGGCGCCTGGATGTACGCGGCGATCGCGATGGTCGGCTGGGTGAACCCCGGCGTGTACGGGCCGAGCACGGTGTACGTCGCCGAGCTCTACCCGACGCACCTGCGCGCGACCGCGGTCGGCTGGTACTTCGGCATCGGCCGCATCGGCTCGTTCCTCGCGCCGGCGATCGTCGGCCTCATGCTCGCGGGCGGGCTCGGGCAGTACGTGCTGCACACCTTCGCGCTCACCTACTTCATCGCCGCGATCGCGATCTGGCTGGTGGGCGTCGAGACGAAGGGCATGGTGCTCGAGCAGATCACCGGCCTGGACGTCGGGGCCGGCGGGGCGAAATAGTCAGTCGGGCTTCGGCGCGAGCGAGATATCGGCGCCGCCGAGGACGAGACGGTTCCACGTCGGCGAGATCACGATCTCGTTCAGGCAGACGTGCGCCGGCGTCTCGGCGACGAAGCGGATCAGCCGCCCGAGATCGCCCGCCTGCAGCATGCGCGCCTGGTCCTCGGCCGACACGGGCTTGGGCCGCGACTTCAGGATCGGCGTCGCCACCTCGCCCGGGAAGATGACGCAGCCGCGGATGCCGCGGTGCCCCTCCTCGAGGTTGATCTGCTCGGTGACGGTCGCGAGCGCGCGCTTGCTCGCGTTGTACGCGGGCCCGCCCATGTAGCTGGGATAGCGTCCGAACCAGGACGACACGTTGATGACGAGCCCGTCGCGGCGCTCGCGCATCGACGGCAGCACGGCGAGCATGCAGTACATCGCGCCGTGCAGGTTGATGCCCATCACGTAATCCCAGTCCTTCGGCGTGACGTTCTTGTAGAAACGGTTCGGGACGTTGAGGCCGGCGCTGTTCACGAGGATGTCGACGCGGCCGTGCCGCGCGAGGATGTCCGCGCCCGCGCGCGCGACCGCGTCGCCGTCCGAGACGTCGAGCGCGACCGCGTCGGCCTTGCCGCCCGCCTTCTGCACGAGCGCGACAGTCTCGGCGAGCGCATCGGCGCGGCGCCCCGAGACGACCACCGCCGCGCCGGAGCGCGCGAGCTCGACCGCGGCCGACTGGCCGATGCCGCTGCCCGCGCCGGTGACCCAGGCGACCCTGCCCGCCAGGCTCAAGCGTCCGGCTCCTCGATCACGACCGTGCCGGCGAGCTTGTCGTGCCAGCCCTGCTTGCGCGCGTCGAACGCGATCCACAGGAAGCCGAGGCCCGCCGGGATCATCGACACGAGATACGCGAAGAAGCGGCCGACGAGCTTGCCGGTGGACGGCGCGGCGAGCGTGTTCGCGTCGACGATCCGGGCCGAGAACAGCATCTTGCCCGGCGTCGCGCCGCGGAAGCGCCAGAGCAGGATCGTGGCGAGGATCGCCCCGACATTGATGACGTTGTCGATCCACATCGTCTGGCCCTGCGCTTTCAGCACGGGGTACTGGCTGCCGTAGATCGGCAGGACGATCAGCGCGATCACGACCGTGAGGATCAGCGTGTCGATCCACATGGCCGCGAAGCGCTTCCAGAAGCCGACGTACACGACTTGCCCCGTTCCCTGCGCGATCTCCGCCATGACGTCTCCCTGAGGTCGTTGCCGGTCGCACGATGGTAGCGCCTGCGGCCGGGCGGCGGCAATGGCGCCGTCGGCGTTATCATCGCCCGATATGAAAGCCGTGCTGTGCAAGGCCTGGGGACCGCCCGCGAGCCTGGTGGTCGAGGACGCGCCCTCGCCCGCGCCGGGCCCCGGCCGCGTTGTCGTCGCCGTACGCGCGGCGGGCGTCAACTTCCCCGACGTGCTCATCGTCCAGGGCAAGTACCAGATCAAGCCCGAGCTGCCGTTCTCGCCGGGCAACGAGATCGCGGGCGTGGTGAAGCGCGTCGGCGAGGGCGTGCGCGGCTTCATGCCCGGCGATCCGGTGATCGCGCTGATCGGCTGGGGCGGGTTCGCCGAGGAGGTCGCCGTCGACGAGAAGAAGCTCGCGCCGATGCCCGCGGGCGTCGACTACGCCGTCGCGGCCGCCTTCGGCGTGACCTACGCGACCTCGTACCACGCGCTCAAGGACCGCGCGCGGCTCGCCGCGGGCGAGACGCTGCTCGTGCTCGGCGCCGCGGGCGGCGTCGGGCTCGCCGCGGTCGAGCTCGGCAAGCTGCTCGGCGCGCGCGTGATCGCGGCCGCCTCGAGCGAGGCCAAGCTCGCGGCCTGCCGCGAGCGCGGCGCCGACGCCGTGATCGACTACGAGCGCGAGGACCTGCGCGAGGCGATCCGCGCGCTCACCGACGGCAAGGGCGTCGACGTGGTCGTCGACCCGGTCGGCGGCCGCTGGACCGAGCCCGCCGTGCGCGGCCTCGCCTGGAAAGGGCGCTACCTCGTGGTCGGCTTCGCCGCCGGCGACATCCCGAAGATCCCGCTCAACCTCGTGCTGCTCAAGGGCAGCGCCATCGTCGGCGTGTACTGGGGCGATTTCACGCGGCGCGAGCCGCGCGCGGCCGCCGAGAACTTCGAGCAGCTGATCGCCTGGCTGCGCGCCGGGAAGATCCGGCCGCTGGTGAGCGCGACCTATCCGCTCGAGCGCGCGGCCGAGGCGCTCGAGGACGTGATGAACCGCAAGGTGCGCGGCAAGGCGGTGCTGGTGACGGGCGCGCCGCCGCCGGCCGCGGACACCGGAGAAACTACGGTACGACTTTCAGCCAGGCCGACGGGCAGGTCGTGACGCTCGGGTAATAGGCGCGCGAGTCGGGGCAGTAGTAGCGCACCTGGTCGGACTGCTCGATGTACGTGACCGGCGGCTCTTCCTCGTACGCGGGCGGCACGTAGGCCGGCGGATAGTACGGGTAGTAGTACGGATACGCCGCCGCGCCGATGAAGAGCGTCGATCCCACGATCACGCGGCCGTGATGGTGGAAGAACGGCCGCGAATGCACGAACCCGGGCCGCGCGACGGACCCGGACCCCGAGTGCCCGACGGCGAACGGCGAGGACGAGCGGCCGAAGTGGCCGCCGCGACCGCCCGCGAGCGCCGCGTCGGCGCCCGCGAGCATCGCGATCGACAGGAGACAGGCGATCCAACGCTTCATGCCTTCAGTGTAGACCCGCGCCCGACGAGGCAGTTCTGCTTTTACGCCTTGTTACACTGCCGCGGCGCAGCAAGGGCTCAGCACTCGGGCTCGCCCGGCGCGGGCGCGGGACGCGGCACGAAGCCGAAGCGCGACGCGACGTCGGCCGAGCGGATCGGCGCGACGAGCACGCGCGCGCCGAGCAGCGCGCACTCGGCGGCTTCGCCGCGCGCCACCGGCTCGGGCACGCGCGCGGCCACCGCCGCGAGGTCGCGATCGGACACCACGCCGACGCCGAGCGCGGTCTGGAGCACGAGCGCTCCCGACTCGTCGAGGAAGCCCGCGCGCAGCGCGCCCGCGTCCGCGCCGGTGTGCGACACCAGGCGCACGCCCGAGTCGTCGAGCCGCCACACCCACGGCGTGTACTCGAGCGACACGAAGACGCGCTGCGGCCCGTTCTGGAAATACCAGCGGCCGGCGGCGTCGCACGCGTAGTTGCGGCCGATGAAATCGACGAGCGCCTCGTTCGCGATGCGGCCGAACGCGCCCGAGACGCCCTTGACGAGCCACGCGCCGCGGCGGTCGAGCGCGAGCCAGCCGTAGACCGACGGCACGTCGGGCCACTTGAGCATCGAGCGCAGGACGATTTCATCCATAATGCGAGTCTAAATGGACCGCGGCGACTTCACCTTCTTCCACACGCTGCGCGTGCGCTGGGCCGAGGTCGACCGCCAGGACGTGGTCTTCAACGGCCACTACTTCCTCTACTTCGACGTCGCCATCGCCGAGTACTGGCGCGCGATCGGCTTCCGCTATCCCGAGGACATCCTCGCGCACGGCACCGACATCTACGCGGTGAAGGCGGGCGCGGAATACCACGGCTCGGCGAGCTACGAGGACGTGCTCGACATCGGCTGCCGCGTCGCGCGCATCGGGCGCTCGTCGATGACCTTCGCGTTCGGCATCTGGCGCGGCGGCGACAAGATCACGAGCGGCGAGCTGGTCTACGTCAACGTCGATCCGAAGACGCGCAAGTCGGCGCCGTGGCCCGAAGCGCTGCGGGGCGCGATCCTAGGCTACGAGCGCGCGCGCCCCGAGGCCGGTTCGAATCGGAGCTGAGGCGCTCAGCGCGGCTGCGCCAGCCGCTCGAGCATCGACTGCACCGCGCGCACCTGCGCGCCGTCCTTCGTCGCGTAGCGCGCGCCCGTGTATCCCCACCAGTCCCAGCACGCCTTGGGATTGAACACGAAGTTGCCGGCGCCGAAGCTGTAACCCCAGCGCGGCGTCGTCTGCGGGTAGAGCACGATCAGCCGGTTCGCCGCCGCCCAGCGGTTGTACCCGGCCTCGAGCACGAATCGCCGCTCGATCTGGTCCGCGCTCTGGCGGCAGCCGTGGAACACGACGTGGACGCGGCAGCGCTCCTTCGCGCACGCATTCGGGACGAAGACATAGCCCGTGTCCGCCAGGCTGATCGCCGCGGGACCGCCGCCCGCGAACTCGGCCTGGTCGAACTCGATGAGCTTGCCGTCCTCCGCCGGCGACGGCGCGGCGAGCGGGCCGAGCAGCTGTCTGAGCAGGATGCCTGCGGCGTCGTAGTTGCAGTTCACGATGAACGGCGGCTCGGTGGTCGAGCACCCGTTGCCTTCCTTCTCGGTGACCATGCCGTGGCCGGCGGGCACGCTGTTCTCGAAGGCGACGTCGGCGTCGGGCGCGAGCGCGAGATAGAAGCGGCGCAGCGCCTCGACCACCTCGGGGGAGACCGTGTCGTCGCGCGTCCCGGTGAACAGCCACAGCTTCGCTCCGGCGAGCCGCTCGACCGGATCGATGCCGCCCGCCTTGGCGAGCCCGCGCGCGAGCTCGGCGAGCCGGCGCGCGTCGGGAAGCGGCGAGAACGGGCCCGGGTCCATGCAGCTCGTGAGCGCGGTCCAGAGGCTGCCTCGCGCGCAGTCGTAGGGGCCGCCTGCGATCGCGCCGGCGCCGCGCACCGTCGCCGAATGCGCGACGTGGAACTGGACCGCCATGAACGCGCCCGAGGACACGCCCGACACGGTGACCGAAGCGCCCTCCGCGCCGAGCGCGGGCAGCCGCTCGGACGCGCGCGCGGGCGGCGCGAGCAGGAGCACGAGCGCTACGAGCAGGCGAGTCAGCATGCCGGGCACGCCGTATTGGGCATTTCCTTATAATCGCCGTTCACTTCCGTGTCCAATCCTCCCATGCAGAACCGCGACCAGCTCTACGTCGACGGGCGCTGGACCGCCGCCGCCGGCGCGAGCACTATCGCCGTCGTCTCGCCGTCCACCGAGGAGATCATCGGCCGCGTGCCCGAGGGGACGCCGGCAGACGTCGACGCGGCCGCGGCCGCCGCGCGCGCGGCGTTCGAGCGCTGGGCGGCCACCGCGCCCGCGGAGCGCGCCGCCTTCCTCTCGAAGATCCACGAGGGCCTGAAGGCGCGCGCCGACGAGATCGGCCGCACGATCGCCGCCGAGGTCGGCATGCCGCTCAAGCTCGCGACGCGCATCCAGGCCGGCTCGCCGATCCACACCTTCGCGATGTACGCGAAGATGCTCGGCGGCTTCGCGTTCGAGGAACGCGTCGGCAATTCGATCGTGCTGCGCGAGCCGGCCGGCGTGGTCGGCGCGATCACGCCGTGGAACTACCCGCTGCACCAGATCGCCGCCAAGGTCGCCCCGGCGCTCGCGGCCGGCTGCACGGTGGTGCTCAAGCCCTCCGAGATCGCGCCGCTCAACGCCTTCATCCTCGCCGAGGTCGTGCACGCGGCCGGGCTGCCGAAGGGCGTCTTCAACCTCGTGACCGGCTACGGCCCGGTCGTGGGCGAGGCGATCGCGCGCCATCCCGAGGTCGACATGGTCTCCTTCACCGGCTCGGTGCGCGCCGGCAAGCGCGTCGCCGAGCTCGGCGCGCAGCACGTGAAGCGCGTGACGCTCGAGCTCGGCGGCAAGTCCGCGGCGATCGTGCTCGAGGACGCCGACCTCGCGCAGGCGGTGAAGAGCACGGTCAACGCGTGCTTCCTCAACACCGGCCAGACCTGCAGCGCGCACACGCGGCTGCTCGTCCCCGAGAGCCGCTACGAGGAGGCCGCGCGCCTCGCGGTCGAGGCCGCGCGGAGCTTCACCGTCGGCGATCCCTTCGGCGACGCGAGGCTCGGGCCCCTCACCTCGAAGGCGCAGCTCGAGCGCGTGCGCGGCTACATCGCCAAGGGCGTCGCCGAGGGCGCGCAGCTGCTCACGGGCGGCGCCGAGCGGCCCGAGGGCGTCGCGCGCGGCTGGTTCGTCCGGCCGACCGTGTTCGGCCGCGTCGATCCGCGCTCGACGATCGCGCAGGAGGAGATCTTCGGCCCGGTGCTCGCGATCATCGCCTACCGGGACGAGGACGACGCCGTGCGCATCGCGAACGACACGATCTACGGCCTCGCCGGCGGCGTGTGGTCGAAGGACGAGGAGCGCGCCAAGCGCGTCGCGCGGCGGCTGCGCACCGGGCAGGTCGACATCAACGGCGGCGCCTTCAACATGCAGGCGCCTTTCGGCGGCTACAAGCAGTCGGGCCGCGGGCGCGAGCTGGGCCGTCCCGGGCTCGAGGAGTATCTCGAGTACAAGTCGCTGCAGCTGAAGGCCGAAGCCCGCCCTGAGCCCCCGGTCCCGAGCCGGTGATCCTCTCGCACAAGGTCCACGTCCTCACCCGCAAGGAGGAGCTCGACACCGTCCGCCTTCCCGGCAAGGTGGTGGTCGTGCTCGACGTGCTGTTCGCGACCTCGACCATCGTCGCGGCGCTCGCGGAGGGCGCGACCGAGGTGATCCCGACGCTCGACGGCGCCGCGGCGCGCGCGGCCGCCGCGCGCGAGCGCGCCGGCGGCTTCGTCCTCGCCGGCGAGCTGAACACGGTGACGCTCGAGGGCTTCGCGCCGCCGACGCCGCTCGCGCTGATCGAGCACGGCGTCGCCGGCCGCAAGCTCGTCTACTCGACCACGAACGGCACGGTCGCGTTCCACGCGTGCTCGGGCGCGCAGGACGTCTACGCCGGCGCGCTGCTGAACGGCGAGGCGCTGGTCGAGCGCGTCCTCTCCGCGCACCCGGAGCGCACGCTGCTGATCGTGTGCTCGGGCTCGGCCGGCAATTTCAACCTCGAGGATTTCTACGGCGCGGGCTACCTGGTCGAGCTGCTCGCGCGCCGGCTCGGCGACGGCGCCGACTTCTCCGACGCGGCGCGCGCCGCGCGCGCGCTCTACCGCTCGGGGCCGCCGGAGGAGACGCTGCTCGCCTGCCGCGTGGGACGCATGATGATCGAGCGCGGGCTCGACCGCGAGGTCCGCTACGCCGCGCAGCGCTCGGTCGCGCGCGTGGTCCCGCGCTACGACGGCGCGGCTCTGCGGCCGTGCTAGGATTCGGGCGCAAGCACGATGTGCAAGGGGGAGACATGAAGCTCGTTTTCGCGGCGCTGGTCGCGCTCGCCGCCGCGCACGCGGCGCGGGCGCAGGAACCGGCGGCCGACTACCCGAGCCGCGCCGTGCGGCTCGTCGTGCCGAACGCACCCGGCAGCTCGATCGACACCATGAGCCGCATCGTGACCGCGAAGCTCGGGGAGACCCTGGGCCAGTCGGTGTTCGTCGAGAACCGGGACGGCGCCGGCGGCCTGATCGGCGTCGAGGCGGCGAAGACCACGAAGCCCGACGGCTACACGCTGCTGTGCGCCTCGAACGGCTCGATGATGATCGCGCCGCTGCTGAGGAAGCCCGTCCCGTACGACGCGATCGACGACTTCACGCTCATCGGCCCGTTTGCGGTCACGCCGAACGTGCTGGTCGTCAATCCCGAGATGCCGGTGAACAGCGTGAAGGAGCTGATCGACTACGCGAAGGCGCACGCCTCGACGATCAACATGGCCTCCGCGGGCGTCGGCTCGCAGAGCCACCTCTCGGGCGTGCTGCTGATGACGATGGCCGGCTTCGAGTCGCTGCACGTCCCGCACAAGGGCGGCGGACCGTCGGTCAACTCGGTGGTCGCGGGCCAGACCCACTGGACGCTCACGCCCGCGCCCGCCGCGATGTCGTTCGTGCGCAACGGCAAGCTGCGCGCGCTCGGCCAGAGCCTGCCGCGCCGCTCGGCGATGCTCGGCGACCTGCCCGCGATCTCGGAGACGGTGCCCGGGTACGACTACAGCGGCTGGGCGGGCCTCGTCGGCCCCAAGGGCGTGCCCGCGCCGGTCGTCGACAAGCTGCGCGACGCGCTGACGAAGACGCTCGCGCTCGCCGACGTCAGGGAAGGCCTCGCGCGCCAGGGCGCCGAGGAGTTCACGGGCACGCCCGAGGACTTCCGCCGCTTCATCGAGCGCGACCACGCCAACACGGTGAGGGTCATCCGCGCGGCCAAGCTGCAGCCCGAGTAGGCGCGAGTGGACCTGCTCCCGCCCTCGGCGCTGCTCGAGTCGCCGCTCGCGATCGCGGGGCTCGCGCTCGGCGCGGCCGGCGCGATCCTCGTCCTCGCCGGCATGATCGCGCTGGTGCGCATGCGGCCGGTGCGCTTCGCGCTGCGCACGCTCGCCGGCCTGCTGCTCCTCTCGATCGCGGGGCTCGCGGGCGCGGTGCTGCTCGGCGTGCAGGGCTACCGCGCCTTCACCCGCGAGGACGTGGCGGCCCGGGTCTCGGTGCGCCCGACCGGGCCGCAGAGCTTCGCCGCGACCGTGCGTACGCCCGACGGGCGCGAGGCGTCTTACGCGCTCGCGGGGGACGAGATCTACATCGACGCCCGCATCCTCAAATGGAAGCCGGTCGCCAATCTGCTCGGCCTGCACACCGGGTACGAGCTCGACCGGGTCGCGGGTCGCTACCGCGACGTGGAGCAGGAGCGCAGCGCGCCGCGCAGCGTCTACGCGCTCGGCACCGAGAAGCCGGTCGACCTGTTCTCGCTGCGGCGTCGCTACGCTTTTCTCGCGCCGCTGCTCGACGCCGAATACGGATCGGCGACCTTCGTCCCGGTGACGCAGCCCGCCGAGCTCGAGCTGCGCGTGTCCACCACCGGGCTCCTGATCCGCGACGCGACGCCGCCCCGGCCCTGAGGGTCGGCGCGGTCACTCCGCGTGGACGTTCGCGGCGCGCGCGATGCGGCCGAAGACGGCCTCGTCGCGGCGGATCACCGCGTCGAACGCTTCCGGTGCCGTCGGGCGCGGCGTCATCCCGATCGGCGCCCAGCGCGAGCGCGTCTCCGGATCCTGGAGCACGCGCACGATGTCGCGGTTGAGCCTGGCGATGATCGGCCTGGGCACCGCCGCGGACGTGAGCAGGCCGAACCAGAGAATCGACTCGTAGCCCGGCACTCCCGCCTCCGCGAGCGTCGGCAGGTCCGGCAGCAGCGGATCGCGCTCGCGCGAGGAAACGGCGAGCCCCACCAGCTTCCCGTCGCGCACGAGGTTCACCGAGTTCGCGATCGGCGCCATGAAGAACTGCACGCGCCCGGTGGTCGTCTCGGTGAGCGCCTCGGGGATGCCCTTGAAGGGAACGTGCACGACGTCGATGCCGGCCATCGCCTTCAGCATCTCGCCGGCGAAGTGCGTGCCGCTGCCGACCCCGGCCGAGGAGAAGTTGAGCTGCCCCGGCGCCGCCTTCGCGCGCGCGATCAGCTCCTTCACCGAGCGCACCCCGAGCGAGGGCGCGGCGACCAGCACGTAGCTCGAGCTCGCGGTCTGCGTGATGCCGGCGAGGTCCCTGAAGGTGTCGTACGGCAGCGAGCGGTAGATCGCCGGCGCCACGGCGTGCGCCGACGACACCGACAGCAGCGTGTAGCCGTCGGGCGCCGCCTTCGCCACCGCGTTGGCCGCGATGGTGCCGCCCGCGCCGGGCCGGTTGTCGACGAGGACCTGCTGCTTCCACGCCTCGCCGAGCTTCTGCGCGATGTAGCGCGCGGTGATGTCGGGACCGCCGCCCGGCGTGAACCCGACCACGATGTGCACCGGCCGCGCGGGATAATCGCCGGCCGCGACGCCCGCCTTGGGCTGCTGCGCCAGCGCGCAGCACGACGCCGCCGCGAGCGCGAGCGCGGCTGCGGTCGATGCTCTGGTCTGCTTCACGTTCCGCCTTCCTCCGTACCCGATGGCGGCGATTCTATCCGGACGCGCGATGGCGTACCATGGCGGCCCGAGGACGCGCGCTCGAGGCGCTACGAGACCACACGATGTCGCCGGAAATCGACGCCGCCTCGCGAGGGCCGCGGAGCCGCGCACGCCGCGCGCATGAACTCGAATCCCGACCACCGGTCTCTAGGCTCACCATGCCCAGGCTTCCCCGGAGCCCTTGACTCCGCAGATCGCAGGTCTCGCTCGTTTTCTCGCCGTCGTCGCGGTCTGCTCGATCAACATCGCGGCGGCCCAGGAAAACGACGAGGCGGGCGCGCCGCCTGCGACCGTCGAGGAGGCGAGCGCTCCGGTGCCGACCTTCGCCGAGCTCGAGGCGGCCGGCGCGGTGATCGGCGAGATCCGCATCGACAGCGAAGACATCTTCGATCTCAGCGACCCGCGCGAGAACAAGGAGCTCTACAGCCTGGCGAACTGGCTGCACATCCGCACGCGCCCGGACGTGATCCGCAGGCAATTGCTGTTCGCGAGCGGGGAGCCGGTCTCGGCGCGCCTGATCGACGAGACCGAGCGCAACCTTCGCGGCAACGATTACTTCTACGACGTCGCGATCCGGCCGCTGGACGTCCACGACGGCGTGGTCGACGTGCAGGTGAAGACCCGGGACACCTGGACGCTCGTCCCGACGGCCAACCTGAGCCGCTCGGGAGGCGTGAACCGCGGAGGCCTCGGCTTCCGCGACTCCAATTTCCTGGGCACGGGCACGAGGTTCAGCATCGGCCGCAAGGCGAGCTCCGACAACACCGGCAACACCGCGCCCGCGAGCCTCGACCTGCAGCTGTCGCAGGCGAACGCGTTCGACGGCCACACGGCCTTGAGCTACAACCTGTCGCGCTTCGCCGACGGCCGCCACGACGGCCTTTCGGTCGCGCGGCCCTTCTACGCGCTCGATACCCGCTGGTCGGGC
>DASRFB010000006.1:0-21875 GCA_035651815.1 Burkholderiales bacterium | reverse complement strand
GACAAGGACGACGTCAAGGACGGCATCATGGCGTACAAGATCGCGGCGCACGCGGCCGACCTCGCCAAGGGCCATCCCGGCGCGCAGATCCGCGACAACGCGCTCTCCAAGGCGCGCTTCGAGTTCCGCTGGGAGGACCAGTTCAACCTCGGCCTCGACCCGGAGAAGGCGAAGCAGTTCCACGACGAGACGCTGCCGCAGGAAGGCGCGAAGCTCGCGCACTTCTGCTCGATGTGCGGCCCGCACTTCTGCTCGATGAAGATCACCCAGGACGTGCGCGAGTACGCCGAGAAGCACGGCCTCTCGGAGCAGGACGCGCTGAAGCGCGGCATGGGCGAGAAGGCGGTCGAGTTCGTGAAGAAGGGCGCCGAGATCTACCACAAGACGTAAGCAAGGAGGCCGGGTGGACGCCGTGTTGCTGGTCAAGGCCCTGGTCATGGGCGTGGTCGAGGGTCTTACCGAGTTCCTGCCGATCTCCTCCACCGGCCATCTCATCCTCGCGGGCGAGCTGCTGCGCTTCAGCGACGACAAGGCGAAGGTGTTCGAGATCGTGATCCAGACCGGCGCGATGCTCGCCATCGTCTGGGAGTACCGCCTGAAGTTCTGGCGCGTGCTCGCGGGGCTGCCTTCGGACCGGGCCGCGCAGCGCTTCGCCGCCAACCTGCTGATCGCGTTCCTTCCGGCGGCGCTGCTCGGCCTCGCCTTCCACAACGCGATCAAGACCCACCTGTTCCACGCCGTCCCGGTCGCGCTCGCGTTCATCGTCGGCGGCGTGATCATCCTGTGGGTCGAGCGGGCGCTGCGCCCGCAAGTGCGCGTCGACTCGGTGGACGCGATGACCTGGAGCGACGCGCTCAAGGTCGGCGTCGCGCAGGCCTTCGCGCTGATCCCGGGGACCTCGCGCTCGGGCGCGACCATCATCGGCGGGATGCTCTTCGGCCTCTCGCGGCGGGCGGCGACCGAGTTCTCGTTCTTCCTCGCGGTGCCGACGCTGGTCGCGGCCGGCGCCTACGATCTGTGGAAGAACCGCGCGCTGCTCTCGGCCGGCGACCTCGGCGTGTTCGCGGTCGGATCGGTTGCCGCGTTCGTCTCGGCGTTCCTGTGCGTGCGCTGGCTGCTGCGCTACATCGCCACGCACGACTTCACCCCTTTCGCCTGGTACCGCGTCGCTTTCGGCGCAGTGGTGCTCGCGACCGCGTACGGCGGCTGGGTGAACTGGAGCGGCTAGAAAGCCGCGACGCCGCCGTCGGAGCGCGGGTCGGTCCCGCCCTCGAGCATGCCGTTCGCGTGCCGGATCACGGCGCCCGCATGGCCGACCAGCTCGTCGTAGTCGGCGAGCATCTCGACCTCGTGGCCCATGCGCTTCAGCCGCTCGATCGTGCCGCGCGAAAAGCGCGATTCGAGCTTCAGCGTATCGCTCGTCTGTCCCCAGGTGCGCCCGAGGAGCCAGCGCGGCGCGGCGATCGCCTCCTGCGGGTTCATCCCGAAGATCGCCGTGCGCGTGAACACGGCGCTCTGCGTCTGCGGCTGGCCGTCGCCCCCCATGTTGCCGTAGACCATGGCGCTCCCGTCGGCGAGGAGCGCGAGCGCGGGGTTGAGCGTGTGGAAGGGCTTGCGCCCGGGGCGGAGCGCGTTCAGCGCGCGCTCCTCGAGCGAGAAGCTGCAGCCGCGGTTCTGCCAGGTGATCCCCGAGCGCGCGAGCACCACGCCGCTGCCGTACTCGTGATACAGGCTCTGGATGAAGCTGACGGCGCGGCCTTCGCCGTCGATCGCGCCCATCCAGATCGTGTCCGCCGGCCCGCGGCCGGCGCCCCACGGCGCCGCGCGGTCGCGGTCGATGCCGCGCGCGAGCGCGCGCACCGCGTCGCGCTCGAGCAGCGTTTGCGCGTCGATCTTCATGTATGCCGGGTCGGTGACGTGGCGATCGCGGATCGCGAAGGCCTGCTTCACCGCCTCGACGCACAGGTGCACGTAATCGGCGCCCAGCGGATCGAGCTTGCCGATGTCGAGCGCGTCGAGGATGCCGAGGATGAGGAGCGAGACGACGCCCTGGGTGGGCGGCGTCATGTTGTACAGCTGCCCGAGCGTGTGCTCGAGGCGCAGGGGCGTGCGCCACTGCGCGTGGTACGCGGCGAGATCGTCGCGCACGAGCGGGCTGCCCGCCGCGGCGAGGTCCTCGGCGAGCGCGGAGGCGAGCTCGCCGCGGTAGAAATCGTCGAGGCCCGCGCGCGCCAGGCGCTCGAGGGTCGCCGCCATGCGCGGCTGGCGGAACACGCTGCCGACCGCGGGCGGTGCGCCGCCGGCGAGAAACGTCTCGTCGAACCCCGGCTGTCCCGCGAGGCCTTCCCGCTTGGCCGCCGTCGTGCGGTTCTGGCTCGCGGTCACCGGGATGCCCGAGCGGGCGTATCCGATCGCGTCGCCGAGCAGGCGCCCGAGCGGCAGGCGGCCGGCGAGACGCTCCCGGCTGAGCTCGAGCGCGAGCCGCCACCCCGAGACGGTCCCGGCGACCGTGTTCGCCGCGACGCCGCCGCGAAACGGGATCGAATCGAGGCCCCGCCCGCGATAGAAGTCGACGCTCGCCGCCCGGCCCGCCGGACCGCAGGCGTCGATCGCGCGCGGCGGCTCCCCGGGCACGTGGATCAGCCAGAACGCGTCGCCGCCGATCGAGTTCATGTGGGGATACACGACCGCGATGGTCGCGGCGGCGGCGACCATCGCCTCGAGGGCGTTGCCGCCTTCGCGCATCACCGCGAGCGCCGATTGCGCCGCGAGCGCGTGCGGCGCGACGGCCATGCCGCGAGTCCCGCGTACCGGGTTAACCATCGATGCTCCGTTGATCTGGATCAATTGCGTTTCGAGCCGGCAACGGGGAAACTATCGGACCCCAAGCGCGAGCGCAAGACCGATCGATGAAAAAGCTGCTGCGCCTTTCCGCGATCATCGACTCGGTGAACGAGCTCGTCGGGCGCTGGGTATCGTGGCTCGGACTCGCGGCTGTGATCATCTGCGCCTTGGCCGCGACCGCGCGCTATGCGTTCAATGTCGGCTCGAACGCGTGGCTCGAGATCCAGTGGTATCTGAACTCCGCGGTGTTCCTGCTCGTCGCCGGGTACACGCTGAAGCGGCATGAGCATGTCAGCATCGACGTGCTCGCCGGCAGGTTGTCGCTGCGCGTGCAATCCTGGATCCACATCCTCGGCGGTCTCTTCATGCTGCTGCCGGCGACGATCATCATCGCCTGGTACAGCTGGCCGTCGCTCGTCAATTCCTACGACATCCAGGAGTATTCCTCCGATCCGGGTGGGCTGATCCGCTGGCCGGTGAGATTGCTGATTCCCGTCGCTTTCGGGCTGCTCGCGCTGCAGGGCGTTTCCGAGATCATCAAGCGCATCGGCTTTCTCCGGGGCCTGGTGCCGGCCACCGAGTTCGAGAAGAAGGGGCACGCCGCCTGATGCTCACCGAATACCTGGCGCCGATCATGTTCGGCGGGCTGGTGGTGTTCCTGCTGATCGGCTATCCGGTGGCGTTCTCGCTCGCTTTTACCGGACTCGCTTTCGGGCTCCTCGGCATCCATCTCGGACTGCTGCAGCCGGCGCTGCTGCAGGCGCTGCCCGAGCGCGTGCTCGGCATCATGGGAAACTCGACGCTGCTCGCGATCCCGTTCTTCACGCTGATGGGCCTGATCCTCGAGCGCAGCGGCATGGCCGAGGACCTGCTCGACACCATCGGCCAGGTGTTCGGTTCGATCCGCGGCGGCGTCGCCTACGCGGTGGTATTCGTCGGCGCGCTGCTCGCGGCGACGACCGGCGTCGTCGCCGCGTCGGTTCTCGCCATGGGGCTGATCTCGCTGCCGGTGATGATGCGCTACGGCTACTCGCACCGGCTCTCGACCGGGGTGATCGCCGCCTCCGGGACGCTCGCGCAGATCATCCCGCCGAGCCTGGTGCTCATCGTGCTCGCCGACCAGATGGGCGTGTCGGTCGGCGACATGTACGAGGGCGCGCTGTTTCCGGGCCTCGGCCTCGCCGCCGCCTACGCCGTGTGGGTGTTCATCGTCTCGATGGTGAAGCCGGCCGCGGCGCCGGGCTGCCCGCCCGAGATGCGCACGCTGCACGGCCGCAAGCTCGCGCTGCGCGTCGTCACCTCGATGATCCCGCCGCTCGTGCTGATCTTCCTCGTGCTCGGCACGATCTTCCTCGGCGTCGCGACGCCGACCGAGGGCGGCGGCATGGGCGCCACGGGCGCGCTGATCCTGGCGCTCGTCAAGCGCAAGCTCTCGTGGAAGCTGCTGCGCGAGGCGGTCGAGTCGACGGCGACCATGACGAGCTTCGTCATGTTCATCCTCATCGGCTCGACAGTGTTCAGCCTCGTCTTCCGCGGCGTCGACGGCGACCTGTGGGTCGAGCGGCTGCTGCTGCACGTGCCCGGCGGCGCGCTCGGCTTCCTGATCGTGGTGAACGCGATCATCTTCTTCCTCGCGTTCTTCCTCGACTACTTCGAGATCGCGTTCATCATGGTGCCGCTGCTCACCCCTGTGGCGCAGAAGCTCGGCATCGACCTGATCTGGTTCGGCGTGCTGCTCGCGGTGAACATGCAGACGTCGTTCCTGCACCCGCCCTTCGGCTTCGCGCTGTTCTACCTGAGGAGCGTCGCCCCCAAGAACGTCAAGACCTCCGACATCTATTGGGGGGCGATCCCGTTCGTCGTGATCCAGATCATGATGGTCGCGACGGTCATCGCCTTTCCGAAGCTGGTGTCGGGGAACATCACCGAGGCCGTCACGGTGAAGGGGACCGGCGAGGAAGAGCTGCGTCGCCAGCTGGGGCTGCCCGTCCCCGGCGGCGACAGCGGCCAGGCGCCCGCGGCTCCGGAACAGAAGTCCGACGATTCGGCTTCGGAGATCGAGAAGGCGCTCAGGGGAGGGAAGTAAAAACCCCGCCGAGGCGGGGTTTTCGCGCTACTTCTTGCCCAGAGGATTGTTGTACACGAAGTTCTCGTAGGCGAATTCCTGCACGCGGTGCCAGAGAAACTGGTCCGAGCGGAATTTCTTCCACGGCTCGTAGATCTTCTTCCAGGCGGGGTTCTTCGCCGCTTCTTCCTCGTACAGCTCGTAGGCTGCCTGCTGCGCCGCCTTCAGGATGTCGGTGGAGAACTGGTGCAGCTTGACCCCGTTCTTCACCAGCCGCTCGAGCGCCGGGACGTTCTTCGCGTCGTACTTGGCCATCATGTCGATGTTGGCCTCGTAGCAGGCCGCCTCGATCGCCGCCTGGTACTCCTTCGGCAGCTTCTCCCACTCCTTGAGGCCGACGTAGAGCGAGTACATGGAGTTCGACTCCCACCAGCCCGGGAAGTAGTAGTGCGGCGCGATCTTGTAGAAGCCGAGCTTCTCGTCGTCGTAGGGGCCGACCCACTCGGCCGAGTCGAGCGCGCCGCGCTCGAGCGCCGGGTAGATGTCGCCGCCGGCGATCTGCTGCGGGACCGCGCCGAGGCGCGCCATCACTTCGCCGCCCAGGCCCGCGATGCGCATCTTCACGCCTTTGAGGTCCTTCACCGAACGCACCTCCTTGCGCCACCAGCCGCCCATCTGCGCGCCGGTGTTTCCCGCCGGGAACGAGATGAACCCGAAGTCCTTGAAGAAGGCGCGCACCAGGTCCTGGCCGCCGCCGTAGTAGATCCACGCGTTCTGCTCGCGCTGGTTCATGCCGAAGGGCAGCGTCGTGTCGAACGCGAACGCCTTGTTCTTGCCGACGAAGTAGTAGCTTGCCGTGTGCGCGCACTCGATCGTGCCCTGCTGGATCGCGTCCACCACCCCGAACGCCGGCACGATCTCGCCCGCGGCGAACACGCGGATCTGGAACTTGCCGCCCGTGATCTGCTCGACGCGCTTCGCGACCACCTCGCCGCCGCCGTAGATCGTGTCCAGGCTCTTCGGGAAGCTCGAGGCGCAGCGCCAGCGGATGGTGGGCAGCGAAGGCGTCTGCGCCACCGCTTGCGCGGCGGCGGCCGCGGTCACGACTCCGGCTCCGGCACCGGACAGGAATTTTCTGCGATTCATGGACCCCCCAGCAGGTTGGAAAAAGTCGAGTCTAGAACGCCGCGCGCCCGCTCGCCAGGGCGGCGGCCTTGGTGAAAACCCTATCCCGCGCCCGAACCGGCGGCTAGCCTTGCACCCAGGGCAGCCCGGCGCGGCGCCAGCCGCCGACGGTATTGCGGTGCCCCTGCGCGTCCTTGTCGCCTTCGAATCCTTCGAGCACGTTGAAGGCGTTCGCGTATCCGGCCTGGGTCGCGGCGGCCGCGGCGTTGTGCGAGCGCCCGCCCGAGCGGCAAAGGAAGAGAACCGGCGCGTCCTTCGGCTTCACCTGGTCCTGCAGCTCGCGCAGGAAGCTCGGGTTCTGCGCGCCGCCCGGCCAGGCGTTCCATTCGATCGTGACCGCTCCCGGAACGCGTCCGACCCATTCCAGCTCGGCCTTGGTGCGAACGTCGATCAGCTTCGCGTCCGGAGCTTTCGTGAGCAGCGCGTGCGCCTCGGCCGGCAGCAGCGCGCCGGCGTAAGGCAGCTTCATGGAACGCGCGCGCTCGCGCGCGCGGGCGAGGATGTCGTCGGGCGAGTCCATGAGCCGAGTATAAGGCGACCGATGCGGCCGTGGTGCGGGCTGCACCCGGTTGGTGCGGCTCGGGGGTCGCGCGCCCCGCGCCGGTGCGCCCATGTCCCCGGGTACATCCTTATGGCACAATGGCCTGCCTTTCGAACCGGATGGCACAAATTCTGCTGATTTAGCGCCCTGTTTTTTGTTTTTTGGGCCGTTTCGCCGTCCGGGCGCTTCCAATCGATCACGACAATCCGCCACTCGAGGAGACCATCAAAATGGCAATGTCTGCCGCAGACGTCATGAAATTGATCAAGGACAAGGAGGTCAAGTTCGTCGACCTCCGTTTCACCGACACCCGCGGGAAGGAGCAGCACGTCTCGGTGCCGGTGAAGGCCTTCGGCATGGAAAAATTCGAGAGCGGACACTTCTTCGACGGCTCCTCGATCGCGGGCTGGAAGGGCATCGAGGCCTCCGACATGCTCCTCATGCCGGACCCGGACTCGGCGCGCATGGACCCGTTCACCGACGAGCCGGTGCTCAACATCACCTGCGACGCGGTCGAGCCCGCCGACGGCAAGGGCTACGACCGCGACCCGCGCACGATCGCCAAGCGCGCCGAGGCGTACCTCAAGTCGAGCGGCCTGGGCGACGTCGCTTACTTCGGCCCCGAGCCCGAGTTCTTCATCTTCGACTCGGTCACCTGGAACGTCGACATGTCGGGCTGCTTCGTGAAGATCAAGTCCGAAGAGGCGCCGTGGTCCTCGGGCGAGGAGTACGAGGGCGGCAACATGGGCCACCGCGCCCCGGTGAAGGGCGGCTACTTCCCGGTGCCTCCGGCCGACACGCTGCAGGACATCCGCAATGCGATCTCGCTCGCGCTCGAGCAGCAGGGCGTCGAGGTCGAGGTGCACCACCACGAGGTGGCGGCCGCGGGCCAGTGCGAGATCGGCACGAAGTTCAACAGCCTGGTGAAGCGCGCCGACTGGATGCAGATCCTGAAGTACACGATCTGGAACGTCGCGCACTCGTACGGCAAGACGGCGACCTTCATGCCGAAGCCGATCGTCGGCGACAACGGCTCGGGCATGCACGTGCACCAGTCGGTGTGGAAGGGCGGCCAGAACCTGTTCAGCGGCAACGGCTACTCGGGTCTCTCCGACTTCGCGCTCTACTACATCGGCGGCATCATCAAGCACGCCAAGGCGCTGAACGCGATCACCAACCCGGGGACGAACTCGTACAAGCGGCTCGTCCCGGGGTTCGAGGCGCCGATCAACCTCGCGTACTCGTCGCGCAACCGCTCGGCCGCGTGCCGCATCCCGCTGGTCACCAGCCCCAAGGCGCGCCGCGTCGAGGTGCGCTTCCCGGATCCGACGTCGAACCCCTACCTCGCTTTCGCGGCGATGCTGATGGCGGGCCTGGACGGCGTGCAGAACAAGATCCACCCCGGCGACCCGGTCGACAAAAACCTGTACGACCTGCCGCCCGCGCAGGCGAAGAAGATCCAGAACGTGTGCTCGTCGCTCGACATGGCGATCGACCATCTCAACAAGGACCGCGAGTTCCTGACGAAGGGCGGCGTCTTCTCCGACGACATGCTCGACGCCTACTGCGCGCTCAAGATGGAAGAGGTGACCCGCTTCCGCATGACCACGCACCCGGTCGAGTTCGACATGTACTACAGCGCCTGAGGCGCTAGGCCGAACGGCCCAGGAAGGACGGGGGTTTTCGTATGGGCCCCCGTCCTTTTTTCATTTGAAAACAGAGCTCATTTCGCCTAGACTTCAATTGCCCTTCGGGGAGGGTTGTCAGAATGAATACACGCAACAAATTGATTTCTATGGCGCTTGTGGCGTCCTGGTGCGGTTGGGCCCAGGCGCAGGGCGAGATCTATCGCTGTCCGGACGCGATGGGTCGCCCGACCTACACGAACGTCAAGCGCGACACCGTCGGCAAGGGCTGCACCATGGTGACGCGCGAGGTCTCCGTGGTCCCAGCCATTCCCGTAGCGCGTCCCGTGCCGACGAAGGCGAGCGGCCCGGTACTCTCGCGCGACGAGAGCCGCCGCAAGATCCTCGAGAACGAGCTGGAGTCGGAGCAGCGCCTGCTCAGCGACGCGAAGCAGAAGCTGACCGAGCAGCAAGGGCAGCGCAGGGGCGACGAGCGCAACTACGCGCGCGTCGAGGACCGGCTGAAGCCGTTCCAGGAGACGGTCGACCTGCACCAGAAGAACATCGAGCAGCTGCAGCACGAGCTGGGCAACTTCCGCTAAACCGCCTCTCGCCGCGGGTCGGCGACCGCCGACGCGCGCGCCCGTCATGACCGTGGCCGCTTTCCAGGGCCTGGATCTCCTCGCCACCGCCGTGGTCTGGCTCGACGCCGGCCTGGTCGTGCGCTACGCCAATCCCGCCGCCGAAGCGACGTTCGCGCTCGCGCAGCGCAGCATGCTCGGGCACCGGCTCGACGAGCTGTTCGCCGACGGGCAAGCGCTCGAAGCGCAATTGCGGCAGGCGCTGCGCGACGAGCGCGGCTTCACCGATCCGGATCTCGTGCTCACGCCGCTCGGCCAGGAGCCCGTGCACCTCAATTGCCTCGCGAGCCCCGTCGAAAGCGCCGGGCTCGGCGTGCTGCTCGAGCTGCGCCCCATCGACCAGCGGCTGCGCATCGAGCGCGAGGAGCAGCGGCTGACGCAGCACATGGCCAACCGCGAGCTCATCCGCAATCTCGCGCACGAGATCAAGAACCCGCTCGGCGGCCTGCGCGGCTCGGCGCAGCTGCTCGAGCGCGAGCTCGACCGGCTCGAGCTGCGCGAGTACACGCAGGTGATCATCAAGGAGGCCGACCGCCTGCAGACGCTGATGGACCGCCTGCTCACGCCGCACCGCCCGCCCACGCACGTGCCCATGAACATCCACGAGGTGTGCGAGCGCGTGCGCAGCCTGATCCTCGCCGAATTCCCGCACGGCATCGGCATCCGGCGCGACTACGACGTGAGCCTGCCCGAATTCCGCGGCGACCCCGAGCAGCTGATCCAGGCGGTGCTGAACATCGCTCGCAACGCGGCGCAGGCGATCGCCGCGGACAGCGCCCGGCCCGGGGGCGAGATCGTGCTGCGCACGCGCGTGTCGCGGCAGGTCTCCCTGGTCAAGCGCGGCCACGGGCTGGCATTAGAATTGCAAGTGATCGACGACGGGCCGGGCGTTCCGGCCGAGATTCGCGACCGCATCTTTCATCCGCTGGTGTCCGGGCGGCCGGGCGGCACGGGGCTCGGCCTGACTCTGGCGCAGACTTTCGTGCAGCACCATCACGGCGTCATCGAATGCGAAAGCCAGCCGGGGAGCACATGTTTTCGGATCACGCTGCCGCTGCGGTGAACGCGGAGTGAAATCGTGAAGCCCGTCTGGGTCATCGACGACGATCGCTCGATACGCTGGGTATTCGAGAAGGCGCTCGCGCGCGAAGGCATTCCGTTCAAGACCTTCGCGCAGGCGGCCGAAGCGCTCGATGCGCTCGCGGTCGGGGCGCCGCAGGTGCTGGTCTCCGACATCCGCATGCCGGGCACGTCGGGCTTCGACTTGCTGCAGAACGTCAAGCAGCGCTACCCGCATCTTCCGGTGATCATCATGACGGCGTACTCGGACCTGGAATCGGCGGTCGCCGCGTTCCAGGGCGGGGCGTTCGAGTACCTGCCCAAGCCCTTCGACGTCGACCAGGCGGTCGAGCTGATCCGGCGCGCGCTCGACGAGTCGCTGCGCGAAGGCGAGGCCGAAGAATCGCCGGGGACATCGCCCGAGATCCTGGGGCAGGCGGCGTCGATGCAGGAGGTGTTTCGCGCGATCGGCCGGCTTTCTCAGTCGTCCGCGACCGTGCTCATCACCGGCGAGTCGGGCACCGGAAAGGAACTGGTCGCGCGCGCACTGCACCGTCATAGCCCGCGCGCGGGCAATTCCTTCGTCGCGATCAACACCGCGGCAATGCCCAAGGACCTGCTCGAGTCGGAGCTCTTCGGGCACGAGCGGGGCTCCTTCACCGGGGCGCAGTCGATGCGGCGCGGACGCTTCGAGCAGGCGGAAGGCGGGACGCTGTTCCTCGACGAGATCGGCGACATGCCGGCCGAGCTGCAGACGCGGCTGCTGCGCGTGCTCTCCGACGGCACCTTCTACCGCGTCGGCGGCCACCAGTCGATCCGCGCCAACGTGCGCGTGATCGCGGCCACCAACCAGGAGATCGAGCAGCGCGTGCAGGAGGGCGGGTTCCGCGAAGACCTGTACCACCGCCTCAACGTCATCCGCCTGCGGCTCCCGAGCCTGCGCGAGCGGCGCGAGGACATCCCGCTGCTCGCGCGCCATTTCCTCGCCAAGTCGGCGCGCGAGCTCGGCGCCGAGCCGAAGCGTCTCTCCGATGCGGCGATGAAATACCTCGCCGCGCAGGACCTGCCCGGCAACGTGCGGCAGCTCGAGAACGTGTGCCACTGGCTCACCGTGATGGCGCCGACGCAGGCGATCGAGGTGAGCGACCTGCCGCCCGAGCTGCGACAGGAACCGAGCGCTCCCGAGCCCGACTGGCTCGCGGCGCTCGCGCGCGAGACCGAGCGCCGCCTCGCGCGCGGTGACGCCGACATCATGACCGCGCTGTCGCGCACGTTCGAGAAGACCCTCATCGCCAAGGCGCTCGCCCACACGGGCGGCCGGCGCATGGAAGCGGCGACCCTGCTCGGCATCGGCCGCAACACCATCACCCGCAAGATCGCGGAGCTCGGGATCGAAGGCGAAGAGCCGCCCGAGCAATAAGGCGCTCGCCCGGGAACCGAGCCGGGGCGCGCGCGTTCCTAGCCTTAGGCCCTTTGGCCCATCCCGGCAATCGCAAGCAGCGGCGGGGATTTGCTGATATGCTGCGTCGCAGCATCATAGCCTGCCTCACTTGCCGAGGAGCAAACGCCGATGACTGTGACCGCCGCCCTCAAGAAAGCCTCTTCTTCCCAGGACATTGCGATCGGTGCCCCGATTGCTTCGGGATATGAGCAAGTACTAACCTCGGCGGCCTTGGAGTTTGTCGCTGCGCTGCACAGGGAATTCGAGCCGCGCCGCCAGGAGCTGCTCTTGCACCGGGCCGAACGGCAGCAGCAGTTCGATGCGGGCCAGACGCCCGACTTCCTGGCGCAGACCGCGTCCATTCGCGGCAGCGAATGGTCGATCGCCCCGCAGCCGGCCGACCTGCTCGACCGGCGCGTCGAGATCACCGGCCCGACCGATCGCAAGATGGTGATCAACGCCCTGAACTCCGGTGCCTCGACCTTCATGGCGGACTTCGAGGACGCGAACTGCCCGACCTGGGCCAACATGGTCGAAGGCCAGATCAACCTGCGCGACGCGGTGCGCCGCACGATCACCTTCGAGCAGGGCGGAAAGCAATACCGGCTGAACGACCGGACCGCGGTGCTGATTCCGAGGCCGCGAGGCTGGCACCTCGACGAGAAGCACGTTCACGTCGACGGCCGCCCGGTCTCGGGCGCGATCTTCGACTTCGCGCTCTACTTCTTCCACAACGCGAAGGAGCTGCTCGCGCGCGGCACCGGACCGTACTTCTATCTGCCGAAGATGGAGTCGCACCTCGAGGCGCGCCTGTGGAACGACATCTTCAAGCGCGCGCAGAGCGCCCTCGGCGTTCCGCAAGGGACGATCAGGGCGACCGCGCTCATCGAGACCGTGCTCGCGGCCTTCGAGATGGACGAGATCCTGTGGGAGCTGAAGGAGCACTCCGCCGGCCTCAACATCGGCCGCTGGGATTACATCTTTTCCTGCATCAAGAAATTCCGCTCGCGCCGCGATTTCTGCCTCGCCGACCGCGCGCAGGTGACGATGACCTCGCCGTTCATGCGCGCGTACGCGCTGCTGCTCGTGAAAACCTGCCATCGCCGCGGCGCGCCCGCGATGGGCGGCATGGCGGCGCAGATCCCGATCAAGGACGATCCGGCCGCCAACGCCGCGGCGATGGAGAAGGTGCGCCAGGACAAGCTGCGCGAGGTGACCGACGGCTGCGACGGCACGTGGGTCGCGCACCCGGCGCTGGTGCCGATCGCGAAGGAGATTTTCGACCGCCACATGCCGCAGCCCAACCAGTACGGCCGGCAGCGTCCCGACGTGCAGGCGAGCGCCGCCGACCTGCTGCGCTTCGAGCCCGAGAAGCCGATCACGGAGGCGGGGCTGCGCAACAACATCAGCGTCGGCATCCAGTACCTGGGCGCCTGGCTCGCGGGCAACGGCTGCGTGCCGGTGTTCCACCTGATGGAGGACGCCGCGACGGCCGAGATCTCGCGCTCGCAGATCTGGCAGTGGATCCGCTCGGAGAAAGGCGTCCTCGAGGACGGCCGCAAGGTCACGAAGGAGCTCTTCAGCGCCCTGCTGCGCGAGGAGCTGCCCAAGGTGCGCGGGACCCTCGGCGAGGCGGCGTGGCGGGCCGGGCGCTACGAAGAGGCGGCCGACCTCTTCGAGCGCATCACGAACGACGATCGCTACGTCGAGTTCCTCACGCTGCCCGCGTACGCGATGATCGACTGAGGCGGGCCGGGCTTCGGGTCCTCAGTCGACCTTCGCCCCGGAGATCTTCACCACCTTCGCCCACTTCTCGATGTCCTGCTGCAGGAACTTCGAGAACTGCTGAGGCGTCATGTCCATCGCCACGGCGCCCTGCTTGGCCCAGGCCTCTTTGACGTCGGGCTGGTGCACCGTCTTGCGGATTTCCGCGTTGAGCTTGTCGACGATGGGTTTCGGCGTACCCATCGGCGCCATCACCCCCAGCCAGATGGTCGCCTCGTAGCCGGGGACGCCGGCTTCGTCCATGGTCGGAACGTCGGGCATGATCGACGAGCGCGTCTTGCCGGTGGTCGCGATCGCGCGCACTTTGCCCGAGCGCGCGATCTGCGCCATGGTGGTGACGGCGTCGAGCATCATCTGCGTCTGGCCCGCCATGACGCTGGTGCGCGCCTGGTCGCTGCCCTTGTGCGGAACGTGGACGATGTCGAGTCCCGCCATCGCCTTGAACAGCTCGCCCGCCATGTGATACGGGGTGCCCGGGCCCGAGGACGCGTAGTTCAGCTGGCCCGGCTTCGACTTCACGAGGGCGATCAGCTCCTTCAGGTTCTTCGCGGGCACGCTCGGATTGACGACAAGGAGCAGGTCCGAGTAATTGATCGGCGCGACCGGCGTCAGGTCCTTCATGAGCGTGTACGGCTTCTTCGTGAACAAGGACTCGTTCACGGTGTGCGTGTTCGACATCGCGAGCAGCGTGTAGCCGTCGGGCGACGACTTCACGACCACCTCCGTGCCGATGATGGCGCCGCCGCCCGGGCGGTCTTCGATGACGAAGGGTTGCCCGAGGGATTTCTCGAGCCGGTTGCCCAGGAACCGCGCGTAGATGTCGGCCGGTCCGCCGGCGGCGAACGGCACCACGAAGTGCACCGGCTTGGTCGGGTACGCCTGCGCGAACGCGGTGCACGACGCGAGCGTCGCGGCGGCCGCGCACGCGGCGCGAAAATACGAAGTCTCCATCCTCATGCCTTCTCCTCTTGTAGTTCGCTGCTCGAATCGAAAAAAGCGCAACGGCGCGGTGCGCCGCCGCCGCCGTCTTACCTCGGCGCCTCCTGGGTGGCGCCGCCGCCCGCCGGGGCGGGCGCCTTCGCCGGCGCGTCCATCGTGCGCAAGGCTTCGATCGACGTGCGCGGTCCGGACTGCGGGTAGCCCGCGGTATCGAGAGTCGATTTATACGATTCCTCGGAGAACCCGGTCTGCTTCAGGTTTCCCACGACAAGGTGAGGCAGCCCCGTTCCGCCCGCGGCCTTGAGATTTTCGATGTCTTGTTGCCCCACCACGCTGACTTCCCGGAAGGGAACCGCGCGCCGGACGAGCACCGCCCGCGCCTGCTCGCAAGGCGCGCCGCAGCCCGGGCTGGTGTAGAGCGTGACCGGGTAGTTGCGCGCAGCGTTCTGCGTCGCGTAGGGCAGCTCGCCGTAAGGCATCGCGCCGGGAGCGGCGGAACCGGCACCCGCGCCGAGAGACTTCTTCTCCACGCCGCGGGCGTCGGGCGGCGGCGGGGTCTGCGTGTAGTGGGTACCGCCGTCCTTGTCGACCCAGCGGTACATCTGCGCGTGCGCGGACGAAACGGCAAGGACGATTCCGGCGAGGAGCACGATCCGCATGACTTTTCCTTCGTGGCGCCGGCCACCGGGCCGGGCTGCGCCGCGCTCGCGAGATCGATGCTTCGCCGCCGCGCGCTATGCCGCAATCATACCATTGTGACGCAGCAGGGCATCGATGCGCGGCGCACGGCCGCGGAAGGCCGTGAACGACTCGATCGCCGGCCGGCTTCCGCCGACGGCGAGGATCTCGTCGCGAAAGCGGGCGCCCGTCTCGGGATCGAGCACGCCGGCCGCGCCGCGCCGCTCCTCGAACATGCTGTAGGCGTCGGCCGAGAGCACCTCGGCCCACTTGTAGCTGTAGTAGCCGGCCGCGTAGCCGCCCGCGAAGATGTGCGAGAAATTGTTGGGGAAGCGGTTGTATTGCGGCGGCAGCGCGACCGCGACGCGCGCGCGGATCTGCTCGAGGAGCTCGAGCGGCGTCTTGCTCTGCTCGGGATCGAAATCGTGGTGCAGGTGCATGTCGAACAGCGCGAACTCGATCTGTCGCACGGTCTGCATGCCGCTCTGGAAGTTCTTCGCGGCGAGCATCTTGTCGAACAGCGACCGCGGCAGCGGCTGCCCCGTCTCCACGTGCGCGCTCATGTGCTGCAGCACCTCCCATTCCCAGCAGAAGTTCTCCATGAACTGCGACGGCAGCTCGACGGCGTCCCATTCGACGCCGCGGATGCCCGAGACGCCGAGGTAATCGACGCGGGTGAGCAGGTGATGCAGGCCGTGGCCGAACTCGTGGAACAGCGTGCTCACTTCGTCGTGCGTGAACAGCGCCGGCCGTTTGCGTCCGTCGGGACCCCCGACCGGCCCGGAGAAATTGCAGATCAGGTACGCGACCGGAGCCTGCACGCCGGCCTGGGTGCGGTGCCGCGTGATCGCCTCGTCCATCCAGGCGCCGCCGCGCTTGGTCTCGCGCGCGTACAGGTCGACGTAGAACCGGCCGATCAGGGCACCGGAGCGGTCGGTGATGCGAAAGAAGCGCACGTCGGGATGCCACACCGGTGCGCTGTCCGGCTCGATGCGGACGCCGTAGATCGCCTGCACGACGCGGAACATGCCCTCCAGGACCTTGGGCTCCGGGAAATACTGCTTCACTTCCTGATCCGAGAACGCGTACTTCTTCGCGCGCAGCTTCTCGGATGCCCAGGCGAGGTCCCAGGCGCACAGCTCGGCCAATCCCATCTCGCTCCTGGCGAAGGCCTGCAGCTCGGCGTAGTCCTTGCGCGCGAACGGCAGCGCGCGCTCGGCGAGATCGTCGAGGAAGCGCAGCACCTCGCGCGGCGACTCGGCCATCTTCGGAACGAGCGAGTACTCGGCGAAGCTCTCGTAGCCGAGCAGCCGCGCCTTCTGCCGGCGCAGCACGAGCTCGCGCCGCATGATGTCGGTATTGTCGAGCTCGGGTCGTCCGAACTCGCTCGCGCGCGTCACGTACTCGCGGTACAGCGTCTCGCGCAGGCCGCGGTCGTCGGCATACTGCAGGACCGGCAGATACGACGGCGCGTGCAGCGTCAGCTTCCAGCCCGTCTTGCCGTCCTTGCGCGCCGCCTCGGCGGCGGCCTGCAGCGCGTCTTCGGGGATGCCCGAGAGCTTTTCGCGCTCTTCGACGAGCAGCGAGAACGCATTCGTCGCGTCGAGCACGTTCTCGGAGAACTTCGCGGCCAGCGCGGCGAGCTCCTCCTGGATCGCCGCGAATTCGCGCTTCTCGGCCTCGGGCAGCTCGGCGCCCCCGAGCCGGAAGTCGCGCAGCTCGTTCTCCACGATGCGCCGCTGCGCGGCCTCGAGCGAGGCGAACGCCGGGGACGCGGCGAGCGCCTTGTACTTCGCGAACAGCCCGGCGTGCTGCGCGAGCTCGGTCCAGTACTGCGTGACCTTCGGCAGGCCGGCGTTGTACGCGTCGCGGATCGCCGGGTTGTCGTCGACCGCGTGCAGGTGAGCCACCTGGCCCCAGGCGCGCGCGAGCCGCTCGTTCGCCTCCTCGAGCGGCCGCACGAAGTCGTCCCAGGTCGCCGGCGTGCTACTGGCGACGAGCCGCTCGACCAGTCCGCGATTCTCGGCGAGCAGCCGCTCGATCGCCGGCGCGACGTGCTCCGGCCGGACGACGCCGTACTGCGGCAATCCCGAAAAGTCGAGAAGCGGATTGGAGCCTGCGTTCACCGCGTGTTGTTGCATGTCGCGTTTCCCCGGAGTGTTCAATCGCGCGCCGAGCGCGCGGCGAGCACGGTGTTCGCGATCAGCATCGTGATGGTCATCGGGCCCACGCCGCCCGGCACCGGCGTCAGGCGCGCGGCGACGCCGGTCACGCTGCTCGCGTCCACGTCGCCGACGAGCCGTCCGTCGGGCAGGCGATTGATGCCCACGTCGACCACCACGGCACCGGATTTGACCGCGCGACCGGTGACGAGGTTCGGCCGGCCGACCGCGACGACCAGAACGTCCGCCTGCCGCGTCGCTTCCTCGAGGTCGACGGTCTTGGAATGGCACACCGTCACCGTGGCGCCGCGCTGGAGCAGCAGCAGCGCCACGGGCTTGCCGACGATGTTGCTGCGCCCCACGACGACGGCGCGCTTGCCTTCGAGCGCGACGCCTTCGCGGTCGAGGATCGCCATTACCGCCTTCGGCGTGCACGGCACGAACCGCGGACGGCCCTCCGTGAGCAGTCCCATGTTGCAGGGATGGAATCCGTCGACGTCCTTCTCCGGCGCGATCGCCTTCACCACGCGCTCGCTCGATACGGCGCGCGGCAGCGGCAATTGCACCAGGATGCCGTGGATCTCCGGATCGGCGTTGAGCCGTTCGACCTGCTCGAGCAGCACCGCCTCGGCGACGTCGGCCGGGAGATCGATCTGCCGCGACAGGACGCCCGTCTCCTCGCAGGCGCGCGCCTTGTTGCGGACGTAGACGCGCGACGCGGGGTCGTCTCCGGCGAGCACGACCGCGAGTCCCGGCCGGCGGCCCGCCGCGGACAGGGCTTCGACCTCGATGCGCAGCGCCGCCCGGGCCTCGCGCGCGAGGGCATTGCCGTCGATGATTCGCGTCTGCATGGGAGCGCTTCGGGCCGGAAGCCGGGGAGGCGAGCGATTCTAGCATTGGCTCCGGGCGGCTCAGGCGGCGCGCTCGGGGCTTTTGTATAATGAAAGAGCCGCACGTCCCGTCCCGTCCCGCCCATGCCTTGAGAGGGAATACCATGTCAGCGCTGCCGCAGTTCACCGCTGCGAACGATCCCGACGCCCAGGAAACCCAGGAGTGGCTCGACGCGCTGGAGGCGGTGCTCGAGCACGAAGGGCCGGAGCGCGCGCACTTCCTGCTCGAGAAGCTGGTCGAAAAGGCGCGCCGCTCGGGCGCGTATCTGCCCTACACCGCGCAGACCGCGTACATCAACACGATCCCGCCGCACCTCGAGGAGCGCTCGCCCGGCGACCACGCGCTCGAGGAGCGCATCCGCTCGTACTGCCGCTGGAACGCGATGGTGATGGTCGCGCGGGCGAACAAGAACGACGACGAGCTCGGCGGCCACATCGCGAGCTTCGCGTCGGTGAGCACGCTGTTCGACGTCGGCTTCAACCATTTCTGGCACGCGCCGTCGCCCGACCACGGCGGGGATCTCGTCTATTTCCAGGGCCATTCGGCGCCGGGCATCTACGCGCGCGCGCTGCTCGAGGGCCGGCTCACCGAGGAGCAGCTGAACAACTTCCGCCGCGAGGTGGACGGCAAGGGCGTTTCCTCCTATCCGCATCCGTGGCTGATGCCCGAGTTCTGGCAGTTCCCGACCGTGTCGATGGGCCTCGGGCCGATCCAGGGCATCTACATGGCGCGGTTCCTCAAATACCTGCAGGCGCGCGGCCTCGCGAACACCGAGGGCCGCAAGGTCTGGGTGTTCTGCGGCGACGGCGAGATGGACGAGCCCGAGTCGCTCGGCGCGATCGGGCTCGCCGCGCGCGAGAAGCTCGACAACCTGATCTTCATCGTCAACTGCAACCTGCAGCGCCTCGATGGTCCGGTCCGCGGCAACGGCAAGATCATCCAGGAGCTCGAGGGCGACTTCCGCGGCTCGGGCTGGAACGTGATCAAGCTGATCTGGGGCTCGTACTGGGACCCGCTGCTCGCGCGCGACAAGGAGGGGCGCCTCCTCAAGGTCATGGAGGACTCCGTCGACGGCGAGTACCAGAACTACAAGGCCAACGACGGCGCCTTCGTGCGCAAATACTTCTTCGGCAAGGATTCGAAGCTGCTCGAGATGGTCTCGCGCATGACCGACGACGACATCTGGCGCCTGAACCGCGGCGGGCACGACCCGCACAAGATCTACGCGGCGTACGCCGCGGCGACCAAGCACAAGGGGCAGCCGAGCGTCATCCTGGCGAAGACGATCAAGGGCTACGGCATGGGCAAGATCGGCGAGGCCAAGATGGCCACGCACCAGCAGAAGAAGATGGATCTCGAGTCCATCCGCCAGTTCCGCGACCGCTTCAGCATCCCGATCGCGGACGACCAGCTCGAGAAGCTCCCGTTCTACATTCCCGCGGCCGACTCGCCGGAGATGCAGTACCTGCACGAGCGCCGGCGGGCGCTCGGCGGCTACCTGCCGCAACGCCGGCGGCGGGCGGACACCACGCCCGAGGTGCCGCCGCTCTCCGCGTTCGAGGCGCTGCTCAAGGCGACCGACCGCGAGATCTCGACCACCATGGCGTTCGTGCGCGTGCTGACCGCGCTCGTGCGCGACAAGAACATCGGCAAGCACGTCGTGCCGATCGTTCCGGACGAGGCGCGCACCTTCGGCATGGAGGGCATGTTCCGCCAGCTCGGCATCTACTCCTCGGAAGGCCAGAAGTACGAGCCGGTCGACAAGGGCCAGGTCATGTACTACCGCGAGGACAAGGCCGGACAGATCCTCGAGGAAGGCATCACCGAGGCGGGCTCGTTCTGCTCCTGGATCGCGGCGTCGACCTCGTACAGCCACTCGAACCAGGCGATGGTGCCCTTCTTCGTCTTCTACTCGATGTTCGGCTTCCAGCGCGTGGGCGACCTCGCCTGGGCGGCCGGAGATCAGCGCGCCCGCGGCTTCCTCCTGGGCGGGACCTCGGGCCGCACCACGCTGAACGGCGAGGGACTGCAGCACGAGGACGGCCACTCGCACGCGTTGTCCTCGGTGATCCCGAACTGCGTGTCCTACGATCCGACCTTCGCGTACGAGCTGGCGGTGATCGTGCACGACGGGTTGCGGCGAATGGTCGCCAACCAGGAGGACGTGTTCTTCTACATCACCGTGATGAACGAGAACTACACCCACCCGGCGATGCCCGAGGGCGCCGCCGAAGGCATCCTGAAGGGCATGTACCTGCTGCGCCCGCGCGGCAAGAAGAAGCACCGCGCGCAGCTCCTCGGCTCGGGCACCATCCTGCGCGAGGTGATCGCCGCCGCCGAGCTGCTCGAGGCCGACTGGGACGTGGGCGCCGATGTCTGGAGCGCGACCAGCTTCACCGAGCTGCGCCGCGAGGGGCAGGCGGCCGAGCGCTGGAACCTGCTGCACCCGGAGGCGAAGCCCCGGATTCCGTACGTCGAGCAATGCCTCGCCAAGCACGAAGGGCCCGTCGTCGCCGCGAGCGACTACGTGAGGACCTTCGCCGACCAGATCCGGCCGTACGTTCCGCGCGACCGCGTCTACACCGTGCTCGGGACCGACGGCTTCGGACGATCGGACTCGCGCGCGAAGCTGCGCGAATTCTTCGAGGTGAACCGCTACTACGTGGCCGTGGCCGCGCTGAAGGCGCTGGCGGACGAGGGGACGATCACCCCGGCCGTCGTGGCGCAGGCGATCAAGAAGTACGGCATCGACCCGGAGAAGCCCAATCCGATGACCGTGTGACGGGTCCGCGCGGACACCAACGAGAACAAGCATGGGCGCGATCAAGGAAGTCCTGGTCCCCGACATCGGCGATTTCAAGGAAGTCGACGTCATCGAGGTGCTGGTGAAGCCCGGCGACTCGGTGCAGCCGGAGCAATCCCTGATCACGGTCGAGTCCGACAAGGCGACGATGGAGATCCCGTCGCCCGAGGCCGGGAAGGTGAAGGAGCTGCGCGTCAAGGTCGGCGACAAGGTGTCGCAGGGGCGGCCGATCCTCGTGCTCGAGGCGGGAGACGGACCTGCGCCGAAGGCGCAGCAGCCGGCGCCGCCGAATCCCGCGTCGGCCGCCCAGCCGGCCAAGCCCGCTCCGGCCGCTCAGCCGGCGAAGGCCGCGCCGCCGCCGGCCGCTGCGCCACGCGCCGCCGCCGGCGGGCCGCGCGAGGTCGCGGTTCCCGACATCGGCGACTTCAAGGACGTCGAGGTGATCGAGGTCCTGGTAAAGCCCGGCGACCGGGTCGCGAAAGAGCAATCGCTCATCAGTCTGGAGTCGGACAAGGCGACGATGGAGATCCCGTCGCCCGCGGCCGGCACGGTCGGCGAGATCAGGGTCAAGGTCGGCGACAAGGTCTCGAAAGGCAGCGCGGTGCTGACGCTTTCCTCCACCGAGGAGCAGGCAGCCGGCGCCCCGGCGCCCGCTCCGACGCCCGCGCCGAAGCCGGCCGCGGCGGAAGCACCCGCCGCGGCGGCGCCCCGCCCGGCCCCGCACCCGGAGCCGGTTCCGCACGAACCCGCGGCCGAGGCGCCGGCGTTCATGGCGCACGCGAGCCCCTCGGTGCGCAAATTCGGGCGCGAGCTCGGCGTGGATCTCACGAAAGTGCGCGGCTCGGGTCCCAAAGGCCGGGTCACGCGCGAGGACGTGCAGAACTTCGTCAAGCGGGCGATCCAGGGCGCGCCGTCGGCCTCGGCGCCGGGGCCCGGCGGCCTCGCGCTGCATTTGCCCGAGTGGCCGCAGGTGGATTTCGCGAAGTTCGGACCGGTCGAGACGCGGCCGCTCTCGCGCATCAAGAAGCTCTCGGGCGGCTTCCTGCACCGGAACTGGGTCTCGATCCCGCACGTTTGCCAGATGGACGAGGCGGACATCACGGACCTCGAGGCCTTCCGCAAGGAGAACGCCGAGGTCGCCGCGAAGCAGGGCATCAAGCTCACGATGCTCGCTTTCCTCCTGAAGGCCGCGGTGAACGCGCTGCGCCAGTTCCCC
>DASRFB010000005.1:0-20103 GCA_035651815.1 Burkholderiales bacterium | reverse complement strand
CTTCAGCGCATATGCCGGTATGTCCAAGCTCTCGGCCACCGTTATGAAGGTACGTCTCAAATCGTGCAGGGTGAAGCTAACTCCCGTTGCACGTGTGACTAGAGCCATCTGTTTCCTCGGTTCGACAAACAGCCCCGTGACCCCTACGCCCGGGAAGACAAACGGTCCCTGCACGATCTCTCGGCGACGTCTTAAAAGCTCCAGAACGAACTGCGGCATGGGCAGCGTGTGGTCTCCATGATTCTTCGTCTGACGTGCAGTGATGGTCCTCGCCTGAAAGTCGACGTCGTCCCACGCTAACCGTGCTGCTTCGGAGCGCCTCAGGCCCGTGAAGAGCAGAAGCAGCAGTAGGTCTCTAACGGTCGTATCAACGCTTCTTTCGGACAGGGTCGGAAGCTTGAGTACGGTCTTGAGCCAGCTACCTAGCTCGTGAGACCGAATGACCGTCTGGCGACGGTTATCCCGATACCAAGCTCGAACTTGAGAGAGCCGCCTGACAGGATTCTCGTGGAGTAGTGCGTTTCCCGAGCCATCTTCATACTTCGCCATAGCGAAATTCAGGACGGCCCGAAGGACTCGCATGGCGTTATTGGCCTGAGTACGCCCTCGTTTTCCAACTTCGGCATGACGAACCTGAACCATGTCTTTGGTAATGGAGCCAACGGGGCGGCTCATCCAGTCAACGAAGCATTCGTCCATGAGCCGTTTGTAATCCCGAATTGTGATTGGCCGAAGCTCCCTCGCCGACAAGTAATCGTCGAATGCTGCCTTCAAGGTAATTTCATGCGCCTCCTGCTGCCGTTTGGCGAAGTTCGGATTCTTGCCCTGCGACATCTCGAGGAGGATTCGCTTGGCAGCCTCCCTGGCGAACTCGGGAGTGTAGATGCCGTGTCTGCCGATCTTTACTCGGCAAGTCCTTCGATGCACCCGGCCTTCGGCAATGTAGGTCTTGGATTCACGGCCTACTCGGACACCAAAGCCGGGGAGGGTGATATCCCAGTAAATCACTTGCCCGTGTGGGGCGTAGGGCAGCTTGTCGACGAATGCCTTCGTGAGACGAAAGCGGCGTGGAGCTCTTGCGAAGGAGATCGATACGACGTTCGACGTTGTAGGCATGGTGTAGGCAATCCTGGTGAACCGAGACGCATCCCGGTGACCTGACAAGTGCCTACAACGTCGACCAGATTCAGATACTATTCAAGGCGTTGTGCAAGAAAGAGAACGTACGTGAACCCGCATGAATTCGGGGTGCCAAGGAACTCATAATCCTTTGGTCCCTGGTTCGAATCCAGGCGGGCCCACTAAGCCGAGTCGACGGCGCGGCTCAGCGCGCCGAGCAGGCGCTCGCGGAAGGCGCCGGCCATCTCGGCGTCGGGTCCGAGCAGCTCCATCAGCTCGTCCAGCCGCGTCACGCAGCCGTCGATCTCCGAGGCCAAGTTGGCCGCGAGCGCGGCGCGGCGGCGCTGCTCGACCAGACCCCCGAGCTGCTCGTCGCAGCGCGCGATCGGCCCGGGATACGCGCGCAGCTCGGCGTTCAGCTCGCCGCTCCAGTGCTCGAGCTCATGCCTGAACTGTTGCCAAGCTTCCGATATGGGTTTCATCGCCGCCTCGGGGAGCATTCCGATGGCGGCATTCTGCCACGTCCGGCGCGGGGCTACTTCAGCCGCGCGAGCACCATGACCGATCCGATGGCGATCGCGAAGGCGCCCGCGGCGATGACGGCGCCCGCCAGCCTCGGATAGTGCTCGACCCACTTGTCGAGCGGCATATACATCGCGTCGGCGACCCCGCCGAGGGCCTTGCGCGACGAGTGCCACGCGTTCGCGCGCGTCTCGAGCCTGCGCAGCGTTTCCGGCATGAGGACGAGCAGCGCGCCCACCACCGCCGCCGCGATGCTGCCGACCACGAGGAACCACCGCACGCTGTCGAGCAGCCAGTGCGCGGCCGGGGTCCAGCCGCCGAGGCTGTTCGCGGGCACGACCGCTTGCGTGTTGAATCGCGCGAGCAGGCCGAACAGCGAATACGCCGCGGCCAGGACGAAGAACAGGCCGATCAGGACACGGTAGCGCTGGACGCCCGAGCTCGTGTCGCGCGGGATCTCGGCGGACCTGAGCCAGCGCCGGGTGGACACCCATCGGTTCAGGGCCGCGAGAATACGCAGGGTCGGCTCCTTCCACACGATCAGGCCGATACCGACCCCCACGCCGACGATGCCGACCAGGAGAAAAAACTCGACCACCGACGGGATGAGCAGCGTCTGGACGAAGTAGTTCTTGAACATGTCTCCCTCGCTTTCTGGGAAGCGTCCCGCGCAGGCTGCCGCAGATTCCGCCGCTTGGCAAGGGATTTACGTAGAATAAGCCGACTTTCTGGAGGAGGATCCATGAGAGCACGAAACGCGGCCGTCTTCCTTTGCGCGGCGCTGGCATCGGGCGCGGCGCTCGGCCAAGCCTGGCCGAGCAAGCCCATACACTACCTCGTGCCGTTCCCGCCCGCGGGCGCGACCGACATCACGGCGCGCATCATCGCCGACAAGATCACGGGCCCGCTCGGGCAGCCCGTCATCGTCGAGAACCGGCCCGGCGCCGCGGGCAACGTCGGCAGCGAGGTGGTCGCCAAGTCGGCGCCCGACGGCTACACGATCCTGCAGTGCACCGTGGCGCAGTCGATCAGCCAGACGCTGTACGCGAAGCTGAACTACGATCTCGAGAAGGACCTGGCGCCGGTCGCGATGATCGCCCTCGTGCCGAACGTCATGGAGGTGAATCCCTCGGTGCCGGCGAAATCGGTCGCCGAGTTCATCGCGCTGGCGAAGTCGAGGCCGGGCAAGATCAACTTCGCGTCCTCGGGCAGCGGCACGTCGATCCACATGTCGGCCGAGATGTTCATGATGCTCACCGGCGTGAAGATGGTCCACGTGCCGTACAAGGGCAGCGGCCCGGCGCTCGCCGGCATGCTCGGCGGCGAGGTCGACGTCATGTTCGACAACCTCACCTCGTCGATCGGCTACATCAAGAGCGGCAAGCTGAGGGCGCTCGCGGTGACCACGACCACGCGCTACCCCGAGCTGCCCGACGTGCCGACGATGCAGGAGGCCGGCGTCGCGGGCTACGAAGCGACGGCGTGGTTCGGCATGCTGATGCCCAAGGGCACGCCGAGGAACGTGGTGATGCGCATGAACAGCGAGGTCAACAAGGCGCTCGCGCACGCCGACGTGAAGGAGAAGCTCGCCCAGCAGGGCGCGGTCGCGAGCGCCTGGACCCCCGAGCAGTTCGGCGAGTTCATCCACAACGAGATCGCCAAGTGGGGCAAGGTGGTGAAGGCTTCGGGCGCGAAGGTCGAGTGACGCGCGCCGCCTAGGACGCGAGGAACCGCCCGGCCAGCTCGGCGAAGCGCTCGGGCGCGTCCCAGTGCACGAGGTGCTTGCAGCGCTCGATGAGGTGCAGGTCGAGCCCGGGGAAGCGCTCGAGCGCGAGCCGCGCCCGCCGCGCGCAGTCGCCGCGGTCGTCCGCGCCGTAGATCAGGCGCATCGGGACTCGAACCTCGCCCAGCCGCTGCCATAGCGGCGCGGAGCCCTTGTTCTCGCCGCCGCGCGCCCGGCGGCGCGCGAGGAACGCGCGGAAGTTCTTCCCCGTGCTCATGCGGTGGCGCAGCGCGACCACGTCGGGCGTGATCAGCTCGCGCCGGAACACCGTGGCCTCGAGCGCCGCGCGCGTGTCCTCGAGCGTCGGCTCCGCGGCCTCGCCCTCGTCGCCTTCGCCCTGCGCCGCCGCTCCGGGAAGCGGCGGGAGCAGGCTCCCGGTCGCGACGACCACCGCGCGCCCGACGCGCTCGGGCTGCGACAGCGCGAGGCTCACGGCGAAGCGTCCCGACTGCGAGTGCCCGACCAGATGCGCGCGCTCGAGGCCGAGCGCGTCCATGAAGGCCGGCACGAAGCGCGTGCGGAAGCCGACCGAGTGATCGTCGCGCGCCTCGCTCAGACCGAACCCCGGCTGGTCGAAGGCGACGACCCGCAGGCCGTGCGCCGCGAGCGCGTCGAGGTTGCGCGTCCAGACGTCGGCCGACGAGCCGAGTGACGCGCCGTGCAGGAGCAGCACCGCCGGGCCGGCGCCGCGCTCGATGTACCGGGTGCGCAGCCCTGCGACCTCGACGTAGCGGTCCGCGGGCGCGGCCGCGCTCATCGCTCCGCCACGTCGATCAGGACGCCGTCCGGGTCGGCGAGGTGGTAGCGCCCGTGCGGGCAGGAGGCGAAGAGCTTGAGGCGCGCCTCGCCTTCCGACCCGGCGCCGACCGGCAGCGGGCGCAGGTGCGGATTGTTGTCGCCGACCTTGGCGATGTGCTCCTTGAGCGCGGCGATGCTCTCGACCTTGAACCCGATGTGGTCGGGGCCCGGACGCGCGATGCCCCCGCCGTGATAATCGAGGATGCTCCAGGGCATCAGCACCAGCGCGACGCGGCCGTCGCTGAGCGCGAAGCTGCCGTCGGCCGCTTGCTTCGCCGACGGCTCGAGGCCGAACACGTCGGCGTAGAACTCGGCGCTGCGCTCGGGGTGCAGCGTGCGGATCGCGATATGGCTGATCGTGCGCCGCTGCTCGCGCTCGGCCTCGACGTAGACCGAGGCCCGGTTCTCCATGGTCCGCTGCGAGAGATCGAACAGGTTGCCGTCGGGATCGTGGGTGCTGACGCCCGCGAACGGGCGCGTGCTCGGCCGCGCGAGCACCTGGACGGCGGGGTAGCGCTCGCGCAGTCGCGCGCGCACGGCTTCGGCGTCGTCCACCTCGAGGCCGAAGTGGTCGAGGCCCGCGCCGCGGCCCGCCTTGCGCGGGTTGATGTTCAGCCCGACATAGCCGTCGCTCACGGTCACCGCGCGCTCGGGCCGCGTGTCGGAAGCCGAGCGCATGCCGAAGATCGCCTCGTAGAAGCGGCCCTCGAGCGCGTACTGCTCGCTCACGATGGCGATGTGCCTGATCCTTGCGGACATGGTCAACGGGCTTTCAGGAAGATGTCGCGGAACTCGCGCTCGCTGCGGTCGCGCACGCGCGCGAGCTTCGGGTCGACGTAGTGGATCTTGAGCCGGCTCTCGTCGGGTCCCGCGCCGGGAAGGTCGGTGCGCGCCGGCACCCGGCCGCGCGAGCGGATGATCGTCTGGCCCTCGACCGAGAGCAGCAGATCGACGAGCAGCCGCGCGGCGTTCGGGTGCGGCGCGCCGGCCGCGACCGCGACCTGGCTCGGCGACGTGATGATCGGGTCGAGGCTGCGCACCCAGTCCACGGGCGCGCCGGTCTTCTTCGACTCCTCGACCTCGGCCGCGTGCACGAGCGCGAGCGGGAAGTCGCCCGCGACGAGCAGCTTCGACAGCAGGCTGTGCCCGCGCCGCAGCTGCGGCTGCTGGCGCGCGAGCGCCTGCATGAACGCGGTTCCGCGGTCGCGCCCGAGGTAATCGAGCATCGCGGCGTACCACTCGCTGTCGTCCTCGTCCATCGCGAACCTGCCCTTCCAGCGCGGCTCGAGCAGGTCCTGCCAGCTCCTCGGCGCCTGTCCCGGAGGCACCGCGCGCAGGTTGTAGCCGATGACGAACTGCCGCACATAGATCGCCGCCCAGTGGCCGCGCGGATCGACAGCCCCGGGCGGGAAGCCCGAGCGCGTCTGCGGCGACGCGTACGCGGCGAGCAGCCCTTCGCGGTCGAGCGCGTCCATGTCGAGATGATTGAACGAGACGACGTCCCAGAGCTGCTTGCCGGCGCGCGCCTCGGTCAGGATGCGCGTGCGGATCTTCTCCCCGGGCTGGCGCAGGATCGTGACCTGGAGGAACGGATAGCGCGCCTGCAGCGCCTTGCGCAGGGGCTCGGCGTCGGTCGTCGTCATCGCGGTATACCAGACGACCTCGCGCTCCGCCCGGGCGGCGTCGATGCTCTGCGCGCGGGCGGGCGCCAGCGCGAGCAGAGCGGCCGCGGCGAGGCCCGCGAGAAGGATGCGGCGATTCGGCGTCATGCGTGTTCCGCGCACACGATAGGTCACCCGCCGCGCGCGCGTCAACGCCCTCAGCCGGCGAAGCGCGATTCGGGAAGGCCGAGCACGCCGGGGACCAGGGCGAGGACCGACCCGGCGAGCGGCTGCCGCGCGAGCTCGGCCGCGTCGAGGCGCTGCGCCGCCGAGGTCACGAACAGCGTGTCGAGGCGCGTCCCGCCGAAGCAGCAGCACGTCGGGTTCGACACGGGCATCGCCACGACGCGGTCGATCCTGCCGCGCGGCGTGTAGCGCACGAGCCGCGCGCGGCCGTATTCGGCGTTCCACAGGCAGCCGTCGGCGTCGACGCACGAGCCGTCGGGGCCGCCGCCGGCGCCGGGCGACTCGGCGAACACGCGCTCGCCCACGACCGCGCCCGTGCCCGGATCGCACTCGAGCGCCCAGATGCGCAGGCGCGGCGTGTCGGCGAAGTAGAGCGTGCGCCCGTCGGGGCTCCAGGCGATGCTGTTCGGGATCGTGACGCCCGAGCGCACGCGCGCGCAGCGCCCGTCGGGATCGACGCGGTACAGCGAGCCCGAAGGCGTGCGCTCGTCGAGGCTCATCGTCCCGGCCCAGAAGCGCCCGGCGCGGTCGCAGCGGCCGTCGTTGAAGCGGTTGCCCGGCAGGTCGGCCTCGGGCCGCGCGAGCAGGCGCCGCTCGCCCGTGTCGGGATCGAGGAAGTACAGCCCCGAGCGCATCGCCGCGAGCAGCCCGGCGGAAGACTCGCGCAGCGCGTAGCTGCCCGCCGGCTCGGGCAGCGGCAGGGCGCGCACGTCCGAGCCCGAGGCGTCGCAGCGCTTGAGCGCCGGCGCGCCGATGTCGACCCAGCGCAGGACGCAGCTCCGGTCGTCCCAGACCGGACATTCGCCGAGGACGTCGGACCCGCGCACGAAACACGTCACCGAAGGAGCCATCGCGGCTTTCCGCGAACGATACGGGGATACGACCCCGCGACTGGTGTAAAATTCGTCCGTGCCACGAAACGCGCTGTGCCATCACGGGCTGCTGCTGCTGGCGATCCTCGTCGCCCCGCCCGTCGTCGCCCAGGCGCCCGTGGAGGAGCGGCAACGCCGCGCCGATCCCTATACCGAGGCGCAGCAGCGCGTCGAGTTCTCGCGGCAGGGCGCCGAGCGCGCTTCGCACCGCGTGAAGGACGCCGAGCAGGGCCTGAGGGACGCCGAGGCCGAGCACGGCCCGGCCCAGAGACGGTACGAGGACAGCAAATCCCGCGTGGAGAAAGCGCGCGCCGAGCTCGCCCGGGCGCGCGCCGCGGAGAGCGAGTCGCGCAAAAACTACGAGGCGGAATCGGCCGCCTTCCAGCGGCTGCGCGCGCGCGGCAACGACGCGAAGGGGGCGAAATGAACGTGAGGCTGATCGCGGCTGCCCTCGCGCTCGCCGTTGCGGCAGCGCCGTGCGCGCGCGCGCAGGACGCTCAGCCCGAGGCGGCCGGCCAGCCCGAGGCGGCCAAGGTGGTGACGAAGACGCTGGTGAAGTCGGAGGCCCAGAAGGAATGCTTCAAGCTGGTCAACGCGCAGGTGCTGTATTACCGGTTCAACGCGGACGGTCCCCTGGACTTCAAGCTCTCGCACCAGGAGGAGAAGGAGATCGTACATATCGCGCGAACTCGCGTCGAGGACGCGGCCGGCAACTTCGTCGCCAAGAAGACCTCGGACTATTGCCTCGTCTGGACCAACGCGGGCGAGCGCGCCGCGACGCTGCACTACGAGATCCAGCGCGCGTCGCAGTAGCGCCGCGCCCGCGCACCGCGGCGCGTCCGTCTCCGGGGCGCCTCCTCGAGACGACCGCGTGAACCCGGCCGCGCCCGCCCTCACCTCTTCGCAGCTCGCCCTCACCGTCGCCATGACGGTGGTCGTGCAGTCGCTGACCGCGATGGCGCTCGCGGTGCCGCCGGTGCTCGCGCCGGTCGCGGCCGCCGATCTCGGAGTCGATCCGGCGCGCGTCGGCCTGTGGTCCGGGATGGCGTTCCTCGCCGCGATGTTCGCCGGCCTCGCCTGCGGCACGCTCGTCGGGCGCTACGGCCCGGTGCGCATGTTCCAGGCCGCCGCGGTGTGCGTCGCCGCCGGCCTCGCGGCCGGGTCGGCCGGAAGCCTGGTGCCGGTCCTGTCGTGCGCCGTGCTCTTCGGCGCCGCGCACGGCTTCGTGAATCCGGCGAGCTCGACCATACTCGCCGCCGCGGCGCCCGCGCGCATGCGGGGCATGATCTTCTCGATCAAGCAGACCGGCGTTCCGCTGGGCGCGGCGGCCGCGGGCGTGCTGCTGCCGCTGCTCTTGCTCCGGACCGATTGGCGGCACGCGCTCGCCGTGCTCGCGCTCGCGAGCGCATGCGTCGCGCCTGCGATCGCGCCTTTCCGGGCGCGCTACGACGCGGGCCTCGACGCCAAGGCGCGGGCCCGGCATCCGCTGCGCCTGCGCAGCATCGTGGCGCCGATCGCCGAGGTCTGGGGCGACCGCCCGGTGCTCGCGCTCGCGGTCACCTCGGGCGTGTACTCGTGCGTGCAGACCAGCTTTCTCACCTACCTGATCTCGTATCTGAAGCTCGGCCTGGGCTATTCGCTCGTGACCGCGGGCTCGGTCTTCGCGGTCTCCCAGCTCGCGGGTGTCGCCGCGCGCGTCGGCTGGGGCACGCTCGCCGACCGGCTCGTCGCGCCGCGGCGGCTGCTCGCGCTGCTCGGGATCGCGATGTCGCTGTGCGGCGTCGCCGCGATCCTCTTCGACCCGGGCTGGCCGGTCGCGGTGGTGCTCGCCGCGTGCACGCTCTACGGCGCGACCGCGGTCGGCTGGAACGGCGTGTACCTCGCGGAGGTCGCGCGCCTCGCGCCCGAGGGCCGGATCGCGACGGTGACCGGCGGCACGCAGTTCTTCACCTTCTCGGGCGGCCTGCTCGGGCCTCCGATTTTCGGGACCATCGTCGCCGCGACCGGCAGCTACGGCTACGGCTTCGTGCCGATCATCCTCCTTCCCCTGGTGAACGCGGCATGGCTGCTCCTGCCCGAGACGCGGACCGCGCGCCGTGCAACGTGAAGGCCGACCCGAGCGCGCGAGCGAGCCGGTGGTCTTGCTGCACGGGCTCTGGATGAACCGCTTCGCCATGCATTACCTCGTGCACGCGCTCGGCCGGGCCGGATTCCGCGCGTCGGCGATGGGTTATCGCTCGGCGAGCGAGACGCTCGAGCAGCACGTGACGCGTCTCGCGCGCCGCGTCGCCGCAACCGAGGGCGAGCGCGTGCATCTCGCCGGGCACAGCCTCGGAGGCCTCGTCATCCTGCGCTACCTGCAGCGCGCGCCCGACCCGCGTGTGCGGCGCGCGGTGCTGCTCGGCGCCCCGGTGTCCGGGTGCCTGATGGCCGAACGCCTCGGGAGCAAGGCGGCGTTCCTGCTCGGCGCGAGCGCGTCCGCGTGGCGGCCGCCGCTCGACACGTCGCTCGACGCGCGCTTCGAGGTCGGCGTCGTCGCCGGCACGCGGCCGTTCGGCCTGGCGCGGCTGCTGGTGCGACTGCCGCATCCGAGCGACGGCGTCGTCTGCCTCGAGGAGACGCGGCTCCCGGGCATGCGCGACCACGTGACGCTCCCCGTCAGCCACAGCGCCATGCTGATCTCCGCCCAGGTCGCGCGTCACGCCGCGGCCTTCCTGCGCGAAGGGCGGTTCGCGCGATGAGGCGCGCCCTCGCGCTCGCCGCGCTCGCGCTCGTCGTCTCGGGCTGCGGCACGCTCGCCTACTACGCGCAGGCCGTCGGCGGGCACCTCGAGCTGATGCGGCTGTCGGTTCCGATCGACGAGGCCGTGCACGAGCCGAAGACGCCCGAGGCGCTGCGCGAGCGCCTCGAGCAGGTGGTCGCGATCCGGGACTTCGCGAGCCGCGAGCTGAAGCTGCCCGACAACGGCAGCTTCCGGCGCTACGCCGACATCGGCCGGCCGTACGTGATCTGGAACGTGTTCGTGACGCCGGAATTCTCGGTGAAGCCGGTCGAGTCGTGCTTCCCCTTCGCCGGCTGCGTCGCCTACCGCGGCTACTACTCCGAGGACGCGGCGCGGCGCTACGCCGACGACATGGCGGCGCAGGGCTACGACGTCTACTCGGGCGGCGTGCCCGCGTACTCGACGCTCGGCTACTTCGACGACCCGGTGCTCTCGACCTTCATCCGCTACCCCGACGCCGAGCTCGCGCGCCTCATCTTCCACGAGCTCGCGCACCAGGTGGTGTACGTCAGGAACGACACGATGTTCAACGAGTCGTTCGCGGTCTCGGTCGAGGAGGAGGGTGTGCGCCGCTGGCTGGCCGCTCACGGGACGCCCGCGCAGCGCGCGGCGTACGAGGCGGCGGCCGAGCGGCGCCGGCAGGTGTTCGCGCTCGTGCTCGAGTACCGCAACCGCCTCGACGCCTTCTACCGCGGCTCGGGCGCGGCCGAGGAGAAGCGCGCCGGCAAGGCGCGCCTGTTCCAGGAGATGCGCGAGGACTACGAGGCGCTCAAGAGATCCTGGGGCGGCTTTTCCGGCTACGACCGCCTGTTCGCCCGGGGCCCGAACAACGCTCTGCTCGCCTCCATCGCCGCGTACACCGAGCTCGTGCCCGCGTTCCACGCGATGATCGTCGCCGACGGCGGCGACCTGGAGCGCTTCTACGCCGACGTGCGCAAGATCGCCGATCTGCCGCCCGGGGAGCGCCGCGCGCGGCTGGGCGGGCCGCCGATCTCGGCCGACGCCGCGGGCTGACGTTCTAGCTCAGGTTCAGCTCAGCGGCTTCGCGACGTGCTTGGCATACGCGGGGCGAGCCTTCAATCGCGCGTAGTACGCCTCGACATTCGGCGCACGTGGCCGCTCGAGCGGCAGCGCGTACCAGCGGTGGACGAAGGTCCCGACCGGGATGTCGCCCATGGTGAAGCTCTTTCCGGCGACATATTCGCGGTCCGCGAGACAGCCGTCGAAGAGCTCCAGCGCCTTGGCGCACTGCTCGACGCCGGCCGCGATCTTCGCCGCGTCGCGCTTCTCGGGCGGCGTGCGCACCAGCCCCCAGAACACCGGCGTCATCGCGGGCGCGAGCGTGCTCGTGCACCAGTCCATCCAGCGGTCGGCGTCGGCGCGCGTCCGCAGGTCGGTCGGCCAGAGCGAGCCTTGCCCGTGCTTCGCGGCGAGGTAGCGCACGATCGCGTTCGACTCCCAGAGCACCAGGCCCTCGTCCTGGATCGTCGGGACGCGGCCGTTCGGATTCATCTTGCGGTAGAAGGGCTCGTTGACCACGCCGAACTGCAGCCCGGCGTCGACCCGCTCGTACGCGACCCGCAGCTCCTCGAGCGCCCACAGCACCTTCTGCACGTTGATCGAGTTGACGCGGCCCCAGAGCTTCAGCATCGCTACGCCTTTGCCGCGACCGCCTCGACCTCGACCAGGAATTCCGGCCGGGCGAGGGCCGACACCACCAGGAAGGTCGACGCCGGCCGATGGGCGCCGAGATATTTCGCGCGCACCGGCGCGAACTTCGCGTAGTCCTCCTTGCGCACGAGGAACGAGGTCACCTTGACGATATCCTCGACGCCCATGCCGCCTTCGGCGAGCACGGCGAGGATGTTCTGCCACACCACCTCGGTCTGCTCCTCGACCGTCTGCGGGATCGAGCCGTCCTTGCGCGTGCCGGTCTGGCCGGCGACGTAGAGCCAGCGCGCGTTCGCGGGGACGATCACGCCGTGCGAATACGGGCCGTTGGGAGCGGGGCCCGCCTTGGGATTGAAGAGCTTCAGCATGTCAGAAGCCCACGGCGAGCGAGTCGCGGCGCGCGTCCGAGGCGGCGAGGTAGCCGTCCTCGAGCCGGTGCGCGATCTGCGAGCAGCCGAAGTCCATGTAGCCCGCGGGCAGCTCGACCACGTGGTGGCCGCGCGCGGCGAGCTCGGCGAGCGTGGCCTTCGGAAACTCGGGCTCGAAGTTCACGTCGAGGCCCTGCACGATGCGGAAGCGCGGGCCGTCGATCGCGCCCTGCGGGCCCTGGCCGTAGTCGGCCATGCGCACCACGAGCTGCGTGTGTCCCTGCGGCTGCATGCTGCCGCCCATCAGTCCGAAGCTCATGAGCGGCGCGCCGTTCCTGCTGATGAATCCGGGGATGATGGTCTGGAACGGGCGCTTGCGCGGCGCGACCCGGTTGGGATGCCCGGGCGTCAGCACGAAGCCGGCGCCGCGGTTCTGCAGGCTGACGCCGATCCCCGGCACGACGACGCCCGATCCGAAGCCCATGTAGTTGGACTGGATCATCGAGACCATCATGCCGCCCGCGTCGGCCGCGGTGAGGTACACCGTGCCGCCGCGCGGCGGCGTGCCGTGGCCGAAGTTCTGGGCGCGCCGGCGGTCGATCAGCTTCGCGCGCGAGGCGAGGTAGCCGGGATCGAGCAGGCGCTGCGGCGCGAGCTCCATCGCGCGCGGATCGGCGACGTGGCGGTAGGCGTCGGCGAAGGCGAGCTTCACCGCCTCGATCTGCAGGTGGACGCTGTCGGCGGAGTCGACCGGGTGGTCGGCGACGTCGAAGTAGGAGAGGATGCCGAGCGCCATCAGGCATACGATCCCCTGGCCGTTCGGCGGCATCTCGTGCACGGTGAGGCCGCGGTAGTCCATGGAGAGCGGCTCGACCCAGTCGTTCTCGTGCGCGCCGAGATCCTCGCGCGTCATCGCGCCGCCGTTCGCCTTGGCGTGGGCCGCGATGCGCTCGGCGATCTCGCCGCGGTAGAACGCGTCGCCGCGCGTCGCCGCGATCTTCTCCAGCGTCGCCGCCTGGTCGGGGAACCGGAACACCTCCCCCGCGCGGGGCGCGCGCCCCGCGGGCATGAAGGCCTCGGCGAATCCCGGGTGCACCTTCAGCTCCGCGCACTGCAGGTCCCAGCGCTCGGCGATGAAGGGCGAGACCGGGTAGCCCGAGCGCGCGTACTCGACGGCCGGGCCGAACAGGCGCTCGAACGGCAGCTTGCCGAAGCGCTGCGAAAGGTCGCGCCACGCGGCGACACAGCCCGGCACGGTGACGCTGTTCCAGCCGCGCTGCGGCACCGTCGTCTTGCCGGAGAAGTACTCGGGCGTCCACGCCGCGGGCGAGCGCCCCGAGGCGTTCAGCCCGTGCAGCTTCGCGCCGTCCCACACGATCGCGAACGCGTCCGAGCCGATGCCGTTGGAGATCGGCTCGACCACCGTGAGCGTCATGGCGGCCGCGAGCGCCGCATCGACCGCGTTGCCGCCCGCGAGCAGCATGCGCAGCCCCGCCTGCGCGGCGAGCGGCTGCGAGGTGGAGACGACGTTGCGCGCGAGCGTCGGGCGGCGGCGCGTCGGGTAGGGCGAGGTGCAGTCGAGCGAGCTTTTCGAAGAACCGCGAATTCTCTGGAGCATGTCGTTCAGGCCTTGGCCGCTGCGGAGAGCGCATTGTCTATGTCCCAGAGGATGTCGTCCAGCGTCTCCAGGCCGACCGAGATCCGGATCATGTCGGGCGTCACCCCGGCTTTGGCCTGCTCCTCCTCCGACATCTGGCGGTGCGTGGTCGACGCGGGGTGGATGATGAGCGTCTTGGCGTCGCCGATGTTGGCGAGGTGGCTCATGAAGGTCGCCGCCTCGATGAACTTCTCGCCCGCCCGCGCGCCGCCCTTCACGCCGAAGTTGAGCAGCCCGCTCGCGCCTTTGGGGAGGTACTTCTTCGCGAGCGCGTGATACTTGTTGCTCTCGAGCCCGGGGTAATTGACCCAGGACACGCCGCGGTGGCCCTGCAGGAACTTCGCGACCGCGAGCGCGTTGGCGCAATGCTTCTCCATGCGCACCGGCAGCGTCTCGAGGCCCTGCAGCAGCATCCAGGCGTTGAACGGCGAGATCGACGGCCCGAAGGTGCGCAGCGTCTCCATGCGCGCCTTCATGGTGTAGCCGAAGTCGCCGAAGGTCTCGTGGAAGATGACGCCGTGGTAGCCGCGCGAGGGCTCGGTCATGCCCGGGAACTTGCCGTTGCCCCAGGGAAACTTGCCCGACTCGACCACGACGCCGCCCATGGTGGTGCCGTGACCGCCGATGTACTTGGTCGCCGAATGCACGATGATGTCGGCGCCCCATTCGAAGGGCCGGCAAAGCGCGGGCGACGGCACGGTGTTGTCGACCACGAGCGGGACGCCCGCCTCGCGCGCGATGCGCCCGACCGCCTCGAGGTCGACGATGTTGATGAGCGGATTGCCGAGCGTCTCGCAGTAGACGAGCTTGGTCCTCGGCGTCAGCGCGCGGCGGAAGTTCTCGGGATCGTCCGGGTTCACGAACGTCGTCTCGATCCCGAGCTTGCGCAGGTTCACCTCGAGCAGCGTGTAAGTCCCGCCGTAGAGCGTCGCGGCCGAGACGATGTGATCGCCCGCCTCGCAAAGCGTGAGGATCGCGGTCATCTCCGCCGACTGCCCGGTCGCGGTCGCGAGCGCGGCGCGGCCGCCCTCGAGGGCCGCCATGCGCTCCTCGAACACCGCGGTGGTCGGGTTCGACAGCCGCGTATAGACATTGCCGAAGGTCTGCAGGTTGAACAGGCTCGCCGCGTGATCGGCCGAGTCGAAGACGTAGGAGGTCGTCTGGTAGAGCGGCACGGCGCGCGCGCCGGTCGCGGGGTCGGGGATCTGCCCGGCGTGCAGCGCGAGCGTCTCGATGCCGAACTTGCGGTCCGCCATGGCTAGCGCGCCGTGCTCAGTAGGGCAGCCACTGCGGACGCTTCGCGGAGATCACGCGCGTGTTCACGCCGCACCAGTTCAGCCCGCCGAACAGGCGCCCGTGCTCGATCTTCACGCAGCGGTCGATCACGGCCTCGAGGCCCGCGGCCTCCGCCTTTTTCGCGGCTTCGAGGTTGATCACGCCGAGCTGCTGCCACAGCACCTTGGCGCCGACCGCGATCGCTTCCTCGGCGATCGGCATGATGTCCTCCGTCTTGCGGAAGCAGTCGACCATGTCGATGCGCTGGCCGGACTTCTCCGCCGCCTCGCGCACCGACTTGTAGCACTTCTGTCCGAGGATCTGCGACTGCCCGGGGTTCACCGGGATGACGGTGTAGCCGTGCTCGATCAGGTATTTCGCGGCGAAATAGCTGGGCCGGTACCAGCTCGCCGAGAGGCCCACCATGGCAATGACGCGCGTGGTCTTCAGTATCCGGCGCAGCGAAGGGATGTCGTCGACCATGGTCCGATTCTAACGGAGCCGTAAAGCGGACGCCGAAAGGCCCGTCCTTCCTGAACTGTTGATGCGGAGTGAACGGAGCATTTCCCCGGGGCTTCGAATCTTTGCTGCGCCGCGGTTACGAACAGGTACGAGGTCGCGAAACGCGGTCTTCTCATTTTTGGAAAGGAGCGTATCGAACTATGAAGCGTAAGCTCGCAATGATTTTCGCCGGGAGCGCGGTCCTCGGGACTCTCGCGTTCGACCCCGCGGCGTTCGCGCAGGACACCGTGATCGTGGATCGGCCCGTGACGTCGGGGACGACGACCGTCGTTTCGCCCGACTCGAGCGCGGTCGTGGTCGAGCCGAACACCGTCGTGGCCGCGGCGCCCGAGCCGCAGCCCTTCGAGAGCCAGGTTCATTACGGCTTCGCCGCGGCGCGCCAGCCCGGCAGCGTCCCGTCGCCTTACAGCGATCGGCCCGCATCGGGCCATATCGGCGACGAGTTCTACTACAAGCAATTCGGCGGCGTCTCTCCTCCCTGACGCCAGCTGAAGGGCGCGGCCGGTGCTCGGCTAACCGAGCCCGGCCGATGCAGACTCCGGCGCCCGCGAGGGCTCCCCCTCGTGCGGCGCCGTTTTCTTGTCCTCCTCGAGCGAGCGGCGCCAGTGGTCCCAGTACGGATCCGGGCCGTATTTGCGTCCGAGAAAATCGACGAAGGCGCGGACCTTCGCCGACAGGTGCCGACGGCTCGGGTACACCGCGTAGATCGCCGATTCGGGCGTTTCGCAATCGGCGAGCACCGCCTGCAGGCGGCCGTCCTCGAGCTCCTGCCCGACCGCGAACGTCGGCAGCAGCACGACGCCGATGCCCCCGAGTGCCGCGGCGCGCAGCGCATCGCCGCTGTTCGCCCGGATGCTGCCGTTCGACTTGACGGCGTGCCGGCGCCCGTCGGCGCAGCCGAACATCCAGGCGCCCTGGCTCGCGCAGAACGAATACGCGAGGCAGTTGTGCCGCTCGAGGTCCGCCGGACTGCGCGGCGTGCCGTGATGCTGGAAGTATTCCGGCGAGCCGCACACCACCATGCGACACGGCGCGAGCTTGCGCGCGACGAGCGACGATTCGGGCAGCGTCGCGGCGATGCGCACCGCGACGTCGAATCCCTCCTCGACGAGATCGACGAAGCGGTCGTTCATCGTGAGATCGAGCTTGAGATCGGGGTGCGACGCCAGGAACTCCGGAAGGAAGGGCGCGACGTGCGCGGTCGCGAAGCTGTAGGGCGCGTTGATGCGCAGCGTGCCGCGCGGCTCGGCGCTCGCCTGGCGCGCCTGCGCCTCGGCCTCCTCGAGCTCGTTCAGGATCTGCGTGCAGCGCTCGTAGTAGCCGGCGCCGCTTTCGGTGAGCGACAGGCGCCGCGTGGTGCGGTTGAGAAGCCGGATGTTGAGATGGTTCTCGAGGTTCATCACGTGCTTGGTCACCATGGCGCGCGACAGCCGCAGCTTGCCGGCGGCGGCGGCGAAGCTGCCGTTGTCGACGACGGCGCAGAAAACCTTCATGCTGGTCAACGAATCCATGCTCGCAGTGCTCGGGACAATCGCCTTGAATTCAGAGGAATCGGAACCGCATGCGCCGACCGGAGCAGCCCAGAATTGCCGCCGGCCGAACGTCCGACACGAGTTGGAAAGAGCGACGACGCTCAAGTTCAACAATAGTCCGGTTGACCGGGGCGCCCCCCGCCGGGCGGTCCTGGGTAGAATCGGGCCTTTTACGGGAGGCGCGCGTGCGATCGGGTGAACGGACGTCGGCGCAGATCCTCGTCGATGCGCTCAGGATCCACGGGACGTCGACGGCGTTCTGCGTCCCGGGCGAGAGCTATCTCGCCGTGCTCGACGCGCTCTACGATGCGCGCGACGCGATCCGGCTCGTCGTGTGCCGCCAGGACGGCGGCGCCGCCTACATGGCCGAGGCCTACGGCAAGGTCACCGGCCAGCCCGGGATCTGCTTCGTGACGCGCGGTCCGGGCGCGACCAATGCGTCGATCGGCGTGCACACCGCGCACCAGGACTCGACGCCGATGATCCTCTTCGTCGGCCAGGTGCCGGGCGAGTCCGCCGAGCGCGAGGCCTTCCAGGAGATGGATTACCGCCGCATGTTCGGCCCGATGGCGAAATGGGTGGCGCAGGTCGACCGCCCGGAGCGCATGCACGAGTTCGTGAGCCACGCCTTCCACCTCGCGATGTCGGGGCGCCCCGGACCGGTGGTGCTCGCGCTGCCCGAGGACATGCTCACCGAGCGCGGGGCGCCCGCCGACGTCGCCCGCTACCAGGTGGTGCAGGCGAGCCCGGGCGCCGCGGACGTCGAGCGCGTGCGCGCGATGCTCGCTCGCGCCGAGCGGCCGCTCGCGATCCTGGGCGGCAGCGTCTGGGGCGAGCAGGCGTGCCGCCACTTCCAGGCCTTCGCCGAGCGCTGCGGCCTGCCCGTCGCGTGCTCGTTCCGCTTCCAGGACCTGTTCGACAACCGCCACGAGAGCTACGTCGGCGACGTCGGCATCGGCATCAACCCGAAGCTCGCGCAACGCGTGCGCGAGGCCGACCTGCTGCTCGTAATCGGCGCGCGGCTCGGCGAGATGACGACCGGCGCGTACACGCTGATCGAGCCGCCCCGGCCGAAGCAGAAGCTCGTGCACGTGCACGCGGGCGCGGAAGAGCTGGGCCGCGTGTACCAGGCCGACCTGCTGATCAACAGCGGCATGGCGCAGATCGCCGAGGCGCTCGCGGGTGCCGCGGTCGACGGCTCGCGCTGGAAATCGTGGCGCGAGTCGGCTCGCGCCGACTATCTCGAGTGGACGCGCCCCGCGGCGAATCCCGGCCGGCTGCAGATGGCCGAGGTCGTCGCCTGGCTGCGCGAGCGGCTGCCGGAGGACGCGATCGTCGCGAACGGCGCCGGCAACTTCGCCGGCTGGATCGGGCGCTACTACCGCTATCCGCGCTGGCGCACGCAGGTCGCGCCGACGAACGGCTCGATGGGCTACGGCGTTCCCGCGGGCATCGCCGCGAAGATCGCGCACCCCGACCGCGTCGTCGTGTCCGTCAACGGCGACGGCGACTTCCTGATGAACGGGCAGGAGCTCGCGACCGCGGTGCAGTACGGCGTCGCGGTGATCTTCCTCGTGATCAACAACGCCATGTACGGCACGATCCGAATGCACCAGGAGCGCGAGTACCCCGCGCGCGTCTACGGCACGGAGCTTCGCAACCCCGACTTCCCCGCGCTCGCGCGCGCCTACGGCGCGTACGGCGAGACCGTCGACGACACCGCGGGCTTCGCGCCCGCGTTCGAGCGCGCGCTGCGCGAGACCGAGGTCGGGAAGCCCGCGCTCCTCGAGCTGCGCCTCGATCCCCAGGCGATCACGACCACGACGACGCTCGACGCGATCAGGGCGCGCGCGCTGAAGGGATAACGCGCGCCGCTCAGTCGTGGTTCACGAGATAGATGAGGTACGCCGGGACGTCCTCGGTCGTGTTGATCTCGCCGCGGTGCGCCAGCCACAGGCGCTCGGCCTCGTCGGCGCGGCCCGATGCATGCGCGCCCAGCATGGCCGTGAGCAGCACGAAGCGCCGCCATTCCCTGCCTTCCTTGCTCTCGTCGACCGGATCGCCCAGCATCGCGCTCGCCCGCTCGAGCATCTGCTTCGCGTCGCGGGCGGCGATCGCCCCGTAAAGCGCGAATCGGCGCCGAACCCGGGGCGCGAGCCTGTCCAGCGGACAGCCGAGCCACGCGCCCCGGATCCACAGGCGGCGCAGCAGCTCGGGCGGCAGGCGATTCAGCGTGAGCTCGGCGGCCCGGTGCAGCTGGTCGACGACGGCCGCGGCCGGGTCCTTGCCGCACAGGGCCCCCGGCGACTCGAGGATGAGGAGCGGGACCATCACGCGCTCGTTGCCGGGACGCAGCGCGCCGGGACCCTTCTGCAGCAGCCCGCGCGCGAGGCGCAGCGCAAGCGACTGCGCGAGCAGCGGCACCGCCTGCGCGGACTCGCCCACGGGCTCGGAGAGGTGCACGCGCTTCTCGCCGTCCAGCATCTCGGCGATCGGTAGCGGCGCTTCCGCGAGCGACCGGATGCCCTCCGCCAGCCGCCGCTCGAAGCGCGCGCGCGCGGCCTCGATCTGCACCGTCGGGCGGAAATCGGAGTTCACCGGCGCGGCGAGCGGAGCGAGCAGCGTCTGGATCGTGCGCTTGGTGCCGAGGCTGCGCAGCGTGACGTGCTCGAGCCGGCGGATGCCGACGCGGGCGAGCATCGGCATGAAGACCTTCTCGTTCGCGGGCAGGGCCTGCGGACGCGGCACCGTCCCCTCGGCGACCGCGACGACGATGATGTCCCCGCCTCCGGATTCGTAGACCTCGTAGTCCGAGAAGTTCTCGCCCAGCGCGGCGACCATCGAGCCGAGCAGCGCATCGTTCAGCTCGTAGAGCTGCAGCCACTGCACGAACAGCCCGCCGGGCGCGAGGTAGCGCTTGGCCTCGCGGTAGAACTCGGTCGTGAACAGGCTGGCGACGCCGTTCACCCAGGGGTTCGAAGGCTCCGAGATGATGACGTCGTAGCGCTTGCCGTGCCGCGCGAAATAGCTCTTCGCGTCCTCGAAGTACACGTGGCTGCGCGGGTCGCGGTAGGCGCGCAGCACGCGCGGATAGAAGGCGCGCGCCGCGGACACCATCGCGGGCTCGATCTCGACCGTGTCGACCTCGCGCGGGCCGCTGTGCGACATCAGCGTTTCCACCGTCAGGCCCGAGCCCCAGCCGATGTTCGCGTAGGTGCGCGCGTCCGGCTTGATCAGCAGCGGCAGGGCGGCCGTCAGCGTCATCGTGTATTCGTCGGGCCCCGCGTCCTTGGCGGGATCGAGCTGGATCGCGGCGTCGGGCTTTCCGTTCGTCACGATCGAGACCATGCTGCCG
>DASRFB010000004.1:0-20539 GCA_035651815.1 Burkholderiales bacterium | reverse complement strand
ACGATCTGGAACATCTTCAGCGTGCCGCCGGCGTCGCTGATGCTGGGCGTCGCGTTGCAGGCGACGGTGAAGCTGAAGGCCGCGAGATTGGGCGCGCCCGGAACGCCGAACGTGCCGGTGGCCGGACAGTTGCCCGTGTTGATGACGGTGCTGATGGCCGCATCCAGGCCCGCATGCGCGCTCTGGTAGGCCTCCGTGCCCAGCATGTCGTACGCCTGCGAGCGCTGCTGCCCGCCGAAGATCGTGACCAGCGAAGCGGCCAGCCCCGCGAGCACGACCAGGATGAACACGGCGGTGATGGCGGCGAAGCCGCGTTCAGGGCGCATTGTTGACGTGAACTTCATGGTAGAGGCTGACCGTCTCGTTGCCGCGGGTGAGCGAGAGCTTCAGCACGACGAGCCCGGTGTATCCGGAAACGTTCGCGCTGTAGCCGATGGTGCACGCCGACACGTTGCCCGCAACGAGATCGCCGCCGGCCGGAGTCGGCTGCGCGAGGGTGACGCCGTAGTTCGTCACGCGCTTCAGAGTCCCGGGCGAGTTGCCGCTCGCGTCGAGGACGTTGCTCGGTGCGCACACGTAGGTCACGGGCTGCGTGACCACGTAAAACCGGTTGCCCGGCGAGCCGAAGCCGCGCCCGGCGGTGGTGTCGAAGTTGAACTGGCGGGATCCGAACGTCAGCTTGAACTCGTTCGGGTCGGCGGTGGCCGCCGGCGCGCCCGTGATAGTCGCGGTATTGCAGTTCGCGCCGTTGGCAACGGTGCAGTTGAACCCCGCGCCCGACTGGTTGTACGTGTAGGCGTTCGCGCGGACGTCGGTGGCTGCCGAGGCGTCGTTGCGCACCACCAGGATGTCGTTGGCCTGGATCACCTGACCCGGCGCGCTGCTCGGCGTGCCGAGGATATTGAACGTCGTGTCCGTGGCGTTGAAGCTCAGCGGATCCGCCGTTCCAGTCCCTTCCGCGCGATAGCGGCCGGCGGTGCGCACGGGGAAAAACTCCAGATACGTCGTCGCACCCGAGATCACGCGGATGCTGTTCGGAAGCGCGCTGCGCAGGTCGCGGCCGATGCGGCGCAGCGCGGTATCGGCCTGGTCCGTGAGCTCCGCGCGGCGGCTGGTGTCGGCATACGCCTGGAGCGGTCCGCGCAGGACGAGCGCGGCGACGGCGCTGATGATCGCGAGCAGCGAGACGACGACCACCAGCTCGATGATGGTGATGCCCGCGCTTTTGTGCGGATCGCCGCGCATCAGTAGCTCGCCTTGTAGCCCTGCAGCGTGAACGCGCCCGCGGGCCCGGGCCCGGTCACGGTGACCGTCACGAGCTTGGCCGTCGCTCCGTTCACGACCGTGGCTCCGCCGACCGTGACCGCGACGTTGTAGTTCGCCAGCTCGGGTATCGCGACCCCGGAGAAGTTCTTCACGCCTGTGGTGCTATAGCCGTTGTAGTCCGTGATGCTGTCGAAGGACTCGCGCGTCGCCCCGGGCGCAGTACCCGGGTCGTTGTAAGCCTGCGCCATGATCTCTTCCATCAGCGCCTCGGCGACCGCCATCGCCTGCCTGCGGACCAGGGGATCCGCGCTGCCGCCGACCATCGTCGTGAACGCCGTCACGATCCCCGAGAGCCCGATGCCGAGCACGACGATGATCAAGAGCAGCTCCGGCAGCGTGAAGCCGCGCGCCCGCCGTGGCGCCTCAGCGGTGCACATAGCCGGTCGCCTCGACGAACACGCTGTTCGAAATATCTCCCGTCACCGTGATGGTGATCGGCGTCGCCACGCCGGAAACCATGCCGGAAGGGTCGAAGTTGAACGCGACGGCCGACAGCGCCACGTTGGTCGGCGCGGCAAGCGAGGCGCCGCCGCTTTGCGTCGGAAGAGGGAGTGCCACCGTACCGCCGCACGGGTTGAAGGTCTTGCAGATGGCGAAATCGGCCGAAGCTGCGCTGACCGTGACGCTGACCGTCCGCCGTCTCGCCACGGCTTCCTTTTGCGCGTAGGCGATCGCCGCTTCCACTTCCTGCGTGAACCGCCCCGTGTCGAAGGAGCGCTTGCTGAACATGGCGGTGGCGGACACGGACAGGACGGCGACGATCGCGAGCACCGCGATCAGCTCCATCAGGGAGAAGCCGCGCTGGCGAATGTGCGACATGGATGACGCCGTGTTCATGCGGTAAAAAAAAGGAGAACAGCGAAGCGGTATCGCCATTCTCCTTTTGCCCTTTCAAGCCGGCGGGGCTTGACTGCGGTACCCCGATTCGGATGCCGCTCTATCCCCGCCCGGATTTCATGAAATGGGTCGACCGCAAGCGCTATACGCCGATCGCGGTGAAGTTCGCGCTCTTGCTGCGCGGGCCGTTCAACACGCAAGTGACCGTCGCACCCGCGGCGACAGCGGCAGCCGTGATGGTGTAACCGGTCGGAAGCGCGCCGCCCTGCAGCAGAGCAGCCACTGCGGTGCAGTTGGCCACCGCTGTGCCGCCGCCGGTCGGGGAAACGCTCTTCGCGTAGTTCAGCGCGGACGCGGAGCTCAGCGCTCCCGCGACGCCCTGCACGGAAGCCGTTGCCGCGTCGTCCCGCAGATCCACGAATTGCGGAACCGCGGTCGCCGCGAGAATCGCGAGAATCGCGATAACGGCAATCAGCTCGATCAGCGTGAAGCCTTGGTTGTTACGCATTTCTGTTCTCCCTTCACTACGTTAATTAGGTGAAACTTAAGCGAAATCGCGCTTCTCTCGAAGGTTAAACCGCACATATCCGCGTCTTCCGGCGCTCCGGCTGACACCTTTGAGACGCTTCTGACGCCGGCACGCCAAACTTGATCGCAGCTATGGCCTTGGCCCAACCCGAAATCCCTTGCAAAACAATCTCGGCCGGCCCACAGCGTAGACCTTGGTTTAATACTAAGCAATGCTCATGCCAAAGCGGCAAGGCTCACTGCGTCAACCAATGGTAAGGATGCATGGGCGCGAACTCCGCCACCCTGAGCCCGATCAAACCAGAGTCGTTCTCGAGCCGGCCGTATTCCACGCGCGCGCGATAGCGCACCTCCCTGGGACCCTCGTTCTCCGTGACGAACGCATGCCCGTATCGGATCCGGTACACGAGGGTGCCGTCCGACAGGTCGAAATACCAGGTGCCCGCGGGAAGCTCGTCCGCTCCGATCCGGTCGAAGGCGCCGGCGTAGTTGTCGGGCTTGCGAGCGAGCCAGTCGATCGGGTTCTGCCGTGCCAGGCCTTCGACCTCGCTTCCGCTCTTGCCCGCGGCGAGGTAGCCCGCGATGCGCAAATGTAATCCCGCCTGGATCGCCGCCGCCGTGGCTTCCATCGTCGCCTTCTCCGCCTGCTCCTGGTAGAACTTGATCCGGTCGAGCAGGATCGCGGCGATGATGCCGATGATCACCAGCACCACCGTGAACTCGATGAGCGAGAAGCCCCGCCCCGGGGCGCGCTGGAGCTGGTGGACTCGCATGGGCGCGAGCGGTCTAATGCGGCCCGAGCACGGCCCTGCCGAGGCCCCAGACCGGCAGCAGCACGCCGAGCGCCAGGATCAGCACGAGGATCGCGAGGAACACGATCATGATCGGCTCGATCTGCGAGCTGAGCGTCTTCAGCTCGTACTCGACCTCGCGCTCGTACATCTCGGCGATCTCCTGCATGAGGTTGTCGAGCTCGCCCGTCTCGTCGCCCACCGCGATCATCTGCAGCACCACCGGCGTGAAGACGCCCGTGGTCACCGCCGTGCGCAGGACGCTTTCGCCTCGCTCGACGCCGTCGCGCATCTGCTCGATGCGCTGCGCGATGTAGTCGTTGTCCACGACCTTGCTGACCACGCTGAGGCTCTGCACCACGGGGACGCCGCTGCGGATCGCGAGCGCGAAGCTCCGGGCGAAGCGCGCGAGCGTCGCCTTGAGCACGATCTTGCCGGCGATGGGAATGCGCAGCTTGAGCTTGTCCCACTCGTATTTGCCGCGCACGGTGGATCGCCACATCCGGAACGCGAAGAACCCGGCGATACCGCCGGCGAGGATGAGCGCCCAATAGTTCAGCGTGAACTCGGAGAAACCGATGAGGATCCGGGTCAGCAGCGGCAGCTGCGCCCCCAGCCCGGTGTACACCTTCGCGAACACCGGAATGACGAACAGGTTGACGATGGCGATTGCCACCGCCATGGCGACCATGACGGTGAGCGGATACCGCAGCGCGGTCTTCACGCGCTGCCGCATCTCGCGATCGAAGTCGAGATGCTGCGACAGGCGCAGGAAGATCTCCTCGAGCCGCCCCGTCATCTCGCCGACCCGGACCATGCTCGTATAGAACGGCGAGAACACGTCGGTGTGCCGCAGCATGGCGCTCGAGAGCTCGCGACCGCTGTCGAGGCCCGCCCGCAAATCCTGGATCGTGCGCGCGAGCGCGGGATTGGTCGCCGACTCCTGAAGCCCGACGAGCGCCCGCAGGATCGGAACGCCCGACTTGAGCAGCGTGTACATCTGCCGCGAGAACAGCATCAGGTCGACCACCGTCACCTGCTCGGTGATGCGCTCGAGCAGCCCGCGTGCCGCGGACTCCACCGTCGCGCCCGAGCTCCTGATCTCGATCGGCGTGATACCCGTGTTGAAGAGCTGATCGGCGATCGCGCCGGTATCGACTCCCTCGAGGCTGCCCCGGACGAGCTCGCCCCGAGGATTGCGGCCCCGATACTCGAACAGCGGCATCGCTAGTCCTCGACCTGGCTGGTGACGCGCATCGCCTCGCCGAGCGTGGTCCGGCCCGCCACGGCGAGCGCGAGCGCGTGGCTGCGCAGCGTATGGCCGGCGAGGCGCGCGTGGGCCGCGCGCATGAAGACGGTGGGATCGCCGTGGCCGATCGCTTGCACGAGATCCGGCGACATGTCGAGCAGCTCGTACACGCCGGTGCGGCCGAAATAGCCGCTGCCGTTGCAGTGCGAGCATCCCTTGCCGCGCACGAAGCGCGCGGTCGCGGGCGGCCGATTCGCGTCTTCGTTCGCCCAGGCGGTTTCCTGCGGCGTCGGCGTGTGGGGCTCGGCGCAGCTCTCGCACACGACGCGGACCAGCCGCTGCGCGAGCACCGCGTTCAGCGACGTCGCAACCATGTAGTTCGGCGCGCCCATGTCGATCAGGCGTATCGGCGTGCTGGCGGCGTCGCGCGTGTGCAGCGTGGAGAAGACGAGGTGGCCGGTGAGCGCGGCCCGCAGACCGATCTCCGCGGTCTCCTCGTCGCGTATCTCGCCGACCAGGATGATATCGGGGTCCTGGCGCAACGCCGAGCGCAGCACGCGCGAAAAGCTGAGCTCGATCTTCTCGTTCACCTGGACCTGGTTGATGCCCTGCAACCGGTACTCGACGGGGTCCTCCACGGTGATGATCTTCTGGTCGACGCTGTTCACCTCGGACAGCGCGGCGTACAAGGTGGTCGTCTTGCCGCTGCCCGTGGGCCCGGTGACCAGGATCATCCCGCTCGAGCGGTGGATCAGCTCGCGGAATTTCGCCAGCAGCGGATCCGGGAAGCCGAGCCTTTCCAGGCCCAGCAGCCCGCCGCTGGTATTCAGCAGGCGCATGACCGCCGACTCGCCGTACTGCACCGGCATGGTCGACATGCGCACGTCGACCTGCTGGTCGCGGATCTTGACGTTGAAGCGGCCGTCCTGCGGCAGGCGCTTTTCCGAGATGTCCAGGCCCGCCATGATCTTCAGCCGCAGCACCAGCGCCGGCCCGATCTTGGGATCGGTCTCGGTCTGCAGGATCAGCTCGCCGTCGATGCGGAAGCGGATCTGCACGCGGTGCTCCTGCGGCTCGATGTGGATGTCCGACGCCTTGACCTGGGTCGCGTCCTCGAACAGCGTCTGCAGCAGCCGCACGACCGGCGCGTCCTCGACGCTGAGGTTCGCGCCCAGGGCGCCGAAGTCGACCGCCGTCTCGCCGAGGTCCGCCTCGAGCTCCTTCGCGAGCCCGGTGATCTCCTCGGTGCGGCGGTAGACGCGGTCGATGGTCTGCAGCAGCAGGCCCTCGTTCACGACCGCGAGATCGATGTCCTTCTTGAGGATGCGGCTGATCTCGTCGAAGGCGAAGAGGTCCGACGGATCGCTCATGCCCACGAGATAGCGGGTCTTGCGGTCCTCGAGCAGCAGCGCACGGTAGCGCCGCGCCTGCGATTCCGGCAGCTGGCGCGTCACCTCCGGCTGCAGGTTGAAATATTTGAGGTTGATGAAGGAGACGCCGAGCTGGCGCGCCAGCGCCTCGGAGATCTGGTCCTCCGTGACGAAGCCGCTCTCGACCAGCACCTTGCCCAGCTTGCGGCCGCTGCGCTTCTGCTGCTCGAGCGCGAGCTTCAGCTGTTCGCTGGAGATGAGCCTCTGCTGGACCAGCAGGTCGCCAAGGCGGATTTTCTCGGGCTTACCCATCGCCTCCCTTTCGTCTGTCCGCTTCCGCAAGCAGCAAACGTGCCGGGAACCATATCCCCTTTTCGTACAGGGTGCAATCGCGATTTTCCCTACGGGCGCGCCCCGATAAGGCGGCGTGCCGCGATGTATCATTGACGCTTTCCCGCCGCCCCATGTCCGCTCCCGTCCCGGCGCTCAGAGCGCTCGTCTTCGACGCATACGGAACGCTGTTCGACGTCCACACCGTCGCGGCGCTGTGCGAAACGCTCTGGCCCGGGAAGGGCGAAGCGATCACGCGCGCCTGGCGCGCGAAGCAGCTGGAGTACACCTGGCAGCGCAGCCTGATGCGGCGCTACCAGGACTTCAAGCGCGTCACCGAAGCCGGGCTGCGCTACGCCTGCGCGGCCGCCGGCGCGCCGCTCGCGGACGACCAGCTCCGGCGCCTCATGGACGCGTATCTCGAGCTCTCGCCGTTCCCGGACGCGCGCGAGGCGATCGCCGCGCTGAAGCAGAGGAAGCTGCGGCTCGCGATCCTCTCGAACGGCTCGCCCGCGATGCTGCGTCCCCTGGTGAAGAACGCGGGCCTGCGCGAGATGTTTCACGCCGTGCTCAGCGTCGACGAGCTCGAGATGTACAAGCCGGCGCCGGCGGTCTACCGGCTCGCCGTCGAGAAGCTCGAGCTGCCGAAAGGCGCCATCGGCTTCGTCTCGAGCAACTGCTGGGACGCCTGCGGCGCGAAGTCCTTCGGGTTCCGGACCTTCTGGGTCAACCGCGCGGGCGCGCCGCTCGACGATCTCGGCGCGGCGCCCGATCACGTGATCGCGACGCTGGCCGAGCTGCCGCCGCTCGTCGCGGCCGGCGCATGAGCCTGCCGCCGATGCAGTTCTGCAGCACCTGCGGGGCGCGCGTGGCGTTGCGCGTCCCGCCCGGGGACACGCTGCCGCGGCACGTGTGCGAGAGCTGCGGGACGATCCACTACCGCAATCCGCTGATGGTCGTCGGTACGATCCCCGAATGGGAGGACCGCGTCCTGCTGTGCAAGCGGGCGATCGAGCCGCGCGCGGGCTTCTGGACGCTGCCCGCCGGCTTCATGGAGCTCGGCGAGACCACCGCCCAGGCGGCGCAGCGCGAGACGCTCGAGGAAGCGAAGGCGCGCGTCGAGCTCGGCGACGCCTTCACGCTGCTGTCGGTGCCGCACGTCGACCAGGTGCATCTCTTCTACCGCGCGCGGCTCCTCGACACCGACTTCGGGCCGGGCGAGGAGAGCCTCGAGGTCGCGCTGTTCCGCGAGGACCAGATCCCCTGGCCCGAGCTCGCTTTCCGCACCATCGCGACCACCCTGCGGTACTTCTACGCCGACCGCAAGGAAGGGCGCTTTCGCATGCACGCCGGCGACATCCTGCCGGCGCGCTGAAGCGCGCTCAGGCCACGCTGCGCACGGCGTTCTCGGGCGTCGCCGAGATCTTGTGGATCGAGAGGTCGGCGCCGCTGAACTCCTCCTCGGGCTCGAGGCGCAGCCTGGTGACCGCGCGCAGCACGCCGTAGATGATCGCGCCGCCCGCGAGCGCGATCGCGATTCCGGCCACGGTGCCGACGAGCTGCGACATGAACGAGACGCCGCCCAGGCCGCCGAGCGCCTTCGCCCCGAAGATGCCGGCGGCGATCCCGCCCCATGCGCCGCACAAGCCGTGGAGCGGCCAGACGCCGAGCACGTCGTCGATCTTCCAGCGGTTCTGCGCCAGCGTGAACATGCTGACGAAGATCGCGCCCGCGACCGCGCCGACGACGAGCGAGCCGATCGGGTGCATGACGTCGGAGCCGGCGCACACTGCGACCAGGCCCGCGAGCGGACCGTTGTGCACGAAGCCCGGGTCGTTACGCCCGACGACGAGCGCGGCGAGCGTACCGCCGACCATCGCCATCAGCGAGTTGACCGCCACCAGGCCGCTCACCTTGTCGATGGTCTGCGCCGACATGACGTTGAAGCCGAACCAGCCGACCGAGAGGATCCACGCGCCGAGCGCGAGGAAGGGGATGCTGGAGGGCGGGTGCGCCGCCAGCACCTTCCCGTCCCTGGCGTAGCGCCCGCTGCGCGGTCCGAGGAACAGCACCGCGACGAGGCCGAGCCAGCCGCCCACCGCGTGGACGACGATCGAGCCGGCGAAATCGTGGAACTCCTCGGAGAACGCCGCCTTGATCCAGGCCTGGACGCCCCAGCGCTGCCCCCACGCCATCGCCTCGAAGAACGGGTAGACGAAGGCGACGATGAGGAACGACGCGATCAGCTGCGGATAGAAGCGCGCCCGCTCGGCGATGCCGCCCGAGATGATCGCCGGCGTCGCCGCGGCGAACGTGAGCAGGAAGAAGAAGCGCACCAGCTCGTAGCCCTGCTTCTCGGCGAGCTTCTCGGCGCCGGTCAGGAACCCCGCGCCGTACGCGATCAGGTAGCCGATGAAGAAATAGGCCAGCGTCGAGACGCTGAAGTCGGAAAGGATCTTGACCAGGGCATTGACCTGGTTCTTCGCCCGCACCGTCCCGAGCTCGAGGAAGGCGAACCCCGAATGCATCGCGAGCACCAGGATCGCCCCGAGCAGGATGAACAGCACGTCGCTGCCGGCCTTCAGCGTCTCTACGGACATCGCTCCCATGATCTCCTCCTCCGGAAAATGGAGCACAACGGATTGTTTTGGCGCCGCTTCGGTCACATACTCCGTGACGGCGGCGGCTATTCTGCCTCAAAATGGTGCGTCCGGCCGGCGGTGAAGACCGGCCCGAAGGAGCCGATGGAGCGACGGCAATTCATGCTCGGGTGCGCGGCTGCGGTGGCGATGTCGCCGCTCGCGGCGCGCGCCGGCGCCCGTCCGCATTACTACGGCCGGGCGCGACTCGTCGATGCGGGCGGCCGGCCGATCAAGGCCGCGGAGCTGCCCTCCGAGCGCAATTTCATCTTCCACTATCCGTTTGCGGGCACGCCCTGCTTTCTGCTGAACCTCGGCAAGCCGACGCGCCCCGCCGCGGAGCTGAAGACCGCGTCGTCCGATACTTACCGCTGGTCCGGCGGCGTCGGCCCCGCCCACAGCGTGGTCGCGTACTCGGCGATCTGCGCCCATCGCATGACCTATCCGACGCGCGAGATCAGCTTCATCAGCTACCGCGCCGAGCGCACGCCGCAGAACCGCTTCGCCCATGTGATCCACTGCTGCTCCGAGCACAGCCAGTACGACCCCGCCGAAGGGGCGCGGGTCGTCGCCGGACCCGCCCCGCAGCCGCTCGCCGCCATCCTGCTCGATCACGACGCCGCGACCGACGCGCTGTACGCGATCGGCACCCTGGGCGGGGAGATGTTCGGCGAGTTCTTCTCCAAGTACGAGTTCCGCCTGACGCTCGAGCACAACGGCCACGCGCACGACCCGGTCCGCGGCAGCTGCGTGGTGAGCGAGCTGAGCGAATATTGCCGGCAGCAGGTGAAGTGCTGATCCCATGATCCCGTGGCTGGAAGGCGACGAGCCCTTTCCGCCGCTCGCGCGCGCGCTCGCGCGCCCGAACGGCCTGCTCGCCGCGGGCGGCGACCTGTCGCCCGAGCGCCTGCTCGCGGGCTACCGGCGCGGCATCTTTCCCTGGTTCGCGGAGAACGATCCGATCCTGTGGTGGAGCCCTGACCCGCGCATGGTGCTCTTCCCGGAGGAGCTCAAGGTGTCGCGCTCGCTCGCGAAGGCGATCCGCAACCGGCCGCACGAGGTCGGGTTCGACGGCGCGTTCCGCGAGGTCATCGCGGCGTGCGCCGCGCCGCGGGACGGCGCAGGCGGCACGTGGATCACCGAGCCGATGCGCGACGCGTACGAGCGGCTGCACCGGCTGGGCCACGCGCATTCGGTCGAGGTCCGGATCGACGGCGAGCTCGCCGGCGGCCTTTACGGCGTCGCGCTCGGGCGCGTGTTCTTCGGCGAATCGATGTTCACCCGCGCGCGCGACGCCTCGAAGATCGCGCTGGTCGCGCTGGTCGAGCGCTGCAAGCGCGAAGGCATCGCGCTCATCGACTGCCAGATGCACACGGCGCATCTCGAGTCGCTCGGCGCCCGCGAGATCCCGCGCCGCGATTTCGCCCGCCTGCTCCAGGAATTGGTAGACTATGCGCGGGCCCCGGGAAGCTGGTCCGGCGCCGACGCTCCGATAGAGACATGTCGCAACTGAACGATCTGCCGCACGCGGTACTGCAGTTCTACGTGACTGCACCGTACCCGTGCTCCTACCTCCCGGGAAAGATGGCGCGCTCGCAGGTCGCGACGCCGAGCCATCTCATCGGCAACGAGCTGTACGGCGACCTGGTCCGCCTCGGCTTCCGCCGCAGCGGCATCTTCACCTACCGGCCGTACTGCGACCATTGCCGCGCCTGCGTTCCGGTGCGGGTGCCGGTCGCCGAATTCGTGCCGGCGCGCACGCACCGGCGCGCCTGGGCGCGGCACGCCGCGCTGCAGACGAGCGTCATGGGGCTGCGCTTCCGCGTCGAGCACTACTCGCTCTACCTGCGCTACCAGGCGAGCCGGCACGCCGGCGGCGGCATGGACCAGGACAGCCGCGACCAGTACTCGCACTTCCTGCTGCAGAGCCGCGTGAGCACGCGCCTCGTGGAGTTCCGCGACGAGGGCCGCCTCGTGATGGTCTCGATCGTCGACCACCTGAGCGACGGCCTGTCCTCGGTGTACACGTTCTACGATCCCGCGGTGGAAGGCGCGAGCTTCGGCACGTACAACATCCTGTGGCAGATCGAGCAGTGCCGCAGCCTCGGGCTGCCGTACCTCTACCTCGGCTACTGGATACGCGACAGCCGCAAGATGTCGTACAAGGCGCGCTTCCGCCCGATCGAGGGCCTCGTCGACGGCAACTGGCGCGCGCTGACCGACGCGGAGATCGAGGGCTGATCCGGGCCCGCGCGCTAAAATGGCGCGCATGCTGTACCGCGCCGCGCGTCCCCTTCTCTTCGCCTTCGAGCCCGAGACGGCGCACCGCCTCGCTTTCCGATCGCTCGATTGCCTCGACCGCCTCGGCGCGGCGTCGCTGCTCGCCTCGCGGGCGCCGCGGCTGCCCGTGCGCGCGATGGGCCTCGATTTCCCGAACCCGGTCGGTCTCGCGGCCGGCCTCGACAAGAACGGCGAGCACGTCGACGCGCTCGGGAGGCTGGGCTTCGGCTTCCTCGAGATCGGCGCCGTGACGCTACGGCCCCAGCCGGGGAACCCGCTGCCGCGCATCTTCCGGCTGCCGGCGGCCGAGGCCCTCATCAACCGCATGGGATTCAACAGCGACGGCGCCGAGAGCGTCGCGCGCAACCTGACCGCCCGCCGCTATCGCGGCGTCCTCGGCGTGAACATCGGCCGCAACTTCGACACGCCGAACGAGCGCGCCGCGGCCGAGTACGCCGAGGTGCTCGCCAGGCTCTACCCGCACGCGTCGTTCTTCACCGCCAACGTCTCGTCGCCGAACACGAAAGGACTGCGCGATCTGCAACAGACGCACGAGATCGACATGCTGCTCGGGCGGCTCGTCGCGGAGCGCGACCGGCTGGCCGCGCAGCACGGCCGGCGCGCCCCGCTCGCGGTCAAGGTCTCGCCCGACCTCGACGACGCCGCGATCGCGCAGATCGCCGACCGCGTCGTCGCGCACGGGATCGACGCCGTGATCGCGACCAACACCACCGTGTCGCGCGAAGGCGTGAAGCAGCTGCGCCACGGCGAGGAGGCGGGCGGGCTCTCGGGGCCGCCGCTGCGGGCGCGCGCCACGCGGGTCGTGGCGAAGCTGCGCCGCGCGCTCCCGGCGCGCGTCTCGATCATCGGGGTAGGGGGCATCGCGAGCGCGCGCGACGCGCGCGAGAAGCTCGACGCGGGGGCCGACCTGGTGCAGCTGTATACGGCGCTGCTCTATCGCGGCCCGCGGCTCGCGGGCGAGATCGTCCGCGGGCTCGCCGCGGACGGCCGGAAGGCGCAAGGAGCCGCGTCGTGAGCACGGCGAGCGTCGATCAGATCGACGCGCTGCTTCCGCAGACGCAATGCGGCAAATGCGGCTACGCGGGATGCCGGCCTTATGCGCAGGCGATCGCCGCCGGCGCCGCGATCAACCGCTGCCCGCCCGGGGGCGAGGCCACCCTGCGAAAGCTCGCGCAGCTGACCGAGCGCCCCGTCGCGCCGCTCGATCCCGCGTGCGGCGCCGAGACGCCCCGGCGCGTCGCCCTGATCGACGAGGCGCGCTGCATCGGCTGCACCCTGTGCATCCAGGCCTGCCCGGTCGACGCCATCGTCGGCGCAGCGCAGGCGATGCACACGGTGCTCACCGAGCTGTGCTCCGGGTGCGAGCTGTGCCTGCCGCCCTGCCCCGTCGACTGCATCGCCATGGCGGCGCCCGCGCCGGAAGACGTATGGACGCCGGCCCGCGTCGACGCCGCGCGCGACCGCCACGAACGGCGCGGCGCCCGCCTCGCGCGCGACCGCCGCGAGCACGCGCAGCGGCGCTCGGCCGCGGCGCGCAAGCGCGCGGTCGTGCGCGCCGCGATCGAGCGCGCCCGCGCCCGCAGGACGGCCGCCGGACGGGCGCGATGAACCCCGCCAAGCGGCGCGAGATCTTCGCGCGCTTCCGGGCCGCGGATCCGTCGCCGACGACCGAGCTCGTCTACCGCACGCCGTTCGAGCTGCTGGTGGCCGTCATCCTGTCCGCGCAGGCGACCGACAAGAGCGTGAACCTCGCGACCGGGAAGCTGTTCCGCGACGCGGCCACGCCCGAGAAGATCCTCGCGCTCGGCGAAAGCGGCCTGTCGGAATACATCCGCACCATCGGGCTTTACCGCGGCAAGGCCAGGAACATCATCCAGACCTGCCGTATCCTGGTCGAGCAGCACGGCAGCCGCGTCCCCGAGTCGCGCGAAGCGCTCGAGGCATTGCCCGGCGTCGGCCGCAAGACGGCGAACGTCGTGCTGAACACCGCCTTCGGACACGCCACCATCGCGGTCGACACGCACATCTTCCGCGTGGCGAACCGGACCGGCATCGCGCCGGGCAAGGACGTGCGCGAGGTCGAGGACAAGCTGACGAAGTTCGTTCCCGAGGAGTTCCGCAAGGACGCTCATCACTGGCTGATCCTGCACGGGCGCTACGTCTGCAAGGCGCTGAAGCCGGAATGCCCAAGGTGCCTGATCCGGGACCTTTGCGAGTATCGGCCCAAGACGCGCGAAGCTCGCGGCTGACGATGTTCAATCCCTCGCGCGACCAGGTGCGGCAGTTCTTCTTCGACGCCTGGCGAAAGTACAGCGACCGCTCGCCGCTCACCGGCCTCGAGCCGATGGCGGTCGAGGTCATGCTCGCGCATCCCGAGTACCGCGTGGCGCTCGAGCAGCCCGAGCGCCACGCCGCGCGCGAGTATGCGCCCGAGGCGGGCGAGAGCAATCCCTTCCTGCACTTGTCGCTGCACCTCGCGATCGAGGAGCAGCTTTCGATCGACCAGCCGCCGGGGATCCGCGCCGAGTTCGAGCGCATCGCGCGCACCCGAGGCGACCGGCACGAGGCGCTGCACGCGGTGCTCGAGTGCCTCGGCGAGACCGTGTGGCGCGCGCAGCGCGACGCCGCCGCGCCCGACGCGGCCGCCTATCTCGATTGCCTCAGGAAGCGCTGAAGCGGCTCAGCGCTTGACGTGAAGCGTGCCGCTCTGCTCGGAGAAGTACGCGGCGAGGTCGGCGAGGTCCTCGTCCTTCAGGGCCTGGACCTGCCCTCCCATGATGGGGTTCTTGCGCGCGCCCGACTTGTAGTCGCGCAGCGCCTTCAGCAGGTAATCCGGGTGCTGCCCGGCGAGCCGCGGGAAATCGGGCGTCATCGGGTGATTGCCGTCGGGGCCGTGGCACGCGGCGCACGCCTGGGACTTCTGCTTCCCGGCCTCGGCGTTTCCGGCGGCGAGCGCGGGAACCGACACGGAGGCGGCGAGTACGAGGGCGAGGAGCTTGCTCATTTTTTGGCCTCCGCGGGATCGGCCCCATAGTAGGCGGCGAGCGCCGCCATGTCGTCGTCGCTGAGGCTCTTCGCGATGCCCTGCATGGACGGGTGGCTGCGGTCGCCCGCCTTGTACGCCTTCAGCGCATTGACGATGTACTGCCGCGACTGGCCGGCGATCTTCGGCACGTGGTAGACCTGCGGGAACGCCGTCTGGTAGTACGGGATGCCGTGACAGCCGACGCACATCGACTGGAAGCGCGGCAACCCGCCGGCTTTCTCGCCCGGCTTGTCGCCGGAGCTTTGCGCCGGTTGTTGCGCGAACGCGCACGCGGAAGCGACCGCGAGCAGCGTGCCGAGGCATTTCGTAATCGTCCGGATTTTCATTATTTCGGCGGAAGGGATGTGACAGGCCGCGCAATTCTATACGAAGCGCCGAGCCGCGGTCAAAGACTCGGCGCGCCGGTCCGAGGCGCGAGACAACGGGACACGCCCTCGGCCACCGCCGAAGCGATGCGGCGCCGCGTCTCGGGCGACGCGAGCTTGGTCTCCTCGTCGCGGTTGACGATCACGCCGGCCTCGAGCAGCACCGCGGGCGAGCGCGCCGTGTGCAGCACCACCAGATTGTCGTAGTAGTGCACGCCGTTCTCGCGGTCGGCGAACGGCTTGCTCTCCCCGGGGATCGGATCCGCGTGATACAGCGACGGCCGGAAGCCGCCCGCGCGCAGCGCCGCGCCGATCGCCGACGCGCAGCGCAGGCTCGCGGGGAGGTCGACGTTCCGCCGCGAGACGAACAGCGAGAAGCCCGCGTAGCGATCGCTGTAGGACCGGTCGACGCCGTGGTCGCTCCAGCCGAGGAAGAACTGCGGCTGCGTGGAATCGTGATGCACCGAGAGCAGCAGGTCCGCGCCCACCGCGGCCGCGGTGCGCCGCGACAGATGGACCATGGACCCGTCTGCGCCGATCAGCCGCGGCTGCACGCCGCGCGCCCGGAGCGCCCCGGCGACGTCCGCCGCGAGGTCGCGGTTGAACTCGAACTCGGGGCGTCCCCGGGCGCTGAGCGCGCCCGGCTCCGCGTTGTAATGTCCGACGTCGACCGCGACGGTGGCTCCGTACGCGCGCGCGATGAGCACCAACAGAAGCGCCGCCGCGTATCGCATGGCGCCATTCTCGTCCACCGGCCCGCCCGGAGCAAGGATGTAGAATGAACGCGTCACGAAGGAAGCGCCGATGCGATTCAAGGGCTCCGACACCTACGTCGCCACCGACGACCTGAGGCTGGCGGTCAACGCCGCGATCACGCTCGAGCGGCCGCTGCTCGTCAAAGGCGAGCCCGGGACCGGCAAGACGATGCTCGCGGTGGAAGTCGCGCGCGCGCTCGGCCTGCCGCTGCTCGAGTGGCACATCAAGTCCACGACCAAGGCGCAGCAGGGTCTTTACGAGTACGACGCCGTGTCGCGCCTGCGCGACTCGCAGCTCGGCGACCCGCGCGTGCAGGACATCGCGAACTACATCGTGCGCGGCACGCTGTGGCAGGCCTTCGTCTCCGAGACGCCGGTGGTGCTGCTGATCGACGAGGTCGACAAGGCGGACATCGAGTTTCCGAACGACCTGCTGCGCGAGCTCGACCGCATGGAGTTCTACGTCTACGAGACCCGCGAGCTGGTGAAGGCGACGCACCGCCCGATCGTCTTCATCACGAGCAACAACGAAAAAGAGCTTCCCGACGCCTTCCTCAGGCGCTGCTTCTTCCACTACATCCGCTTCCCGGACAAGGAGACGATGGGGAGGATCGTCGACGTCCATTTCCCCGGACTGAAGAAGGCGCTGCTGCGCGAGGCGCTCGAGGTGTTCTTCGAGGTGCGCGAGGTCCCGGGCCTGAAGAAGAAGCCGTCGACGTCGGAGCTGCTCGACTGGCTGAAGCTGCTGCTCGCGGAGGACATCTCCCCCGAGGCGCTGCGCAGCAAGGACCGCAAGACCATCATCCCGCCGCTGCACGGGGCGCTGCTCAAGAACGAGCAGGACGTGCACCTGTTCGAGCGGCTGATCTTCATGTCGAGGCAGCAGCGGAGCTGAGGCCGTGCTCACCGGCTTCTTCCTGAAGCTCAAGAGCCACAAGCTGCCGGTCTCGATCAAGGAGTGGCTGACGCTCCTCGAGGCGATGCGCAAGGGCGTGATCTCGCCCTCGATCGACGAGTTCTACTATCTTTCGCGCGCCGCCCTCGTGAAGGACGAGCAGAACTTCGACAAGTTCGACCGCGCCTTCGGCGAATACTTCAAAGGCGTCGAGGCGATCGTCGGCGCCGAGCTCGACGTGCCGCTCGAATGGCTGCTCAAACAAGCGGAGCTGAACCTCTCGGCCGAGGAGAAGGCCATGGTCGAGGCCCTGGGCGGTTGGGAGAAACTGATGGAGGAGCTGAAAAGGAGACTGGAAGAGCAGAAGGGCAGGCACCAGGGCGGCAGCAAGTGGATCGGCACCGCGGGGACGTCGCCCTTCGGCGCCTACGGCTACAACCCCGAGGGCGTGAGGATCGGCCAGGAGCGCTCGCGCAACCGCAGCGCGGTCAAGGTCTGGGACGCGCGCGAGTACCGCAACCTCGACGACTCGGTCGAGCTCGGCACGCGCAACATCAAGGTCGCGCTGCGGCGGCTGCGCAAGTTCGCGCGCGAAGGCGCGCCCGAGGAGCTCGACCTCGACGCGACCATCGACAAGACGGCGCGCAACGCCGGCTGGCTCGACCTGCACATGCGGCCCGAGCGGCACAACGCCGTGAAGGTGCTCATGTTCCTCGACATCGGCGGCTCGATGGACGATCACGTCAAGCTGTGCGAGGAGCTCTTCTCCGCTTCCAAGACGGAGTTCAAGCACCTCGAGTATTTCTACTTCCACAATTGCCTGTACGACGCCGTGTGGAAGGACAATCGCCGCCGCCACGCCGAGCGCGTGCGCACGTTCGACATCATGCACAAGTACGGCCACGACTATAAATTGATCTTCGTCGGCGACGCGACCATGAGCCCGTACGAGATCCTGCAGCCGGGAGGCTCGATCGAGTACTCGAACGAGGAGGCGGGCGCCGTCTGGATGAAGCGCATGCTCGACGTCTATCCCAAGGCCGCGTGGCTCAACCCCGAGCCGCAGGAGATCTGGCCCTACCGCCAGTCGGTCGGCATCCTGCGCGAGATCATGGGCGGGAGGATGTATCCCACGACGATCGAGGGCCTCGAGCGCGCGATGCGCAGCCTGGCGAAGTAGCGGCGGCGACATGGCGATGTTCGGCTACTCGGTATCGCCGGCTGCTTTCCGGCCGCGCGGGGTGTATGCTTCGCGCCCATGCTGAGGAAACTCGCCATCGCGCTCGCGCTGGGCATCGCCGCGCAGGCCGCATCCGCGGCCCCGGTCTCGCCGAAGAGCCAGCCGAAGAACGCCTGGGGCGCGATCGCCTACAGCAGCAAGACCGGCGCGTACGGCTTCGCCGTCGACCAGCCCTCGAAGCGCTCCGCCGAGACCGAAGCGTTCCGCCAATGCGGCGCCGACTGCGACGTCATCAGGACGTTCCGGAATGCGTGCGGTGCCGTCGCCCAGGCGCAGAAGCGCTACGTCTGGGACACCGGCGCCTCGCGCGAGATCGCCGAGATGAAGGCGCAGAAGCGGTGCGGGGGCGACAGCTGCCGCACGCTCGTGTGGGCGTGCACCCGCGGAAAGTAGGCGCGGCTCAGGCCTGACCGGGCGGCGGAGCGACCTTCAGCACCTCTTCGAGGGTCGTCAGCCCCATCGCGACTTTCTGCGCGCCGCTGATCCGCAACGGCTTCATGCCTTCCTTGTACGCCTGCTCGCGGATCCTCGCGACGTCGGCCTCGGACGTCACGAGCTTGCGGATCGACGGGCTGAGCAGCAGGATCTCGTACAAGCCGACGCGCCCGAGGTAGCCCGTGTTGCGGCATTCGAGGCAGCCGATCGGACGATAGAGATGTGAAGGGCGCTTGGCCTTCCACGGCGCCACGAACTCGTCCCAGCCGAGCTCGCCCTCGCGGTCGCTGTCGGAGGGAATCTTTTCCTTGCAATGACGGCAGAGCGTCCGCACCAGGCGCTGCGCCATGACGCCGAGGATCGTGGAGTTCAGAAGATATGCCGGCACGCCGAGATCCAGCAGCCGGGTGATCGCGCTCGCCGCGTCGTTGGTGTGCAGCGTGGAGAGCACGAGGTGGCCGGTGAGCGCGGCCTGCACCGCCATGTCGGAGGTCTCGAGGTCGCGGATCTCGCCCACCATGATGATGTCCGGGTCCTGGCGCATGAGCGCACGCACGCCCTGCGCGAAACCGAGCTCGATCGCCGACTGCACCTGCATCTGGTTGAACGTCGGCTCGATCATCTCGATCGGGTCCTCGATGGTGCAGACGTTCACTTCCGGCGTGGCGAGGCTCTTCAGCGTCGAGTACAGCGTCGTCGTCTTGCCCGACCCGGTGGGCCCGGTTACGAGGATGATGCCGTTCGGCTGCTCGGTCATGTGCTGCCAGCGCGTCTTGTCGTCCTCGGAGAAGCCGAGCTCGGCGAAGTCCTTGACGATGACCTCGGGATCGAAGATGCGCATGACGAGCTTCTCGCCGAACGCGGTCGGCAGCGTCGAGAGTCGCAACTCGACCTCTAGGCCGTCCGCGGTCCGGGTCTTGATGCGCCCGTCCTGGGGCTTGCGCTTCTCCACCACGTCCATACGGCCGAGGATCTTGATGCGCGAAGTCATCGCGGCCGCGACGGCGCCGGGGATCTGGTACACCGGGTGCAGCACGCCGTCGATCCTGAAGCGGATCTCGGCGACGTCGCGCCTCGGCTCCATGTGGATGTCGCTCGCCCGCTGATCGAACGCGTACTGCCAGAGCCAGTCGACGACGTGGACGATGTGCTGGTCGTTCGCGTCGAGCTGGCCCTTGGTCTTGCCCAGCTCGACCAGCTGCTCGAAGTTGCCCAGGCTGCTGCGCTGCTCGCCCTGCTTGGCCGCGCCCTTCACCGATTTCGCGAGGTTGTAGAACTCGACCTGGTATCTGGCGATGTCGAGCGGATTGGCGATCACGCGGCGGATGTCGAGCTTCAGGATGGGCTTGAGCTCCTTCTCCCATTCCTTGACGTAGGGCTCGCAGGTCGCGACGACCGCCTCCTTCGTGGTCACCTCCACCGGCAGGATGCGGAAGCGCGCGGCGTACGCGTTCGACATCACCTCGGTCACCGCCGAGAAATTGATCTTCAGGGGATCGATGTGGTAGTAGTCCAGCCCCGTCTTCTCGGCGAGCCACTGCGTCAGCCACTCGAGCGACAGGGGCTTGTGCGGAGGGCGTCCCGAGCGCCACTTCTGATCGGCGACGACGGCGAGCGGGTGCAGGTCCGCGCGGTGCAGCCTGCGGTCGGCCACGAGCCGGTCGGCGTCGGCCTTGGGCACGACCCCGTCGGCGACGAGGGATTGCATCACCTCCGACAGCGTGAGCCTGTGCTCCTGGACCGTTTCGGCGGCGGTTTGCATGGCGGCAATATAGCCACGCCCCGGGGGGCGGGCAAGCCATTTTGACAGCGCGTGGGAACTGCGACATGCTAGCGTCCCTCCAAGCAGACGAACCACCTCGAGAGGAGCCCCCCAATGGCGATCAAACCGGGCGACAAGCTGCCCGATGGCAAGCTTTCCGAATCCACCGAATTCGACGAGGCCGCGGGCTGCCCGATGCCGCCCAAGGACATCAGCGTGGCCGATTCCGTCAAGGGCAAGAAAATCGTGATCTTCGCGCTGCCGGGCGCCTATACGCCGACATGCTCGGCCAAGCACGTGCCGGGCTACGTGAAGAACTACGACAAGCTGAAAGCCAAGGGCGTCGACGAGATCTGGTGCGTCGCGACCAACGACGGCTTCGTCATGGCGGCCTGGGGCCGCGACCAGAAGACCGGCGGCAAGATCCGCATGCTCGGCGACGGCAGCGCCGAGTGGACGAAGAAGCTCGGGCTCGAGCTCGATCTCTCCGCGCGCAACATGGGCCTTCGCTCCCAGCGCTACTCGATGCTCGTCGACAACGGCGTGGTGAAGAAGCTGAACGTCGAGGCGCCGGGCAAGTTCGAGGTCAGCAGCGCGGAGACGATGATCTCCCAGCTCTGACGCGCGCGGCTGCGCAAAGAAAAACGCCCGGCGATGCCGGGCGTTTTCT
>DASRFB010000003.1:0-13237 GCA_035651815.1 Burkholderiales bacterium | reverse complement strand
ATCTCGTTGGGATTGGCTACAACCCGATTCCGCTTGGTCTAGTCGAATACCTACGGGAGAAAAGGAATCTCCAATACGTCCCTCGACGCATTGCAGAAACCACCACCGAATATAAGCAGCTGATCGCATATGTTTGGCTTGAGACCGAAGATGGTCATGTAATGAGCTACACACGCGGGAAATATAGTTCTGCGCATCGAACGCTCTTGCTAGGAAGACAAAGCGTCGGGTTCGGCGGCCACGTATTGCAACAGGACGCAGAGAATCTCTTTGCTGCAAGCGATGCAGGCATACAGCAAGCGGCGGAACGCGAAGTCTCAGAAGAACTGAAAACAAAAATATCGCTACATGCCCAGCCAGTTGGGATGATCTGGGACGAATCTTCGTTCGAAGGCCAAAAACACATTGGGATAGTCATGCGGGGAATAATTCCATGGAGGCGCCAGCCGGCCAACCGTGGAAGGGAGCAATCAATAAATCAGATTCAATTTCTGACTAAGCGTCAATTATGGGACGCGTATCACGCAATGGAGTTTTGGTCGCAATTACTCATCAGAGAATTCGCCTCAGACGTTAAACCGCAAGTGATTTCTACAATCGTGCCGGCCGCGCGACCGCGAACTATCGGGCACATCGTGCTGGTAGGTGAGATCGCGAACGGCAAAAGCTCAATTGCTACCGCCCTCGCCCAAAAGCATGGCTATCGTGTGATTTCAGCAAGTGGTACTTTGCGACGAATACTTGGTGTGGCAGACATGGGGGAAAAACATCGCCTGGAGTTCCAGGAGATCGCCTTGAAATTTATCAACACGGATACCGGCCCTGCGACTTTGGCTCGAGCGATCGCCGATGAAATTCTGGCCGGAGGAAGCGGTGTTGCAGTAATCGATGGCGTGCGTCAGATCAACACCTTGGCCGCGCTGCGAGCCGTCCTACCAAGTGTGATCGTCCTCTATATAGATTGCCCACGAGACATTGCCTGCAGCAACTACCAGACCCGGTTACCAGGCGCCACCATCAGTCAGTTCGCTGCTGTGCGTGAGCATGAGGTTGAGGCGGAACTCCCGCTGTTCCGTTATGAAGCTGACGCGATCCTGAACAATGCAGATAAGTTTGAAAACACTATGTCAGTCTTGCTGAGATGGTTAGAAGGAAGGACGAAATGAAGGTGTTCGTCGCTCACAACGTCACTCACCACATCGAAGGGACTGCCAGAGGGGAAACTTTGGCTGCTTTGCTGGCTCGGCTGCGAGAGTCAGGATTGGATGTCTGTGACCCTGAGGAAACCACCATTCCTCACGATCAATATGCAGACCGATTCGAGTACTGTCTACGGGAAATTGCGTCGTCAGATGTGTTAATCGTAGAAGCCACGGACAGACTCGGTTTGGGAGTTGGCGCCGAGATGATGTTTGCCAAACAGAGGCAGATCTCTGTATACGTAATCTGCCCTGGGGACTCATATTACAAACGGCCTCTCTCGCGACCAGATGGCAATGCTGAGTGGCTACATCCATTCATATACGGACTTTCCACAAAGGTCTTCGGATCCGTTGATGAATGTATCGCCGAGATCGCATTGCTTGTAAACAAGTCATGACTAATCCTGGATACGACGAGGGTTACAGCCGTTGTCCGCGATTCTGGGGCGACATCCCAGCACGAATGGTTACGGTCGCGATTGGCATGCTGTCTTTTCTAGAGCATAAGTGTGCTCTAGATCTTGGTTGTGGCGACGGCAAGAATGCCTCGGCCTTGGCGACGGCGGGTTTCCGTGTTGTAGCAATCGACAAATCGCGGATCGCGATAGAAAACGCCATGCGGTCCTATGGTACGGCCAAGATAAGTTGGCTAGTGGCTGACTTAAGTAGCATTGAAGGGCCGCCCGATGCTTATGACCTCGTTCTCGCAACAGGTAGCCTTCATTGCTTGCCTTCTGTTGACGCTGTCAATCGCGCTGTTTCAGTGATGCAGAGTCTTACGAAAAAGGGCGGGGTGAACGTGCTTTCTTCGTTCAACGATGGCCCCCAGGACCTTAGAGGACACGATGTCGGATTCACGCCTGTGCTTCTATCTCATACCAGATACATGGAAATGTATGCAAGATGGGACATTCTCCAATCAAGCAATTCAGTAGAGACGGATATTCACCCGCATAATGAAATCGAGCATAGTCACTCGATTACTCGGATATTGGCTAAGCGTCCTCAATAAGAAGCTAACCAGCAACGCGCCGACTTCCCCTCACAACCCCGCCAAATACCTCGCAATCACCCCCCGCTCCTTCTCACTCAACATCCTCATGAACTTCGGCATGTCGAGGTTGTTGTGTCGTTCGTCGGTGGCGAACTCGCGCATTTCGCCCACGAGGTAGTCGTAGCTCATTCCCGCGAGACGCGGCGCGGGCGGGCCGCCTTTGAAGTCGGGCTGGTGGCAGAGCTGGCACTGGGCGGCGGCTTTCGGCACTGCGCCCGCTTTCGCGGCGGTCTTCTTCGCGGGCCACTTCTTGCCGGCGAAGTAGGCGGCGTACTTGCGCAGGTCGCCTTCTTCCAGGCCCTTGGCGATGGGCGCCATGACGGCGCTCGGGCGCTCGCCGGTCCGGAAGTCGCGCAGCTGTTTCATGATGTAGCTCTGCTGCTGGCCCCAGATGGGCGGGGTGGTCTTGGGGTCGGTGGGGACGCCGTTCTGGCCGTGGCAGGCGGCGCAGAGCTGGACCTTGCCCTCGATCTCGTCGGCGGCGTGCGCCGGCGGGAGGGCGGCCGCGAGGGCTATTCCGATTCCCGAAATGGCTGCGAGCAAGCGTGCGAACATGGCGGCCTCCCCTTCCTTGATGTCCGGGCGTATTATAGGCACGCCCCGCAGCGGGGCGAGCCGATACCCCGGTATTTCATCAGGAGAGCCCCATGCGCGCCAGTCTGATGCTGACCCTCGCCGCCACCGCCGCCGCGATGGCCCTTCCCCCGGCCCTCCACGCCGAAACCGCCGCGGCGCTCACCGGCACCGTCAGCTCCGAGGCCGAGGGCAAGATGGAAGGCGTGGTCGTGACCGCGCACCAGCCCGGGTCGATCGTGCAGGTGAGCGTCACCACGAACGAGGAAGGCCGCTACAGCTTCCCGGCGAGCCACCTGAAGCCCGGCACCTACGAGCTCGAGATCCGCGCGGTCGGCTACGACCTCCCCGCCGCGGTCAAGGCGACCGTCTCCACCGTCGAGGCCGCGAGCGCCGACCTCAAGCTCGTGAAGACCAGGAACCTCGCCCACCAGCTCACCAACGCCGAGTGGATGATGAGCTTCCCCGGCACCGAGGACCAGAAGGCGGGCCTGCTCAACTGCGTCGGCTGCCACACGCTCGAGCGCATCGCGCGCTCGACCCACGACGCCGAGGAGTTCACGCACGTCATCACCCGCATGCGCGGCTACGGCGCGGTCAGCCAGCCGATCAAGCCGCAGAAGATGCTCGACGCGAACCGCGCCGGCCGGCCCGAGCAGTTCCGCAAGTTCGCCGAGTACCTCGCGACCCTCAACCTCTCCGCGACCGACCAGTGGAGCTACGAGCTGAAGACGATGCCGCGCCCGAAGGGCCGCGACACGCGCGCGATCGTCACCGAGTACGACGTGGTGCGGCCGACGAGCGAGCCGCACGACGTGCTCGTCGACAAGGACGGCTACGTCTGGTACTCCGACTTCGGCGAGATGTTCATCGCGAAGTTCGACCCGCGGACGCTGAAGCGCGTCGAGTACCCGATCAAGAAGTTCAAGGCCAAGGCGCCCACCGGGCTCCTCTCGATCGACTTCGATCGCGACGGCAAGCTCTGGTTCGACTCCATGTACCAGGGCTCGCTCGGCGCGCTCGACCCGAAGACCGGCAAGATCGCCTACTACCCGGTGCCGAAGGAGTGGAACGACGAGACCGTGCAGCTCAACTTCACGGGGCTGCGCCACGACGTCGACGGCAAGGTCTGGACCAAGACCGTCGGCACGCAGCACATCTTCCGCGTCGACCTGAACACCGGCAAGTGGGAGCGCTTCCACCCGGCCGACTTCCTCCCCGAGGACAAGAGGAAGGGCGCGAGCATCTACCAGGTCATCTCGGACTCGCAGAACAACTGCTGGATGGCCGAGTTCACCGAGGGCCACATCGGCAAGATCGACGCGAAGACGACGAAGGTGACGTGGTACCCGCTGCCCAACCCGCACGCGCGCGCGCGGCGCATGAACATCGACGCCCAGGACCGCATCATCGTCACCGAGTACCGCGGCAACCGCGCGACCGTGTTCGACACGCGCACCGAGCAGTTCACCTCGTACGAGCTGCCGCCGCGCACCTACCCGTACCGCGCGAACTTCGACAAGAACGGCGAGATCTGGGCCTCGACCATGCACACCGACCGCGTCGTGCGCCTCGATCCCAGGACCGCGACCACGGTGCAGTACCTGATGCCCTCCGACACCAACATGCGCACCGTGTTCGTCGACAACTCCACGACGCCGGTGACCTTCTGGGTCGGCAGCAACCACGACCACCGCATCGTCAGGGTCGAGCCGCTCGACTGACCCGGCAGCCGCGCCGGTCATGGCGTCGCCTCCCGCGTTCCACGAAGGCGAGCGCGCCGTCCAGGAGCGCGCCGGCGTGCGCGACAAGGTCGCCGCGCTCGGCCCGCGGGTATTCCGCGACTTCATGCCCGAGCAGCATCGCGAATTCTTCGCGAAGTTGCCGTTCGTGATCGTCGGCATGGTCGATGCGCAAGGGCAGCCGTGGGCCTCGGTGCTGGCGAACCCGCCCGGGTTCATCGAATCGCCCGACCCGCGCGAGCTCGTCGTCCGCGCGCTTCCGCCCGCGGGCGACCCGCTCGCCGGCACGCTCGCCGAAGGCGCGCCGATCGGCCTGCTCGGCATCGAGCCGCACACGCGCCGGCGCAACCGCATGAACGGCGTGGTGGGGCGCGTGACCGACCAGGGATTCTCGGTCGGCGTCCGCCAGAGCTTCGGCAACTGCCCGAAATACATCCAGGCGCGCGCGCCGGAGTACGTCGGCGGCGCCGCGGCGGCGAAAGCGGTGCATCGCTCCGACCGGCTCGACGCCGCGGCGCGGCGCATGATCCGGCAGGCCGATACGTTCTTCATCGCCACCGCCCATCCCGCCGCGCGCGGCGGGAGCGCGCCCGCGCACGGCGTGGACGTCTCCCATCGCGGCGGCAAGCCCGGATTCGTCCGCGTGGACGCCGACGATGCGCTGACGGTTCCGGATTTCGTCGGCAACTCCTTCTTCAACACGCTCGGCAACCTCTCGCTCGATCCGCGCGCCGGGCTGCTGTTCATCGATTTCGCCGCCGGCGACCTGCTCTATCTCGGCGCCGATGCGCAGATCCTCTGGGAAGGTGCCGAGCTCGACGCCTTTGCCGGGGCCGAGCGCCTGCTGCGCTTCCGCGTGCGCGAGGCGAGGCGGGTGGAAGCGTCGCTGCCGCTGCGCTGGGGCGAGGCGCAGATGTCGCCGTTTCTCGAGCGCATGGGGAAGTGGGAACAATAGGTTCGCCGGCGAATATTGCAGCCCGCCCCGGCCGCCCGGGTCACAGCTGGTACTTGAGCAGGTAGGACGCGTTGTCCCGGAAACGGTGCCACAGCCCGCGCCCGGCCCAGCGGCCGGGCTCGAGCTCGACGCACTGCAGCGCGTCGCGCTGAAAGATCTCCTCGAGCCGCGCGGCGAGCCCGGCGCTGCGGAAGCCGGCGCTGATCTCGTCGTTGATCTCGAGCGAGCGGTCGTCGAAGTTGCTCGAGCCGATCGCGCACCAGACCCCGTCCACCGTCATCACCTTCTGGTGCAGCAGGGTCCTCTGGTACTCGAAGATGCGCACCCCGCGGGCGAGCAGCGTGTCGAAGTTGCGGTGCGCCGCGTGCTGCACCAGCGGCATGTCGGAGGCCGCGGCCGCGGGCACCATCACGCGCACGTCGACGCCGCGCGCCACCGCCTTGCCGAGCGCCTCGATCGCCGCCGGCGAAGGAAGGAAATAGGGGTTCTGGATGAAGATGCGCTCTCGCGCCATGCAGATCACCAGGTGGTAGAGGATCTTCACCGCGGGGGCGGAGCCCATGGGCTTGACCCGCGCGATGTGCACCGCCACCTCGCCCTGCGGCTCGAGCGGCGGGAACACGTCGTCCCCGGTGAACAGCTCGCCGCTTTCCTCGACCCAGTTCTCGCTGAACGTGGATTGCGCCGCCTGCACGACCGGCCCGCGCAGCCGCACCGACAGGTCGCGGAAATGCGCCCGGTCCTGCGCGTCGCCCAGCCAGGCGTCCTTGATGCAGTGGCCGCCGAGGAAGGCGGTGCGGCCGTCGAGCACCACCAGCTTGCGGTGATCGCGCTCGTTCTGCAGGCCGATCTTGCGCCAGCGGCGCGGGTGATACATGCGCAGCCGGCACCCGGCCGCCTCGAGCTCGCGCGGCGCGGCGTCTCCCATGCCGCTGCCGCCGGACGCGTCGACCAGCACCCGCACCTGCACGCCGGCGCGCGCGCGCTCGGCGAGCACCGCGGTGACGCGCCGGCTGAGCTCGCCCTCCTCCCACAGATAGGTCTCGAAGTGCAGCGAGCGCCGCGTTGCCCGCATGTCCTCGAGCAGGACGTCGAAGAAAGCGCCGTTCTCGAGCACCTCCACCGCGTTGCCCTCGACCACGGTCGCATGCGTCAGGCCGGCGAGCGAGGGGATCAGGTCGACGAGCGGCGCGTCGCTCTGGATGTGCAGGCGCGGCTCGCGGTGCCGCTTGATCGACCAGATGACGACCAGCAGCACGACGATGACGACGGAGAGAATGCTCGCGAGCATGCCGGCGGCAGCCTGAACGGACCTTCCAGTATGCCGGACGACCCGGTGCAATTTCGCGGGCGTCGCATAGCCCGGATGCCGGCCCGCCCCACGGCCCTCAGCCGCCCCGCCGCCTTCCGGCTCGATCCGGCCGCGCGTCCTCGCGGGCGCGCTCGACGAAGAGCTTCGCGGCGGGGCCGGGCGCGCGGTCCTTCAGCGTGACGATGACGTTCTGCACCCGCGGCATCGAGAGCTCGACCGGCAGGACGCGGATCTCCGGGCGCATCCTCGGGAAGCTCGAGATCGAGGCGGGGAAGATCGTGATGAAGCGCCCGGTCGCGAGCAGGCCGATGCGCGCCTCGGGCGAGTCGGTGACCACGGCCGTGCGCGGGACGTCGAGCCCGCGCGCGCGGAACAGCTCCGCCGCGAGCGTGGCGATCACGCTTCCCGGCGGCGGCAGCGTCCAGGGCTCGCCCGCGAGCTCCGCGAGCTCGATCCGGCGCCGCCGAACCCAGCGGTTGCTCGCGCCCGCCGCGACGACGTACGAGTCGTCGAAGAGCGGCTCGAACTCGAACCGCTCCTCCGCGACGGGAGCGAATCTCCGCACGACGAGGAGATCGACCTCGCGCTCGCGCAGCGCGCGGCGCAGCGGCTCCGCGTAGGCCGTCGTGAGACGGAACACCATGCGCGGATAGCGCCGCGACAGCCGCTCGACGACGGCCGAGACGAAGCTCGCGGCGAGGATCGGCGTGCAGCCGATGCGCACCTCGCCCGCCGCGGGGTCGGCGAGAAACTCGATCGCCTTCACCGCCCGGCGCAGGTCGTCGAACACGGCCACGCCGCCCTCGAGCAGCGCGCGGCCGTACGCGGTCGGCTCGACGCCCTGCGGACCGCGCTCGAGCAGCCGCACGCCGAGCATGCCTTCCAGCTCGGCGATCGAGCGGGAGACGGCCGGCTGGGTGGTGTGGAGGCGCGCCGCCGCCTTGCCCATGCTGCCCGCCTGCGCGACGGTCATGAGCACGTGCAGGTCGCGCAGCTTCATCCGGAGAGGGTCAGCCATTGCAATCCCGATATGGGAGCATCAGAAGACGGCATTATGTGCGCATGGCCGCGTCCGCGTATATTCGGCCCCAAGGAGCACGCCATGACACTTTCGCGCCGCCGTTTCCTGGATCTCGCCGCGGGCGCCGCCGCGCTCGCGGCCGCGCCGCGCCTCGCGCGGGCGCAGGCCTATCCGTCGCGGCCGGTGCGCATCCTCGTCGGCTTCGCCGTCGGCGGCCCGAACGACATCCTCGCGCGCCAGATCGGCGAATGGCTGTCGCAGCGGCTCGGCCAGCCGTTCGTGGTCGAGAACCGCCCGGGCGCGGGCAGCAACATCGCGACCGAGGCCGTCGTGCGCGCGCCCGCGGACGGCTACACGCTGCTCCTCGTCGGCTCGCCGAACGCGATCAACGCGACGCTCTACGACAGGCTCGGCTTCGATTTCATCCGCGACATCGCGCCCGTCGCGGGCCTGATGCGCGGCGACCTCGTGATGGTGGTGCATCCGTCGGTTCCGGCGCGGACGCTCCCCGAATTCATCGCCTACGCCCGGGCGAACCCGGGCAGGCTCTCCTACGGCTCGGGCGGCGTCGGCGGCATCACCCATATCACTGCCGAGCTGTTCAAGATGATGGCCGGCGTCGACATCGTCCACGTGCCCTACCGCGGCGTCGCGCCCGCGCTGACCGACCTGCTCGCCGGGCAGGTGCAGGTCGTGTTCACCAACCCGGGCCAGACGGTGCAATACATCCGGGCCGGCAGGCTGCGCGCGCTCGCGATCACCGCGGCGAAGCGCTCGAGCGCGTTTCCGGACCTCCCGGCCGTGGGCGAATCAGTCCCGGGCTACGAGGCGGGCTCGCTCTTCGGCATCGGCGCGCCGAGGAACACGCCCGCCGACATCGTCGAGAAGCTCAATCAGGAGATCGACGCCGCGCTGGCCGATCCCGCGTTCAAGGCGCGGCTCGCCAAGCTCGACGGCGCGGTGCTCGGCGGCTCGCCCGCCGATTTCGGCAAGATCGTCGCCGCCGAAACCGACAAGTGGGGCAAGGTCATAAAGTTCGCGAAAATCAGGCCCGACTGACCTGGAGGCTGCGACGGGCTTCATCGACATCCGCTCGAGGGACGGCGGCGAATTCGCCTGCTACGTGGCCGCGCCCGCGACGGGCGGGCCGGTCCCGGCCGCCGTGCTCGCCTCCGCCGTCCACGGCGTCGACGCGGACCTGCGCGCGATCGCCGACGAGCTCGCGGCGCGCGGCTTCATCGCCGCGGCGCCCGATCTCTTCTGGCGCTCGATTCCCGGACCGCTGTCCCGCAACGACGAGCGCGCCGCGCGGCGCGCGCAGCCGCGCGCCGAGAAGATCAGGGCCGGCGAAGCCGACATGGCCGATACCCTGGCGTACCTCGGCACGCGGCCCGACTTCAACGGGCGCGCCGCGGCGATGGGCTTCTGCTACGGCGGGCCTTACGCGATCCTCGGGCCGAAGCGCCTCGGCTACGCGGCCGGCATCGCGTGCCACGGGAGCCGGATGCTCGACTACATCGGAGAGCTCGACGGCGCCGCTGCGCCGGTCTGCATCCTCTGGGGCGACCGCGACCACCAGGCGCCGGCCGAGGTGCTCGAGGCGTATCGCTCCCTTGCGTCGCGCAAGCCGAGCGTGGAAGTGCACGTCTTCCCGGGCGTGCTCCACGGGTACATGATGCGCGGGAGCACCGAGGCGTTCCACCCGGCGACGCGCGAGTTCTCGATGACGCGGGCGCTCGCGATCCTCGGGGGTCTGCGGGGCTGAAGCCCATTACAATAGCGGGATGCAGCACCGCAATCCCGGCGCGGCGATCGTCATCCGCGGCGCCCGTCAGAACAACCTCAAGAACCTGACCCTCGAGATCCCGACGAACGAGCTCGTCGTCGTCACCGGCGTCTCGGGCTCGGGGAAGTCGTCGCTCGTCTTCGACACGCTCTACGCCGAGGGGCAGCGCCGCTACGTCGAGACGTTCAGCCCGTACGCGCGCCAGTTCCTCGACCGCATGGACAAGCCGCAGGTCGACGCGATCGAAGGGATCCCGCCCGCGATCGCGATCGACCAGACGAACCCGGTGCGCACGTCGCGCTCGACCGTCGGCACGATGACCGAGCTGAACGACCACTTGAAGCTCCTCTACGCGCGCGCGGCGGGGCTCTACTGCCGCGGCTGCGCGCGGCCGGTGCGTAGGGACACGCCCGAGTCGATCTACGCGGAGATCGCGGCGCGCGCATCGACACAAACCGATCCGCGGCTGATCATCGCCTTCCCCGTCGCGATCCCGAAGAACTTCAAGGCCGAGGAGATCGAGGCCGCGCTGAAGGCTCAAGGCTACGACCGGTTTCACTCGAAGTCGAAGACTTCGCTCGAGGTGATCCAGGATCGTATACGGTGGTCCGGGGCGGAGAAGACGCGCGTGGTCGAAGCGCTCGAGGCGGCGCTGCGCGTGGGTCAAGGCAAAGTCAACGCTTACGTCGAGACCACCCCGGCCGGCGTTTTCGAAAATGCGGCGGCCACCCCTCCTCTTCGAGGAGGGGAAGTCTGGAAATTCTCCGCCGACCTGCACTGCGCCGACTGCGACATCCACTACTCGGAGCCGACGCCTTCGCTGTTCTCGTTCAACTCGCCGATCGGCGCGTGCGAGACCTGCCGCGGCTTCGGGCGGGTGATCGGGATCGACTACGGTCTCGTGGTCCCCGACGAGGCGAAGACGCTGCGCGAGGGCGCGGTGCGCTGCTGGCAGTCGCCCTCGTTCAAGGAGTGCCAGGACGACCTCGAGAAGTACGCGAAGAAGCGCGGCATCCCGATGGACATCCCGTTCCGCGATCTCTCGGACAAGCACCGCGAATGGGTGCTCGAGGGCGAGCCCGAATGGGTGAGCTGGAGGAAGTCGTGGCCGGGCGTCTGGTACGGCGTGCGCCGCTTCTTCGCCTGGCTCGAGACGAAGGCGTACAAGATGCACGTGCGGGTGCTGCTCTCGCGCTACCGCGCGTACAACCCGTGCACGGACTGCGGCGGGGCGAGGCTGAAGCCGGAGGCGCTGCTGTGGCGGCTCGGGGCCTCACTTCAGAACAGCAACGCACGAAGCGGCCTCGGCATCCACGAGATGATGCTGCTGCCGATCTCGAAGGTGCGCGCGTTCTTCGACTCGCTCCAGCTCCCCGCGCCGCTCGACGAGGCGACCGACCTGCTGCTGACCGAGATCCGCGCGCGCCTCGGCTACCTCGAGGAGGTGGGCCTGGGCTACCTCACGCTCGACCGGCAGTCGCGCACGCTCTCGGGCGGCGAGGTGCAGCGCATCAACCTCACCACCGCGCTCGGCACCTCGCTCGTCAACACGCTGTTCGTCCTCGACGAGCCGTCGATCGGCCTGCACCCGCGCGACATGGGCCGCGTGATCGCGGTGATGCGGCGCCTGCGCGACACCGGCAACTCGCTGGTCGTGGTCGAGCACGATCCGCAGATCATGTTCGCCGCCGACCGCCTCCTCGACATGGGGCCGGGCCCCGGCGAGCGCGGCGGCGAGGTCGTGTTCTTCGGCACGCCCGCGGAGATGCGCAACGCGCGCACGCTCACCGCCGAATATCTTTCCGGAAGGAACCGCGCCGACGGCGCGATGGTGCACCCGCCGCGGCGCGACGGCGCGGCACTCGTCCTGCGCGGCGCGACCGAGCACAACCTGAAGGGCGTCGACGTCGCGTTCCCGCTCGGCCAGCTCGTGTGCGTCACCGGCGTCTCGGGCTCGGGCAAGTCGACGCTGGTCCAGGACGTGCTCTACCCCGCGCTGAGAAAAGCGAAGGGCAAGCCGTCCGAGGTGCCCGGCGCGTTCGCCGCGCTCGAGGGCGCCGGTCAGGTCGAGGACGTCGTCATGGTCGACCAGACGCCGATCGGCCGCACCACGCGCTCCAACCCCGCGAGCTACGTCGGCGCCTGGGACGCGATCCGCTCGCTCTGGGCCGCGCACCCGCTCGCCAGGGAGCGCAAGTACACCGCCGGCACCTTCAGCTTCAACTCGGGCAACGGCCGCTGCCCGGCCTGCGGCGGCAACGGCTTCGAGCACGTCGAGATGCAGTTCCTCTCCGACGTGTACCTGCGCTGCCCTGCGTGCGACGGCAAGCGCTTCCGCGCCGAGGTGCTCGAGATCGAGGTCCAGGGCAAGTCGATCGCCGACGTGCTCGAGCTGACCGTGTCGCAGGCGCTGATCTTCTTCGCCGATCGACCCGAGGTGAAACGCGCGCTGCAGCCGCTCTCCGACGTCGGGCTCGAGTACCTGCGGCTCGGGCAGCCGGTGCCGACGCTCTCGGGGGGCGAGGCGCAGAGGCTGAAATTGGCGGGGCATCTGGTCGAGGCGGGCAAAACCGAGACGAAGCTGTTCCTGTTCGACGAGCCGACGACGGGGCTGCACTTCGACGACGTCGCGCGGCTGCTGCGCGCGTTCCGGCAGCTGCTCGCGGCGGGGCACTCGCTCGTCGTCATCGAGCACAACCTCGACGTGATCCGCGGCTCGGACTGGATCGTCGACCTCGGCCCCGAGGGCGGCGACGCGGGCGGCGAGATCGTGTGCCAGGGGACGCCCGACGTGGTCGCGGCGCACCCGGCGTCGCACACGGGGCGGGCGCTGCGCGAGTACGAGACGGCCCTCACCCGCCCGCCCGCGCTGCGCGCGGCCGAGCCGCCCTCTCCCCTCCGGGGAGAGGGCCGGGGCGAGGGGGTCATCACCCTGCACAACGCGCGCGAGCACAACCTGAGGATCGACGACCTGCAGATCCCGCGCGACAAGTTCACCGTCATCACCGGCGTCTCGGGCTCGGGCAAGTCGACGCTCGCCTTCGACATCCTGTTCTCGGAAGGACAGCGGCGCTACCTCGAGTCGCTGAACGCGTACGCGCGCCAGTTCGTGCAGCCTTCGGCGCGCCCCGACGTCGACGCGATCTTCGGCATCCCGCCGACGGTGGCGATCGAGCAGCGCACCAGCCGCGGCGGCCGCAAGAGCACCGTCGCGACGCTCACCGAGATCTACCACTTCCTGCGGCTCCTCTACGTCAAGCTCGGCACGCAGTACTGCCCCGACTGCGACGTGCCGATCGAGCCGAAGAGCGAGGACTCCATCGCCGCGCGGGTGCTGCGCGACTACCGCGGCAAAGCCATCTCGGTGCTCGCGCCGCTGGTCGTGAACCGCAAGGGCTACTACACCGACCTCGCGAAATGGGCGCGCGGCAAGGGCCGCCGCCATCTTCGCGTCGACGGGAAGATGCTGCCGACCGACAAGTGGCCGCGGATCGCGCGCTTCCGCGAGCACACGATCGAGCTGCCCGTCGGCGACGTCGAGGTGAAGCCGGCGAACGAGCGCGCGCTGCGCGCCGCGATCGCCGCCGCGCTC
>DASRFB010000002.1:0-16133 GCA_035651815.1 Burkholderiales bacterium | reverse complement strand
TGCTGCGCGGCGAGTCCTCCGACCTGCTCACGCGCGAGACCGCGCGCGCGATGACCGAGCGCGGCCCGCGCGCGAAGCTGGTCGAGATCGCCGGCGTCGGCCACGCGCCCACGCTGATCCACGCGGACCAGATCGCGATCGTCCGCGACTTCCTGCTCGGCTGAGGCAATGAGGGGCATCGCGGCGCTCGCGGCGGCGCTCGCTTCGGCCGGCGCGCTCGCGCAAGGCGCGCCCGCCTTCGTCGTGCCGCTCCAATGCGAGATCGGCAAGGTCTGCATCGTGCAGAACTACGTCGACCGCGACCCCGGCCCCGCGGCGCGCGACTACCGCTGCGGCTTCCTCAGCTACGACGGCCACAAGGGCACCGACATCCGCGTGATCGACGCCGACGCCTGGCGCCGCGGCGTGCCCGTCCTCGCCGCGGACGACGGGCGCGTGCTCGCCGTGCGCGACGGCATGCCCGACGTCAGCGTGCGCGCGCTGCGGCCCGGCGTGGTGACGGGGCGCGAGGCGGGGAACTCCGTGATCATCGATCACGGCGACGGCTGGGAGACGCAGTACGCGCACCTGCGCCGGCACAGCGTCGCCGTGCGCGCGGGCGACCTCGTGTCGCGCGGCCAGCCGATCGGCGAGATCGGCCTGTCGGGCGAGACCGAGTTCCCGCACCTGCACTTCGAGGTGCGGCGCAACCGCCAGACGGTCGACCCCTTCGTCGGCGCCGAGGGGGGCGAGCCGTGCCGCGCGGGCGCCAGGCCGCTGTGGGCGCCCGACGCGCTCGCCGCGCTCGCGTATACGGCGACCGGCGTGCTGGGGGCCGGGATCTCGGGCGAGCCGCCGGCGATCGGCGACTGGGGCCTGATCGGCGACGGCGCGGTGCCGTTCGGGCGCGCGTCGCGCGCGGCGGTGTTCTGGGTGCAGATCTACGGCGCGCGCGCGGGCGACCTCGAGACGCTGCGCCTGATCGGCCCCGACGGACGCGTGCTCGCGACGCGCAGCGCGCGCATCCCGGGCGAGCGCGCGCAGTCGCTCGCGTACGCGGGCGTGCGGCGCAGGGCTGGCTGGGCGGGCGGCCTCTACCGCGGCGAGTACACGCTCGTTCGCGGCGGCGAGAAGGTGCTGGCGCTCGCGCGCGAGGTCAGGCTCGTCCCTTGACGCGCTTCGCGGGCCGCTTCTCCGCGGGCTTCGCGGGAAGGCGCTCGGCGGGATCCTGGCGGTAGAAGCGCGCGAGCTGCTCGTAGAGCGCCGGGTAGTCGCGCGCGAGCACCGCCGAATCGGTGAAGAAGGCCTCGCTCATCACCGCGAAGAACTCCGACGGATGCTCGGCGGCGTACTCGTCGACCAGCACCGGGCGCCCGGAATCGACGTCGGCGCAGAAGCGCTCGTACGCGGCGTCGAGCGTCTCGCGCCAGCGCTTCGCGTCCATGCCCTCGCCCGCATCGGGGAAGTCGTCGTCGCCCGGGCCGTCGAGGTGGATCTTGTGCGCGAACTCGTGGATGACCACGTTGTACCCCGCGCCCGAGAGCCCGACGTCCTCCCACGACAGGATCACCGGGCCGCCCGGCCAGGCCTCGCCCGCCTGCTCGTCCTCGTAGACGTGCACGACGCCGTCCTCGTCGACCTCCTCCTTCACCACGCGGAACTGCCCGGGGTAGACGACGATGCCGACCCAGCCGTCGTATACGGAGAGCCCGAGGTTGAGGATCGGCAGGCACGCCTGGAGCGCGATCGCGAGCCGGATCTCGTCGGTCAGCTCGAAGCCGTGCGCGCCGTGCATCTCCTTCTCGGCGAGGAACAGCATGACCAGCTCGCGCAGCCGCGCGGACTCCTCCTCGGAGAGCCCGCGCAGGAACGAGAGATCGCCGTACACGCGCCGCCACAGCTCCTCGTCGAGCCGCGCGCTCTTGAGCGTGCGGCGGCGGCGCCATTCGCGCAGGAAGCCCATCTTTCGGGAACGCCTCCGAAAAAGGGTACATTATCCACCATGGTCACCGTCGTCCGTCCCGCCGCCGCCGACGAGGCGCAGGCGCTCGCGTCGGGCCTCGCGCCCGAGGAGCGCGAGCCGCTCGAGCGCGCGCTCGCGTTCGCGCGCGAGACCTACGGCGACGCGGTCCTCGGCACGGGCGAGCCCGCGCTCGCGCACGCGCTCGGGCTCGCGGCGAACGTCGCCGCGCTCAGGCTCGACGCCGAGGCGCGCATCGCCGGGCTGATGTTCGCGGCGCCGAACTACGTCGAGGACAGCGACGAGAAGATCAAGCGTCTCTTCGGGGCGCGCGTCGCGTCGCTCGTCGCGGGCATCACCCGGCTGAACGAGCTGCGCGTCGTCGTGCGCTCGGCGGGCACGCAGACGCGCGACGCGCGCGCGCAGGCCGAGACCCTGCGCAAGATGCTGCTCGCGATGGTGCAGGACATCCGCGTGGTGCTGCTGCGGCTCGCGAGCCGCGCCCAGACGCTGCGCTTTCTCGCTCAAGCGCCCGCCGGCGAGCGCCGCGAGATCGCGCGCGAGACGCTCGACATCTACGCGCCGCTCGCGAACCGCCTCGGCGTGTGGCAGCTGAAGTGGGAGCTCGAGGACCTGTCGTTCCGCTACCTCGAGCCCGAGCTCTACAAGAAGATCGCCGGCCTGCTCGAGGAGCGCCGCACCGAGCGCGAGGCCTTCATCGCCGCCGCGCGCGAGCGGCTCGCGCGCGCGCTCGCCTCGGCCGGCATCGCGGCCGAGGTCGTCGGGCGGCCCAAGCACATCTACAGCATCTGGACCAAGATGCGCGCGAAGGGGCTCGACTTCTCCCAGCTGCACGACGTGCGCGCGCTGCGCGTGCTGGTCGACGAGGTGAAGGATTGCTACGCCGCGCTCGGCGTGGTGCACGACCTGTGGACGCCGATCCCGCAGCAGTTCGACGACTACATCTCGCGCCCGAAGGAGAACGCGTACCGGTCGCTGCACACCGCGGTCATGGCCGAGGACGGGCGCGCGCTCGAGGTCCAGATCCGCACGCACGAGATGCACCGCGAGGCCGAGCTCGGCGTCGCGGCGCACTGGCGCTACAAGGAGGGCGCGCGCCGCCCGGCGCGCGGCGCCGACGCCCTCGACGAGCGCATCGCGTGGCTGCGCCAGATGCTCGCATGGCGCGACGAGATCGTCGACGCGTCCGGGGGGCCCGACCTGCAGGCGCTCGACGACACCGTCTACGCGCTCACCCCGCAGGGCCGCGTGATCGACCTGCCGAAGGGCTCGACGCCGATCGATTTCGCCTACGCGCTGCACACCGACGTCGGCCACCGCTGCCGCGGCGCCAAGGTGAACGGCGCCATGGTGCCGCTCGACACGCCGCTCGCGAACGGCGACCGCGTCGAGATCGTCACCGCGAAGCAGGGGGGGCCCAGCCGCGACTGGCTCAATCCCGACCTGGGCTATCTCGCCAGCTCGCGCGCGCGCAACAAGGTCCGCCAGTGGTTCAACCGCGAGGCGATGGAGGAGACCGTGGCCGCGGGACGCGCCGCGGTCGAGCGCGAGCTGCAGCGCGAGGGCCGCAAGGACGCGAGCCTGGAAGACCTCGCGGCGCGCCTCGGCTACGAGCGCGCGGAGGATCTCTTCGCGGCGGCGGGCCGCGAGGAGGTCGGCGCGCGCCAGATCCAGGCGGCGCTGCGCGGCGAGGACGCGTCCGCGCCGCCCCGGCAGCCGGCGGTGCGCCCGAGCCGCGCGCCGGCGGGCGCGAGCGGCATCCTGGTCGTCGGCGTCGACCGCCTGCTCACGCAGCTCGCGCGCTGCTGCAAGCCGGTGCCGCCCGACCCGATCGCGGGCTTCGTCACCAAGGGGCGCGGCGTGTCGATCCACCGGCGCGACTGCGCGAGCCTCGCGCGCCTGGTCGCGCGCGCGCCCGAGCGCCACATCGCCGCCGGCTGGGGCGAGCAGGGCGCCCGCCGCTTCGCGGCCGATCTCGCGCTGCAGGCGACCGACCGCCAGGGGCTGCTTCGCGACGTCACCGAGGTGCTCTCGCGCGAGCGGATCAACGTCACCGCCCTGAGCACGCAGACGCGGCACTCGATCGCTTCGATGCAGTTCACGGTCGAGGTCGACGACGGCGCGCACCTGCAGCGCGCGCTCGCGCTGCTGCGCGAGGTGCGCGGGGTGATGACGGCGGCGCGGCGCTGAGGCCGCCTCCGCTATAATTCCGGTCGTGCGGATCCTCCTGAGCAACGACGACGGGTACTTCGCGCCCGGCATCGCGATACTCGCCGACGCGCTCTCGGATCTCGGGACCATCACCGTCGTCGCGCCCGAGCGCGACCGCAGCGGCGCGTCGAACTCGCTCACGCTCGACCGGCCGCTGTCGGTGCGCAAGTCCGCGGGCGGCTACCTGTTCGTGAACGGCACGCCGACCGACTGCGTGCACCTCGCCGTGACCGGGCTGCTCGAGGAGCTGCCCGACGTCGTCATCTCGGGCATCAACCTCGGCGCCAACATGGGCGACGACACCATCTACTCGGGCACGGTCGCCGCGGCGATGGAAGGCTACCTGCTCGGCATCCCGTCGTTCGCGGTGTCGCTCACGAGCAAGGCCGGCAAGCATTACGAGACGGCGGCGCGCGTCGCGCGCGAGCTGGTCGAGCGGCTGCAGCGGCGGCCTGCGCCTTCGCCGGTGCTGCTGAACGTGAACGTGCCCGACCTGCCGTTCGGCGAGCTGCAGGGGCTCGAGGTGACGCGGCTCGGCAAGCGCCACAAGGCCGAGCCGGTGGTGAAGGCCAAGAGCCCGCGCAACGAGACGATCTACTGGGTCGGCGCCGCGGGCGCGGCCCAGGACGCGGGCCCCGGCACCGACTTCCACGCCGTGTCGGCGAACCGCGTGTCGCTCACGCCGCTGCAGGTCGATCTCACGCACACCCAGCAGATCGCGGCCGTGAAGGGCTGGCTCGGGCAGTGAGCGAGCTTCCGTTCGGGGCCGGCGCGCGCGGCATCGGCATGACGTCCCAGCGCACGCGCGACCGCATGATCGCGCGCCTGCGCGAGAAGGGCATCCGCGACGAGACGGTGCTCGCGGCGATGGCCTCGGTGCCGCGGCATCTCTTCGTGGACGAGGCGCTCGCGAGCCGCGCCTACGAGGACAGCGCGCTGCCGATCGGCTTCGAGCAGACGATCTCGCAGCCCTTCGTCGTCGCGCGCATGCTCGCGGAGCTGCGCGACGGCCGGCCGCTCGGCCGCGTGCTCGAGGTCGGCACCGGCTGCGGCTACCAGGCCGCGGTGCTCGCGCAGGTCGCCTCCGAGGTCTACTCGATCGAGCGCATCGCGGGGCTGCTCGAGCGCGCGCGCGCGAACCTGCGCACGCTGCGGCTCGCGAACCTGCGGCTCGTGCACGGCGACGGCGCGAGAGGCCTGCCCGACGCGGCGCCGTTCGACGGCATCGTCGTCGCGGCGGCGTCGCCCAAGGCGTCAGAATTGCTTTTGCAGCAGCTGGCCGTGGGTGGCAGAATGATCGCGCCGCTCGGAGCGGAGGAGCAGGCGCTGTGCCTGATCGAGCGGACGACGAAGGGATTCACCGAAAAATGGCTGGACGCGGTTCGATTCGTGCCCTTGCGCGCCGGAAAGCAGTGAGCCGGCTCGCCGCACGGTCGCTGCCCGCGCTGTGCGCGCTGGCGCTCGCGGCCGGGTGCACGACCACGCAGAAGGCGCCGGTGGTCGACCGCGGGGCGGCGCGCGCGCCGGCGACCGTCGCGCGTCCAGCGCCGCCGGCCGAGCGGCCCGAGACCTACGTCGTCAAGCGCGGCGACACGCTCTACAGCATCGCGCTCGACAACGGGCTCGACTACCGCGAGCTCGCCGAATGGAACGGCATCACCGACCCGCACGTCATCCAGGCGGGGCAGGAGCTGCGCCTGCGGGCGCCCGAGACGGTCGTCCAGGTTCAGCCGGCGAGCGGCGCCGGCGCGATCGAGTCGCGCCCGCTCGGCGCCGACGTGCCGCCCTCCGCGACGCCATTGCCCGCGCCGGCGCCTTCGCCCGCGCCGGCCGCGCGCGCTCCGGGACAGCCGCCCCTCGTCACCGCGCCCAAGGCGCAGAAGCTGCCGTGGTCCGAGGACAACGTCGCTCTCCTCGCGCGCGCCGACGCCGCCGCCGCGCAGGCGCAGGCGCCCGCGCTCGCGACCGCGCCGGGCGCGTCCAGGCCCGAGCTCGCGAAGCCGGCGCCGGTTCCGGCGCCCGCGCCGGCGCCGCAGGCGTCGCAGGGATCCGACGACGGCGCCGACCGGGTCGACTGGGTCTGGCCGGCGACGGGAAAAGTGCTCGCCGGCTTCTCCGATGCGAGCAACAAGGGCGTCGACATCGCGGGCAAGGTGGGCGACCCGGTGTTCGCCTCGGCGGGCGGGCGCGTGGTCTACAGCGGGCAGGGGCTGCGCGGATACGGCAAGCTCATCATCATCAAGCACAACAACACGTATCTCTCCGCGTACGCGCACAACAGCAATCTCCTGGTGAAGGAGGGGCAGAGCGTCGTGCGCGGCCAGAAGATCGCCGAGATCGGCAAGACCGACTCGACCCAGGCGAAGCTCCACTTCGAGATCCGCCGCCTGGGCAAGCCGATCGATCCCGCGAAGCTCCTGCCGGAGCGGCCGTGATCCAGGGGTCCTCGCCCGGCTCGAGCGATGCCGAGGAGGACGGACAGCAGCGCAACGAAACCGCCGACGCCGGCGACGAAGCGGCGCTCGAGGTGCAGCCGCTCAGCGACGCGACCCAGATCTACCTCCACCACATCGGCCTGAACCGCCTGTTCACGCCGGTCGAGGAGCTGCATCACGCCCGGCTCGCCGCGGCCGGCGACTTCGGCGCCCGGCAGAAGATGATCGAGCACAACCTGCGGCTCGTGGTGAACGTCGCCAAGCAGTACCTGAACCGCGGCATGCCGCTGCTCGACCTGATCGAGGAGGGGAACCTCGGGCTCATGCACGCGCTCGACAAGTTCGACCCCGAGCGCGGGTTCCGCTTCTCGACCTACGCCACGTGGTGGATCCGGCAGAACATCGAGCGCGCGATCATGAACCAGGCGCGCACCATACGGCTGCCGGTGCACGTCATCCGCGAGCTGAACACGGTGCTGCGCGCGCGGCGGCACCTGAGCGCGCACTCGGAGCGCGAGCCGTCGGTCGACGACGTGGCGCACCTTCTCGGCAAGGACGCGGGCGAGGTGCGCGACGTTCTCGCGCACAGCGAGCACACGGCCTCGCTCGATGCGCCGCTCGACATCGATCCGCTGCTCTCGATCGGCGACGCCATCGCCGACGAGCAGTCGATGCCCGCCGAGCTCGCCCTGCACGCGAGCGAGATCGAGTCGCTGGTGCGCACGTGGCTCTCGCAGCTGAACGACAAGCAGCGCACGGTGATCGAGCGGCGCTTCGGGCTGAGCGGGCAGGAGGTGTGCACGCTGGAGCAGCTGGCGGTCCTGCTCGGGGTGACGCGCGAGCGGGTGCGCCAGATCCAGCTTGAAGCGCTCGCGGCGCTGCGGCGCGTGCTGCGCGGCCGCGGCCTGTCGAAGGAGATGCTGCTCTAGCGCGAGCCGTGCGCCGGCAGCGTCACGGGCGGGTTGCGCTTGAGGGCTTCCGCGTCGCCGCGGTCGGCGAGGTCCTCGGCGAAGTGGATGTTCTTCTCGACTTCCTCGAGGTACAGGTGCTGCCCGCCGAAATGGCGCTCGGCGTAGGTGTGCGTGCCCCCGAGATCGGACTCGAGCCGGCGCGCCGCGCCCTGGTAGAAGCGCGGCGTCTTCAGCACCAGATCGGCGCCCGAGGCGTAGACCACCTCTTCCTTGCCGTCGGGCAGGCTCCGCCGCGCGATGCCGGCGTGCACGAACTCCGGATACAGGCGGTCGCGGCACTTCTCGAGATAGCACCGGTCGGACATCTGCGCCACGATGTCGGCCGAGCCGAGCAGGCTGCCGAGGAGCTTGTAGCCCAGGTTCGGCACCTTGATGTGCGAGATCGGCATCTCGTAGCCGGTGAAGTGGATGAGCGACGCGGCGATGTCCGCGACCTCGCCCATCCCGATCGTCGGCAGGTACTGGCGCAGGAGCTGCGCGCCGCGCGAGACGTGCGTCAGCGTCAGCTCGCCGCCGTTCTTGTGCACCGTGTCGTCGAGCGCGCGCACGTAGCCGCAGTCGTGGAACAGCGCGACGATCACGCCGAGCCGGAACATGGACGCGTCGACCGGCTCGGCGCCGATGCGGCCGCGCTCGTAGCCGTCGATGAGCCGCGCCATGGCGAGCGTCACGTCCATGACGTGCTGGATGTCGTGGTACGGGGTGTCGCAGGCGTGGAAGCCGGGATACGCGCCGTGGTAGAGCTGACCGATGTCCTGGAACGCCTGGTCGATCTGGCGCGTCGATTGCTCGGGATAGAGCTCGCGGAAGATCCGGTCGACCTCGCCGTTGACCACGGCGGAATCGGTGGTGTTGACCTTGCAGGATACGTCGTATTCGTTGCCTCGCCGCTGCATGGGGCAACCCTCCGCTTATCGTTTGTCGGGCATTCTACGCCGATCGGTAAACAGCCAGAAACCGGGCCCGTTGGGTTGATTGGCGGTCGACGTGCATTAATTCACGGCGCCTAGGTTCGCAGCGTGAACGGATTGAAGTCCGTATCGCGGTCGTAGTAGTCCTCGCGCTCGGTGCGCTTCAGGAACCCGACGACGCGGTAGGTCACGGGCGTCATCACCGCCTCCCACCCGGACTTCAGGACGTATTGCGTTGCCGCAATCTTGACGATGTCGCCCGTCGCCCAGATCCCGGCGAAGGCGATGACGTAGAAAAGGGCGGAGTCGACCGCCTCGCCGACCAGGGTCGAGCCGATGGTGCGCGTCCACAGCCATCGCCCGCGGGTCCGGATCTTCATCTTCGCGAGCACGTAGCTGTTGGCGAAGCTCCCCGACCAGAAGGCGATCATCGACCCGGCCGCGATGCGCCAGGCGTTGCCGAACACCGCCTCGAGGTGCGCCTGGTAGCTCGACATGAAATCGGTCCTCGCGGGCGGCAGGCTGACGACCGCCCACGCCATGACCGAGGCGAACACCAGCGCGGCGAACCCCGCCCACACGACGCGCCGGTCGCGGCCGTAGCCGTAGACCTCGGTGAGGATGTCGCCGAAGATGTACGAGATCGGGAAGAACAGAACGCCCGCGCCGAAGGAGATCTCTCCCAGCCCGGGCAGCGTGACCACGGCCTGCTTGGCCGCGCCGATGAAATTGGAGCACAGCAGCACCGTCACGAAGGCCGCCATCACGAAGTCGTAATAGCGGTACGAGCGCCCGCCCGTCCCGAGCGCCGTCGAAGGGCCTGTCCTGAGCGACGTCGAAGGGCCGCTCACGGCTTGTCCGCCGGCTTCGCCTCGGCCGCCGCGGTCCGGGCGTCCTTCGCCTCGCGCACCGCGCGGCCGAGCTCGAGCACGGCGACGCCGTAGAACACCGCGCGGTTGTAGCGCGTCAGGACCCAGAAATTGTGCAGCCCGACCCAGTACTCGGACTGCTGCGACGGCGACTCGAGCTCGATCAGCGAGCACAGCGCGTCGTCGCCGAGGTCGCTCGCCGGCTTCACGCCGAAGGAAGGCAGGTCCGCGGCGCGGTACAGCGGCTTGACGCCCGAGTCGGCGAGCAGCTGCGCCGCGGGCGAGGACACCGTCGCGGGGACGGCCGCCGGCTCGCCGCGCCGCCAGCCGTGCTCGCGCAGGAAGTTGGCGACGCTGCCGATCGCGTCCGCGGGGCTGTCGGCGAGATCCTTGCGGCCGTCGCCGTCGTAATCGACGGCGAACTGCCGATAGCTTCCCGGCATGAACTGCGGGATGCCGATCGCGCCCGCGTACGAGCCCTTCATGCGGAACACGTCGGTCCGGTTCTCGCGCGTGAACAGCAGGTAGCTCTCGAGCTGCGAGCGGAAGAACTCGCCGCGGTTCGGCGAATCGAAGGCGAGCGTCGTGAGCGTGTCGATGACGCGGTAGCTGCCCATGTTGCGGCCGTACGTGGTCTCGACGCCGATGATGCCGAGGATGACCTCCTCGGGCACTCCGAACTCCGCGCTCGCGCGCTCGAGCGCCGCGGCGTGCCGGGTCCAGAACTGAACGCCCGCCTCGATGCGCTGCGGGTTGACGAAGATCGCGCGGTAGCTCTGCCAGGCGCGGCTCGATTCCGGCGCGAGGGTCATGGACTTCAGCACCGCGGGCTGCGCCTGCACGCGGCCGAAAACCGACTCGAGGTGCTTCTTCGAGAAGCCGTGCTTCTGCGCCATGACCGAGATGAACTGCCGCACGTCCTCGCGCTTGGCGTACGACTCGGCCGCGCGCGCGGGCGCCTGCGCCGCGGCGAGGGCGAGCGCGGCGGCGAGGACGAAGCGGCGCGAGCGGCTCACGCCCTGAACCCGCGCACCAGGCTGCGCAGCTCGAGCAGGCGCTCGACGTCGGCGCGCGGGCCGTAGCGCAGATCGACGTAGAGCCGGGCGATGGCGCGTATCGCGTCGGCGCGCCGGGGCAGCCGCTCCGCCGCGCGCGCCGCGTAGTCGACCGGCCCTTCGTGCGCGGCGCGCTCGACGCCGACGCGGCCGAGCTTCGCGCAGAAGCGCAGCCAGGCGCGCTGCACCGCGCTCTCGCGGCGCATGCGGAAGACCAGCCAAAGCCCGGTGGCGAGGATCACGCCTGCGATGCTCCAGAACAGCAACATGGCCATGCTCTGCCAGCTCGGATGCTCCATCCCGAGCCACGACAGCATCTCGCGCTGCCGATCCGGATTGTAGCCGAGCACCCACTGGTTCCACTGGTTCGCGAGCGCCTCCCAGCTGTTCCTGAGCGAGCGCAGCCAGGCGAAGTTCTCGCGGATCATGAGCGGCAAGGCGCTTCCCTGCGGCACCGCGGCCGCGATGCCGCGCTCGACGCGGGACGGCGCGACGGCCGCGGTGGGATCGACGCGCACCCAGCCGCGCGACGCGCCGAGCCAGACCTCGGCCCACGCGTGAGCGTCGGAATCGCGCACGGCGAGGTAATCGTCCACCGGGTTGATGGCGCCGCCCTGGAAGCCGGTGACCACGCGCGCCGGCACCCCGGCGGCGCGCATGAGGAAGACGAAGCTCGACGAATAGTGCTCGCAGAATCCCTCGCGGGTGTCGAACAGGAACTCGTCGACGCTGTCGCGGCCGAGCAGCGGCGGCTCGAGGCTGTAGAGGAAGCCGTTCGAGCGGAAGTACTGCAGGGCGAGGCGCACGACCTCCGCGTCGTCCGCGGCGGCCCTGCGCCATTCGCGCGCCAGGCGCTGCGCGCGCGGATTGAACCCGGCCGGGAGCTCCAGGTCCTCGCGCAGCTCGTCCCGGGTCGCGCCCGAATCCACGACGTAGCTCGGGTACGAGATCATCTCGTAGCGGGTCCGCGTGCGGACCGGCGAGAGCGACAGCACCTGGTATTCCGGCGTGATGCGCGCGGACGGCGGCCGCGCCGCCGGCATGTCGAGCGCGTAGAGCCAATGCCGGTTGTGCGGCTCGAGCGTGATCTCGTACTCGATGGGCCGCCCTTCGGCCTGGAACCGCACCTCGTAGCGCAGCCGCGGCTCGGCCGCGTGCCAGGTGCGTCCGTCGAAGGTGGTCAGCACGGGCCCGCGCCAGTACAGCTGGTTGTTCGACGGGCGCAGGTCGTGGAACTTGGCGCGGAACGCGATCGCGTCGGAGAGCGAGAGCTGGCTGATCGAGCCCGGCGCCATCGTGTCGGAGAGGCCGGTCGTGCCGCCGAACGCGTCCTGGGGCATGCCCCAGAGCGGACCCTGCACGCGCGGGAACAGCAGGAACAGCAGCAGCATCACGGGCGCCGCCTGGATCAGCATCGCGCCCGCCGTGCCGAGATTGTCGATCATGGGCCGCGCGCGGGCGTTGAATCCCACCAGCGCGGCGGTGATCACGACCACCGTGAGCATCGTATACAGGCCGGTGGGGATGCCCTGCGAATAGAAGAAGTTCGTGAGCGCGACGAAGTAGCCGAGGAAGATCACGACGAAGACGTCGCGGTGGGCGCGCGTCTCCATGAGCTTGAGCGCGAGCAGCAGCACGAGCAGCGTCACGCCGGCATCGCGCCCGAAGATGGTGCGGAAGGTGAAGTACACCGCGACCAGCTGCCCGAGCGCGAGCGTGAGCAGCAGCCAGCGCCTGGGCAGCTCGGCCTGCCGCCAGCCGAGATAGACGCGCCAGAAGAGCACGACCGCGACGCTGCCGTTCACCCAGGCGGGCAGGCGCAGCGTGTGCGGGGCCGCGATCATCGCGAGCCCGGCCGCGAGCCACAGCAGGAGCGGAAACGGCAGCGGGCCGGGCTTCGCCGGGAGGCGCAGGGCGGCGATCATTTAGGCTCGAACAGCGCGAGCTCGCGCAGGCACGACGCCCTGTGCGCCTCGCCCTGCGCGGGACCGATCTCGACGCCCGGCAGCCTCAGGCCGAAGCGCGCGCCTTCCTGGTGGGCGAGCAGCACCCAGCGCGTCAGCCGGGAGAGGCGCGCCTCGATGCCCATCGCATCGGGCAGCGCGGCCCAGTCGAACCAGAGCTCGGACGAGGCGCGTCCGCTGAACGTCTTCGTGAGCACCGGGCCGCCGCGCGCCACGGCCTTCCACGCGATGTGGCGCGGCGAGTCGCCCGCCTGGTACGGCCGCAGCCCGGCGAAATCGTCCATGCCGGCGCCGAGCGACAGCGCCTCTCCCGCGTCCGGCACCGCGGCGATCGGCGGCAGGAGCGCGTTGTCCGGAGCCGGGTAGACGAGCGCCCTGATGTCGGGCTGGACGTACGCCCACGCGCGCGTCAGGCCGAGCGGATAGCGGGTCTCGATCGTGACGCGCGGAAGCTGCAGCCAGCCGCGCTTCGCCGCGCGCACCGGGACCGAGACGTACACCGTGCGGCGCGCGGGCACGTCGCACGTGACGGACGGCCCGCCCGCGGCGAGGTCGATCGCGAAGCGCTCGAAGTCGGCGCGGCTCTCGAGCGTGATACCGAAGCCGGCGAGCTCGCCGGCGAACACGTCGTCGACGCGCCCGGGGCCGACGTAGAGGTGCGCGAGGTTGCGGAAGGTGTGCAGGATCGACACCAGGCCCAGCCCCGCGAGCAGGAAGGTGAGCACGAAGCCGAGGCTCAGGACGTAATTGATCGAGCCGAGCAGCATGAGCAGCACGGCGAGCGAGAACGTGAGCCCGTGGCGCGTCGGCAGGACGTAGACGCGGCGCTGCCCGAGGAACACCACGCCGCGCTCGGGCGCGTGGCGCTTGAACACCCAGCTGTAGAAGTTGTAGAGCTGCGAGTACTGCAGGACGCGATCGAGCATGGACCGGGTCAGGGAATGGGAACGGCGGCGATCAGGCCGTTCGCCTTGTCGACGCTGGTCACGCGCATGCCGTCGTGAACCGGCCGCAGGCGGTGCCCGGCGACGCCGGGCAGCACCGCCTGCACGTCCTCCGGGATCACCTTGTCGCGGCCGTCGAGCAGCGCCCACGCGCGCGAGGAGTGCAGCAGCGCGAGCGAGGCGCGCGGCGAAAGGCCGGTCGAGTACTCGGGCGCCCGCCGCGTGTGCTCGACCAGCGACTGGATGTAGTCGAGCAGCGGCGCCGCGACGTGCACTTCCTTGACGCGCGCCTGGAGATCGGCGAGCTCGGTCGGCGAGAGGCACGGGCCGACGCCGCCGATCATGTCGCGGCGGTCCGCGCCCTGCAGCAGCGCGCGCTCGGCGTCGCGGTCGGGATAGCCGAGCTCGATGCGCATGAGGAATCGGTCGAGCTGCGATTCGGGCAGCGGGAAGGTTCCCACCTGGTGCGACGGGTTCTGCGTGGCGATCACGAAGAAGGGCTCGGGCAGGCGGCGCGTCTCGCCTTCGGCCGTCACCTGGTGCTCCTCCATCGCCTCGAGCAGCGCCGACTGCGTCTTCGGCGTCGCGCGGTTGACCTCGTCGGCGAGGATGAGCTGCGCGAACACCGGACCCGGATGGAACTTGAAGGTCGCGCTGTCGCGGTCGTAGATCGACACGCCGATGATGTCGGCCGGCAGCATGTCGCTCGTGAACTGGATGCGGTGGAAGTTGAGGCCCAGCAGCTTCGCCAGCACATGCGCGAGCGTCGTCTTGCCGACGCCGGGGAGATCCTCGATCAGCAGGTGCCCGCGCGCGAGCAGGCAGGCGAGCGCGAGCCGGATCTGACCCTCTTTGCCGAGGATGATCTGGCTCGCCTGCTGAACGACGCGCTGTACCGACGCAAGTGTCATTCGCGAGTGGACCGGAGAATCCCCGAGTTTACTGGAAAGCCGATATCATGGGACGCGGAACAAAGGCACATTGGGTCGTTCACCGTGGCAACAGCGTATATAACCCATGCCGATTGCATGAAGCACGACATGGGCAGGTATCATCCGGAGTGCCCGGCGCGGCTCTCCGCCATCGAGGACCATCTCATCGCCTCCGGCGTCGGCGCCACGCTCCAGCGCCACGAAGCCCCCGAGGCCAAGGTCAGCGAGCTCGCCCGGGTGCATCCGCTCGAATACATCGAGGCCATCCGCGAGGCGTCTCCCGAGCGCGGCATCGTGCACCTCGACCCGGACACGGCGATGTGTCCGTACACCCTGTCGGCGGCGCTGCACGCGGCGGGCGCCGCGGTGCACGCGACCGACCTGGTCGTCGGCGGCCGCGCGTCGGCAGCGTTCTGCGCCGTGCGCCCGCCCGGTCACCACGCGACGCGCGCGCGCGCCATGGGCTTCTGCATCTTCAACAACGTCGCGGTCGCCGTGCGGCACGCGCTCGAGCACCACGGCCTGGAGCGCGTCGCGGTGATCGACTTCGACGTGCACCACGGCAACGGCACCGAGGACATCTTCGGCGGCGACGAGCGCGTCGTCATGGCGAGCATCTTCCAGCACCCGTTCTACCCGTACAGCGGGACCGACGATCCCGCCCCCAACATGGCGAACGTCCCGCTCGCCGCGGGCTCGGGCGGCGAGCAGCTGCGCGAGGCGGTCGAGCAGGTCTGGATGCCCGCGCTGGAAGCGCACCGGCCCCAGATGATCTTCATCTCGGCCGGCTTCGACGCGCACGTCGAGGACGACATGGCGATGCTGCGCTTCACCGAGGCCGACTACGACTGGGTCACGCGCAGGATCCGCGAGGTCGCCGAGCGGCACGCGGGCGGCAGGATCGTCTCGGTGCTGGAGGGCGGATACGCGCTGTCGGCGCTCGGCCGCAGCGTCGTCACGCACCTGAAAGCGCTGGGCGGGAGCTAGGCGGTCACTGATCCGGCCGCTCGTTGCACCGGGTGACGTTTCCGGTCGGGGTCTTCACGGTGAAGCAGCGGCGGTTTGCGTCGGTGGCGTCGCCTTCGCCGGGCGCGGCGGGGCCCTGGGGCGGAGCGGCCGCCGGGGCCGACCGAGCCGGAGCCGGGACCGAGGGAGCCTGCGGCTGCGGCGGCGCCGACGGGGACGGGCGGAAAGCCGGGTTCATGTTCAGGTGGTCGGGGACCTCGCCGGCGTTCTTCAAGCCGAGATCGCTGCACTTGCCGTTGGTGTAGGTGACCTTGCCGGCCGCGTCGACGCATTTGAACGTCTGCGCGCCGGCGGCCCCGGAGAGCAGCGCGGCAGCGACGAGGGCGAGGACGAGGCGGGCGAGCGATTTCATGACGGCAGTCTACCGGTTCGCGAGCAGCCCGTCCGCAGCTTCGCCGAAGCTCCGGGCGGAAAGCTCGGGCAGCCGCAGCAGCGGCGGATCCGCCGAGCCCGAATAGTTCCTGAGCGTCGAGCGCCGGTAGGCCGGGTCGTAGTGATGGACGAGCAGATCGGTGACCAGGGCGCGCCATTCGCCCGCGTCGACCTGCGCCGTCCAGCGCCCGACGACCTCGCTGCCGTAGAGATTGCGCAGGCAGGCGAGCTTCGCCTTCAGGTGCGCGGGCTCGTCGAGGAAATGCCCGTACTGCTCGATCAGGAAGCGCACGCGCGCCTCGACCGGCACCTCGAGCCGGACGCACGCCGAGGCGCGCATGCGCTCGAGCAGGACCTCGGGCAGCTGCAGCTGCCCGATCTTCCTGCTCTCGGCCTCGACGAAGACCGGCCGCGACGGATCGAGCCGGCGCAGCCGGTCCCAGACCCGGCTGTCGAACATCTTCTGCGACGGCTGCGGATCGT
>DASRFB010000001.1:0-4511 GCA_035651815.1 Burkholderiales bacterium | reverse complement strand
TCCGTCTCGGTTGTCATTCTGAGGAGCGCAGCGACGAAGAATCTGCTTTTCGAAAAAAAACGAAAAGGAGATCCTTCGCGGAGTTTACCCTCGAGCGCAGCGAAGGCCTCAGGATGAGAATCGAACTCACCGTCCGCCCTGCTGCCACGCGCGCCGCTGCAGCCCGAAGTACGAGAACAGGATGGCCGCGAGCAGGAACGGGATCATCGCGGTCGCGAGCGCCGCGCCCTCGCCGAGGTTGCCGCCGGGGATCGCGCGCTGGAACGAGAGCGTCGCCATCAGGTGCGTGGCGTTGAGCGGGCCGCCGCGCGTGAGCACGTAGATCAGCTGGAAGTCGGTGAAGGTGAAGAGCACCGAGAACGTCATCACCACGGCGATGATGGGGGTCAGCAGCGGCAGCGTCACGTGCCGGAACTTCTGCCACGGCGTGGCGCCGTCGATCGCCGCCGCCTCGTAGAGCGATTGCGGGATGGTCTGCAGCCCGGCGAGCAGGCAGATGGCGACGAAGGGGACGCCGCGCCAGATGTTGGCCGCGATGGTCGACAGGCGCGCGAGCCAGGGGTCGCCGAGGAAATCGATGTAGCCGTGGATCACGCCGAGCCGCGTCAGCGCCCACGAGATCACCGAGAACTGCGCGTCGTACATCCACCAGAACGCGATCGCCGAGAGCGCGGTCGGCACGATGAAGGGCAGCAGCACGACGGCGCGGATGAACGCCTTGAACGGCAGGTGGCGGTTGAGGAGGAGCGCGAGCCACAGGCCGAGCGCGAACTTGATCACGCTCGCGACACCCGTGTAGAAGACCGTGTTGAACAGCGAGAGCTGCGCCACGGTGTCGCCGAAGAGGTCGCGGAAATTCTCGATCCCCACCCACGCGCCCGGGCGCCCGATCCGCGCGTCGGTGAAGCCGAGCCAGGTCCCGAGCCCGAGGGGATAGGTGAGAAAGACGACGAGCAGCGCGCCCGCGGGCAGCATGAACAGCCACCCGAGGGCGTTCTTCGAGTCGAGGAGATCCCTCATGTCAGCATGTCATTCTGAGGAGCGCAGCGACGAAGAATCTGCTTTTGCTTTTTTACTACGGTGAAAAGCAGATCCTTCGCTGCGCTCAGGATGACGACCTAGACCTTGTAGTACCGCACCGCCCGCTGCTCGGCGCGCGCCGCCGCGTCCTTCGGGCTGCGCGACCCGCTCGCGGCCTCGGCCACCATGTTGACGATGATGAAGTCGGCCATGCACTGCGCGCTGGAGTAGCCGAGCTTCCCGGAGTAGCCGTTCGGCAGCATGATCTTCATGCAGTCGCGGTACGGCGTGTGCTTCGGGTCGACGGTCCAGATCGGGTTCGACTCGTACGCCTTGAGCGGGTGCGTGACGTAGCCGATCGACGCCTCCTGCCAGGGCGCGTACTGCTCCTTCTCCATCATGAAGGCGATGAACGCCTTCGCCGCCTGCGGGTACTTCGTGTACTTGAAGATCATCTGGTTGAAGAAGAGATGCAGCTCGGTGGGCTTGCCCCCCGGTCCGACCGGCAGGTTGGCGTGGCCGATGTCGGCCGCCATCGCCTTGATCTTCGGGTCCTGCGAGTTCTTCGCGGCGTAGTAGATCGAGATGCCGTTCTCGGTGACGCTGATCTGGTCGTCGAGGAACGCCTTGTTGTTGTTCGCGTCGAGCCAGGAGAGCGTCCCCGGCACGAAGGTCTGGTAGAGCTCTTTCGCGTACTCGAGCGCCTGGATCGTCTGCGGGCTGTTGATGACGACGTTGTTCTTGTCGTCGACCATCTTGCCGCCGTGCGCCCAGACCAGCCAGTGCGTCCAGGTGTTGCCGTCGCCGGTGGCGTTGCCGAGCGCGAAGCCGAGCGGATGGTTCTTCGCCTTGAGCGCCCTGGCGAGCTTCAGGAACCCGGGAAGGTCGCGCGGGAAGGAGTCGAAGCCCGCCTCCTTCATCTGGCTGATGCGGTAGACGAAGGCGTTGCCGGCGCAGCCGAGCGGCACGCCGATCCAGCGCCGGCCGTCGGGCTGGAGGTAGGCGCGGCACACGTCGTACCAGCCGCCGTACTTCGCGCCGAGGTAGTTGCAGACGTCGGTCACGTCGAGCAGCTTCTCGGGATAGAGGTTGGCGTCGTCGAAGGTCGAGAGGATGATGTCGGGCCCGGAGCCGACGTTGGCCGCGACCGCCGCCTTCGGCCGCACGTCCTCCCAGCTCTCGCTGTCGACGCGCACCTCGATCCCGGTCTTCTTCGTGAACGCGGCGACGTTCTTCATGTACTGCTCCTCGTCGCCCGCGACGAAGCGCTTCCAGCGCAGCACGCGAAGGCGCGCGCCTTTCTCGGGCTTGAGGCTGAGCGTGGCGCCGCCCTTCTGCGCGAGCGCGTCGCCGCCCGCAGTCATACCCGCGGCCGCGCCCGCGGCGACTCCGGCGGTCATCTTCAGGAAATCCCTGCGTTTCATCGTCATGGTCTCCTCCAGTTGAACGATGTCATTCCGAGGAGCGCAGCGACGAAGAATCTGCTTTTCGTTTTTGCCGAACAGCAAAAAGCAGGTCCTTCGCTGCGCTCAGGACGACAGTCATGCGAGCCTCTGGCCGCTCGCCCGATCGAAAACAAAAGTCTGCCGGGGCCGCAGGTGCACGACCTCGCCCGGATGGAAGGCGTGGCGCTCGCGCACGACGGCGGTGACCTCGGTGCCGTCGACGGTGCAGAAGATCTGCGTGTCGGCGCCGGTCGGCTCGACCACGACGACTTCCGCGCGCAAGCCGTCGGCCGCGACGTCGAGGTGCTCGGGGCGCACGCCGACGAGCACGTCGCGGCCGTTGCGCCGCTCGGGCATGAAGTTCATCGCCGGCGAGCCGATGAAGCCGGCGACGAACAAATTACTCGGATCGTCGTAGAGCTCGAGCGGCGAGCCGATCTGCTCGACGCGCCCCGCGTTCATGACGACGATCTTGTCGGCCATGGTCATCGCCTCGATCTGGTCGTGGGTGACGTAGACCGACGTCGTCTTCAGCCGCTGGTGCAGCGACTTGATCTCGGTGCGCATCGCGACGCGCAGCTTCGCGTCGAGGTTGGACAGCGGCTCGTCGAACAGGAACACCCGGGGATCGCGCACGATCGCGCGCCCCATGGCGACGCGCTGGCGCTGGCCGCCCGAGAGCTGGCGCGGGTAGCGCGCGAGGTACTCGGTCAGTCCGAGGATCTGCGCGGTGTCCTCCACGCGCTTGCGCAGCTCCTCCTTCGGCCGCCCCGCGAGCTTCAGGCTGAACGCCATGTTCTCGTACACGGTCATGTGCGGATAGAGCGCGTAGTTCTGGAACACCATCGCGACGTCGCGCTCCTTGGGCGCGACCTGGTTGACGACGCGCCCGCCGATCGCGATCTCGCCGCCCGAGATCTCCTCGAGCCCCGCGATCATGCGCAGCAGCGTCGACTTGCCGCAGCCCGAGGGCCCGACCAGCACGCAGAACTCGCCGTCCTCGATCGCGACGTCGACGCCGTGGACGACCTCGGTCGCGCCGAACGCCTTGCGAACTCCGCGGAGCGAGACCGAGGCCATGGAGGTCGGAGCCGATACCCGGGGAAGACAGCGGGAAACGAGTTTGCCACAGGCTGGCATTTATTACAGCTAGGCGGGCGCCGCACGGGCGCGCACAATCCTCGCGCGGCTATGGGCGTGGCGGGGCGCGGCGGGGCGCGGCGCGGAAGGCCCGAGGACCGCTGGCGAGGGTTCAAACCCGCGCCGGGCAGGCGTAATATCGCGATGACTCGCCGGAGGAGAAGAACATGAGCACCGCGTTCACCGCGAAGGGCCCGGAGCCGGCCTGATGGAGCCGCTGCTGTATTCGGGCGCCGTCCTCGGCGCGCTGCTCGCGCTCTTCGGCGCCGGGATGCTCGCGCGCCGGGTGCGCGGCTACAAGGCCGAGATCGACCTCGGCGGCTTCGGCAAGATCACGACGACGCACCACGGCCTCGCGCTCGTCTTCGTCGGCGCGGCCATGGTGTGGCAGTCGACCGCGGCGCTCGCGCAGCGCGAGGAGCTGCGCGCGACGGTCGACCGGCTGAAGCGCTCCGAGGAGATGCTGGTCGCCTTCGTCACGCCGTCGCTGCTGCGCGACCCCGGGTTCCGCGCCTACTTCACCGCCGCCTCGCCCGAGCTGCGCGAGGCGATCGTGCGCCGCGCGATGGGCATGCTCAATCCCGAGCTGCACGCCGTCACCGACCGCAAGCAGTCGGGCTTCGACGAGCAGGACTTCGCCGCGGTGCGCGCGATCTACGAGTTCCTGCTCGCCGACGATCCCCGCAACGGCAGCGCGCTCTACTACAAGGGCGAGGTGCACCGCCTGCTGAAGAAGCCCTTCGTGATGCGCGAGTACTTCGGCCTCTACCTCGCGCAGGCGCCGGCGCCCGGCGGCACGATCCGCGGCGTGAAGGGCCTGCAGTACTTCGACGAGCGCACCGCGTGGGTGCACCACCTGCTCGCGAACGACTACCTGTGCGAGGCGCTGCAGACGGCGACGGGGAG